>NC_013216.1:3246874-3896249 GCF_000024205.1 Desulfofarcimen acetoxidans DSM 771
GTAGCCGGGTTCATAGTACCGGCCCCTTTTTCCACATCGTAGGGCTGAAGAATTATACAGTTTTCCTTGGCCCAAAAATTATTCAAGGCCAAAACTAACTCTTGGAAATTCATATTTTCACCTCTTGTGTTTAAATTCATATATTTACCAGAGCATAAAAAAACCCGCCACTGGCATACACCAGGGACGGGAATTATCCCGCGGTTCCACCCTGCTTGGCTGAGGTTTTGAATTCAGCCCTCTTTTCATGGTTGCAGGTTTTACTTGCTTTAGAAAAAATAAAGCTTTCCTCCTGCGGCTCAGGAAGCCCTTTCCCCAAAAAAGCATTGCCGGCTCACACCAACCCGGCTCGCTGAAAACACGAATTCTGGGTACTCTTTCCCTCATTGCCTTTTTATTGACACTTTTTGTTTTTAATTTATCAGATATCTCGTTCTAAGTCAATTATTGTTTATACTATACATGTTATTAACAAAACTTACCTATCAATGAATGTTTTCCATTAACTCATCCTCGGTATCGTCTGCCCGTGGATAATCAATCTCCATGGTATATTTATTGGCTACGGCAGACATTGTACCGACAGCACCTAAGAGAGCCAGTTCACTGCTAAATATTACCCCAATTAAGCCCAGCACTCCCAGCGTGGCAGGTATTTCCATCACGGTTTGCTCATCTTTGATTAATCTGATTTTGGTGTCTTGCCCTTTATTAATCAAACTCTTCAGCTTTGACATTGCATTCTGCCCGCCGATCTGCATCTTCTCAGCTAACCTGCGGTTTTTTTCTTCTATATTTATGAGCGCTTCCACCACATCTCCATTTACATTACCCAGGGCTTCTTGAGCTTCTTTATAGCTGATACCGGTTCTCGCTCTCAAAAGATCTATTTTCTCCAGCTCACTGGTCATAACATCGCCCCTCCTGATAGATAGACTAAGTCTTAAGCCATATTATTACCAGATTGGCCTTTATCTATAATTCTTTAGACTCGCCCGTATAGTCCCATTTATGCAATTCCTCAATAAATTTTTCATGATTATACTTTCCCATTATCCTTATCCGCTTTAAAAGATAGGCATCAGTATTTTGATAGTTTAAGCCCTGCTTAGTGGTGGTGGCTGCACGGTAACCGGCCTCCTTGACCAGTCTAACCATTGACTCATTATACTCGCCATAGGGATAGCAAAAAAACTGAACTTCTCTGCCCAGTTTAGCCTCCAGCACTTTTTTGGAAACCATAATCTCCTGCCTGGCTTCAGCGTCGGAAAGACCGGTCAGGTGAGGGTGGGTTAAGGTATGTGAACCTATGGTTATTCCGGCATTATCTAGGGATATGATTTCAGACCAGTCCATCATTTTATTTTCCGGCTGCAAATGTTTTTTTACATCAAACTCATTGGTTTTACCTATAAGACCGGCAACAACAAATATCGTTGCCGTATAATTATATTTTTTTAAAATAGGATAAGCATACCTGTAATTATCCTGGTAACCATCATCAAAAGTAATAATTACAGGCTTTTTCGGCAGGGCTTTTTTATGCTGGAAACTATCCAGCATATCTCCCAAACTGATTGACCGGTAACCGTTTTTCTTTAAATAATGCATTTGCCAATCAAAGTTTTCCGGAGTGACCCGCAAACCAAACCCCCCTGCACCTGAGTCAGGATTTACTTTGTGGTACATTAATACGGGTACTCCCTTCATAACTTTAATACCGGTTTCGATAGGAATTATATCTGAATGGCAATAGTGCCAAATCGCCCCGCCGGACAGAACCAGCACGGCCAACAGAGCCATCGCCAAAAATCTCTTTTTCAAAACAGTTCTCCCTTCTGCTAATATTATTGCAAACGTTATTACCTTGATTAATTATCTGGTTATTATCTTAATATGATAACAATCTGACAGATCACCCGGCAAGAGTTTAAATCTTTCCCATTTAGTTTTATGAGCTGTTTGCTATTATTATACCATCGTATTTAAGCTGCTGCAGTTAAAATTTATAGCTTCTGCTTAGCCAAACTATCCCGGTACAACCTGACAAAAATTAAGCTTGACCAAACTCGTTAATATGTTTACAATATTGTTAATGTGTTTACATTCAGGATAGGGGGTTAGAAAAATTCAAGAAAAAGAAGACGCTCTGGATCGCTACCTTTCAACGCGCGTGCTCCTTGAACTGACCTCAGCCTGGGATGCTCTGGAAGATGTTCTCTCCATGCACTATGCCCGCTTCAGCCTTTCCTGGCCCAAGTTCAATACTTTGGTTCATCTGTACATGACAGGTGACCGGGGGTTGACTCAATCGGAATTGAGCAAAAAAATGATGGTTTCCAGGGCCAACATCACCGGCCTGATAGAGCGTCTGGAAAAAGAAAACATGGTCATTCGCACGAACGATCCCTCGGATAAAAGGGCCTTTCGAGTCTGCTTGACAAACAGGGCTTTAACACTAATGAACACTTTCCTTCCCATACACAACAATTACGTACATAAAGTAATCTCCTCACTGGATAGAAAAGAAAAGGAAGTATTTGTAAAGTTGCTGGAAAAACTTAAAAAAGGCTTGGAATCACTATAATTCTCTGCTATTAGAAAAGGAGTAATCGCATGAATAAAATTAACAGTCCCTTAGAAATCTACAAGCTGCTGCCCAAATCAAATTGCAAACAATGCCAGATACCAACATGCCTGGCTTTTGCCGGTGCCGTGATCAAAGGTCAAAAAAAACTAAGCGACTGTCCTCACTTGGATAAAGATTTAATTGAGAGGTTTGAAGGAAAAATAGAAAAGCACAAGACACTTGAGGAACAGCAGCGGGAATTCATGGAGACATTAAAAAAAGAAGTCGTCAGGATTGATTTTCCTTCATCAGCAGATAGATTAGGAGCTTCTTTTTCCGCAGATAAGTTAACTATTAAGTGCCTGAATAAGAACTTCAGCGTTGATACCAAAGGCAACATTACATCCGAATGCCATGTAAATTCCTGGATAGCAGTTCCATTACTCAACTATGTTATTATCTGCAAGGGCATGGACATAACTCAGAAATGGGTTCCGCTCAGAGAATTAAAAGACGGGGCGCAGTGGATCCCGCTATTCGAGCAGAGATGTGAAAAACCTTTAAAACAGCTCGCGGACAATCACATGGAGCTTTTCGACGACATGCTGTCTGTTTTCGGGGGTAAACCGGCCGAAGTCAGCTTCGACTCTGATATTTCGCTCATTTTATATCCCTTGCCAAAAGTCCCCATGCTCATCTGTTACTGTCAACCGGAAGAAGATATGGAGTCCAAACTCAATGTTTTTTTTGACTCATCAGCCGACGACAATATAAACATTGAATCACTCTATTACCTTGGGGCAGGATTGGTGAATATGTTTGAAAAAATCGTTTCCAGGCGCAGCTAGGTTAAGCTGATTGACAAAAATGCGTAACACAGCAAGTTACATAGTGTTACGCATTTACTATCTTGGATTAATTATCGAAGCGCCTTGGGGATATAAAAATAAATCTTCCGAATTTTAGAAAAAATAAAGAACAAAATGTTAGGCACTATAGTTTAAAAGATAAATTAACCAGTTATTAAATTTTTGATACGGTAAATATCCCGTTCGTTATGAGTGGTTTTAGTCTGTAGAAAATCTAAATCACTACGTAACAACTTTAACTCGTACATGACCTCTTGATGGTTTGCGTCAACTCTAACCTCAATTGTGCTAACTTTAACCTTCAATTCCTTAACATCTGACCTTAATTCTTCTATGGCAGCATTTGTATTGCCAACTATCCGTATCAACTCGGTCACCATATCTTGTATTTGTTTTAATTCACTCATTATTAATACCCCCTCCGATGCAATATAGATTAACTTTTTAATTAAGAATTGTCAAGACTCATGTTTCGTCTAAAGAGATGAAAGGCCGCCAAAGTTAGCTGCACAAGCAAATCAATAAAGGTTTCTTTAATATTTTATTATAGTTCAGGCAGCCGCCTTACGGTTCAACAGCTAAGTTGACGGGGCTAGAGTGTGGAGGTATCTTGGTATAAGCTTAGAATCAGCAATACTCATTTTGCAGCCACATTACTGCTTAAATAATATTTATCCGGTTAACTACTCTGCCGCTTTCACTGGCCAATTATCGTCCCTGGTTTAAACAAAGCGGCAATTCAATCCGAACAAGCGTCCCTGCATTTAATTCGCTCCAAACATCAATTTTGCCATAATGATTGTCTATAATCCATTTGGCAATGGCAAGTCCCAGGCCTGTGCCTCCGCTGGACTTATTTCTTGATTTATCAGCCCGATAAAACCGGTTAAAAATATAAGGGAGATCTTCCTGAGAAATCCCAATTCCTGTATCTTCAATACTAATAAATGCTCTTTTGTTTTTAATGTATGAATTCAGCTTAATAGTACCACCGGCAGGGGTGAATTTGATACTGTTGTCTATAAAAATTCTCATAGCTTCTTTAATTAGTTTTGGGTCCGCGTGAATGATAAATTGTTCATTTTGATCATTTATAATGTTGTGGCTTTTATCAATTAATTTTGTTTCTTTTAAAATCTCATTAACAACCTCATTCAGTGCAAAATCTGACATCTCAACTCTCTGAGTATTTTTATCTCCTCTAGCAAGAAATAAAAGCTTTTCAACCAGGGATTTCATACTTTCGGCTTCACCCTTAATTGCCGAGATAGACTCTTCAAGTACCTGTGAATCATCTTTTCCCCAACGATCAAGAAGATCGGCGTAACCTTGAATAACTGCAATCGGTGTCCTCAGTTCATGGGAAGCATCAGAAACAAACTGGTTTTGCTGTTCTACAGATTTTTGAATTCTATTAAGCATATCATTAAATGTTTTAGCCAGGTCTTTCAACTCGTCCTTTGAGCCGCTGACGTCAAGCCTTTTATCCAGCACATTAATGGATATTTCTTTCACTGTGCTTGTCATGACTTTTATGGGTGCCAGGAGTTTTCTGCTAGCCTTAGATCCGAAAAAAATTATGGAAATTAAACCAACGATATTAAAAATACCCAAGATAGCTCCCAGAAGAAGTAAATAGTTTTCAGGCGTATTATTATTTTGTATATAGTACCTGAAGCTAACCATTATTCCAGCGCTCATCAGGCAAAAAATCAATAAAAACAACAATGCATAAGTTATAGTAATTTTAAAGGTAATGGAGAAACGCAGTTTGTCCATTATTATTTGGTAAACACGGTACAGTAAACGGGAAATAACTTTAAAAGCAACTGATAATACAATTCTGAGTGCTTTTATTACCTTGAATATAATTTTCAAGATAAGAATAATTTTATTACCCATTTTTCAGCTGATATCCCACCCCTCGGACGGTGTGAATAAATTTTTGATGATAACGGTCGTCAATTTTAATTCTGAGATAACGGACATAGACATCCACAATGTTAGTATCACCGGCATAATTATATCCCCATACTTTTTCCAGAATCGTATCCCTGGTAAGTACAATTTCATTATTAACCATCAAAAGTTTCAACAAATCAAATTCCTTTTTTGTTAAATCTATTGGTTCATTATTAAAACTGACAGTATATTTATACAAATCAAGTTTAAGGTTTCCGATCTGAATAACATCGGACTTTTCATGCTGTACCCTTTTATGTTTAAACGCTACCCGAATCCTGGCCAGAAGCTCCTCAATGGCAAAAGGTTTGGTCAAATAATCATCAGCACCAAAATCCAACCCCATGACTTTGTCCATAACATCATCTTTGGCAGTGAGCATAATAACCGGAATCTCGGAAACTTGCCTCAAACGTCTCAATATTTCCATCCCATTCAGTGAAGGAAGCATCACATCAAGAATGATTAAATCATGATTGCCATGCAAAGCCTTTTCCAGACCGGCTCTTCCGTCCTTTTCCTTCTCTACAATGTATCCTTCATGCTCCAGCTCCAATTGGATAAATCTAGATATTTTCACCTCATCTTCTATGATTAGGATTTTTTTATCACACATAATGTACCCCCTGAAAGTTTAATACATTTTCTATAAATTATAATTCATGAAAACAGGAATTATATACAGATAAAATAAAACCTGCAGGAAAAATACCGGCAGGTTTTATTGAAGTATAAATTTATGTTGCATAAGCTAGGTTAGTACCGCATAATTCCCGACGGGATTAATAAAACTTTTATTTTCAGGATAGCACAAATGCCTATGACTGCCTCGAAAGACGCTTAAGGCAACTTTCTTGTTTATGCTTTTTTTATTTCTTGAGCTACTTTGCTGGCAAAATTACTTACCGTATGGGAGATATTCTCGATATTTTTGTTGATACCGCATTCTTCCCCGCTGCTTTTATGGAACCTGATTTTGCAGCCCATAAACAGAGCAAAGATCAGCGTTGCCACGGAAATCGGCATTGCAACGACGGCTAATATCAGTGCAATTGTCAAGGGAATATCAAGTTTTGTTTTTTCATCGTGGGAAATAGTGAAACTGATTCTATTTAACTTTCCTACGATTCTCTTAGTCTTCTGAAAAAAAGATGAGTGTCCGCAACATTCTATTTCCGGCTTTAATTTATTCTCCTCCTCCAGGAATGCCAGAGCCTCGACAATATTTCCCCCGCATTTTTCCAGGGCCTCTTTTGCTTCTTTGTAGCCTACATTTGCTCTTTTTCTCAATAGATCAATTTGTTCCAAGTTAATTTCCATGCTAATGCCCCCGTTCTTAGTTTATATTTATATCATATATCACAAGAGTTAGAGGGACATTAATCAAAAATTAGAATTTGATTAGAAATTAGTTGGTGGCAGTACATAGGAACAAATTGATTAAGTAATGACCGACATTCAATAATCATCGTAACCTCCAGCTCTATCCAAGACCATCACAACACCTTTCCCACCGTCGACAAGCACGCGGTCACCGGTGTTCAAACGCATAGTTGCATTGCCGCAGCCCACAACTGCAGGAATGCCTAACTCACGGGCAACGATGGCAGCATGCGAGAGCGGCGCTCCCACATCGGTAACAATTGCTGCAACGCGAGGAAAAAGCGGTGTCCAGGCAATGTCTGTCTGAGGGGTAACCAAGATCTCACCTTTTTGAAGTTGATCTCCTTCCCCCGGGCGTTTCAAGCATCGAACCACTCCCTCGACTCGACCCGCCGAACCTGCCGAACCGGTTATGGTGCCACATTTCGCATCGTTAGCATCATATATGGCACCGGAGTTAGGGAGGTATGCATCATAGATGTCATTGCGCCGGTTGGGATCTGCTCCCCATCGGAACGGATCGAAACAACCACGAATAATCGGAGGGTATGCAGGCAAAGCCAGGTACTTTCTGTAAGTTTCCTTCCTCGCAGGGATATACTTCACTGCGGTTTCGTCACCTGACAGGAGATCCAGCACCTCTTTGATGGTTAAGAAGAAGATGTCGTCCCCCAAACCTGTCAATTGCCCGGCGCGGAGAGCGAAAGTGCGCGCAACCCAACGATCGCGTACGTATTCAGAACGAACAGCTTCACGCAAGCGAGCTCGTAAAGCTACCTGATCAATACGACGCCGCATTGATCGTGCCTTCAGTGGTTGGCTCGTCTGAAAATGATTCCAGGCTTCAATAAAATCGTTGCCTTTTTTTAACAGCAAAGCTTCTACATCCGCCGGAGATTTCCTGAACTGCACCAACTGCTCATCCAGCCAACATGAATCCTCTGCAGGGCGAGGGACAGACAGTTCAAACTCATCCGGTCCCCGGTGGCCATACTGAGCCATATACTCGGCGCGATCCATCTCCCCGCAAGCAACCCTGGCTATTCCCAGGACAGGTCCAAGACTTGCTAACAAACCTGAGCCAACTTTCAAGTCTAAGCTGCTGCTCAGGCTCAATATGAGTGTATTCGCGTCACCTGGTCCAACCATACCGGTCAGATCACGCCGCAACTTTATTATATGGTCTATGAAACGGGAAGCGCTGCCCATTACTCTCCAAACACCTCCCATCAGGTGAGGTTCAATCTCATTGTGCCATAAGGAATTCAGTTCATCCTTCTTCTTCAACTCCCTGATCTGTTCTCTCACCCTCCCACACCATGCCGGATTCATAGCAAGATACCGGGGCAATTCTTTAATCGCTTTATTCTGTTTCATTTGCATTTTTACGAAGTTGATAAGAATAGGTACAACGGACCACTTGGGCAGTGGTATCACCGGAATCTCCATTCCCTCCGGAATTCGTGTGTACAATGTATCCTCCAGAAACAATAGAGTTTCTTTTTTACTCCTTCCCAAAACACGCAAAACCGAAGCAAAAAGGCTTATGTTAAGATATATCCGGCCGCCAATATTGCCGGAAGCTTGATATCCGGGCAGGAGATTCCACGATCCAAATATGCGCTGTTGAACAGTCCATGAGAGAGGTGTCATCACATTGGGCACTGCTTCACCGAAATTAACGTTTGACCACAAGAAATCACCGGTTGCAGTCTCGTTCCACTCGCCGGTTGCCGGATTGTATCCGATCAGCGTAGTGATTGGACGGGACTGCAGCACCCATAGCTTACCGTCGACAATCGCCCACTCAATGTCCTGCGGGCAGCCCAATTCCTTCTCCAGACGTCTGCCCAGTTTATAAAGCTTACCGGCAAATCGTTTCAGTTCCGGCGTCCCGTTGTAACCGATTCTACGCCAAATGCGATTTGATCGCCCCAATGTGAACGTGAAAGGCTTGGCTTGACCGGACACCAATTCTTCACCCAGCCCAAGGATAAAGTTGCCTGTCATTTCATTGCGGTTGCCGGTAATCGGATCCTCTGTAAACAGAACTCCTGAAATATCCGCCCGGGCCAATCGCTGGACGACAACAGCCATGTCGTGGGTCATGTTGATGCCTTTCGCCTCGTTGTAAGCCCGCACCCCCTCGCTATGCCGTGACCGGCGCACGGTTTGAATCGCCTTCCGAACTTCATTATCATCGCAAACATCCAGCACCGTTTGAAACTGGCCGGCAAAGGAAGCTATGGATGAATCCTCGCATAGCGCAGATGAACGGACAGCAAAGGAAATCCCATCGTCGTCCTTGCGCATCTGTTCAAGGCAAGACTGGACCTGCGCCCATGCTGCCGGCACTAACTCGTCGTTTTCAAAGGCCACGGGCAAAATGATAAAGCCGCAGGGCACAGGATAGCCACTCTGATAAAGGTGAGCAAGGGTTCCAGCTTTACCTCCGGCAAAATAACCTTGATCGGTCTTTAATTCACCGAAAAAATAAACTAGCCGTTCCATAACAAACCCCCTTTACAATCATATCGTATAATCTGTAGTCCGCTTTACTCTTCATTGCGCAGTGTCAAATCACGAATTAACGCCTGCAGCGCCCAGGTCAGCGCGCCGGCCGTCGCTTCAGCGCTTAGCCCAAACCGCTGTCTGAGGGTAGCCCAGGTTAGAGAACTGTGAAGATGACAGATTATCGCGGCGGCCTGGCCGGCAACTTCCGGAGACAAATGGGGAGCACTTTCCTCAACCATCTGCTGGTATTTCCGGTCTCGATGGTGCCTGCTTGGTGGCTGAACATTACTCGCCGCCAATGCCATCGTAAAAGCATGCAGGATAGTCGCATTTTCCTCAAATACCGCTACTGTCCTCTCAGCCACTGCCGGAATCTCGTTCAGTGAGAGCGAGGTTAAAGAAATACTCTGCCCAAGGATCTTCGCGGCTGATTCATAAAGAGACTCCAGAAGTGACTCCCGTGTCGGGAAATGCCGATAAACCGAACCATAGGATATACCGGCACGGTCTGCCACATCCTTCACGCTGAAGCTAAGAATGCGTCCTTCACTAATAATTGCTGCCATCGACTCCACTATACGCTCCCTGGTATTCTCTTGCTGTTGACGCCGCAGGGGGCTAGTGTAGGAACGACGGTTTAATTTTTCTTCTGTCATAAGGTTTTGCACCTGCCTCTAAATTAGATATAGATATTCTATATTTAATTATGCAATACTATCGCAAAATGTCAACAGGGAAAATAAAAAATCTGAGTACGAACCCAGATTTTTGCGTAACATCTATTCAACTTTTCATGTAATCCCTGTGCAGTATTATTTTTTTAATACAACATCTCTTTTTTCAGAGCATCAAAGCAATCTTTTGCATACGATGAAAACTCATGGAATTTGATCAGTTTTTCACACTGCTTTTCATCGCAAAGAACACAGTTTTTCAGGCCCTTCTTACTACAACAATGTCTGATTTCACAAGCCCGGCAAAAGCCAAGCAGTCTCCCTCCCACTGGCAAACATCCGTCGCAATTGATTTCCCCGGGTTTCAGGTTAAATCCATACTTCTCAGCATACATGCCCGCAGTCTTTTCTCTGGCAACATCATCATCGTTTTGCGTAGCCAGATAGGCTGGACAGTCAGAGCAGATAAGCCCGCAATAGGCAATCATTCCAGACATGAAATATTCTCCTTTCCAATGTGTTTATTAAATTTAGCATAAAATTGAATAGCATTTATTGGTTGATTTATTGTATCATGGAGTTGAATTTGTTAGAGACGAAACTACTGATAACACTAATCACTTTTTTAAATAGGATTAATACAAGAGGGTCAAGAAAATGGAAATACGGCAATTAAAAGCTTTTGTCACGGTAGCAAAACAGCATAGTTTTACCCGGGCAGCGGAATTGCTTGACTATGCTCAATCCAGCATAACAGCACAGGTCAGCGCCCTGGAAAATAAATTAAATACAAAGCTTTTTGAAAGGCTTGGGCGACAAGTCACATTAACCCAAAATGGGGAAAAGCTGCTGCCCTATGCCGAAAAAATTCTTAAACTGAACTCTGAGGCAATAGAATTGGTCTCGAGTTCGCCAGTTCCAAGGGGATCATTATCCGTGGGGGCAATGGAAACCTCTTGCATCTATCGCTTGCCAAAGTTGCTCCAGGAGTACCGCAAGCTTTTCCCGAATGTCGATCTCACCCTGGTGAACGGCTATCCGGAAGAACTGATTCACAGTCTCAAGGAGAATAAAATTGATGTGGCATTTTTTACGGGACAGGAAATTACCAATCCTGACCTGGTATCTGAAACCCTGCTGGATGAACCCATAGTTCTGGTATCAGCTGCCGGACACCCTCTGAGTAAAAAGGCTCCCGTCATAACCCTTGACCTTCAGGGAGAAACGATAGTCCTATGCAGCTGTTGTTACCGGGCCACTTTGAGAAAAATTTTTGAAAACAAAGGCATACAGGTGGGTTCTATTTTGAAATTTGCTAACATTGAGGTCAGAAAAAGATGTGTTATTAACGGCCTGGGCATCACCATACTGCCCCGCGTAACAGTAGAAGCGGAACTAAATCAGGGAACACTGGTGGACCTTGGCTGGAACAGCTCGGATTTCAACATCATTACTCAGGTTGCTTACCACAAGGATAAGTGGGTCTCGCCTGTTCTTCGGTCCTTCCTGGAATTAGCCCATGAAATTATTGTTGGATAACTATTGGGGGGATACCTGATGACTTTGCCTGAGCCTTGACATTGTTCGCTCAAAAAGGTAGTCTTTAGGTATACGAGGAGGGTTGTTTATGCAAATTGAACCAACTGAAAAGTTGTATACTTATGAAGATTATTTAAAAATTGACGACGATAACCGTTACGAGCTAATCGGGGGTAGGTTGATTATGGTTCCTTCTCCAAAATCAATACATCAAATAATTAATACTGAATTAGTGGCAACCCTACGAGACTACGTACGAAAAAATAAATTGGGCAGGGTTATTACGGCTCCTCTAGATGTTTTTTTATCAGAAAAAGAAAAACCGCAGCCGGATATTTTATTTATTTCAAAAGATAGGTTAGACATTATTACTGAAAATAACATCCAAGGCGCACCGGATTTAGTAGTTGAAATATTATCACCGTCCACAGGCAAATATGATAAAGTTGAAAAAAGTAAAATGTATTACAGACATGGAGTAAAGGAATATTGGATAGTTGACCCTGTTTATAAAGTTATTGAAATTTTTGTGTCCGGCGAAAAAAACTGGATTTTATTTCAATCCTATGATGAAGAGGATACATTAACATCTCCCCTGTTAAACGGTTTAGAAATACAACTAAAGGACATTTTTGAGTAATACACCTAATTGCTGGGTGTCTCTTATTTTTCACAACAGAAATGGCTGCTACTAAATTTATAATGCCTCACATATCCAAAAACCTGGCCGATTTTACCCGGTACTCCAGGTGATAATCTACATAACTACGTAAAATTTTCTTAAGCTGCCGCCGGACACCTTGGTCAGCCTTTAAACGCACTAACTGTGAAGGCTCCCAGGCCAGAAGTTTCTTCATAGTTTCCAGCGTCCCCCTATTCAGACATAAAGCCCGTGCATCTTGTTCAAGACAGCTCTGACAGAGTACACCGCCCATTGCCGGGCTAAACCTTATCTCACCGCTGCTCAAGGGTTCCCGGCAATGAACACAGGATTCCCAATGAGGCCGAAAGCCAAATACAGTTAGCAGCTTGATTTCAAAAGCCCTGGTTAGCAGTTCGGCATCAAGGGGATTCAACAAATGGAATATAGAAACCAGAAGCAAAAAAACATACTCATTAGGATCACCCTCGACAGAAAATGCCTCCACCAGTTCCACCAGATAACTGGCGCAGCTCAGCAGCTCAAAATTACTGCGCAGGTGAGCAAATATCTCCACCCCGTCGCACTGGCTAACAGAATCCAGCTGCCTGCCTTTGTGCAGTAAGAAATTTGTATGACAAAATGGCTGCACTGAGCCCCTCTTGCGACTGGACGGCTTACTGACCCCATGAGCCGCCACGGTTATTTTACCATGCTGCCTGGAGTAGAGGACTAATAATTTATCGGCCTCCCGCAGTTCACGGGTTCGTAAGACCACTGCTTCAGCTTTGTACAGCTTCATCTTTTTCTTTGCCCCCGGTTTAAAATAATTCTATTAAGATTATTCCATAATAATTCTCTGTAATATGATACAATAATAACAGCAGCACAGCAAGAAAGTCACCTTAAACGGCTTTCGCGCAGCCGCAGGCACTCGTACTCAACGAAAATTAAGCAGTATGACCTTGCTTATGCAACATAAATTTGTACTTCATGGAACCATGACTTATCCACAGATCTGTCATAAGCACAATTTCATGGAGCATAAAAAATAAAGGATGAATCAAATGCGTATAGTTGTGGGGATTACCGGAGCCTCCGGCGCTATTTACGGTATAAAACTACTTCAGCAATTGAAAAATATGAAAATAGAAACTCACTTAATTCTCAGCAAGTGGGCCAGGCGTACCATAGAACTGGAAACAGAACATACTCCGGACAGCTTAAGCCAACTGGCCGATTGCTGTTATGAAGCAGATGACCAGGCTGCACCGGTTTCCAGCGGTTCCTTTCTTCACCAGGGCATGGTCATAGTTCCTTGCAGTATGAAAACTTTATCAGCCGTTGCACACGGTTACACGGACAACCTGATCAGCAGAGCGGCCGATGTAACCATTAAGGAAAACAGGAAGTTAATTCTTGTACCCAGAGAATCACCTCTAAGTTCCATTCATCTGGAAAACATGCTCAAACTGGCCTCCCTGGGAGTAACAGTCATGCCTCCCATGCCGGCCTTTTATCATAAACCCAAAACCATTGAGGAACTTGTACTTCACACTATAGGACGCATACTGGATCACCTGGCTATTGATCATGATATCAGCCATAGATGGACAGGCTTATCTCATAAATAAAACTTTATGTATTTTTTCAATTTTATTGTTTTACATTTTGCCGAAAAAAGAGTAAAATAAATCAATAGCTCAAGTAAAAGGTCTAGTGAGGTCCGGTTCATTTATCCTTCTCAACTGCCAATGGTAAGAGAGATAAGTGAATTCTCTGGAACCAGTTTGGGCAAACAATTTTGAGGAGGATTACCATGTATCAAGACAAAACTTTAACTTGCCGTGATTGCGGCGCAGATTTTATCTTTTCAGCTTCTGAGCAAGAGTTTTATAATGACAAAGGATTTACCAATGAACCCGGCCGTTGCCCCCAGTGCAGATTAGCCCGCAAGCAAAGAAATAACGGTGGTGGCTTTAATCGCGGTTCCAGTGATCGTCAGCCGCGTGAAATGTTTTCCGCAGTTTGTGCAGAATGTGGCGCTGAAACAGAAGTTCCGTTTCGCCCCAGCGGTAATCGTCCCGTATACTGCCGCGACTGCTTTAGAAAAAACAGCCGTTACTAAGCTATTAAAGTCCTCCGCTTTGCAGCGGAGGACTTCTTATTATATTTAATATTCAAATAATTATCGACCTTATCCTAACATCATAACCTTCATGCCCAAAGCCGGATCTATGCCTCTCATAGCATTAATCCCGGTAAACTCCATAATAATAATTTCGACAACTAAATATACCTCAGTATCCTTCCTGACACAGCCGGCAAGTGCAGATTCTCCCTTACCAAATACGCTGTGCAGGTGCACCACCGGTTCATTCCCGTCATGAAAAATAGTCCCCAGCCCAACAATTTCCCTGCCGTCGGCAAAGCTCACCCATTCTACTTCCGGAGGAACGGTAAGTGCTCTAGGACCGGTCACCAGTGCCGCGCTCTTCAAGGCCCCAATCATATACATGCCGGCTGACTCAATATTCTCCCGCACAGCCAATTTTTTAAGTTCTTCCAAGAGGTCATCGCCATGCTCCATTTTAACCGCAAAAACCCGGCCTATATTTCCCTTTTGATATTTCATATCAGGACAACCCCCTTCATATATAAGACAGCACTATTACATATCTTTATACCCGAAAGCTTTTAAGTATGACTCTTTATTGCGCCAGTCCTCACGCACCTTAACTCTGATATCCAGAAAAATTTTAGAACCCAAAAGCTTTTCTATTTCCTGACGGGCCAACTGGCCGATATTTTTAAGCATCTGACCTTTTTTACCGATTATAATGCCTTTCTGTGAATCTCTTTCGACATAAATAAGCGCACCCACATATAGTGTATTGTTAGGCCGTTCCTCTAACTGTTCAACTATGACAGCCACGGAGTGAGGAATTTCCTGACTGGTCAAGTGCAGTATTTTCTCCCTGATTAGCTCCGCCATAATGAATTGTTCCGGCTTATCAGTAAGCATGTCGTCAGGATAGTATTTAGGACCGGGCGGCAGACAACCTGCGATTAACCTTTCCAACCTGTCTACGTTGTCCCCGTTCAGCGCGGACACGGGAATCACTTCTTGAAATTTATACTTGCTATGCAACTCATCAATCAGAGGTAAAAGCTGCTCCTTGGGGACCAGATCAACCTTATTTATGACTAAAAATACCGGAGTCTTAATCTTGGCTAAATGCTCCAAAATATACCGGTCGCCGGCACCGCAAAAGGAATTTGCTTCAACCAAAAATAAAATTAAATCCACTTCCCCAAAAGTGCTCAGGGAAGTATCCACCAGATGCTGGCCCAGCTTATGTTTAGGTTTATGAATACCAGGTGTATCTAAAAAAATTACCTGGTAATTGTCTCTGGTCAAAACACAGTAAATCTTATGCCTTGTAGTCTGAGGCTTATCGGACATGATGGCTATTTTCCGGCCTATCATGCGATTCATTAAAGTGGATTTCCCTACATTAGGACGCCCTATTATGGCTACAAATCCGGATCTGAATTGCTCTTTGCTCTCCATTGCTTCACCTCATATAATGATTAGGCCATGCGTAAGACAGTACGGGTAAATGATCACAACACTATAATTTACAAAAAGAATTTGGCAACAATTCGGCCGCTGTATACATTATGTATTCACCACGCAAGTTAACCAAATATACCTCCATATCAGGCCCGAATTCAACCAGCACCTGGCGGCAGGCACCACAGGGACTGCAGCAGTCCTCAGTACCGGCTATAATAGCAATGGCTTTAAAAACACGCTGCCCGGCAGCAACTGCATTAGCTATGGCAGCCCGCTCAGCACATATAGTTAAACCGTAGGAAATATTCTCCACATTGCAACCGGTATAAATTTGCCCGTCCCCGGCCAGCAAGGCGGCCCCTACTCCAAATCCGGAGTAAGGAGCATAAGCATTTTCTCTAACTTTACGGGCAGCAGCAATTAACTCCTGTATTTTAGAAGTTTCCATATATTATAACACCCCGGGCATAGTTATTACACATATTGTAAATTCAATACTTCTAAAACGTCTTTAATAATAGCATAAAAATATGGCCAGAGGATTAATATCCAATAACCAGCGCGTTTAATGCAGCAAGCAAAACAACCCCACTGCTACGTCTTTTGCAATTTTAATCTCGACATGAAATTCTTTGGCAATAAAGCCCCCGGCAACCTGTCCAACATAAGCTTAAACCTGACCACCCACGGTTCCCAAACCCACCTGGCAGTTCCTTTATCAATACTACCGTCTTGGCAAATCCATCCTTGACATAGCTTCTTCTTCCTTAGATCTCATAATAACCCTGTCCTCCTCTTCGATATGATCATAAGCAAGAAGATGCAAAACACCGTGCACTGTGAGAAAGGCTGCTTCACGCTCAAAACTATGCCCGTATTCCTCAGCCTGCCGCTCTGCTGTTTCCAGTGAGATAATTACATCTCCCAGAAGTTCTTCCGCCTCCTCTGCTGCTTGCAGCTGTTCACCTTCGTTTTGGGCAAAGGAGAGCACGTCGGTCGGCCTGTCAACACCACGGTAATCACGGTTTAACTCGTGAATGTACCGGTCATCCGTTAAAACCAGACTTACCTCTCCCTGTCCGGTATATCCGGCAACCTGCATAGCAGTTTCCGCCGCCTTTTCCAGCAGATCCAGCAGGCCGTCAGTGATTTTAAACTTTTCCTGTAAGTTGTTTAGGAACACTGTCACGTTTTGCCTTTCTCCTCTCCATTTCCTTACTCATGTCAGGATACTCAATACGGGTATGGAAAATACCTGACAATACCCGGCTAAAGGCATTTGCTATAATATCCAAATCCTTTAGAGTTAAATCACACTCATCCAGCTGACCGTCCATAAGTTTATCCTTAATAATTTTTCTAACCAAGCCTTCAATCTTGCCCGGTGTTCTGTTTTGCAAAGCCCTTACCGCCGCCTCAACCGAATCCGAAAGCATAACTATAGCAGCCTCTTTAGTCTGAGGTTTTTTACTCTCATAACGATAATCTTCTTCATTAACAGATTCAGTCTTATCATTTTCCAGCGCCTTATTATAAAAATAAGTAATCAGCGTGGTCCCGTGATGCTGTTCAATGATATCGACAATACCTTTAGGCAATTTATTCTCCCTGGCCAATTCCACACCATCTTTGACATGAGAAGTAAGTATAAGCGTACTCAAACTGGGGGCGATCTTTTCATGAGGATTTTCGCCACCCAACTGGTTTTCTATGAAAAAACATGGCCGCTTAATCTTTCCTATATCATGATAATAGGCACCTACCCTGACCATCAGAGAATCACCGCCCACCGCGTCAGCTGCCGATTCAGCCAGGTTGCCCACTAAAATACTGTGATGATAAGTTCCGGGAGCCTCTGTCAACAGTTTTTTCAACAGAACATTGTTAGGATTGGAGAGCTCCAGCAGCCTTACAGCAGAGGTTATGCCAAAAGTACTCTCCAGATAAGGCAATGCCCCGTTAGTCAGCACTGAACACAGAATACCGTTAATTAAGCCTAAAATAAGACTCGAGCTTACCACCAGACCAAAAGGCGTCTCAGACATCAAGCCAACAGTAAAAATTGCCAGTATATTAGCCAGGCTGGTATACATACCGGACCGCACCAAATCACCCCGCTGGCTAAGCTTGGAAACACTGTAAACGCCGGTTATACCTCCCAGCATGCCTACCAGGCCAAAACGAATCTGCCCACCGGTCATAATAGCCAAAAACAGGCTCATCACTGCCACCACTAACACCGCCAGGCGGGAATCCAGCAAAATAGCGATCAACATACCGGCAGAGGCCAGAGGCGCCATATAACCTAAAAGCGCTCCTAATTCCGGCCACTGAGTTATATTTATCGATATTATACCTTTACTGACAGCCAGCACTACTACTACTATAATACCAATTAAATAAAGATGACCGGGATTTTTATAAATTTCTCTGTTTTGCTGGTAAAGATAAAACATCACCACAGTAAACATCAAACCAACCAAAAATGCAGTCCCCAAAACTACAGTATAGGGTACAGACTGTCTGGAATAACCAAGTGCCTCCAGCTTAGCCATGTGCTGGTCGGTAACAATCTCACCTTCCCCGATAATCTTTTCTCCTTCTTTTACTCCTATGATAATCGGAGATACAGACTCTATGGCAGCTCTTTTTAAGCGCTGAGTTTCTTCAGTATTAACAAAGGCATTTGGTCTCATATACTTGTTTATGATTTCTCTGGCTAAAACTTGATAAGGCTTAGACAGCTTAAGATTATCTACGTCACTGGAGAGCTTAGTCTTTACCGTTTCCAGATTATCCTGAGTCACCTGCTCAGGCTCCTCCATGACATCGCTGACCAGACTGTTTAAACCGCTCTCCAGTCTGGTTAAACTTTCCGGCTCCGATTGAGCCAACACGGCCAGGTTCTCATCCGATAAAACAAAAGGCAAAGTGTTTTTTATACGTTTAATTTTTTCCTCTTCATTTAATGAACCGTTAGCCAAAATAATTTTCAGAGCTGCCAGCAAACTGCTTATATCCCTCTGCACAGCTGTAATTATCTGAGGATCACGCATATATTGATTGGGTACTGACTCAACAGCTCTTCGCCTGGCTTCTTCAGTTTTTATCCTGTCTTCAAAAGTTATGCTGCGAGACGCCTTAATAGTCAGCGGTGATACCTGGCCTACCTGCATATTCAGACGGTGTGGGAATACATCCACCGATATAATAAAAGTTAACGCAACCAGAAACAATATAGCAGCTAAGCTCCTGCGCACCTTACGCTGCTTCATCAAGAAAGACAACCAACCAGCCAATTTAGATCTAAATTTTCTTAGAGGAAGCATCTATTTCACTCCTCTTTGGCTTGCAACTGTTCTCCATCGTAAGCCTGAATGATTTTTTCTACCAGCGGGTGCCTGATAATATCCGCACCGCTTAAATACTGAAAACTCAAGCCATTAATCTCGCTCAACAGCCGCCTGGCCTCTTTTAAACCTGAAACCTGGCCTTTGGGCAAATCCACCTGGGTAATATCCCCGGTAATTATCGCCTTAGACCCAAACCCCATGCGTGTTAAAAACATTTTCATCTGCTCCGGGGTAGTATTCTGCGCCTCATCCAGTATAATAAAACAATCCTCCAAAGTCCTCCCCCTCATATAGGCTAAAGGGGCAATTTCAATAACCTGTCGCTCCATATATTTCTGCGTGACATCCAAACCAAGCACATCATAGAGGCTGTCATAGAGAGGCCGCAGGTAGGGATCTATTTTCTCCTGTAAATCCCCCGGTAAAAAACCCAGCTTCTCTCCTGCCTCTACAGCCGGGCGGGTCAGTACCAAGCGGGTTATCTCTTTATTGCGCAGGGCCTTGACAGCCATAACCACCGCCAAATAAGTCTTTCCCGTACCTGCCGGACCCACTCCAAAAACTATATCATTTTTTTCTATTGCTTCAATATACTTCTTTTGGCCTATTGTCTTAGGCTTAATTTGTTTACCCCTGTAGGTCACCATAATCACATCTTTGGCCAGTGCTATAAGAGCATTTTTTTGCCCGCTTTGTACGGCTTTCAAGACATAATTAATATCTCTTAAGGTTACCCGGTTGCCGGCCCGGTAAAAGTTTTTAAGTTGACTGAAAACCTCCTGCGCGTAACTAACCTGTGTAGCCGCACCGCTGATCACCAACTCCTCACCCCGCACAACCACCTTCACCATCAAAGCTTTTTCTATAGTCACCAGATTTTCATCATTTCTGCCAAAGATTTCACTTAAAGCGCCAATATCGTCAAGTATAACTCTAGCTTCAATTTGCTCAGTCAAAAGTGCTTGAAACCTCCTCTATTCAGGCTTAAAAGTTCTTTTCTCGCTTATATCCTCCAAAGTTTCCACAGAAACATTTACACGCACCAGATTCTTATCCCTACTGCCGGCGCTTGCCTCCTCAACCTTGCGTTTTTGCATTACCGCATTGGCCGGAAGCTGCTTAACAATTTTTTCCATAGCCCTTCGCTCAGCCAAAATTTTCGCCCCCGCGCGACCCCTTTCCTCCTTGAAGTCCACTATTTCAAAATACTTTAATGTCACTATTTCGACGGGCAAATTAATATTCCTCCATGAAGGTAATTTTTTAACCCGGGAACTTACCTTATATTGTTTGAAGGGGATTTTTTGTTTTCCCATTAAAATTATTTCCTTAGCACCGATTTTAATACCGAAACGGCTGACAGTTTTTCCCGTAGCTTTTTGACCCTGCTCAATAATGGCAGCCTCAGCACTGCTTTCATACCATACTCTGGCCCGCACCGTACCCTTAGCGTGTACAATCTTCGGCTCACCGGACTCTTTTTCCAATAGCTCCTTTTGTTCGCTGGACAGAGGCTGCTCCGGTATTTCTTTTTCTTTTAAAGTAGGAGGAATCACCCCGGAAATGAGTATCTGCCCGGCAAATACCGTATCACCTTCTTTAACCAGAGGATTACCGACCAAAACCAATACTTCTTTAACCAAACCTTCTTTTGAGGCTACAATATGAGCAGGTTGATTTTCAGAGGTTTCAGGCAACTTTTTCTCTACAATTTCAATTATAGCTTTTGTTCCTTTGATTTCAATGCCCGTCCAGCTAATTTCCGGCAGTTGTTCACGAATATCTCTTTCAAATTCGGCTGTATCAAGATTCCATTTTAAGACGCCTCTTTTTAGACCCGCATTTTTTGCCGCTCGCAATACTGCTTCATTACTGATCTTACTTGTTCCGGTCACTTCAATGAACCAGATAAAGGAAGTTAAACTGTAAAGAGAAACAACAAATATAATGGCCCCGGCCAGCAACATTTTTCGCCGTTTAAGGCGTGCGGCCAGAAAAGGCATCCCCGCACGCTCTTGAAAATAAAACCTGCTGCCTGTCTGCCTGGCAATATGACGCAAAGGATTGATCGCGCTCAACCTGACCTTCACCCGAACCCTGTCACCTTCCAACCTGGTTATATCCCACAAATAAATCCCCCGGCTGACAGCCATATTTATAAATTTCTCCAAACTCTCACCCCGCACCACCAGCGAAACATGGCCTATCAAAAAAGATAAAAGCTTAAATAGAAACATACCGGCACCTCCCAACACAGGTAAAAATTTAGAAAAACTGTAGAAATTCAAAAGCATATTGATTATAATTGCATAAAATTCAAACTGCTTATCTTGCCTTCAATACATATCTCATCCAACAAAATATTCCGGAGTATAAGACTCTCTCCTGTTATCACTACTTCCCCGTAGCCCACATTCACCCGCATCAATTGAGGAGAATACTCTACAATACCTTTGTGGTTTTCAATAAAGACTTGCAAATTACCCACCATTATAATTTTAGGCAAGTCCAAAACAATATCATTGGGAATTTCCAATAAATCGGAAACCTGCTGTTTAAACTTTTTCTTAATCTTGTTCCAGGACATAAAAAATCCCTCCTTGCCATAATTCTTATGCGGCAAAGAAGGGATAAATAACTCAACCTTGACAGTCGACCAACTAATTAAACATATTAGTTCCAACTCAAGAAGTTTATCTTTTTCTATAAAATCTTTTTCAAATCAAGCAACAGCCATAATTCGTCGCCTTTCTTAATAACACCTCTTAGGAAATCAATTTCTTCCCCGGTTATATCCGGTGATTCTATTTCTTCCTCACTGCAGCGGCCAACTTCATTAACTGCGTCCACAATCATACCTACTCTTTCTTTATTGTGCTCTACTACAATTATTCTGGTATCCTGATCATATTCAGTTTCATACAAGCCTAACCGCCGGTTCAGATTAATTACCGGGGTTACATCACCGCGCAAATTAATTATTCCTTCAATAAAGTGATCTGTATTAGGCACCTTGGTTATCTCAGCCATGCGAATAATTTCCTTAGTCTCATTAACCGAAAGGGCATAGTTCTGCTTATTTAATTGAAAGATCACAAGCTGCTCTTCCGCCATAGCCAATATTCCTCCTCAGTCTTTCATATTCTTCGAAAAGAGCCAGAGCATAATTCTGCTGCATAGCCGGTGAAACATAATTTTTTTCCTTCACCTTTTTCAAAAGCTCAATTTTTATTTGTTCATCCGAATGAACACCGCTGTTTTCAACTTCAAATAAGATTCTGTCCAAATCCTGTATGCCTATTTGCTTGCCATTTACCATTATTGTTCTTGTTTTTGGTCCCCTGGTATCGCAGCAATCAAAACCCAAAATCAATTACTCCTTAAATTCTGATTAATAGTTCTGGTTTTTTCTATGTTAACGCAACAGTACATTTATATTATTTTACATCAAAGTTAAGTATAATAACAATATATGCATAAAAATAATACCAGATCCCGAAATATAATTTTTTTTCATTTTAAATATAAAGGATTTTCTATAAGCATTAATGAATATTAGAAAAATAACCAGTCACGGGAGTGATCAGCTTGCCGGTAATTTATATGGATAACGCGGCCACCTCCTGGCCCAAGCCTAAAGCCATGCTCCAGGCCATGCAGCAATTTACAGAGGAATACGGCGCTAATCCGGGACGCTCCGGTCACCGCATGAGTCTGGCTGCGGCCAGAGTTATTAACGATACCAGAGAAGAAATAGCATCATTGTTTGGCATAAAAAACCCCCTGAGAATTATTTTCACTCTGAATGTCACTGAAGCACTTAACCTTATCTTACACGGGCTCTTAAAGCCGGGTGATCATGTTATCACCGGCAGCATGGAACATAACTCGGTTGCCAGGCCACTGCGTGAACTGGAGAATCGCGGGGTCGAGGTTACTGTAATCAAGTGCTCTCCCAAAGGACAGTTAACCCCGGATAAGGTTAAGAAAAGCTTTAAGAAAAACACCCGGCTGGTTATCCTTACACATGCGTCAAACGTTGCGGGAACTTTGACTCCAATTAAAGAGATAGGCAGAATTACCGGAGAGGCCGGTATTTTATTTGCTGTAGACGCTGCACAAACCGCCGGAGCCTGCCAGCTTAATGTCAAGGATATGAAAATAGATTTGCTGGCCTTTACCGGGCACAAAAGCTTACTGGGACCACAAGGTACCGGGGGACTTTACATAGCCGCCGGTGTGAATTTAGCCCCGCTCAAGTTCGGAGGCACCGGAAGTCGCTCGGAATTGGACTTGCAGCCGGAATTTTTACCGGATCGCTATGAAAGTGGGACTCCTAATACCATAGGATTAGCCGGTCTGGGAGCTTCTGTCAAGTTTGTACGGGAAACAGGAGTTGACAATATTTACCGCCATGAAAGGGCTCTTACCGAACAGCTTTTACAGGAACTGGCGGGCATTAAGAATTTGCTGGTTTACGGTCCAAATGATGCTTCCATGCAAATGCCGGTTATATCCATCAATATCGAAGGAAGGGACCCTGCCGAAATAGGTCTGCTCCTGGATGAAAAATACGGTATATTAACCAGAGTAGGGCTGCACTGCGCACCCTGGGCACACAAAACAATAAATACCTTTCCGGCCGGCACAGTTCGACTCAGCCCGGGGTATTTTACTACTGCAGCTGATATAGATTACACAGTCCGGGCACTCAGAGAAATTGCCGGAGGGTAAAGGTTTTAATATTAGATCGGAGGTGTTCAATTTGAGTAACATATCTCCAAGATTAACTCAAATGACTAAGACTTCCGGGTGAGCGGCTAAACTGGGGCCGGAAGCCCTGTCGCAGGTTCTGCGACATATTCCGTTTATGACAGACCCAAATCTCCTGGTAGGAACCGAGACTGCTGATGACGCGGCAGTCTACAGGTTAAACGAAACAACTGCCTTAATACTTACTACCGATTTCTTTACACCGGTAGTGGACGACCCTTTCATCTTCGGACAGATTGCAGCAACCAATGCTTTGAGTGATATTTACGCCATGGGCGGTCAACCGCTGCTGGCTTTAAATATCGTATGCTTTCCCAACTGTCTTTCTACTGATATCCTGGGACTGATTCTTCAGGGCGGAGCATCGAAAGTCATAGAAGCAGGAGCAGTTATCGCCGGAGGTCATACCGTGCAGGATGATGAACCGAAATACGGGCTGGCGGTGGCAGGTCTAATCCACCCGGACAAGGTTCTAACCAACGCAAAAGCCCGGATCGGAGATGTTTTGATACTAACCAAGCCTCTGGGCACAGGAATAATAAACACTGCTATAAAAGGCGAGTTAGCCGCACCGGAGGCTGAAAAAAAGGCTGTTGAAACTATGACTGAGTTAAACAAAGCCGCTGCACAGGCCATGCAAGCCACAGGAGTGCACGCATGTACTGATATAACCGGGTTTGGCCTGCTGGGACACGCGGCGGAAATGGCCAGGGGCAGCGGGTTAAGCATCCAGATAGATTCATCTTCAGTATTGTTCCTGCCGGAGGTAAAAAACTTAGCCTCCATGGGTATGATTCCCGCAGGAGCCTATCATAATAAGAATTACCTGGCAGAAGATGTTTATATTAAACCCTCCGTTGATGATATAACCGGCTTTGCACTGTATGACCCACAAACCTCCGGAGGTCTGCTGATAGCTGTTGAAGAGGAAAAGAAAGACTTGCTTATGGAAAACTTGAGCCGCAACGGTGTTCAGGAATTTGCCGCAATAGGCAAAGTAGTCGACAGGAAAGATTGTTTAATCTCAGTTGCATAGTTATAGTTAGTCTGCCTCAGCTAATTTTTCATCAAACAAATTCGTACTTAATAAGGAGTTGATAAAGATTATGTCAGAAGTCAATTGCCGGGGACTTGCCTGTCCATCTCCGGTTATCAATACTAAAAAAGCCCTGGACAATATAGAATCAGGCACAGTGACAACCATAGTTGATAACGCAATCGCGCGAGATAACGTGGCTATGTTTGCCAGGAACTCCGGTTACCAGGTTTCAGTTGATCAGCAGGGCAATGAATACTATATTACTGTAACCAAGGGAGACGAGCAGATCAAAACATCACCCGCGCCTGCTTCGACACTTAGTGAACAAAACAACCAAATGTATTTCATATCCTCCGACAGTATAGGCAAAGGTTCGGACGAACTGGGCACTTTATTGATGAGAAGCTTCATCTTCACCTTAACCGAAATAAAACCGGTACCCGCTGGACTAATATTCGTCAATGCCGGGGTAAGGCTAACCACTGAGCATTCACCGGTACTGGAACACCTGCATACGCTGCAAAACAACGGTACTGTTATAATATCCTGCGGAACCTGCCTGGACTACTACGGTCTGAAAGAAAAGCTGGTTGTCGGCAAAATATCAAATATGTACGATATAGTAGAATATATGTCCGGTGCAAGCAAAGTAATTAACGTTTCATAAAATAAGTAACGCCGCAGAAATTTCTGCGGCGTTACTTATTTTACCATATACATTTCACAAGCACAAAACTATTTAATTTAAGTTGTATAAAAACAAAAATTTAATTTTAAATAATGAAGGAAAATAAAATAATTTGTAGTATATATTTACTTATAAAGCTTTGATGAGCAAACATGTTAAGCATAATATTTATTTATGGAGGATAAAACAATCTCAAAAATACTAATCCACTTTTTTCTGCAAAATCTTCCTGAAAGCTTTGTAGTAATTTTATTTTGTTATTCTCTGTTAGGTATTAAAGCCAACATAAAAGACATTTTTTTATTAGCCGTTATTCAAGGAATATTTAATTTTGTAATCTTCTTACCTATAAGTTTTGGATTTCACAGTGTTATTCTAACCTTTACATTAATTTTTCTGTTATATTGGAAAACCAAAATAAATATCTCAAAAATTATACTTTGCGTTTTGGTGTGCCTATTAACATATCTTTTAATTGAGGCAATCAGTTTGCCATTAATGGTTAAGTTAACAGGTAAGCAATATAGTGTTATGTTTAATGACCCTATTTTAAGGGCATTTTTAGCAGCACCCGTAGAATTAGCAGTTCTTTTACTAGCCATCATAAAATATAAGTTCATGGAGAAATTTAATGATTGGGGAAATGGTTATAAATTTTCTAAAAAATAACACTTCGATTAATAAAAATCAGGAGCAGATTATTGTTTTTGCCGGCCAACTAATTGAATCAACAATAATAAGTATTTCTTTTATTATTTTCATAAGTCTAATACTTAATAATGTAAGAGAAACTCTTTTAGTGTTGCTTGCTTCCGCTTCAGTTAGGTTAGTCAGCGGTGGAGCACATTGTGGCTCAGCAATACGTTGTGCTATATTCAGTGCCATGATTTTTCCTCTTATCGCAACTATATCCACTTTTACAGTCACTTATTTTAATTTATGGATTTTGTTATTTATTTTATCTATATCTCTGTTACTTATCATCAGATATGCTCCGGCAGAGTCTGCCGGTAAACCTCTAGTGAATAAAGATTATATAAAAAAATTATATCGTTTATCCATAACAATTGGATTATTGGTATCCTTACTGGCATTTTTCATTTATAAGTTTAACAACAATGTTGCAATATGTATAGCATTAGGTTTTTTGTGGCAAGCGTTTTCAATTTCGCCTTTGGGGTATAAATTCATTACATCAATGGATAAGGCACTATATATAGTATTAAGGAGGTGATATAATGAAAAAGATTTTCATGACACTCTTAACCTCATCATTGCTTACGATAATGATGTTTGTTGCCAGCGCCGGTGCACAATCTGCATGTTGGCTGGCTACTTATCAGCCCGAAGTACCGGAATGCCTGCGCAAGTAAATTTTTATTTAATTAAATTCTATTAAAATCAAGTAGGTCTAAAGTTCGAGTGTTTGCTTTAATGTTTTTGTTATCCCCAAAAGCAAGTACTCGAACATTTTTTGTATTTTTCCTGAACAGGTTAGGTGGTTCTTTTGAAATGGTTTGATCATAAGAACTATGGCTACAAAAAATTAATAAATGAAATTTATGCCTTTTGTACTGTTATCTTTGTTGTGGCAGTAA
This sequence comes from Desulfofarcimen acetoxidans DSM 771, assembly GCF_000024205.1. Lineage (NCBI taxonomy): Bacteria > Bacillati > Bacillota > Clostridia > Eubacteriales > Peptococcaceae > Desulfofarcimen > Desulfofarcimen acetoxidans. The sequence goes on from NC_013216.1 coordinate 3,274,056, forward strand.
TATATAAGTTTTGGTCATCTCTAGATAACTTTCCCAACATACCCATAACATCACTTATTAAAAAAGATATACCTATTATTATTTTCATGATAAGTGTACTGTTCGGGTTTATTCTAGTTATGAAATACAGCAATGTATCGGCAGGTATTTTTATTTTGTCCATGTTTATTTTTATATTTGTTTTTGGATTTCAAGATGTTCATTTTAAGACACTATTAGTAATACCTGTAATTTTAGTTGCTTTTACCAAGAATAAAACTGCTGGTTGTCTAATAGCAATAGGTTGCAGTTTTTCATTATTTCTTACTGATATCTTTTTTTATAAATATAGTTATCCAAACATAATTCTAGAGTCAGATATTATTTTTACCGGTGTTATGTTAATTAGTGCATGGCTTACCGGAAATTTAGCGGGTATTGAGAGACAACATAGACAATTGCTGAGAAAAAGCCTCTCATCACTGAAAAAAGAAATTAAAGCCAGAAAAAAAGCTAATGAAAAAATGTACCAGTTAACCCGTGCAGTTGAACTCAGTCCAAGTATTATTATAATAACTGATTTTAAAGGAAATATTGAATATACAAATCAAAAATTTAAAAAGGTTACCGGTTTTTCATCTGATGAAGTATTAAATAAAAGCATAGATAAATTAATCATTAATCTAGATCAAGAGCAACATGTGTGGGACGCCGTAAGCTCCGGTGAAGAGTGGTCCGGGGAACTTTGCAGTAAAAAAAAGAACGGGGAGCTTTTTTGGGAGCGTGTCTCTGTTTTACCACTCAGAAACAATGAAAATATTATTACACATTTTCTCAAAGTATCCGAAGATATAACTGAACATAAACAAATGGAAAGGGAAATAGCTCGTTTAGATAAGCTTAATTTAGTAGGAGAAATGGCTGCCGGAATCGGTCATGAAATTAGGAACCCTTTGACCACCGTTAGGGGTTTTTTGCAATTCCTTGCCACAAAAGAAGAATGTGCAAAGTATAAAAGCTATTATAGTCTTATGATAGAGGAACTGGATAGGGCCAATTCAATAATTACAGAATATTTATCTCTGGCTAAGGATAAACCCCTAAAATTTAACATGACCAATTTAAACTCAATAATAACAACTTTATTTCCCTTAATTCAGGCTGATGCATTGAAAAAAAATAGCAGTGTTAATCTTGAGATGAAAGACGTCCCTGATTTACTACTTGATGAAAATGAAATCCGCCAATTAATACTCAATTTAGTACGCAATGCTTTAGAGGCAATGCCTTTAAGTGGAAATCTGACTATCAAAACATTTTCAGATGTAGACAATGTGGTTCTTGAAATACAGGATGAAGGTAAGGGGATTCCCTTGGACATAATGGAAAAAATAGGAACACCTTTCTTCACTACAAAGGATGATGGAACGGGACTGGGACTGGCAGTATGTTATAGCATAGCTGCTCGACATGATGCCAAAATAAATGTTAAAACAGGTTCAAGCGGAACTACCTTTTCAGTAAGATTCTTACCAAACCAAAATAAAAATAAAAATAAAAATTACCTATAAAACCTATGCTAATACTTTATCAAAAAATCAAAATAAATATTATGCTTAAAACCGGTAAATAAATTATCTAAAGCCTTAATGTACGCTAAATGTTTTTAAAAATAAATTATCATTAAAAATCAGCAATATATAGGGCTTAGGGCTGATCCCTATTACTTGCCGAGCTAAAATTAAAACATACAATTATTTCTACTTTGGTGATTCTTATGAATAAGTGGCAAAATAATAGTGATCATAGGTATATAGGCCTAATCAATGAAATTTATGCTTTTTGTGCAGCTGTTTTTATTACAGCTGTTATATATAAATTTTGGAATATAAATGATTTCCCAAATATCCATGTAATGTCAATAATCAAAGAAGTAATACCTATAACTGTCTTTTTACTAAGTGTGCTGTTTGGTTTTACACTAATAATAAAATATAGTAACGTATCAGCGGGTATTTTTATTCTTTCTATATTTATTTTTATATTTATCTTTGGATTCCAGGATACCCATCTAAAAACATTATTAATAATACCTGTAATTTTATTTGCTTTTACCAGGAATAAAATTGTTGGTTGTTTTGTAGCAATAGCATGTGGTTTGTCATTAGTACTTATTGATATATATTTTTATAAATATGATTACCCAAACAGAACTTTGGAGTCGGATATTATTTTTACCGGTGTTATGTTAATTAGTGCGTGGCTTACCGGAGGAATAACAAGCATAGAGCGAGAAATCAGAGAGCATTTGATTGATATGGCTAACCGGGATGGTCTTACCGGCTTGTATAACCACAGGTTCTTACAAGAATACTTTAAGACTCTTTCAGAAGAGACAAACAACACCGTTAGAAATATAAGTCTTATACTTTTTGATATAGATCACTTTAAATACTTTAACGATACTTTTGGTCATACCGCCGGTGATGAAATTTTATTAAATGTAAGTAATATAGTAAAAAATCATATTAGTTATCCTTCTATTGTAGCCAGATATGGTGGAGATGAATTTTGTATTTTATTAATTGATTATGATTTATCTTCTGCCTATAAATTAGCAAGTGAAATGTCTGAAAAGGTAGAACAACTGGTTATTAAAAATACCGAAAAATTACCCAATGGAAAGATATCAATTACTGCGGGAATAGCAAATTATCCGAGCCATACAAAACATTGTGAAAAATTAATAGATCTTGCCGATCAGGCTCTCTACAAAGCCAAAAAAACCAGCAAAAATAAAGTCGAACTGTATTTTAACGTCTTAGATTCTCTTAATACCAGCAATCCAACAGAACTTGAGCTGTTAAGTTCGATCAAAACACTTTTAAGTATAATAAATGCCAAGGATCGCTATACCTACGGGCACTCAGAACGAGTACTTGAATATTCTACATTATTGGCACAAAAATATGGACTGCCAGAAGAAGAAATCAGGTTAATCGAATACGGCGCTTACCTTCACGATATAGGAAAAATTGAAGTTGATATTGAAGTACTTAACTCTTCGGGCAAACCTACTGAGAGAGAGTGGGAAATATTAAAACAGCATCCCTATTGGGGCAGCGAAATTATCAAGCCTATTAAATCACTGGAAAAAGTAGGCCCGTATATCTTGTATCACCATGAGAATTATAACGGAACAGGCTATCCCAGCGGCTTAAAGGATACATCCATACCACTGGGAGCCAGAATAATCCGTATAGCCGACAGTTTTGACGCTATAACCACCGACCGGCCTTATAAAAAAGGAAAGACTCAGGAAGAAGCATGTGAAGAAATTCTGTCTCTGGCCGGTGCACATTATGATCCCGTACTGAGTAAGATTTTTGTTAAAGCAATGAGAGAGGAATATATTTTAAAAGGCAAATAGCAACGCTATAAAAGTGGCGTAAGTCAGCATTCAATCAGACGCTGGCTTACGCCACTTTTATAAATACCTCACGACTTTTATGAAAGCAAACCTCTATCCTTCAGCTTTTGCTTAACTGTAGGATAATAATCCAGATTTGTATGGGGCAAAAACCTGCTTCCTACAAACCTGCTGAAAAATGAATCATTGGCGTTCAATTCGAAATAAGTTATCCGCCCGGCAATCTCTTCGGCTTCCAATCTTTTTTGGTTAGACAGCAATGCCTGCCTTGCTCCCTCACCGGAGCTGTTGCCCAGCAATCTTATTTTATCCCTGGGTAAATCAGGATATAAACCAATATTTATACTTGATTCTATAGGCAAATACTGTCCGAAAGCACCGGCAGTGAAAAATTTGCTGACAGAAGCCAGATCGCAGCCGATTCCCTCCAGCAAAGTTTCCACGGCAGCGTTAACAGCTCCTTTTGTCCGCATCAAGTCATCTATATCCTTTTGTGTAATCTTAATCTCTTCGCCCGTACCTGATTCCGTCGCAGGTACCAGAACAAATTCCTTGCAGCCGTCCTGAAACTTAGCCTGACGGTTAATCAAACCGTTTAGCAATAGTTCCGACAAGCAATCAATTAATCCCGAGCCGCAAATACCAATCGGCTTCACATCACCTATAGTTTTAAAACTGACAGCCAGAGTACCAGGCTCTATACTAAGCCTTTCTATTGCTCCTTCTGCCGCCCTCATACCCGCTTTAGCCACACCGCCTTCCAGAGCCGGCCCGGCTGCTCCGGCACAGGCTACCAGCCAATCCTTATTGCCCAACACGATTTCACCGTTTGTACCTATATCAACGAATAAGGATACCTCACTGTCCAGGTGCATACCGCTGACCATAACACCGGCTATGACATCTCCACCCACATAACTGCCTACACTGGGAAAAGAATAGAGCATAGCCAGCTTGTTCACCCGCAGTCCTATTTCAGAAGCTCTTACAAAACCGGGACTGTTCACTACAGGTATATATGGCTCTTTACATATGCGGGAAGGATCTAAGCCCAGCAGCATATGAATCATGGTGCTGTTGGCTCCTACCGTGACAGCTGATACCTCCTCAGGGTTGACCGCATTTTTACCGGCCAGCTCAAGTATAAGATTATTAATAGTAGTTACAACTGCTTTCTGAAAATCAGGCAGTTTATTCTCGTAAACGGCTAAAAAAATTCTGGTTAATATATCATCTCCCAACACAACCTGTCCATTATAATCAGAAGCAGTACTGATAATTTGGCCGGTCAACATATCAACTAAATAAACTACTACCGTAGTTGTACCTATATCAATAGCCAGTCCGTAATGCCTGTCGGTTGTATTACCGGGCTCCAGGGCAATTAACTCCCAATCACTGCCGTTGTACCCCACCGTAGCTGTAACCTGCCAATCAGTCTCCCGGCAAATATATGGAATATACTGCATTAAAGACAGAGGTACTCGCACCGGGCCAAACTGCTTGATTAACTCCTTGCGCACCCTGTCAACATCTGCCTGATTGTTGCCCATACTGGGGGGAGTAATTTCCAGCAATATTTTTTTGGTAAGAGGGTCCAGGGGAAAATCCTGAGCCAACACCCTGCCTTCTAAAATAACACCCTTTTTATTGTTTGCAGTAGTCATAACCAACCCCCTGTTTCCTGAATTTTTATAATATTTAAATTATAGCACAACATATACCCCTAAGGCACAAAAGTTTTGCAGCTATTCAGCTAAAGAAAAGCTAACACTGATAAGAAGCTTGCGGTAATCCTACACTCAGTTAGTGAACCGCATTTTCTCTGAAAACAGGCAAGCAAACAGTCATAACAGTCCCTCTGCCCGGTTCACTGGTCACTTCTACCCATCCTCCATGAGCGTCAATAATGGCTTTGGTTATGGCCAGGCCTAAGCCGCTGCCTTCCCCGCCTCTAGAACGGGCTTTATCAACTTTATAAAATCTCTCCCAGATTAAGGGCAAATCTTTCGAAGAAATTCCCGGTCCCGAATCCTTCACAGTAACAAAAACCTTATCTGTCTCAAGTGCTGAACTAATCTTTACTTCGCCGCCTGCCGGAGTATGTCTCAAAGCGTTATCAATTAGATTGACAAATACCTGTTCCAACCGGTCCGGATCAGCATATACGGCTTCCCAAACCTCCTCAGCGGAAAGACTTAAAAACACCTGTTTCTGGGCGTAAAAAGGCTTAAATATTCCTGCCACTTTTGCCAAAAGCTTTGTTAAATCAACCTTCTGCTTGTATAAAACCATTTTTCCTGATTCCAAGCTGCGCAAATCCAACACATCATTAACCAAACGCTGCAATCTCTGAGATTCCTCCAAAACATTGTTCAGATACTGCTGGCGTTCCTCTTCAGTCTCGGCAAAACCATCTAAAAGGGCTTCTGTATACCCCTGTATAATTGTTAAAGGTGTCCTCAACTCATGAGATACATTGGCCACGAAATCCCGCCTGGTTTGATCCAATCTCTCAATTGCAGTAATTTTTTCCTGTATTTCCTGCGACAAGCTGTTCAGAGAAGCAGCTAAAAGGCCAATCTCATCCTTCGACCTGACCGGTACACTGCGACTGTAATCGCCTCTGGTTATGGCCTGAGCAGTCTGGTTCATCTGCAATAATGGCCTCGACAGGCTGCGTGACAAAAAAAGACTGAGTATCACAGCTAAAAGCAGCACACCACCCAATATGTAAAAACTGGCAGTATACAAAACATTAATTCGTTCAGCGATCGGTTGCAATAAAGTATGAATAAAAACTACCGATTGGGTTGCGTCCTTGTCCCGAACAGGGATAGCAGCCCAGAGCAACTCCATCTCAAAAGCCTGGTTGTAGCCCCTGTGCACAACCGTTTGACCGTCCAACAATAGCTTCAGGTCTTCCCGGTCAATGGGCAGGCTAAACTGCTGCTGCATTTGGCCCCGCTCATTAAACATCTGGAAATGCCGCCTCATCATACCCCAATGCATGCCGCCCCGCCCTTGAATTACTATACCGCTGCGGTCAACCACCATGACCGAGGCGTTCAACACCTCCGAAACAGTTTTAATCCTGTCGGCTAACTGCTCTTGAGATGGTTGGCCCTCTATATATGCAGCCAGTTTTCTGCCTTCCTCAATAAGCTGCTCAGACTGCTGGTTAAGATAAATATCCTTTAATACGAAGTTTTGTACGATACTCATAACTGCTAAAATAACCACTACAAAGACCAGAATAGCCAGCCAGAGTTTGCCAACAATACTTCTGAAAATCATAATGCAACCTCAAATTTATATCCCACACCCCATACTGTATGAATATACTGAGGTGCATCCTTAATTTTAGTTAATTTATCTCTAAGACGGTTAATATGAGTATCAACCGTACGGGGATCGCCGAAATAATCATAGTTCCATATATTCCGCAGCAGCTGCTCCCTGGAAAATACTTGTCCCGCCGATTGAGACATAAATAACAGCAGGTCAAATTCCTTGGGAGTTAGTGATAATACCTGTCCCATTAAGATAACCTTTCTGGAAGCGGGATCAATGGTTAATCCAGAAAACTGCAACTGCACTTCATCCCCATAAACCTGCTTACGTCGAACCCTTCTCAATAAAGCCTTAATCCTGGCTACCAGTTCTCTTGGACTAAAGGGCTTAAGCACATAATCATCGGCGCCTAGTTCCAGACCCAATACACGGTCAATTTCATCACCTCGCGCCGTCAACATAATTATCGGGATATCGGATTTTTTGCGAAGCTCCCGGCAAACCTGCCAGCCGTCAGTTTCAGGCATCATTAAATCCAACAGCAATAAATCCCAAGAGGCATCCTGTCCCAACTGCTTCAGGACATCCTCACCGTTTATTGCCTGGCCAACTTCATAGCCTTCCTTTTCCAGATACATCTTTACCAGACGACGGATTCTTTCTTCGTCATCGGCCACCATAATTTTTATTTTACTCACTCCGCCACCCCACTAAACCGAGCAAGCATTGCTCAATATTAACACAGAAACAACTGGCTTAATACTAACTAATTTTTGCGGCAAAAGCAACATTAAAGTATCAAAAAAGCCTATACTACCGCCCTAAGCAACTGGCAAATGACAAAAAGAGGGTGACCACGGAGCCTTTTTAAAGGCCCTTTGAGTCATCCTCCAGCCGTAAAGCTTTTCACATAATCTCTCTGGGAATTCTCCTGCTTACCCCGCAAACCCAGGCTATAAACTTAACCAGCGGGTGGGCCAGTCCTCTTTCCAACTGGGCACATCTGGCCTCATATTTTTTAAGTTCCTGTTTTAACAACAGCATCGACTTTTGCATATCCTCCCCGGCTAAAAAAGCATCTCTTAAATCACCCGTTAGGCGGTTGATCTGCTCCATCAAATGCTTTTCATCCTGCAGAGACAACTCCTTTTGTTTCTCCAGTTTCTGTTTCAACTCCACAATTTCGGTTTGCAGCTCGGCTACCCGGCTGCTGTGCTTGTCTTGTATTTCAGCTAATTTTTGCTTATTCTCCCTGTCTTTCTCTTTATATTGCTGCAATTTCACAAAAAGAGAAGCCTGACTGCTCTGGTTTTTCTCCAGTGAATCCCTTAACCTTTGAATCTCCTGCTCCGACTCACGGCTTCTTTTAACCCAAAGGCGGCACTGGTGCAAAATACTGTTAGCTTTAGTGTCTGTCTTGCTTATATGTTCCCGGTAACTAAACAATTCTTTTTTTCTCAGAGACAAAAGCAAATCCTTTTCAGCCATTTGAGTAACCAGGTTTTCATGCTGCTCAACTATTTCTTTTTGTTCAGCTAAAGCAGCGGCAACCTGTTTATTGGCCGCAAAGACTTCCTCCAACTGGTTCTCCAATAACTCCACTTTTTTAAACCAGCGATCCCTGTCCCTGCGCCATTTGATCCTCTGCTTACCCAGCAACAGTAATGATTTCTTTGTAAATTCTTCATACAGCATATGACACTGTGCATTATAGCACCAGAGGCCCTCAGCCAACTGCTCAAAATAAGGGTACTTATTTAAAACACCTCTCACCGCCGGCAAAGTCACTTCCCGCCAACACTGCACCACATCAAAAAGCTGCTGTTCAGATAAGCCACAGGAATTTAGTTTCATAGCTTTTATTACCAGTTGCTTCAAAGAATAACTGGCCGACTCAACTTCCAGTTCGGTAAGACTCCAACTGCCGTTATTCCACTGAATAAAACGACCGTCATGAATTAATACTGTCTCCTCCCCGATTAATTGCTTCTTAGTTTTCTTTTGTTTGCCCAAATTATGCTTGACAAAATCCCTTAAACCCATCGGCTTCTGTCTTTTTAACAGAAACGAGTAGAACTGGTCATTTTGCGGCAAACCCTGCAGATTTAAACGCCATAAACCGTCTGAACCGGCATAAAAGCATGGGTTTTGTCTTAAACAATGACTTACTTTTTCTTCCACTTGTTTAACCTCATAATCCTGCAGCATAATCTGACGAACATATTGGGTTAGCTCCGCAACCGTCAAAGCCTCGAAAAAAAATAGATTTTTTTTCAAAACATCTGTTAATGACTGTAATTTATTTTCCAATTTCATTTTCACCTTCCTCAAATAAACTATGATATTGACAACCAATATATATATTCCCTATATTGTTATTATTTTCCTGTCTGTGGGAAAAATTTTTTTGCATTTAACAAAAAAAAATAACCTCACTCGGAGATTATTTTTTAGCACTAAATTACTATCTTTATTTTATACTATAATTAGGCGATTCTTTGGTAATAACTACATCGTGAGGGTGACTTTCCCTCAAACCGGAAGCCGTTATTTTCATAAACTTAGCTTTAGTTTTTAATTCAAAGATATTTTTTGACCCGCAGTATCCCATACCGGCTCGCAAACCGCCAATCATCTGGTAAACTGTATCGGCCAGCGCACCTTTATAAGGAACTCTTCCCTCAACACCTTCCGGCACGAATTTCTTGTCATTTTCCTGGAAGTAGCGATCGGAACTGCCTTCTTTCATTGCACCCAATGAACCCATGCCGCGATATACCTTATAGCTGCGACCCTGGTATATCTCTATATCCCCGGGGCTTTCTTCCGTACCGGCAAACAAACTGCCAATCATCACAACATCGGCACCGGCAGCAATGGCTTTAACTATATCACCGGAGTACTTTACGCCCCCGTCAGCAATGATAGGTATATTATGTTTTTTGGCCTCAGACACGCAATCCATAACAGCAGTAATTTGGGGAACACCGATTCCTGCCACCACTCTGGTAGTGCAGATAGAACCTGGCCCTATACCAACCTTGACAGCGTCTGCTCCAGCCAATATAAGATCTCTGGTTCCTTCGACAGTAGCCACATTGCCGGCAATAACTGCCACATCAGAATATTTATCTTTAATATTTTGCACGGTATTTAATACGCCTCTGGAATGACCGTGAGCAGTATCTACAACTATGGCGTCAACACTTACCCTTATTAAAGCCTCAACTCGCTCCATGGTATCCGCGGCCGTGCCAACAGCAGCAGCAACTCTTAACCTTCCTCGACCGTCTTTGGCTGATGAGGGATACTGTTTGGCTTTTTCAATATCTTTAATAGTAATCAAACCGCGCAAGTTAAATTCTTCATCAACGATAGGCAGCTTTTCCACCTTATAATGCTGCAGTATATCTTTTGCCTCTTCTAAAGTGGTTCCTTCCGGAGCAGTGATTAAATTCTCCATAGTCATCACAGCACCGACTTTTTGTTCAAAGTTCTTCTCAAAACGCAGGTCACGGTTAGTTAAAATACCAACCAACTTATTATCATCGGTAACAGGAACTCCCGAAATCCGATAGCGTTCCATTAATACCAGGGCATTTTGTATTGAATCTGTCGGAGAAAGGAAAATAGGGTCAGAAATTACCCCGTGCTCCGAACGCTTTACCCTGTCTACCTCCACAGCCTGTCTTTTAATAGACATATTCTTATGAATAACCCCGATACCGCCTTCCCTGGCAATGGCTATGGCTAAACGGGACTCAGTTACCGTATCCATTCCGGCGCTCATTAAGGGAATACTCAGCATTATATTTTTTGTCAGGTAAGTGGTCGTATCCACATCCCGGGGCAATACTTCCGAAGCTGCAGGTATAATTAATACATCATCAAATGTCAAACCTTCTTTTTCTATTTTAGAAAAAATCATGGTAATTCCCCCCTCCCTATAAAATAATATTTTATAATTATAGCATGCTGTATACAATGTTCCAAGTACATTTTTAAATTTCCCAAACATCTGCAATTCTTTCCAGTCATTAGCCTTGGAAAACTGTTCGGACAGCAGGCAACTCCAGTTCCATGATACAATATGACGGCCTATATTACTATATAGTTATGAAAAAATTAATGCTGCCAAGGCAGGTGGGGTGTTGACACCGGGTATTCTAAAAAATATTCAGGAGGGCTATGCCCTCCTCTATTTGCAATTAATGCTTATTTTACTTATCAGAAAATGTATCTCCTGATTTGCCCCCCAGATGATTGGTGTCGTTATACAGCACCAGGATGCCTTTATCCCACTCAGGGAATTCTATAATATTTAAAGCAGTATTATCCAGCCTCAAGCGCCAGTATTGATTTAAATTGATACCCAGTACGCTGCTGACAATACACCTGATAGTTCCCCCGTGCGCAACCACCAGCACTTCCTGGTCTTTATGCTGCTCAACTATCAATCTCAGTTCGTTGTAACACCTTTCAGCAACTTCGGTTAATTTTTCACCACCAGGTATACGTGTAATACTGGGATTATTCCACCACTTCCTGGCAGAATCACCAAATTGCTCAATAATCTCTTTATAAGTAAGACCTTCCCACTTGCCAAAATTAATCTCACGTAAGTTTGGTCGCTTGTGCACACGCAAACTGTGCGTCTCCGCTAAAATAGCGGCAGTTTCGTAAGCTCTGAGCAGATCGCTGGAATAAACAGCATGAAAAGTTTTGTCTGAGAGTCTCTCAGCCAATGCCTCAGCCTGCTCCCTGCCTGTCTGGGTCAGAGCAATATCGGCGTGTCCCTGAAAGCGCATGTTGGCATTCCATACGGTTTCCCCGTGTCTGACCAAATAAACCCGGCAGCTCATTTAACAACTCCTCTCAAAAAATCCTCTAAAGCTTCTATAAGTCTCAGATTGTCTTCACGTTTTTTTACAGCCACCCTTAGATAATTGTTTCCCAGACCTTTAAAACTGGCGCAATCACGAACTAAGACACCTCTTCTACCTAACTGCTCCACAAAAACCTGTGAAGTGTATTGGGTATCCTTGATATTGATCAGCAAGTAATTGGCTACTCCGTGATAAACTTTTAAACCAACAATCCTTTGTAAAGCCTCTTCTAAAAATTCTCTCTCTTGGGTCACCAGAATTTTTGTATTTTTAATATATTCAGCATCAGCCAAAGAATGCACACCTGCAATTTGCGCCAGAGTATTGACGCTCCAGGGATCCTTGGCCGCCTTGAGACGCGCAATAATCTCCCGCGAGGCCACCGCCGTCCCCAGCCTGAGGCCAGGTATACCGAAATATTTAGTTAACGAGTACAAAACAATTAAATTATCCCTGTTTAAAGCTTCCTCCAGAACAGAATAATTATCCTTTTCTTCAACAAAATCCATAAATGCTTCATCTACTGCCACCATACAGGAACATTCACGGGCAGCAGCTGCAATACGCAAAATATCCTGTTTTGAACAAAGCCTGCCTGTAGGGTTGTTCGGATTGCACAGGAACAATATTTCCACTGACGGCAGGCGCGCTATAATCTCCTCCACCGGTAAAGCGAAGTTATCCTCCTCGGCAAGCAATATCTCCGCAACCTCACCACCCCGGCTGAGAACTGCCAGCCCGTATTCACTGAAAGTAGGGGCGCAAACCAGTGCTTTTTTATATTTAAACACATCTACCAGAAGGTAGATCAATTCAGTCGCGCCGTTGCCAAACAGAATATTATCACTGCCTATATGCAGGTATCCAGCTAAAGCGGCAGTAAGTTCACGGCAATCCGGATCAGGGTAAGCAGTAATACTTGCCAAGCCTTCTGACATAGCCAGCATAGCCCTGGGAGATGGCCCCAACGGGTTTATATTGGCGCTAAAATCTATAAATTGTCTCTGTTCGTAGCCAAACTTTTCACTGGCAACCTTTAGATTACCTCCGTGAATGTGCTGTAAAGAACTCATCTTATTCTAACTCCTTTCAAAATCCTATCAAAATATGCGGTATATATTGCAAAACCGGATAACTGAGCAGTAATACAATCACCTCAGTAATTTCATTTACAGCACCGTAAATATCTCCCGTCAATCCCCCCAACTGCCGGTAAACCCTTCCATACATTAGAAACGCCAGTAAACCGGCAAGCAACAGCATAACCAAACCTGGCAAACCGGCTAAAAATATGGTTATAAGCACCACCAAAACTGTGGCAAAAATAAATTCAATCCAGCCTGTATACTGGGAATACAGCTTGCCCAAGCCCTGCTCTCTTAGATAGGGATAAAATTTTATACCTATGACCATAGACCAGCGACTGATAACCGGGGCAAGCATTAGCAGCGGGTAGATAAAATCAAATGGTAAATTCAGTATAACAGTATATTTTACCAAAAACAATGATACCAGGCCGACCGCCCCGAAGGCTCCTATTCTGCTGTCCTTCATTATCTCCAGCTTACGCTCTCTGTCCCGCCCGCTGAAAAGTCCGTCCATACTGTCCATAAAACCGTCTAAATGTATGCCTCCTGTTAGCAAAACCATACTCAGGATTGCTAAAGCCGAGGTAACCTCCAACGGAAATACCGTAATGCAAACACGGTATAAAAGAGCAGTAATGGCACCTAAGATAAGCCCTATTAACGGGAAAAATCTGGTAGCTTTGCCAAAAGCGGCTTCTTCAAAAGCAACATTAAATATATGAATTCGAGATATGAACTGAAGTGCCAGCATAAAACTTTTCATATTTACTCTCCTTGGCGGGATTTTCTGAAAATCGCGCAGCTTTTCAGAAAATTCTCCGCTAAATCCGGGTAAGCTGCCAGGTGCAGGTGTAGATAAGAAGCCAGAATATTGCCGACTGAATACCCGGCATAGCTTTCCTGAGAACCGTCACTCTTAACCATCAGGTAAGCAGGGGAAGGCAGTACCTCCTCAGAAGCAAAATATGTAGAATAATGAAACTCATGCCCTTTGATTTCAGTACCACGGGCAGACAATACATTATCCTTTAATACAGAGGCCCTAACATACCCCAGTGCAACACGGCGCCGCTCCATACGGCAACAACCGGGAACGACCCCTGCCATTGCCAGTCTTTTGCCTGAAAAGTCTTCAATAGCCTCAGTTAAATACATAAAACCGCCGCATTCGGCGTAAACCGGCATTCCTGAGGCCGCTGCGGTTCGTATGTCAGAAAGAAAAGTTTTTCGGTCTGCCAAATCTTGTAGGAACATTTCCGGAAAACCGCCGCCTAAATACAAGCCGTCTAATGCAGGAGGCAGGTGGTTGTCATGCAGCGGACTGAAAAGAACTAACTCGGCTCCCAGAGCAGAGAGTAAATCCAGACTGTCCTGGTAATAAAAATTAAAGGCCTCGTCCCTGGCTACTCCTATCCGTAGATGAACCTGTTTGGGGGTAGGAAAAAGCTTCTTCACCGGTTCGCTTAAACGACCGGCCTGTCTGGCCAGGCGAACCAAACCTTCCAGATCTATAGAGGCACTGACAGTTGCCGCCAGTATGTCCAATCTCTCCTCCATATCATTTTTTTCTGCCGTAGGTACCAAGCCTAAATGACGCTCAGGCATGCTCAACAGCTCATTACGTTTAACCGCACCCAGCACCGGTACTCCACAGCTCTCTACGGACTCTTTCAGTATGCGGTAATGCCTGTCGCTGCCGACTCGGTTTAAAATAACTCCGGCCAAGGGGACTTTAGGATCATAATTGCGGTAACCGTATACGACTGCGGCAGCACTTCTGGCCATAGACCTGGCATCCAGAATCAGTACAGTGGGACATTGCAAAAGCTTGGCCACCTGAGCAGAACTGCCCTCCTCACCTGAGCCATACCCGTCATACAAGCCCATAACTCCCTCAATTATAGATAGATCTGCATCAACTGCCGAACGGGTAAACATCTCTTTTATACCGTCCGCATCAAAAAACCAGCTGTCCAGGTTACGGGAAAAACGGCCCGTGGCAGCCAGGTGATAACCGGGATCTATGTAATCAGGCCCGACTTTGTAAGGTTGGACTCTGTATCCCTGTCTGGTTAAGGCGGTCATTACGGCTGTGGTTATGGTGGTTTTGCCTACACCGCTGTTGGTGCCGGCGAACATTAGCCTGGGGAGTAAGCTCATAGAATAAACCTTCTTTCGACTTTCAATATGTAAATTACTTCCAGTGGTTTTAAGACTCGGCAAAATAGATTGCTTGATTTATAATCGCTGATATAGTTTTATAAATATTTCATCAGTGCTTTGGCAGAAAAAAGTCTCGCAACTCTTTTGGGCTTTGGGACTATTACGTTACTGCTTTCAAGACGGGTGAACTATGGCTATCCCTCTACGTTCAGGGCTGCGCGCAGGACGTCTCTAAGACACATTTTGGACCGAACTAAGAGCCCCTTGATGTGCAGGTTCATTCACTTAGTTTTGTTATACTGATACAACAATTAGCGGCATTTCGCAGGGTTGGTATGCACTGCCGGGGCTCTAAGTTCGGTTACCCAAAATGTGTCTAAGAGCCGTTAGCCTGCACTACGCCAGTCACTCCGGCGGGATAACCATAGTACACCCTTACATTGTTTGTTATCAACAGTTATTTGGAATATTACTTAAGAATATTGTAGAATCGCTTTAAAGAGAATAAATTTTAGTAAATACTGTAAGCAAAACAGCGCCGGACAATACTCCCAGAGCAGAGGCAGCATACATAAGCTTAATTGTCTCCGCTATATGTTTGGCCTCCAGGGGCACTAATTCCTCCCCCATATAGGCTCGTAAAGAGACCTGCCCGTGGTAGGAATTCAGTCCGCCCAAGCGGACACCCAGGGCACCTGCTACTGCTGACTCGGGAATGCCGCTGTTGGGACTGGGATGACCGGCGGCGTAAGTTTTTATCGTGTGATAAGCCTGCCCGCTGTTGTAGCCCAACAGGGCGCTGGCAGACAACAGCAGGGCACCGGCCCAGCGGGCGGGCAGAAAATTGGCCAAATCATCCAGACGGGCCGAGGCCCAGCCCAGGTGCAGGTATTTTTCATTCTTGTAGCCTACCATGGAATCCAGGGTATTGACTGCTTTATAGGCCATAGCCAGCGGGGCTCCTCCCAGGAAAGCATAGAATAGAGGAGAAAGCACTCCGTCAACAATATTTTCCGCCACAGTTTCTACTGTGGCTCTGGTCACACCGGACTGATCCAGTTTTGCCGTATCGCGTCCAACAATCCAGCCTACTTTGACACGGGCCTCCTGCAGATTTCCGTCCAGTAAAAGACGGTAAATCTCTCTTCCGGCTCCGGCCAAACTTTTAGCCGCCAGGGTCGTTGAAAGCAGCCAGATTTCCACTGCCTGGCCCAAAAGAGGATTTATGCCGGTGCAAGCTTCCACAATCAGACGGGTAACCGAGTAAGCAGCAGCAACCACTGTGACAGCCAGCAATAATCCCGCCAGGCGCAATGCTGCGGGACTTTTGCATAACCTAAAAAAAACTGCTTCCAACCAGCTGATCAATTTGCCGATTATGACCACCGGATGAGTCAGCCAGCGCGGGTCTCCTATCAGCAAATCCAGGAAATATGCCGCAACTACATTGATTATGGTTATATTTAATACTGTTGTATTGAAATCTGTGCCAGTTATTCCGGTCATCACACCCTCCTTATTTAAGCGGGCCGTCCAAACCGAGCATAGCATAGATTTTTTTCATATCCAGGCTTGTCCTGACTACTTCCGCCAGCCTGTCATAATCCTGCTGCCTCTGTTCCCACACACTCAAGCCTTTGGGACCTGCATAGGGCGGGAGTCCTTTTCTTAACCGCAGTTTATTAACACAATGACGCCGGAAGTCCTCCTGATCAAAAACACCGTGAATATAAGTACCCAGCACCAGCCCGCTGCTGTTTACAGCCCCGTCTGCAAAATCAACCTTTTCCCCCGACCTCATGCGAATATTAAAAGCCGGCATGGCTCCTTCCAGCAGTTCTGTCTGTCCCATATGAATCTCATAACCTTCAACTCTCCAACTGCCGGCTTCGGCTAAAAAAATACCGGTGCCGCAGGCTGCTGCCTCTACCTGGGTGGTAGTTTTCTCAGGTTCAAAAGTGGTTGCCGTATTCAGTAAACCCAAACCGGGCATAGAGGAAATGTTTGATTCTGTATGCAGAGGATCATGGAGCTCTTTGCCCAGCATTTGAAAACCGCCGCAGATACCCACCACCGGAGTGCCTGCCCCGGCTCTGGAAATGATCCTGCCCGCCAAACCGCTGTTTTGCAGCCATAACAAGTCTTCAATAGTATTTTTACTGCCCGGTATAATGATCATATCCGGGTGGCCCAACTTTTCCGGCTGCCTGACATAGCGCAGGTTGACATCCGGCTCGTTTTCCAGCGGGTCAAAATCAGTAAAATTAGATATATGAGGCAAATGTACTACTGCTATATCTATTTCGGCCTCCTTTTCCCAGCGACCGGCGCTTCGTTCCATGGAAACCGAGTCTTCTTCCTGAATACGCAAATCATGAAAATAAGGAACCACGCCCAGAACCGGCTTGTCTATCTTCTGCTCCAAAAAGTCCACTGCCGGTTGAAAAAGAGCTACATCCCCCCGGAATTTGTTTATAATGATACCTGCCACCCTGTCGCGATCCTCCGGTTTGATCAGTTCAAGAGTACCCACCACGGAAGCCAGGGCTCCGCCTTTATCAATATCGGCCGCCAGCAAAACCGGTGCTCCGGCCATAGAGGCAATCCTCATATTGACTATCTCAGTATCCTGCAGGTTAACCTCAGCCGGGCTTCCCGCACCTTCAATAACAATAATGTCATATTTGCTGCGCAGCCTGTCCAATGCTCCCTCTATAATATCCAAGGCGCTTAAAGTGTAACCCGAGTGATACTTGGCAGCGGACATGTTGCCCAAAGGCCTGCCCAGCACAATTACCTGTGAAGAGGCCTGGCCTGTAGGTTTGAGTAAAATGGGGTTCATATCAACATCCGGCGGCAAACCACTGGCCTCGGCCTGCACCACCTGAGCCCTGCCCATTTCCCCACCGTCTGCCGTGACAAAAGAATTTAGAGCCATATTCTGCGACTTAAACGGGGCAACCTTATAACCGTCCCGGTAAAAAATACGGCACAGGGCGGCAACCAGTATGCTCTTGCCCACGTGGGACGCCGTTCCCTGCACCATAATAGTTTTTGCTGACATGAAAAACGCCTCCTAAAAATCAATACTCTGCTGCTAAAGACTTCAATTCCACCGGTATACCGGCAACGGTTAAATAAACCTCATCAGCATGGAAGGCCAGCTTTTGATTGGCCAGTCCTACAATATCACGGTAAAGCCTGCTAATCGGATATTCCGGCACTATGCCCTGTCCCACCTCACTCGAAACTACCAGCACATGGGCAGGAACTGAAAGGGCTGCCTGCACCAGTTCATCAACCCTGTTAATAATACAGGCTTCTTTTTCCTCATCTGATTTTCCGCCCATCAGTGAATCATCCAGCAATAGATTAGATATCCAGAGAGTTAGACAATCCAATAAAATAACTTCGGCTGACTGCCCGGCATGCCTGAGCACACGGGGTATATCATGAGTTTCCTCAATTGTCTGCCAGTGAGCCGGACGCGCTGAGCGGTGCTTTGCCACCCGGCGCAGCATTTCTTCATCCAGAGCAGCTGCCGAGGCAATGTAAACTACACTTCCCCCTATTTTTTTAGCCAGATGTTCGGCAACACTGCTCTTGCCGCTTCTGGAACCACCCGTTACCAGTATCAGTTTTCCCTGCATTTTGCTTTATTCACCTGTCCTTGTGCAATGCTCGTCCAAATATATAAAAAATTAAAATTCCTGCTATTAGCGCAGGAAAAAGTAATTAAAATAAACACCTTTATTCTACGCTGCAAGATTGCTTCAATAATTTTCAACATTTAATATTATATCATACATTATATCGACATAATTGCATTAGATCATTGATGTATTACTTAAAATCCATATTTCCTGAGACAAATTCTTCTAACCGCACCCTCAAATCCATTATCTGTCTATTTTTTTTCAATAAGAATTTGGCGTATCTATAGTTGCTAAGCTGCAGCTTGCGGTTCTCTTTCTCCAGTCTGGTAACAGAACCTGATTTCTCCCTCTCTAATTTTTCCACCAGATTCATTAATACTCTGCGACTGAGCCTTAATTGCTCAACTTTCTCTTCTAATTCATGTACCCTTCTTTGCAAATAATTGATATCACCAGTCATTCAAACACCACCTTGAAGCTTTATCACAATAAATATATGACAATGGTGCTGTTCTTAGAATTGCTGCAAATATCAAGAGCAGTTCAACCTGGCCCGTTCTTTTAACTGCTCTACCGCCGAATAAGAAACCGTAACCGAACCCAAAGGGCTTCTGTCAAAATTTTGCACCCCGTGGTAATCAGACCCACCGGTGATAATGAGACTATGCACTCTGGCCATCTCTAAAAAAATACCGGTTTGAGCCAGATCATGACTGGGATGATAAACTTCAATACCCTGCAATCCGGCTGCAACCAAATCACCCATCACCACAGCTGCGCAGTCCATACCGGGGTGAGCCAATACGGGCACACCTTTAGCGGATACAATTAACTTTACCGCTTCTACCGGGCTGAATTTAAAGCGCGGAACATAAGCGGGCCTACCCGACCCGATAAATTTTTCAAAAGCCTCACCCATGGAGGAGACAAACCCTGCCTCCAGTAAAGCCTCAGCTAAATGAGGGCGGCCCACAGCTCCGCTTCCCGCGATAGCAAAAACCCTTTCACGGGAAATACCTATACCCATATCAATAAGTTTATTTACCATTTTTACTATACGTTCTACTCTGGCCCTGCGAAACATGTTTAAATACTCCAGCAGCTTTGTATCCTCTATGTCCATGTAATAGCCCAGAATATGTACCTCACCCAGCTCATGCACTGTGCTCAGTTCGACACCGGGCACGATATCAATATTTTTGTCCCGTGCCTCTTTTTGGGCCGGCAGAATGCCTTCCAAAACATCATGGTCTGTAATAGCAATTGCCTCCAGACCTAATCGCCAGGCACGCTTAACCACTTCCTCCGGTGAATCCGTACCGTCCGAAGCAGTAGTATGCACGTGCAGATCAACCGCCATATATTATCACCTTCATAATTTTATCTACTCTATTTTACCTTAAAATCTTTCTGATCACCCGTAAAAAATTGCCTCCCAAAAATTTTTTTATGTCTTCCTCACTATAACCCCTTTGCAGCAAGCCCTCTGTAATACAGGGCAGTCTGCTGCAGTCCTCCAAACCGGGAACTGCCGCGTCTATACCGTCAAAATCAGAACCCAGGCCAATGCAATCAACTCCGGCCAGTGCGGCAATATGATCAACATGATCAAGAAAGCTGTCCAGATCAGCCCCGGCAGCACTGATAAACTGCGGCACAAAACTGAGACCTATAACACCTCCAGCCTTCTTTAAAGACAATATCTGCTCATCAGTTAGGTTTCTTTTGTGCCGGCAAAGTTTTTGACAATTGGAGTGGGAAGCAATCACCGGAGCGGCAGATAACTCCATAACTTCCCAGAAACCTTTTTCCGCCAGATGAGAAACATCTATCAGCATACCCAGACTGTTCATTTCACGCACCACTGCCCTGCCGAAAATTGATAAACCGCCCGCCGCGCTGCCCTCACCCACACCGCAGGCCAGATCATTACGCCCGTTCCAGGTTAAAGTCAAACTTCTTACTCCTAAACGGTAGAGCATTCTCAACACATATAATTCTCCCATCAAAGCCTCACCGCCCTCAACAGTTAAGAAAGCCGCAATCTTTCCTTCAGCCAGAGACCGGTCCAGAGAAGCATTATCCTTAACAGGCAGCATAATGGCTTCATTTAGCTTAGCTTCACGATAAAAGAGATCTATTATTTCCAGAGTCCTGGTAAGCGCAGTATATTTGTATTCAGGAGCTATGAAAGCAGCAAAAAACTGTACTTTTATTCCGCCTAATTTGAGTCTCGGCAGGTCAATATGCCCGCAGCTGCTCAATTCACCCAGAGAACGACTCTCTTTCATAAGTGCGGTTATGGTATCACAATGCGCATCCACAACAATACTTTCCCGGTGCAGCGCTTGAGCTGAATCCCGAATTTGCAAATAAACTCCCCCCTTAGCCATCATAAGCGTAATTTCTCAGATTAAAATTAATAGCCTGTTTATTCTGAAAAATTAGAATAAACAGGCTAACTAAGTAACTGGTATATTCATAACTATCTGGGTTCTACAATCAACTTAATTGCTGTCCTTTCCTCACCGTCAATCATAATATCAGTAAAAGCAGGTATACAAATTAGGTCAACTCCACTGGGTGCTACAAATCCTCTGGCAATAGCT
This sequence comes from Desulfofarcimen acetoxidans DSM 771, assembly GCF_000024205.1. Classification (NCBI taxonomy): domain Bacteria; kingdom Bacillati; phylum Bacillota; class Clostridia; order Eubacteriales; family Peptococcaceae; genus Desulfofarcimen; species Desulfofarcimen acetoxidans. The sequence goes on from NC_013216.1 coordinate 3,295,161, forward strand.
ACTGCTTTAACTGCTTGGTTTAATGCCCCCGCACCGATTGCCTGAATCTCGGCATTGCCCCTTTCCCTGAGTACTCCTGCCAGGGCCCCGGCAACCGAATTCGGGTTGGATTTTGCTGAAACTTTTAACACGTCCATGCATCGAACCTCCTCTTCTTAGGTGAAGAACCTGAATCTGTACAGTTCCAGAACTTCTGTAAGAAATTATATTCGCTAAGTAAAATAAAATTCCTTTTTAATATAAATGTTTTTATAAATTTTTTTTTAAAAATTCAAAATATTATCAGTTTATTATAGGTTAAAGATCCTCTCTATTTTCTTAGCCCTCCCTGTGTCAGTATCCACATCTATGTAAACGGCATTAAGCTGAGCAGGCCCACTGGCGACTTCCATGCGCCTGGGCTGCTGGGTTAAAAACTTTTCCAGAACTACATCCTTATCTACCCCAATTACAGAATCCCTCGGCCCGGTCATACCGATATCCGTAATATAAGCAGTACCTTCAGGTAAAATCCTTTCATCTGCTGTCTGTACATGAGTATGAGTACCGCATACGGCGCTAACTCTTCCGTCAAGATACCAGCCCATAGCTATTTTTTCAGAAGAAGCTTCGGCATGAAAATCAACAATTACAATCTTGACATCAGGAGATAATTGCCTCAATAATTCATCAGCCTTGCGAAAAGGGCAATCCAGAGGGGACATATATACCCTTCCTGACATATTTATTACGCAAACAGCCGCGCCCTCCCTGACAAAAACATTCATGCCGGCTCCGGGAGCACCGGGCGGGTAATTGGCAGGACGAATAAGCCTGGTTTCCTGTTCAATAAAATTGTACACTTCTTTTTTATTCCAAACATGGTTTCCCATGGTGATAACATCAATTCCCGCAGCAAAAAGCTCCCTGGCTATATCCCTGGTAATACCGTTGCCCCCCGCAGCATTCTCACCGTTGGCAATAGTAAAATTTATACCCAATTCCCTTTTTATATGGGACAAATCCTCCTTTATAACATTGCGACCGGAACGGCCCACGATATCCCCAATTAACAAAAAACGCAAATTCAAGTCCCCCTATTTATTGAATACCAGTACCCTGCCTTCTTCCCGAAAGGCATACCAGTGTTTATTATCCGATTTAATCTTTAGATTTTGCAGCATCTGCTCTATAATTTCTTCCTGCATTATTAAATCTTCCTCAAAATAATAATTATTATTATAATCTGTAACAAGATAATCGCAAAAAAGATCGTAAAACAACTGAACAGTTAAGCCTATTTCTTCCCGCATCAAAGTCTCTATATCCCTTTGAATTTCTATCAGTGTGAACTGATCAAATTCCTGTTGTCCAATTGAGATTAATTCCGGTTCCCTGTCTTCTAAAAAATTATATACCTCCAGACTGTCGGTAACCTTGCTTGTCATTATTTCTTTCGTTATATTATCCAAATTTTTCTTTAGAATAAAGGTCATTTTTAACACCTGCTGCTCCGGATCAAAAATAATTGTTGCCACTTCCGGATAGCGAACGAGTATGGAAGTTATCAGGCCGACACTGTCGGACATGTTATCCTTGATCTTATATTCTTTGCTCAAACCTTTCACCCGCTTTCCCACAGCGCTAGAAGCATACTACATACCGATCCTTTTATAAATTCTGTTTTATTTATTTATTTCCTGCTTTATTATGACACATTGCATAATTTAATATCTTCCAAATAAGGAGAAGCAAGAAAGTCGCTTTAAGCGGCTTTCTTGCAGCCAAAATCATTAAAAGCATAATTTCCCGGACTACAAAGAAATGACTCCGAAGAGTCATTTTCTAAAAAAATATAAATTATCGGTCTAAAATTACTTGGCATAATCAATTACACGAGTCTCCCTGATTATAACCACTTTAATCTGTCCCGGGTAATCCAGATCATTTTCGATTTGTTTTGTAATATCACGCACCAGGCGCACAGCACCCAGATCATCAACCTTGTCCGGATGAACCATAATACGAATTTCACGGCCGGCTTGAATAGCAAAAGATTTTTCAACGCCTTCAAATGAATTGGCTATTTCCTCTAACTTGTGCAAGCGCTTAATATAGGACTCCAGAGTTTCACGCCTGGCTCCCGGTCTGGCTGCGGAAATAGCATCTGCCGCCTGTACCAGTACGGCAATAATGGTTTTAGGTTCCTCATCACCGTGGTGGGAAGCAATAGCATGTATAACTTCCTGGCTTTCACGGTATTTCTTGGCCAAATCAACACCAATGGTTACATGGGGACCCTCCACTTCATGATCCATAGCTTTTCCTATATCATGCAGCAAACCGGCTCTCTTAGCCAATTTTACGTCCACACCCAGTTCAGAAGCCATCATGCCTGCCAGGTGGGCAACTTCAATAGAGTGTTTTAAAACATTTTGTCCATAACTGGTTCTAAATTTAAGCCTGCCCAGCAGGTTAATAAGTTCAGGATGAATACCATGCACTCCGGTATCAAAGGTAGATTGCTCACCGGCGTCACGTATTTGGAAGTCCACTTCCTTGCGAGCCTTTTCAACCATCTCCTCAATCCTGGCCGGGTGTATCCTGCCATCAACTATTAGTTTCTCCAAAGCAATCCTGGCAGTTTCTCTTCTAATCGGGTCAAAACCTGATAATATTACCGCTTCAGGTGTATCGTCTATGATCAAGTCTATGCCTGTAAGTGTCTCAAAGGCCCGGATATTGCGACCTTCACGACCGATAATACGGCCTTTCATTTCATCATTGGGTAAAGGAATTACCGCTACAGTAGTTTCGGCCACATGATCTGCCGCACATCTTTGAATAGCCAGTGAGATAATAGCCCGCGCCCTTTTCTCACCTTCTTCTTTAGCCTTAGTTTCAATATCTTTAATCAATATGGCGGCTTCATGTTTCATTTCCTTTTCAATATCGGACAGCAAGATCTGACGGGCTTCCTCAGAAGTCATACCAGAAATTCTTTCTAATTCACTTAGTTGACGATTATAAATTTCACCTATTTCTGTCTTGACAATATCAATTTCGTTTTCTTTCTTGATTAAGGAATCTTCCTTTTTCTCAATGGCTTCGGTTTTTCGATCCAGGGTTTCTTCTTTTTGAACCAGCCTGCGCTCCAGCCGCTGCAATTCGGACCGGCGTTCCTTATTTTCCCGCTCTACCTCATTGCGCTGCTTTAAAACTTCTTCCTTGGCTTCCAAAATAGCTTCCCTTTTTAAGGACTCTGCAGTTTTTTCCGCGTTATCAATAATTCTTTTTACTTCTTCTTCCGCAGTGGCTATTTTTGCTTCAACCACATACCTTCTGATAAAATAACCAATAATAAAGGCAACAACAGCTGCCGGTAATGCGATTAAAAGATTCTCAAACAATAATTTTCACCTCCCACGTTTATTATCTGTTATTATCATTTTTTAATAAGAAAGTCGCTTTAAACGACTTTCGAGCGGCTGCAGGCACTCATACTCGCCGGGAATTATGCAACACTAACCTTGCTTATAAAACATAAACTTGTACTTCATTTAAAAATGACCTGTCCGCAAATCCATCATAAGCATAATTTCCTAGAGTACAAAAAAAACACCGAGTAAACTCGGTAGAAAATTAGCGATACTCCTGAATTTAAAGCGGGCACGAAAATACCCCGGTAAGACGGGATCCTTTCTGTTTAAGAATTGAAAACTAATTCTCGTACTTCTCCGGTGTGTCTCCAGTAACCGGGACACTAATTATGGTTTTATGGGTGGTTTCTTATTATTCTCATTTAATTAGCTTGTCTGCAAAATTCGACATGCTATAATTTGACATAATAATACACACTAAAATACCGTTTCATGGTATTAATAATTCCCCTATTTAAGCCATAATCTCTCCAAAATAATACAATATTATATTTTCTCATCTATATTAAGCCCATTACAGCAGTATCAATTCTATTTTCTCCCAGTGATATTGTACAGATTTTTTTAGTCCATGTCAAGGCTTAGAGGCCTTTACCGTGTATATTATTGCATATAGTTATAATTACACCGGCAGAAAAACCGCGACGCTGCAAAAAAGAGGCGATTTTAGTCGAAGTGCAATTTATATCAGTAGAAAACTTTTTTCTTACCAGTTGCAAAGCCATATTATATTCATCATTTTCGTCAATTATATTGACGGCCTGTTCAATAATATCCCTGGCAACACCCTTCTGCTGCAGTTCCCATCTTAAACGTCTGCGTCCAACAGGTTTCAAAGCAAGGCGGTCATTTACCCAACTCCCGGCAAAGTCGCGATCATTAATATAATTATACTCCTTTAGAAAACCCATTGTCTCTTCAATTACAACTGCTTCGAATTCCGCTTTGCGCAGCCTGTTTCTCACTTCTTCTTCTGATCTCCTGCGATAACTCAGCAGGTTTAAAGCATAGTGTTTGGCCTTTTCAAGTTGCCCCGGCATTTCTCTTCATCCCCGCTAAACTGTAATCCTACACAGACAAATCACTTTGCTCCGGACCGGCCGGTTGTTGCGGAGCCACATTTACCAGAGCCCGCACCTTTTGTTCAATTTCCCGCGCCATCTCCTGCTTTTCTTTCAATAAATCCTTAACATTTTCCCTGCCCTGGCCCAGGCGCTCATTATTATAAGAATACCAGGCACCGCTCTTATTAATAATATTGAGATCAACAGCCACATCCAGCAGTGTGCCTTCACGGGAAATACCGGTTCCAAACATAATGTCAAACTCTGCCTGTTTAAAAGGCGGAGCCATCTTATTTTTCACGACTTTAACTTTTGTGCGATTACCGGTAAAATCAGCACCCTGTTTTATAGGCTCACCTTTACGCACATCCAGCCTGATTGACGAGTAGAACTTTAGCGCCCTTCCCCCCGGAGTTGTCTCAGGATTGCCAAACATTACTCCTACTTTTTCTCTCAGTTGATTAATGAATATGATTGTGCAGTTGGATTTGCTGACCACACCGGTAAGTTTGCGCAGGGCCTGCGACATCAAACGGGCCTGCAAACCTACATGTGAATCACCCATATCACCTTCAATCTCCGCCCTGGGCACCAGAGCGGCTACTGAATCCACCACAATAACATCAACCGCCCCGCTGCGCACCAGAGCTTCGGCAATTTCCAGCGCCTGCTCACCCGTATCAGGCTGGGAAACCAGCAAATTTTCAATATCTACGCCCAGTTTTTGGGCATAAGTCGGATCCAGGGCATGCTCCGCATCCACAAACGCTGCCATCCCCCCATCTTTCTGGGCTTCGGCAACTACATGCAGCGCCACAGTTGTTTTACCGGAAGACTCAGGCCCGTATATCTCAACAACTCTGCCCCTGGGAACACCACCAATACCAAGAGCAATATCAAGAGATAAAACACCTGTGGAAATAACCTCCACATTCTTTGCCGGAGACTCGCCAAGTTTCATAACAGCCCCTTTGCCGAACTGCTTCTCAATATCGGCCAGAGCGCGTTCCAAAGCTTTTTGCTTGTCTTGCTGCATCAAAAATGAAAACCCCCTTTCTTAATGCAAAACATTTGTTCGCGTTAATTATATTTTTTACCAATGATATCTGTCAAGCAATAATTAACTGCTGCAATGGGCTAATCATGCAGCACATATGCCGGAGTAGCTCAATTATTTCTCCCTCGTGCCGGCTCAACACAGATACGGCGACCTTTGATGCTCTGCTTGTTCAGGCTGCCAATAACACAATTAGCCCATTCCTCAGGAACCTCGGTAAAGGTAAACTTCTCATATATTCTGACATCCCCTACCATGTGTTCAGGAATACCTGTCTCTTCACTCAAAACCCTGACAAGCTCACCGGGCGAAATATTATCTTTGCGGCCAAGAGTCATGAATAATCTGACCATGCCCGGACCCGCCCCGGTATCATAATAGGCAGGGGATGACTCAGTTTTCTCAATATCATCACCTGTTTCCAGGTCATAACCCAGCTTCAGGGCTGCCGCCGCTATATCAATGGGATCATATTCATCTACCAGCGGATCAACCACTGAACGGTAATAAGCCAGGTTAGAATCTTCAATAACTCTGATTAATTGGCTCTTGATCATTTCCTTGCGGCGTTCCGTTAAATCAGCCAGGCCAGGCAAATGCTCCCGCTTGACGCGTGACTTGGTGATTTTTTCTATTAAACGCAGCTGGCGAAAATCCCTGGGACTGACCAGAGAAATAGCCATGCCGGTTTTCCCTGCCCGGCCGGTGCGCCCGATTCTATGCACATAGAATTCAGGATCCTGGGGCACATCAAAGTTAATTACATGGGATACATTCTCTATATCCAAACCGCGGGCCGCTACATCGGTAGCCACCAAAAACTCCACCTGACCCGCCTTAAACTGGCGCATAACGTGATTGCGCTGGTACTGGCTCAAATCACCGTGCAATCCGGCTGCCTGGTAGCCCCGCACCTGCAGCGAAGCCACCAGCTCATCCACGCCCCGCTTAGTCCGGCAAAATATAATGGCCAGAGAAATATCCAGTGCATCCAACAGGCGGGCCAGAGCGTCCAGCTTAGTACTCTCTCTGGTTTCATAATATACCTGCTCAATCAAAGGCACTGTCAAATTATTTCTGCTCACAGTAATAAACTCGGGACTATTCAAGTATTTTCTGGACAGTCTCAATATTTCTTCCGGGATAGTCGCAGAAAACAAAAATGTTTGCCTGGTCGTCGGAGTCTGGTTTAATATAGCTTCGATATCTTCAATGAAGCCCATGTCCAGCATTTCATCCGCTTCATCCAAAACAACCGTGGCAACTTGTTCCAATCTAAGAGTACCACGGCGCAGGTGATCCAAAAGCCGTCCCGGGGTGCCTATAACAATCTGCACCCTTTGCTGCTTTAGAGCCTTAATCTGCCTGTCTATAGACTGTCCGCCGTAAATAGGCAAGGCACGTATGCGGCAGTATTTGCCGATATTGGAGATTTCCTCGGCTACCTGAATAGCCAACTCCCTGGTTGGAGTTATAATCAGGGCCTGTACCCCGTTTCGCCGGCTATCAATCTTTTCTAAGACAGGAATAGCAAAAGCAGCGGTTTTACCCGTTCCGGTCTGAGCCTGGCCGATTATATCCTTTCCTTCCAGTGAAATAGGAATTGTCTTTTGCTGAATGGGAGTGGGTTCTTCAAATCCCATGTTTACTAAAGCCTGAACAATGCGGCTGTTTAAGGTCAGCTCGCCGAATTTTGCCGCTGCCTTATTTGGTGTATTTCGTAATGCCATATACTTAACTCCTCTTTAATGTACTCATATTTTCTTTATCTGATAAATAAAGTTTAACCATATTTAAGGCCATATTAGACACCCCGCGCCGGATTGACTCTCTCCTGCCGGCAAAATTAAACTTTCCGCACCAGGCGTCTGTCCTGTCTGCCAGTGCAATATAGACCAATCCTACGGGCTTTTCATCACTCCCCCCGTCCGGACCGGCAATACCGGTAACAGAAAGGCCCAAATCAGAGCCAATAAGATCACGCGCGCCTTTGGCCATAAGCAGGGCAGTTTGTTTACTGACCGCCCCGTAGCGCTCCAAAATTTGAGCCGGTACACCTAAAACTTTTTCCTTAACCATATTACTGTAGGCAACTACACCACCCAGCAGGTAGTGTGAACTGCCGGGAACAGCGGTTAGCCTACCGGCTATTAAGCCACCCGTACAAGATTCTGCCAGGCCAATAGTTAAACCTCTTCCCAGCAGCAGGCTGCCTACAAGCTCTTCCGGAACATCCTCATCCCTGGCGAAAATATAACCGCCTAATCTGGCTTCAACCTTTTCGGCCAATTCAGCTACCAGTCTCTTAGCCTCCGGTTCAGCGGCTCTGGCACTGATGCGCACCTGCACTTCACCCGGCATAGCTAAAAAAGCAATACCGGGATTTTCAGCCAGGCATAAATCGCTCAAAATATCCTGTACATCCGGTTCGGTAAGACCTGTCAGCCTAAACAAAGCAGTTAGGGTCACCTCACCTTGCCCCAAGGATTTTACCAGATAAGCAGGAACGAATCCTTCAAAAGTAGGGATTAATTCTTTAGGCGGCCCGGGCAGGCATATAATTTTTTTCGTGTTCCTCTCAATCAAAATTCCCGGCGCAGAACCGACCGGATTGTCAAAAAGCCTGGCACCTTCCGGAAAAAACGCTTCTTTACGAATACATTCCGGAATACTCCTACCTCGGGTAATGAAATATGACCGCACCTTTTCCAGAACAGCCTCGTCCAAAACCATGGACAAACCCAGCACTTCCGCTACCACCTCTTTGGTCAAATCATCGGTAGTAGGTCCCAGGCCACCTGTTATAATAATCAAATCAGAACGGAGCAAAGCAGAACAAAAAACTTCCGTCATCCGTTCACGACTGTCGCCCACCGCAATATGTAAAAGGGTCTCTACTCCCATTTTGGACAATTTTTCTCCTAAATAACGTCCGTGAGTATTCAATACCTGGCCGTTAAGCAGTTCCGTACCTGTAAAAATAATTTCAGCTCTCATATACTGCCCCCACACAAAAAGTAACCCAACATATAACAAATTGAAAATTGGCCGTCAAAAAACAAATTTTCGACGGCCTTACAATATTATCACACATACGATCATTTTTATTCAGGTCATCTTTTACTTTATTCAAGCAGCTTTTGCCCGGACTACCCGCCTCAAATAATCACCGGTAATTTTTTCCTTATCCAGCAAAACATCAACGATCTGCAGCAGTAAATCCTTCGATTGCTCCAGGTATTCCCTGACCCTGTTCTCCTGCTCTCTGATAATAGAAGTAAGCACCTTATGCTTTAAATCCTTCGGTATATCCTCCAGAGATACCACACCTAATTCCGACATGCCTGAACGAATAATCGTATTAGCTGCCTGTACCGCATGCTCAAAATCATTGGCTGCACCGGTACTGCGGTGGCCCAGCATCAATTCCTCCGCTACGGCACCGGCCAGAGTGACAGCTATCCTATCTTCCAGGTAATCCTTGGTATACATATAACTGTCATTCTCGTCAGTCTGACGTATATATCCCAGAGCGTCACCCCTTGGTGTAATTGTAACAGTAGAAACCGAGCCAGGACGAACCATTTCACCAATAACAGCATGGCCTGTCTCGTGAAAAGCTACACGTTTTAATTCACTGGCTGAAGGTTTCCGATCCAGTTTAGCACCCATCATTACTTTATCAACAGCCTCCAGAAAATGACAATAAGAAATTGCCTTGGAACCTTCACGCATGGCCAAAATCGCCGCTTCATTGGCCATGCTTTCCAAGTGAGCGCCGGAAAAACCGAAACATTCCTTGGCCACGCTATCCAGACATACATCTTCCGCCAGAGGTTTATTACCGGTATGCAGCTTCAATATCTCTAAACGACCGTCTTTATCAGGCAAATGCACCTTAACCTGCCTGTCAAACCGGCCCGGTCTGGTGAGAGCCGTATCCAGCATATCAGCACGATTGGTTGCCGCTAATACAAGCAAGCGCACACGGTCATCCACTTTCATACCGTCCATCTCACACAACAACTGGTTAATTGTTTGGTCATACTCCATATGACTGCTGGTTGAACCTCGCTTGCCTCCCAGCACTTCAATCTCATCAATAAAGATAACCGCGTTATTTTTTTTCATTTTTAATGCCGCTTCTCTGGCAGACTGAAAGAGTTTCCTTACTCTTTGGGCACCCACACCGGCATACATCTCAATAAACTCCGAGCCACTGGCAGCTAAAAAGGCGGAATCAGTGTAATTGGCCGCAGCTTTGGCCAGCAAGGTTTTTCCTGTCCCGGGCGGACCGGTTAACAAAATACCTTTAAGCGGCCTGATGCCCATTTCCTTGATTTTATCAAAACTCTTAATAAAGTCCAAAGCTTCCCTCAGTTCATTGATAGCTGCATTCTGACCGCCTATATCGGAAAAAGCCACTTCCGGGCGGGATAAAGAGGCAACTGTTGTCTCAAAATTGCCGCTCAGCAGTCCTTTACTGCGCACAAAATAAAACATGGCCGCCAAAGCGGCTAAAATAACCATTAAAGGAATAATATCATAACCGGCTATAGCTAAAAAAACCAGAAAAGCTAAAAGAAAACCCAAACTAATTTCCTTCAGCATTAAAAAGCTCACCTCCGGCCATTGCTGCTGATGAAGAAGGATTTCTTGGTACAATTTCATTTAATTCGTGGTTGTTGTGTTTCATCTGAAGATAAATATTGTCTCGATCAATAAAAACTTTCGATTCAACGCCTAGAGCAATACTTTCTTTATTTATTACGGCAGCCATTTCCTGATAGGTTCCCCTGCTGATAGCCTGATAAATGGCATACTGGCTGTTGTAATAGGCTTTGATCAGTTCACTGTCCCTATCGTCAGTCAACTTCAGGATAAAAGGCTTTTTACCCATGATAGCATCCAATTTAGTATAGAGCTTTTTATAATCCTCCATCAGGTTAGGTGTGGACATTCGTACTTCTATCAGCAGTTGATCATGCTTATCGTCAACTTCGTAGGATAGTACAGCTTTGTTTTCACTCAAAGAGGCAACTAAAGGCTGTTTATAATTATATTTTTGGTATAACCACTGGCAACCGAAAAACAGGGAAAGTCCCAGCAAAAGACTCAAAACTACTACTGGAATTCGGAGACCATGCAATTTCATACTACCATATCTCCCTTTCCGTCTGAAATTATTAGTATCACTTGATTATACCACGTATTTGCATAAAACTCCTTATGAAACGGTTACCACAAAACCGAAATCCATATATTTTATTATTAATCAATTGCTCAGATAAAAGCTTAATGGCGGCAGTCATATCCCTTCCTTCTTGAGAAGATGCCAGGAGCGCACAATATAATCGACACCCGACCAAATTGTAAAAAGCACCGCTAATCCCATAGCTATATTTCCTATCGGAACTTCAATCATATTGAAAGGAAAATCGTGTAAAAACATAGCTACTATAGCAATAATCTGAGTAACAGTTTTGATTTTTCCCAGCTTGCTGGCTGAAATCACAGTGCCATCCGCTGCTGCCACAGCCCGCAAACCGGTTACCACCAGTTCCCTGCCAATAATCAAAACCGCTATCCAGGCCGGTATAGTACCCAGTTCAACCAGGGCTATCAGCGCGGCTGAGATCATTAGTTTATCAGCCAGAGGATCCATAAATTTACCCAAACGGGTAACCATTTTTCTCTTCCTGGCAATATACCCATCCAACCCGTCAGTACTGGCAGCTAAAATAAAAACACCGGCGGCAATATAATCTCCATACGGTACCTTCAATGACAAAATAGCTAAAAAAACCGGTACAAGAAATATTCTGGTTACGGTCAGCCGGTTAGGTAAATTCATCTGGTTAACTCCCCTATCAGGTCATACTCGTAAGCTTTTTTAATAAGTACCGGAACAATTTCACCTGCTGAAAGCTTCTCTTGAGTCTCTACAAGCACCTTTCCGTCAATACCGGGCGCGTCAAACTCGCTCCGGCCGGTATATGTAAAATTTCCCTCTTCCTTATTTCGAGCAATACCCTCTATTAAAACAGAGACAACACTTCCTACTTTTCGCCTGTTATTCTCCAGAGAGATTTTTTGCTGCAGCAGCATAGCCCGTTCATAGCGATCCTGTTTGATATCCTCAGCAATCTGGTTATCCAGTGCAGCAGCAGGAGTATCCTCCTCAGGAGAATAAACAAAAATACCTACCCTGTCAAATCTTATTTCCTGCATATAATCAAGCAGTGTTTGAAAATCAGCTTCAGTCTCTCCCGGAAAACCGACAATAAAAGAAGTACGCAGCGCTATACCGGAAACAGCCTGGCGCAACTTCTCAATAAGCCGCCTGTTTTGCTCCGCTGTCCCGCTCCTGTTCATACTCAACAGTATAGAATCACTGGCATGCTGCAGAGGGATATCCAGATAACGGCAAACCTTCTTCTCAGAAGCCAGAACATCTATCAATTCCGGTGTAAATTTACTGGGATAACAATAGAGCAGCCTAATCCATTCTATATCGTTAATCAGAGTTAATTCCTTGATTAAATTAGATAAAGAAAACTTCCCATACAAATCAAAACCGTATTTTGTCGTATCCTGAGCTATGAGAACAGCTTCCCTGACACCCTGAGCGGCCAAAGCGGCAGCTTCTTTTTTAATTGAATCAATCTTTCGACTGAGAAAACTTCCGCGAATACCGGGTATGGCACAATAGGAGCACTTGTTGTCACAGCCCTCGGCAATTTTCAAATAAGCAGTATAGGGTGGTGTAGCCAATATTCTCGCTGTTTCTGCAAAAACATATTCCGGCGCCCCAACTTCCCGCACTCTTTCCCCGGCCAAAACACGCTCGATTACCGAAACAATTTGCCCGATGCTGCCAATACCCAGAATTCCGTCTATTTCTGGCATTTCTTTCAGCAGTTCGGGAGCATATCTCTGGGCCAGGCAACCTGCCACCAAAAGAGCCCGGCATTTGCCGCCCAACTTAAACTGGGCCATTTCTAAAATAGTATTAATTGCTTCCTCTTTAGCCTCTGTAATAAAACCACAGGTATTAACAACCAGAACCTCCGCATCCTTTTCACGATTGGTAATAGAATAACCGGCCCGCTTCAAGAAACCCAGCATAATTTCAGTGTCTACCAGGTTTTTTGCACAGCCAAGACTGACTATGCCAACTTTTAAAGTCATATAAAAAATGTCTTCCTTCCCTGTCCTAAAAAGTTCTGAAATTAACAAATTGAATGGGCATGCCTAAATCTTGCTCTTTAATCAACTGCATGGCTGCCTGCAAATCATCACGGTTTTTACCGCTGATTCTAACCTGATCATCCTGAAAGGCAGACTGTACCTTGATTTTACTGTTCTTTAAAGCCTTTGTAATAATTTTGGCCTTATCCTTGTCAATCCCCTGTATTAGATCGGCCCTCTGCCGCACAGTATTGCCGGCTGCCTCCTCAAGTTTGCCATACTTTAATGCCTTTAAATCTATACCCCGCTTAACCAGTTTGGTTTCCAGAACATCCTTGGCATTTTTCAACTTAAAATCATCATCGGAAACAATGGTAATCTGATCGTTTTCAAAGCTAATTTTCGTCTTGCTGCCTTTAAAATCAAAGCGGTTATTTATTTCTTTGACAGCTTGGTTAATCGCATTATCCACTTCCTGCAGGTTAACCACTGATACAACATCAAAGGAATTGTCCTTAGCCAAAATGCTTCACCAACCTCTCACATTATCAAGTCTTTATTATATCATAATATGATATCATATCAAAGGCGATAAGAGTAAAGTTTCAGTAAGTTTATCATTTTGAATCTTAAGCATCTCCCAGAGTACAAGAAAGTTGCCTTAAATGACTTTCGAGACAGCCACAGGCACTTGTACTAGCCTGCAAAAAAAAACCACCTGGTATCTCAGGTGGGATTATTCTGTGCAGTTTTTCCTATGCCTGAATACTGCTTATCAACAGTAAAATCTTTTGGCTCTCCTTTTTCACCCACGTAACCCATATTCTTTCCATTAACATAAATCTGCACAGCACCGGAGTTGCCCAGCCTTACCGTCATATTATCCTGTGCGGTAAAGTCCTTTGACTGGCCTTCCTCAAGAGTGCCTTCAAAAGCAACAACTCCGTCGACTTTTACCCTGATCCAACTTTTATCGGAGGTAACATTAAGTTTTAAAGCCAATTCTTCCAGCTTACTCTGCTGGTCCGAGTTATTATCCGCATTCTTATCTGCGTTCTGGTCTGTCTCCTTGTCCTTATCTTCCACCTGCTGAACCTGCTTGCCGGTTTCAGGCTTTTCCACCAGAGAGAGACTGCTTACTATGGAAGTTACTCCCCATAGCAACCCGATAATTATCAGTCCACCCACTGCCAGTTTAAAATAATTACCCGGTCCGCCAAATATGTTATTAGCGTTAAATTTAAATTTCCTTCTGTCAGTTTTCCTCTGAACAGGCTTTTCCCGCTGATTTAATTGCCGGACGGCAGGTTTGTTCTGTTCAACCTCCGGATCACTTGCCAGATCAGGCATCTCCTTATTCAGTCCTTCTACTAGCAAATCACCGTTTAAATCCAGATACCTGGCATAGGTTTTAATAAACGCCTTTACGTAAACAGGCCCCGGAAGCACCTCAAATTTTTCATTTTCCAGAGCCTCAATATATTTCCGGCGAATCTTGGTTCTTTCTTCAGCTTGTTCCAGTGTTAAGCCCTTCTCTTCGCGGACTCGCTTCAATACAGCACCAATTTCCATTTATCCCACCTCTTGATCAAGGCTTTGATTTTCAGGCAAATTAGCCATAAAGCTCCTAACTGCAATAACAGCATCATTAATATTATCAGAATTAATCGAGAGTAAATATTTGTCTGAAGGGCCCTGAGGGTATTTATACAAGGGATCATAGTACTCTGTTAATAAATACCCGATAAACTCTTTAATTTTCTTATCTTGCAGCAATTCATTCAACTCCGTGATTTTTCCCTTCCCCAGATGTTTGGTCAAATGATTTGTCGCTTCATATAAATTTTCCAGGTTTAGCTCCATGTCCTTTGCATAAACCTTTTCAATACGTTCCACCCGTTCCCGGAGGCTGGCATAAAGCAAAAGATTATAACCCTGCTGCATGGTTGACATAAGCGACTCCGGTAAAAGTAATTTACCCAATCGACGGCTCTCACATTCAACTACAAAAACACCTGATCTGCTGCATCGAAAAAACTCATAAATCCTGCTTTCAAACTTTTTCTGGCTGGGGGAAGACGGCAAACCGATTTTCCCATAAACAGATCCCCGGTGCTCGGCCAATCCCTCCAGATCAAGAGCAGGTATGCCCTGAGCTTTAAGACCGGTTATAACATCTGTTTTGCCTACCCCGGTCAGACCGTGTAAAATAACGGCTTTAAAGGGCAACAAAGGCCGGTCGAAAAAGTTAAATACCATGCGGCGGTAAGCTTTATAGCCTCCCAAAACTCTATTTACTTTAAATCCCAGTCCGTCCAGCAGTGAGGCTATGGCTTCACTCCTGGCTCCCCCTCGCCAGCAAAAAACAGTTATCTTTTTATTTGCCGCCTGCCTGGCATAACTGTCGACCATTTGCGGCAGTTTAGGAGCTACCAACTGCAAACCAAGGCGCCTGGCCTCATCCTGTCCCTCCTTTTTATATACAATACCAACCATATTCCGCTCTTCATTATTCAAAAGAGGTATATTAACCGCAAAGGGAACAGTATCTTCATTATATTCATCTTCAGACCGCACGTCTACCAGCAAACTATCAGTATCCTCCAGTGCCTTCTCCATAGTAATATTTTTATACACCGGCAACACACTTCCATTTCATTTATACACTATTAATTTCAATTTATTATTTTATCATAATTCTACAATACCTGTCAAAATGGTTTATTGGCAATTAAACATCTGCCGATACTCTTCTTCATTAATCAGCACTGCTCTGGGCTTACTTCCTTCAAATTGTCCAACGATACCCTTTTGCTCCATCATATCTATTAATCTGGCCGCTCTGGCATAACCGATGCGAAGCCGTCTCTGCAGCATAGAAATAGACGCTTGGCCGCTCTCAATAAATATCTCCACAGCTCTGGGCAGCAGTTCATCATCCAGTGCCTGCTCAGTCTCAACCGGTTCAAGTTCTCCAGTCACATCCTGCTCCTGTACAGGGAAAACCTGCTGTTTCAAATAATTAACCAGGTTTTCCACCTCTTTATCGGACAGATATGCACCTTGCACACGCAAAGGCTTGGCCGCCCCAATAGGTGAAAAAAGCATATCTCCCCTGCCCAGCAGTTTCTCCGCTCCCCCCGTATCCAGAATAGTCCTGGAATCAACCTGTGAGGATACAGCAAAAGAGATGCGGGAGGGAATATTAGCTTTAATCAAACCGGTTATCACATCCACGGAAGGCCTCTGAGTTGCTACTACCAGATGCATGCCTGCCGCGCGGGCCATCTGGGCTAACCGGCAAACTGCATCCTCCACATCAGCCGGGGCAACCATCATCAAATCAGCCAGCTCATCAATTAAGATCACCACAAGGTGCAAAGTTTTGTTCTCACCTTGACTCTTTTTATTGTTTTGCAGCTTATTATAGCGAACTATATCCTTTACCCCGGCAGCTGCGAAAAGCCGGTAACGGTGCTCCATCTCCCTAACCGCCCAGCGTAAGGCAGTAGCCGCCTTTTTAGGAGCTGTAACCACGGGAGAAACAAGATGGGGTATACCGTTATAGGTAGTCAATTCAACCATTTTAGGATCAATAATCAAGAATTTAACTTCCTCCGGGGAGGCCTTAAAAAGAATGCTGGCAATCAACGTATTCATGCAAACACTCTTACCGGATCCGGTAGCTCCCGCTATCAACAGGTGAGGCATCTTGCTCAGGTCGGCAATAATAGGACTGCCGGCAATATCTTTGCCTAAAACGACAGTTAAACAGGAGCTGGAAAGCTGAAAATCCCTGGTTTCCAGCAGATCCCTCAAATATACCCGCGAGACCTCTTTGTTGGGTACCTCTATGCCCACAGCCGCCTTGCCGGGAACCGGCGCTTCTATCCGCACATCCGGCACTGCCATGCTTAAAGCTATATCATCAGCTAAATTCATAATGCGGCTTACCTTTATACCAACCGGGGGCTGAATCTCGTAGCGGGTCAAAGCCGGTCCCCGTGAAACCATGGTTACACGGGCCTTCACTCCGAAACTCGCCAGGGTTTTTTCTAAGACCTGTATATTGTGCGAGATATCTTTGTTGGTTTTACTGTTTTTTACTTTAAGCGGCTGTTGTAAAAGCTGCAGCGGTGGGATTTGATAACCGCTCGGTTCGCTATGAAGGTCAACGGCCGGCTCATCGCCTGCTGCCAAATCTTCTGCTGTTTGACAATTTTTTTCGTTTGATTGCTCCTCCACACTTACAACATTAATAAAATCCAAATGCAGGGCCGGGCTTACTTCCATATGACTGTCATTCAGCGAATCCCTTTCTCCGGCTTCTTTAGCCGAAATACTGTAAGTTGCCTGTCCTTGATTAGTTTCTTTTCCGGTATCACCTATAATTGCATCCCGCCCGTTATTTATTTGCACCGCTCTTTTAACCTGTTCTATCTTTATTAACGCTTCCTCCTCAACCTCTTCATACAAAAAATCTCTCAGAGCCAGTTTAATTTTATTAAAAAAATACTTAATTTTCTCAAGCAGCGCTTTCAGCATGCTGACTAATGAAACATTTGTCAATAACAACACCGCAACAATAAACAGGGTAACCAAAATTATATAAGAACCTGTCATACCAAATGATTCGGTTATTAAAAAAATCATAACAGCTCCGATTAAACCACCCCCGTCACCGCTTAAAGCGGCCCGGAAATAACTCTTGCCGGCCAGAGGCAAATGCCAGAAAGCTAAAACAACAACCAGCAGTAAAACAGCCCCGTATATTTTTGCGGGTGTTTTTCCCTTTAATGGTTTAATCAAAAGTTTTAAACCCGACAGAATAAAGAGTAGAGGAACCATAAATCGAGCTTCCCCCAGGCTGCCCTTAAGAAATGCTTCCACCAAATAAGCTATTACCCCCGCTGTGGGATTCAGCAAACATAATGCAGCAATAATACCAAGACAAATTGAGGCTAATCCCGCTATTTCGCATCTAATACGAGTTCTTAATTTTATCAACTGTTAACCGGCCCGGCGACCGGCCTTCACCTCCTCTCCATTAACATATACTACAAATATTACCATTCTCCTTCAAAAAAAAGAACCCTGACAAAAAAGTCAGAGTCCTTCTCAAATTATTGTTTTCTTTAACCTCTGATTAAAACAAGTGCAATTACACAGGCCCCTACAATAAACCGGTACCAGGCAAAAACGGCAAAGCTGCGACTGGCCAGGTATTGCAGCAAAAACTTAATGGATAGGATACCTATTACGGCCGAGGATATAATTCCCACCACAAAAGCCAGGTTAACATCACTCGAAGACATATCCTTTAATTTAACTAAACCCGCACCCAAAATAATCGGAGTGGAAAGCAAAAAGGAAAAACGAGCTGCCGCCTCTCCGGTCATACCCCGAAAACGCGCTGCCGTCATAGTTATTCCCGAACGGGAAACCCCGGGGATTATAGCAAAAGCCTGGGAGATACCAATCAGTAAAGCGTCAGGTAAATTAAGCTGGTCGATTTCCTTCCATCTTGCACTATAGGCGTCAACAACATAGAGAATTATCCCCATGACAATTAGCATGATTCCTACCAGCAAAGGGTCGCGAAACACTGTCTCCGCCTGTTCTTCAAAAAAGAAGCCAAAAGCTGCTCCGGGTATGGTAGCCAGTAACAGATACCAAAACAACCTACCCTCATAATTTTTCTGCAAAGTTAAACCGTTCCAGGCCAGCACAAGCCAATCCTGCCAGAAAAAAGCCACCACAGCAATCAGCGTTCCCATGTGCAAAGCAATATCAAATGTAAGTCCCGGATCCTTCCAGTTAAAAAGCCATGGTAATAAATACAAGTGTGCTGAACTGGATATGGGTAAAAACTCACCCAGTCCCTGCACTATACCCATGATAAGTGCCTGCCAAACAGTTATTGTCAACAACAACACCCCCAAGTATTATAGCACAGGGAAATAGTATTTAGAACTGTTTATTAAGATTTATCCTTGCCCCGGGGGAAATATCCAAGCGCAGGAAATCGTAAGGATTGGTGCTTAAAATACGCACCACCTCTCCACCGGCATTGACCTGTAAAGGAATCCCCTTGTAAACCACTTCTTTATAATCAGATTCCTGCCGTGGTTCCAAACCTTCAAAAACCAGTTCCAACTGCATTGGAGTATATAAAATCATTGCAAGGGCACCTCTTCCCGCTGCCTGCGTTCTTCTATCAAACGATTGAGTTTATACACCGCTTTGCCTACACCGCCTACTTCATTGATTAGACCAACATCCACAGCTTCTTTACCGATCAAAACAGTGCCTATATCACGGGCCAACTCACCAGTGCGAAACATTAATTCTCTAAATTTTTCTTCAGTGCAGTGAGAATGCTGTGTAACAAACCTAACTACCCGATCCTGCATCTTATCCAGGTATTCATAGGTTTGAGGAACGCCGATAACCAGACCGTTTAATCTGATCGGGTGGATGGTCATACTGGCGGTTTCGGCGATAAATGAATAGGAACTGCTGGTAGCGATAGGCACTCCTATTGAATGTCCCCCACCCAGGACCACAGATACAGTAGGCTTGGATAAACCGGAAACCATTTCAGCTATGGCCAAACCTGCCTCAACATCTCCCCCAACAGTATTTAAAATCACCAGCACTCCCTCAATATCCGTGCTCTGTTCCAGCGCCACTAATTGTGGAATGATATGCTCATACTTGGTAGTTTTATTCTGAGGGGGCAACACTAGATGGCCTTCACTGGTTATTAACAGAAAAAAAGCATTATCGTAGTTTTCCTCTATTTTTCAATTCAGCTGCTAAACATTTAACCATGAGCCGTTTATATAAATTAATAGCAGCCGGATCGGTATAGTCGGAAAACTCCTTAGAAATAACATAATATTGCAGTTTATTCTCTTCCAATATGCTTGTCACCCCCTTTTGTCATTAACTATATTGTCCTTAGATACCTAATTTTAATAACAAAAAAGGGAGTCTCATCACCTCCCTATTAACTAATAGTTTTATTAATCTATAAATCCTTTTTTTAAAATACTCCACATAAGATTTAGAAGTAGCGAAAATAAATGTAAATATTGGATATAATTATAGAAATTATCATTAGCGGAAATGATATCTTCATGAATTGTCTGAAGGATAGACTAATTCCGTTTTTTTCAGCAATTCCCGCGACAATAACATTCGCTGAAGCTCCGATTAGAGTTCCATTTCCTCCAAGACAAGCGCCAAGAGCAAGAGACCACCACACTGGTTCTAGATTTAAGCCAGACAGTCGCCCCATTTCCTGCAGCATAGGTATCATAGTGGCAACGAATGGAATATTGTCAATAAAAGCAGATGCGATTGCTGACACCCATAATATAAGCAGAGATGTTTTCATAATATTTCCATCTGTTATGGCTAGACTCCAACTTGCCAGCTCTCCAATTACTCCTGTTGCCTTTAAGCCGCCTACAAGAACAAATAATCCAGTGAAGAAGAAAATGGTTGGCCATTCAACATGCAGCAAAATATCTTCCGGTTCTTCACTACTGAGAATTATCAATAAGATGGCTCCAGATAGGGCAATTACGGCTGATTCAAGGTGAAAAACCCCATGCAATGAAAATCCTATAATCGTTAGACCGAGAACCCAAAGTGATTTTTTCAGCAATTGCCAGTCTTTTATTTCGTCTTTATAATTTAATTTTAAAAGAGCTTTACGGCTTTTCTCATCGACTTGTAGATCCTTTCGATAGATGAAAAGCAATAAACCTATAGTAATCAATAAAATAAGAAATGCAACAGGGGCTAAATGAATTATAAAGTCGTTAAAACTAAGTCCCGCAATGCTACCAATCATAATATTCGGCGGGTCACCAATTAAGGTTGCTGTACCACCTATATTCGATGCAATAATTTCTGAAATCAAATAAGGGGTAGGATTAATTTGCAATTTATCGGTTAATGTAATTGTCACAGGAACAATTAACAAAACGGTTGTAACGTTATCTAGAAAAGCAGAAGCAAATGCGGTTATTATTGAGAGTAATGCGAGAAGTCGCAGCGGTTTACCTTTTGTGAGCAATGCGGCCCACACTGCAATGGCTTCAAAAACACCTGTTCGCCGAGTTATTGCAACTAATATCATCATGCCTATTAAAAGGCCAAGAGTATTAAAATCAATGTCTTCTTTAACAGCTGTTTCTTGACTTATAAATCCTAATAAAACCATGACTAATCCACCAGCCATAGCAATGACCATACGATGAATCTTTTCAGAAATTATTATAGCGTAGGTAATAATAAAAACTACAATAGAGCCCCAAAATGCTAAATCATTCAGAACAATAACCTCCCCCATAACAGGCAAGAGGAATCCTTTTTACAGACTCCCCCCTGCAATATTATCTATGTAATTTACCAAAACACAGTATATAATACTTTTTCTCCAATAGTCAAGTTTTCGAACTGTGATTTTAGTGATTATACTAAATGGCTGCCAGTTAAAGCTGTTCACCTAAAGACGAGGGTTTTGGACTAGGCATTTTGAAAATAAATCACTCATTATTGCTTGTTATTAATAATTATGTTAAGATTCAATTAGTTTTTATAAATTGTTTATTTGAGGTGGAGCCTGGCACAACAAGGCTTCTTTTTGTTTTTGGGGATAAATTTATATTACAAGACCAGACATTGAGGGGGAATAAAAATGGAACAGCAAGCAGCTTTAGCAGGTGGGATATTCTTGATTGCATACGCGTTAATCATAGCAGAAAAAATAAATCGTACGATTATTGCCATGATTGGTGGCCTTATGATGATTGCTTTAGGAATCGTTACCCAGGAATCTGCATTGCATCATATTGACTTTAATACATTAGGTTTGTTAGCAGGTATGATGATTATTGTTGCAATAACCGGTAAAACAGGCATATTTTCCTATATAGCTATTGCCGCGGCAAAAAAAGCAAAAGGAGATCCAATCAAGATTTTAATTTATTTAGGCTTAATTACTGCGGTTTTTTCTGCTTTTTTAGATAATGTAACAACTGTGTTATTGATGGTCCCCATAACATTCACAATAACTCGCAAATTAAAAATTAATCCGGAGCCATATTTAATAACGCAAATTTTAGCCTCAAACATAGGTGGAACATCCACACTTATCGGAGATCCTCCTAATATTATGATTGGAAGTGTGGTACAAGAGCTATCATTTATGGATTTCATCAACAACTTAGCCCTAATATCAACTCTTATTTTACTTGTCACAATAGCAATACTTATTGTATTTTATCGCAAGAAAATTAGAACAACCGATGAATTAAAAGCCTCACTAATGATATTAGATGAAATTGAAGAGATCAAGGATAGGAAATTACTAAAAACTTGTTTTATTGTATTAGGATTGACGATTTTAGGCTTCTTTAGTCATCAAATTTTTGATTTAGAGTCTGCAACTATAGCTCTAAGTGGAGCCTTTATACTTTTATTATTTACGAGCAAGACTGATTATGATTTAGAACATGCTTTTTATAAAGTGGAATGGTCCACATTGTTTTTCTTTATCGGTCTATTCGTTCTTGTGGGTGGCCTTATTGATACCGGTATTATTGGATACTTAGCACGGTTAGCGATTAAATTTACAGGAGGAGATACCTTAATTACATCTACACTCATTATATGGCTAAGCGCAGTTGCTTCTGCTTTTATAGATAATATCCCCTTTGTTGCAACAATGATTCCTTTAATTCAGGATATAGGGAGCAGAGGCGTTAGCAATATGGAAACACTTTGGTGGAGTTTATCATTAGGAGCTTGCCTAGGCGGTAATGGTAGTTTAATTGGTTCAAGTGCTAATCTAATTGTAGCAGGGCTGGCTGCACAACAGGGATGCAAAATCTCTTTTATGCGATTTTTATTAATCGGATTTCCGTTAATGGTAATTTCCATTATTATTGCAAACATATATATTTATTTACGATATTTTTAGGTGTAGAGCCCAAGTGATATTTTAGAAAAACCCTTTCGTTGGACATACGAGGGAAAGTTGCTTAAAGCCTAAATGATTGGTTGTATACTTAAGCCTTATCGCGCTAGCACAGTGATTCATAAATATCATTACAATAAATCAAGATAAAAACTCTTTATTTACAGGTCATATAGGAATGGACAAACCTTATTGATATTAAGGAATCTTTCTACTAGGGTGTCAAACTTGAGTTAAATACCTGCTCTTTGTAACTGTGATAGTTGCAAAGAGCATTTTTTGTTTTATCTAGTATTGCTGTTCCTTTCTGCTTCTGGACAAGAATATTTCCTTTAAATGGTGTTTTTTGGTAACAAAATACAAGATATCTTAATATTATAGACTATTACCGAGGAAAGGTTTGATTTCTATGTCCTCTATATTGATAATGCCAACTGGAGACACTTATATCAAAAAATCATCTCCAAATAGTAACTTTTCCAAAAAAAATGTCTTATTGCAGGTTTTGGGGGCTGTAAAAAAATATATACTAGTTTGCTAAAATTTGATATCCCTCGGATGCCTGCAGGGAGTGAGTTTATTCGTGCTTATTTAAGGCTTAATGTTGATGATACTGATCTAGCAGATGATGTTGAAATAAGGGTAAACAGGATACTATCTAGTTTTGATACGGATACAGTTACATGGGACACTTCTCCCTCATATATACCAACATCAATTGTATTTAATGTTGACTGCCATCAAGTAGGCCGATTAGTCGAAGTAGACATAAGTGAATTGGTACGAGGCTGGATAGATCTGCAATTTCCTAATTATGGTATTGCACTAACAGGAAAAGAAGATAATAAAGGTCTTGTAGCCTTTTCAAGTTCTAATGACGAAGCAGTGAGTAGACCACAACTAATTATAATATACCGATTTCATATTGTTGGCCCCACAGGTCCGACTGGTCCGCATGGTAAAAAAGGAGCAACTGGCCCCACAGGCCCGACTGGCAAAACAGGTAAAACAGGAGCAACCGGTCCCACAGGCCCGACTGGTAAAACAGGTAAAACAGGAGCAACCGGTCCCACAGGTCCTACTGGCACTGCGGGTACAACAGGCGCAACCGGCCCCACGGGTCCGACCGGCACTGCTGGTGCAGATGGCGCAACCGGCCCCACAGGTCCCACTGGTACAGCAGGAACAGACGGTGCAACCGGCCCCACAGGTCCCACTGGCACTGCTGGTGCAGATGGCACAACCGGTCCCACAGGCCCGACTGGCACTGCTGGTGCAGACGGCGCAACAGGCCCCACAGGCCCGACTGGCACTGCTGGTGCAGACGGCGCAACCGGCCCCACAGGTCCCACTGGTACTGCTGGTGCAGACGGTGCAACTGGTCCCACAGGCCCGACTGGCACTGCTGGTGCAGACGGCGCAACCGGCCCCACAGGTCCGACTGGTACTGCTGGAGTAGACGGTGCAACTGGTCCCACAGGCCCGACTGGCACTGCTGGTGCAGACGGCGCAACCGGCCCCACAGGTCCGACTGGTACTGCTGGAGTAGACGGTGCAACCGGCCCCACAGGCCCGACTGGCACTGCTGGAGCAGACGGCGCAACCGGCCCCACAGGTCCCACTGGCACTGCTGGTACAGACGGCGCAACCGGTCCCACAGGTCCTACTGGCAGTGCAACAGGAGCAACTGGTCCCACAGGTCCGACTGGCATTGCTGGTGCAGACGGTACAACCGGCCCCACAGGTCCCACTGGTACTGCTGGTGCAGACGGTGCAACCGGTCCCACAGGCCCGACTGGCACTGCTGGTGCAGACGGTACAACAGGCCCCACAGGTCCTACTGGCACTTCTGGTGCAGATGGTGCAACCGGTCCCACAGGTCCCACAGGTCCCACCGGCACTGCTGGTGCAGACGGCGCAACCGGCCCCACAGGCCCCACGGGCACTGCTGGAGTAGACGGTGCAACCGGCCCCACAGGTCCCACTGGCACTGCTGGTGCAGATGGCGCAACCGGTCCCACAGGTCCTACCGGTACTGCAGGAGCAGACGGTGCAACCGGCCCCACAGGCCCCACGGGCACTGCTGGAGTAGACGGTGCAACTGGTCCCACAGGCCCGACTGGCACTGCTGGTGCAAACGGCGCAACCGGCCCCACAGGTCCCACTGGCACTGCTGGTACAGATGGCGCAACTGGTCCCACAGGTCCCACTGGCACTGCTGGTACAGATGGCGCAACTGGTCCCACAGGTCCTACCGGTACTGCAGGAGCAGACGGTGCAACCGGTCCCACAGGCCCGACTGGCACTGCTGGTGCAGACGGTACAACAGGCCCCACAGGTCCTACTGGCACTGCTGGTGCAGATGGTGCAACCGGTCCCACAGGTCCCACCGGCACTGCTGGTACAGATGGCGCAACCGGTCCCACAGGTCCTACCGGTACTGCAGGAGTAGACGGTGCAACAGGCCCCACGGGTCCCACTGGCACTGCAGGTGCAGATGGTGCAACCGGCCCCACAGGTCCCACGGGCACTGCTGGTACAGACGGCGCAACCGGCCCCACAGGTCCCACTGGCACTGCTGGTGCAGACGGCGCAACCGGTCCCACAGGTCCTACTGGCAGTGCAACAGGAGCAACTGGTCCCACAGGTCCTACTGGTACTGCTGGTGCAGACGGTTCAACCGGCCCCACAGGTCCGACTGGTACTGCAGGAACAGACGGTGCAACCGGCCCCACAGGTCCCACTGGTACTGCTGGTGCAGACGGTGCAACTGGTCCCACAGGCCCGACTGGCACTGCTGGTGCAGACGGCGCAACCGGTCCCACAGGTCCTACCGGTACTGCAGGAGTAGACGGTGCAACCGGCCCCACGGGTCCTACCGGCACTTCTGGTGCAGATGGTGCAACCGGCCCAACAGGTCCCACGGGCACTGCTGGCACAGATGGCGCAACCGGTCCCACAGGTCCTACCGGTACTGCAGGAGTAGACGGCGCAACCGGCCCCACAGGCCCGACCGGCATTGCTGGTGCAGATGGTGCAACCGGCCCCACAGGTCCCACTGGTACTGCTGGTGCAGACGGTGCAACCGGTCCCACAGGTCCCACTGGTACTGCAGGAGCAGACGGTGCAACCGGCCCCACAGGTCCCACTGGCGCTGCTGGTGCAGATGGCGCAACCGGTCCCACAGGCCCGACCGGTACTGCAGGTGCAGATGGCGCAACCGGTCCCACGGGTCCCACTGGCACTGCTGGTGCAGACGGTGCAACCGGCCCCACAGGTCCAACTGGTACTACAGGAACAGACGGTGCAACCGGCCCCACAGGTCCTACCGGCACTGCGGGTGCAGACGGTGCAACCGGTCCCACAGGCCCGACTGGCACTGCTGGTACAGATGGCGCAACCGGCCCCACAGGTCCTACTGGCACTGCGGGAGTAGACGGTGCAACCGGCCCCACAGGTCCTACTGGCACTGCGGGAGTAGACGGTGCAACCGGTCCCACGGGTCCCACTGGCACTGCTGGTGCAGACGGTGCAACCGGCCCCACAGGTCCGACTGGTACTGCAGGAACAGACGGTGCAACCGGCCCCACAGGTCCTACCGGCACTGCGGGTGCAGACGGTGCAACCGGTCCCACAGGCCCGACTGGCACTGCTGGTGCAGATGGCGCAACCGGCCCCACAGGTCCTACTGGCACTGCGGGAGTAGACGGTGCAACCGGCCCCACAGGTCCTACTGGCACTGCGGGAGTAGACGGTGCAACCGGTCCCACGGGTCCCACTGGCACTGCTGGTGCAGACGGTGCAACCGGTCCCACAGGTCCGACTGGTACTGCAGGTACAGACGGTGCAACCGGCCCCACGGGTCCCACTGGCACTGCTGGTGCAGATGGTGCAACCGGCCCCACAGGTCCCACTGGCACTGCTGGTGCAGACGGCGCAACCGGTCCCACAGGTCCGACTGGTACTGCAGGTACAGACGGTGCAACCGGTCCCACAGGTCCGACTGGTACTGCAGGTACAGACGGTGCAACCGGCCCCACGGGTCCCACTGGCACTGCTGGTGCAGATGGTGCAACCGGCCCCACAGGTCCTACCGGTACTGCTGGAGCAGATGGCGCAACCGGTCCCACGGGTCCCACTGGCACTGCTGGTGCAGACGGTGCAACCGGTCCCACAGGTCCGACTGGTACAGCAGGAACAGACGGTGCAACCGGCCCCACGGGTCCCACTGGCACTGCTGGTACAGACGGCGCAACCGGCCCCACAGGCCCAACCGGCACTGCGGGAGTAGACGGTGCAACTGGCCCCACGGGTCCTACCGGTACTGCAGGTACAGACGGTGCAACCGGTCCCACAGGTCCGACTGGTACTGCAGGTACAGACGGTGCAACCGGCCCCACGGGTCCCACTGGCACTGCTGGTGCAGATGGTGCAACCGGCCCCACAGGTCCCACTGGCGCTGCTGGTGCAGATGGCGCAACCGGCCCCACAGGTCCCACTGGCGCTGCTGGTGCAGATGGCGCAACCGGTCCCACAGGTCCGACTGGTACAGCAGGAACAGACGGTGCAACCGGCCCCACGGGTCCCACTGGCACTGCTGGTACAGACGGCGCAACCGGCCCCACAGGCCCAACCGGCACTGCGGGAGTAGACGGTGCAACTGGCCCCACGGGTCCTACCGGTACTGCAGGTACAGACGGTGCAACCGGTCCCACAGGTCCGACTGGTACTGCAGGTACAGACGGTGCAACCGGCCCCACGGGTCCCACTGGCACTGCTGGTGCAGATGGTGCAACCGGCCCCACAGGTCCCACTGGCGCTGCTGGTGCAGATGGCGCAACCGGCCCCACAGGTCCCACTGGCGCTGCTGGTGCAGATGGCGCAACCGGTCCCACGGGTCCCACTGGCACTGCGGGTGCAGACGGTGCAACCGGTCCCACAGGTCCCACTGGTACAGCAGGAACAGACGGTGCAACCGGCCCCACGGGTCCCACTGGCACTGCTGGTACAGACGGCGCAACCGGCCCCACAGGCCCAACCGGCACTGCTGGTGCAGACGGTGCAACCGGTCCCACAGGCCCGACCGGCGCTGCTGGTGCAGACGGCGCAACCGGCCCCACAGGTCCTACTGGCACTGCGGGAGTAGACGGTGCAACTGGCCCCACGGGTCCTACCGGTACTGCCGGTGCAGACGGCGCAACCGGTCCCACGGGTCCGACTGGTACTGCAGGAACAGACGGCGCAACCGGCCCCACAGGTCCGACTGGCACTGCTGGTGCAGACGGTGCAACCGGTCCCACAGGTCCCACTGGTACTGCAGGAGCAGACGGTGCAACCGGCCCCACAGGTCCCACTGGCGCTGCTGGTGCAGATGGCGCAACCGGTCCCACAGGCCCGACCGGCACTGCTGGTGCAGACGGCGCAACCGGCCCCACAGGCCCGACCGGCACTGCTGGTGCAGATGGTGCAACCGGTCCCACAGGCCCGACAGGTACTGCAGGAGCAGATGGCGCAACCGGCCCCACAGGCCCAACTGGTACTGCAGGAGCAGATGGCGCAACCGGCCCCACAGGCCCAACTGGTACTGCAGGAGCAGATGGCGCAACCGGCCCCACAGGTCCTACAGGCACTGCGGGTGCAGACGGTGCAACCGGCCCCACGGGTCCGACTGGTATTGCAGGTACTGGTGCTATAATTCCATTTGCATCTGGAGGTCCCATTGAAATGACTACCATTGCACTTGGTCTGGTTGGCACTACAAGTATCGTAGGATTTGGAAGTTCTGCTACCGGTATCACTATTTCTGGTGGAACAATAGATCTTACAGGTGGAGTTGCAGGTCCGCTAATTAATTTCGCGTTTTCGGCTCCTCGGTCTGGAACCATAACATCAATTGCAGCATACTTTAGTACTACTATATCGCTGAGTCTTCTTGGAACAACTATAACCATCACGGCACAATTGTATAGTTCTACAACACCTGATAATACTTTCAGCCCAGTTCCGGGTGCCGTTGTAACACTGGCTCCGTCCCTTACAGGTACAATTTCACTCGGTGACATCAGCCATGGTGTTACAACCGGATTGTCAATACCGGTAACACAGGAAACCCGTTTATTATTGGTATTTTCAGCAACAGCTACCGGTCTGGATCTTATTAATACTGTGACAGGATATGCAAGTGCAGGTGCAGCAATTACCTGATCTAAGTAAAAAACTTTATGTGAAAATAAAACACCAAGGATCCGAATCCGGCATTGCTGCCGGGTTCGGATCCGAAATTTCATAGCTAACCATAAACAAGAAGGTAAATATAATATGAATAAGATATAGAGGGATAATTCTATGCCGTATAGCTCTTCTTCAGGAAAAGTGTGGTCAGAAAGAATAATTAAGCGTCTGATTGCGAGATGCAGCAATAACTCCATATTAGATGTTGGTGCGGGCGCAGGTATTTACTGTACCATGTTACGGCCCCAATTACCAACTACTGAATTCATCGGACTTGAGATATGGGAACCTTACATTGAAAAATACTCTCTTTCCAGCAAATATCATAATATTATTAAAGAGGATATTAGAGATTTTATTCCTCAAAAGACATATGGAATAACCCTTATGGGTGATATTCTCGAACATATGACTAAAGAAGAAGCAATAAAAGTTTACTATAAGTTATTGGAGTTTAGTGAGTATGTACTTATAAGCATACCGATTAATTATTATCCTCAGGATGAATACATGGGAAATCCTTACGAAAAACATGTAAAAGATGACTGGAGCCACGATGAAGTCCTTTCCTCCTTTGACTGTATAGCACTTTTTTATATTGAAAATGAGATTGGAGTATATATAGGCTATAATCCAAAACTACACACAAAATGGGATATACTGAATGCAAATAAAACCGCATATGCAGTTTATGGAATTTACAAAAATGAAGAAAACTTTATAGAAAGGTTTTTAAATTCAGTAAAAGATGCTGATGAAATTGTCCTTTGTGACACAGGTTCAGACGATAATACTAATACTATAATTAATTCTCTCAAAGAAAAAAATCCTGATATTAATCTTAAAACCTTTAAAATATTTGTTTCACCATGGAGATTTGATGATGCACGCAATACTGCGTTGTCTCTGGTAAGTAAAAATATGGATATTTGTATATCCCTTGATATTGACGAATACTTAATGGAAAACTGGAGAGAGGTTTTAGATTTAAGATGGGATTTTAAATATACTCGATGTTATCATAAATTTAAAACAATTTGGGCTAATAATAGTTTCTCTGCGCATTGGCATGATAGAATACATGTAAGATGTGGTTATTGTTGGAAGCTGCCGGTGCATGAAATACTAGAGTATAAGTCTGAAGAAAAAATTTGCTGGATGGATGATTTCTGGGTATATCATCAACCCGAAAATAAAAAATCAAGAGCATTTTATTTCCCATTGCTTGAACAATCGGTCAGGGAAAGACCTGATGTTTGGAAGACATGGAGTTTTTTGGCGAATGAGTATATGATGGCAGGCAGATTTGAGGATGCCATGGAGGCTATTGATAAAGCATTTAAGTTAAAGAATTCCGACAAAGGCTATTTATATAAAATGAAATATAACCTGTATAAAAATCAAAACAAACAGGAACTGGCTATATTAAACCTAAACAATTATATTTTATGCATGCCGGGCAGACGGGAACCCTATTTTGAAAAAGCGAATTACCTACATCAGTTAGGAAGAAACGTAGAGTCTTATTTCACTTTGAAAGAGGCACAAAAACAATCTAATGAAATAACAGATTACCATTATATTCCGAATTGCTGGGGCAAAAATTTTGATGGATTCTTATCCAGGATATTTGAGCTCGCCCAAAAGGACGGATTGGCTATATGAATAAATATAAGGTATGCGTCTATTCAATTTGTAAAAACGAAGAACAGTTTGTTGACAGGTGGATTGACTCCATGAATGAAGCAGATATGATCGCTGTTTGCGACACCGGTTCATCCGACGGTACGGTAAAAAAGCTGAAATCCCGGGGTGCAGTAGTTAATAGTATAAATCTTGATCCATGGAGATTTGATGTCGCAAGAAATATATCACTGGCCTTTGTACCTTTCGATATGGATATCTGTGTCTGTACGGATCTGGATGAAGTTTTGGAAGCCGGATGGAGAGAAAGGCTGGAAAATGTGTGGACACCGGAAACTACAAGGCTTAGATACATGTACACTTGGAAGTTTAACGAAGACGGCTCGCGCGGCGCTACTTACTGGTATGAAAAAATACATGGCAGACGAGGATATCGGTGGGTGCACCCAATTCATGAGATATTGCAATATTATGATGAAAAGCCGGAAATATATGCATATGCTCCCGCAATTCATCTAAATCATTTCCCTGATCCGGCTAAATCCAGGAGCCAGTATCTGTCTTTGCTTGAACTTTCCAGAAACGAAAATCCCAATGATAGCAGCACAGTATTCTGGCTTGGCAGAGAATATATGTTCTATGGGCAATATGACAAGTGTATAAAAACATTGAAGGAACACCTTTCATTATCCAGTGCCGTATGGGATCAGGAACGCTGCGCTTCAATGAGATATATAGCAAGGTCATATAACACAAAAGGAGATTTGGCTGAAGCAAAAAAATGGCTTTACAAAGCCATTGCAGAGTGTCCGACAGTTAGGGAACCCTATGTTGATATGGCACGTTTGGGCTATGAATTGAAGGATTGGCCGCTTGTATATCTTATGCTTGAAGAGACACTAAAAATAAAAGATAAACCCTTTTCATACCTTATTGAAGAATCTAGTTGGGATAATACTATATACGATCTGGGCTCAATTGCATGCTATTGGATCGGGATGTTTGAAAAAGCCTATGAGCTTGCAAGAATTGCTTCAGGTATGAATCCCCATGACGAAAGGCTTGAGCATAATCTTAAAATTATTAAAGAAAGAATAACGAAATAAAAATTGTTTATTAATTATTCAATTTGGAAGTGGGATGACCAGTGAATAAGTTAAAGGTATGCGTGTATGCAACATGTAAAAATGAGTAGAAGTTTATAGATAGATGGATAGATTTAATGCGTGAAGCCGACATAATCATTGTAACCGATTGGTTGTATACTTAAGCCTTGTCGCACTAGGATGTCAAACTTGAGTTAAACACCTGCTCTTTGTAACTGTGATAGTTACAAAGAGCATTTTTTGTTTTATCTCGTATTGCTGTTCCTTTCTGCTTCTGGACAAGAATACTTCCCTTAAATGGTGTTTTTTGGTAACAAAATATAAGACATCTTAATATTATAGACTATTACCGAGGAAAGGTTTGATTTCTATGTCCTCTATATTGATAATGCCAACTGGAGACACTTATATTAAAAAATCATCTCCAAATAGTAACTTTTCCAAAAAAAAATGTCTTATTGCAGGTTTCGGGGGCTGCAAAAAAATATATACTAGTTTGATAAAATTTGACATTCCCCAGATTCCTGCAGGGAGTGAGTTTATTCGTGCTTATTTAAGGCTTAATGTTGATGATACTGATCTAGCAGATAATGTTGAAATAAAGGTAAACAGGATATTATCTAGTTTTGATACGGATACAGTTACATGGGACACTTCTCCCTCATATATACCAACATCAATTGTATTTAATGTTGACTGCCATCAAATAGGCCGATTAGTCGAAGTAAACATAAGTGAATTGGTACGAGGCTGGATAGATCTGCAATTTCCCAATTATGGTATTGCACTAACAGGAAAAGAGGGTAATAAAGGTCTTGTAGCCTTTTCAAGTTCTAATGACGAGGCAATGAGTAGACCACAACTAATTATAATATACCGATTTAATATTGTTGGCCCCACAGGTCCGACTGGTCCGCATGGTAAAACAGGTAAAACCGGTAAAACCGGTCCCACAGGCCCGACTGGCAAAACAGGTAAAACAGGAGCAACCGGTCCCACAGGCGCAACTGGTCCTACAGGCACTGGCGCAACCGGCCCCACAGGTCCAACTGGCAGTGCAACAGGAGCAACTGGCCCCACGGGTCCTACAGGCACTGCAGGCACAACAGGTGCAACCGGTCCCACAGGTCCAACTGGTATAGCAGGTACAAGCGGCGCAACCGGCCCCACTGGTCCGACCGGTACTGCGGGTGCAGACGGTACAACCGGCCCCACAGGCCCGACTGGCATTGCGGGTGCAAATGGCGCAACCGGCCCCACAGGCCCGACAGGTACTGCGGGTGCAAATGGCGCAACCGGCCCCACAGGTCCTACGGGTACTGCGGGTGCAGATGGCGCAATCGGCCCTACAGGTCCCACGGGCACTGGTGCAACCGGTCCCACAGGTCCTACAGGTACCGCAGGAACAGACGGTGCAACCGGCCCCACAGGTCCCACCGGTACTGCAGGAACAGACGGTGCAACCGGCCCCACAGGCCCGACAGGTACTGCGGGTGCAAATGGCGCAACCGGTCCCACTGGTACAGATGGCGCAACCGGTCCCACAGGTCCCACCGGTACTGCAGGAGTAGACGGTGCAACAGGCCCCACAGGTCCTACTGGCACTTCTGGTGCAGATGGTGCAACCGGTCCCACAGGTCCCACCGGCACTTCTGGTGCAGATGGCACAACTGGTCCCACAGGTCCTACCGGTACTGCAGGAGTAGACGGTGCAACCGGCCCCACGGGTCCTACCGGCACTTCTGGTTCAGATGGTGCAACCGGCCCCACAGGCCCGACAGGTACTGCGGGTGCAGACGGAGCAACCGGCCCCACTGGTCCTACCGGTACTGCAGGAGCAGACGGTGCAACCGGTCCCACTGGCCCGACCGGTACTGCAGGAGCAGACGGCGCAACCGGTCCCACGGGCCCGACCGGTACTGCAGGAGCAGACGGCGCAACCGGTCCCA
Organism: Desulfofarcimen acetoxidans DSM 771; assembly: GCF_000024205.1. Classification (NCBI taxonomy): domain Bacteria; kingdom Bacillati; phylum Bacillota; class Clostridia; order Eubacteriales; family Peptococcaceae; genus Desulfofarcimen; species Desulfofarcimen acetoxidans. The sequence goes on from NC_013216.1 coordinate 3,328,816, forward strand.
CGGGTCCGACTGGCACTGCAGGAGCAGACGGTGCAACCGGCCCCACAGGCCCGACTGGTACTGCAGGTGCAGATGGCGCAACCGGCCCCACAGGTCCCACTGGCACTGCAGGTGCAGATGGCGCAACCGGCCCCACAGGCCCGACAGGTACTGCGGGTGCAGACGGCGCAACCGGCCCAACTGGTCCGACCGGTACTGCGGGTGCAGATGGTGCAACCGGTCCCACAGGTCCTACCGGTACTGCAGGAGTAGACGGTGCAACAGGCCCCACGGGTCCTACCGGCACTTCTGGTTCAGATGGTGCAACCGGCCCTACAGGTCCCACGGGCACTGCGGGAGTAGACGGTGCAACCGGTCCCACAGGTCCTACTGGTACCACAGGAACAGACGGTGCAACCGGCCCCACAGGCCCGACTGGCACTGCTGCTGCAGACGGCGCAACTGGTCCCACAGGCCCGACAGGTACTGCGGGTGCAGACGGCGCAACCGGCCCAACTGGTCCGACCGGCACTGCAGGAGCAGACGGTGCAACCGGCCCCACAGGTCCTACTGGTACTGCGGGTGCAGATGGCGCAACCGGTCCCACAGGTCCCACCGGTACTGCAGGAGTAGACGGTGCAACAGGCCCCACAGGCCCGACAGGTACTGCGGGTGCAGACGGCGCAACCGGCCCAACTGGTCCGACCGGTACTGCGGGTGCAGATGGTGCAACCGGCCCAACTGGTCCGACCGGCACTGCAGGAGCAGACGGTGCAACCGGCCCCACAGGTCCTACTGGTACTGCGGGTGCAGATGGCGCAACCGGCCCTACAGGTCCCACGGGCACTGCGGGAGTAGACGGTGCAACCGGCCCCACAGGTCCTACAGGTACCGCAGGAACAGACGGTGCAACCGGCCCCACAGGCCCGACTGGCACTGCTGGTGCAGACGGCGCAACCGGTCCCACAGGTCCGACTGGCACTGCTGGTACAGATGGCGCAACCGGTCCCACAGGTCCTACCGGTACTGCAGGAGTAGACGGTGCAACAGGCCCCACGGGTCCGACTGGCACTGCTGGTGCAGATGGTGCAACCGGTCCCACAGGTCCCACTGGCACTGCTGGTACAGATGGCGCAACCGGTCCCACAGGTCCCACCGGCACTGCTGGTACAAATGGCGCAACTGGTCCCACAGGTCCTACTGGTACTGCTGGTGCAGACGGCACAACCGGTCCCACAGGTCCCACCGGCACTGCTGGTACAAATGGCGCAACTGGTCCCACAGGTCCTACAGGTACTGCAGGAGTAGACGGTGCAACCGGCCCCACGGGTCCGACTGGCACTTCTGGTGCAGACGGCGCAACCGGCCCCACAGGTCCTACTGGTACTGCTGGAACAAACGGTGCAACCGGCCCCACAGGTCCTACTGGTACTGCTGGTGCAGACGGCGCAACCGGCCCCACAGGTCCAACTGGTACAGCAGGAACAGACGGTGCAACCGGCCCCACAGGTCCGACTGGTACTGCAGGAGCAGACGGTGCAACCGGTCCCACAGGTCCAACTGGCACTGCTGGTGCAGACGGTGCAACCGGTCCCACAGGTCCTACTGGTACTGCTGGTGCAGACGGTGCAACCGGCCCCACAGGCCCGACTGGCACTGCTGGTGCAGACGGCGCAACCGGCCCCACAGGTCCTACTGGTACTGCTGGTGCAGACGGTGCAACCGGTCCCACAGGTCCTACTGGTACTGCTGGTGCAGACGGTGCAACCGGTGCAACCGGTCCCACTGGCCCAACTGGTACTGCAGGTGCAGATGGTGCAACCGGCCCCACAGGTCCTACTGGTACTGCTGGTGCAGACGGTGCAACCGGCCCCACAGGTCCTACTGGCACTGCTGGTGCAGATGGCGCAACCGGCCCCACAGGTCCTACTGGCACTGCTGGTGCAGATGGCGCAACCGGCCCCACAGGTCCGACCGGCACTGCAGGTGTAGACGGCGCAACCGGCCCCACTGGTCCGACCGGCACTGCTGGTGCAGACGGCGCAACCGGCCCCACAGGTCCTACTGGTACTGCTGGTGCAGACGGCGCAACCGGCCCCACAGGTCCGACTGGCACTGCAGGTGCAGACGGCGCAACCGGTCCCACTGGCCCAACTGGTACAGCAGGTGTAGACGGTGCAACCGGCCCCACAGGCCCGACAGGTACTGCAGGTGCAGACGGTACAACCGGCCCCACAGGTCCGACCGGCACTGCTGGTGCAGATGGCGCAACCGGCCCCACTGGCCCGACTGGCACTGCTGGTGCAGACGGTGCAACCGGCCCCACAGGTCCGACTGGTACTGCTGGTGTAGACGGCGCAACCGGCCCCACGGGTCCGACCGGCACTGCTGGTGCAGACGGCGCAACCGGCCCCACTGGCCCGACCGGCACTGCTGGTGCAGATGGCGCAACCGGCCCCACAGGCCCGACCGGTACTGCAGGAGCAGACGGCGCAACCGGCCCCACAGGTCCAACTGGCACTGCTGGTGCAGATGGTACAACCGGTCCCACTGGCCCAACTGGTACAACAGGTGTAGACGGTGCAACCGGCCCCACAGGTCCGACTGGCACTGCAGGTGCAGATGGTGCAACCGGTCCCACAGGTCCGACTGGCACTGCGGGTGCAGACGGCGCAACTGGCCCCACAGGTCCGACTGGTACTGCAGGTGCAGACGGTGCAACCGGTCCCACAGGTCCGACTGGCGCAACTGGGGAAGTCGTTTTGGCTTTTGGATCTTTAAGAGGAAACAGTGTAGAGACACCTGGTGCAACATTCACACCCGTACCATTTAATATTGTTGGACCTTTATCAGATACCATCACGGTTAGTCTATCGGGTAATGAATTAGTAGTAGGAGAAAACGGAATTTATCAAATAACGATATCTATTAATGCTGAAGCCACTGTTAATCCAGATCCAGATCAACCATATTTAAATGCTATTATCACTGTCAATGGTGCACCTATTTTTGGCGATACTACCACTTTTTTCAAGATATCTAATAGAAGTAGTTCAACGTTTGCCGTTCAATCATCCTTAACAGCAGGAGATGAAGTAGGAGTAAGTATTATTACAGATTTTCCTGCTTTGGGTTATATGAATCGCTCTTTAACTATTGTTCAATTAAGTAATTAAATGAGCCTATTTTGCAATTTCCTATTATAAACACCCCCACAGGTACAGCAGGTACTGGTGCTATAATTCCATTTGCATCCGGAGGTCCCATTGTAATGACTACCATTGCACTTGGGCTGGTTGGTACTGCAAGTATCGTGGGATTTGTAAGTTCTGCTACCGGCATCACTATTTCTGGTGAAACAATAGATCTTACGGGTGGAGTTACAGGTCCGTTAATTAATTTTGCCTTTTCGGCTCCTCGGTCTGGAACCATAACATCAATTACAGCATACTTTAGTAATACTATATTGCTGAGTCTTACTGGAACAACTATAACCATCACGGCACAATTGTATAGTTCTACAACACCTAATAATACTTTCAGCCCAGTTCCGGGTGCTGTTGTAACATTGGCTCCGGCCCTTACGGGTACAATTTCACTAGGTAGCACCAGCCATAGTATTACAACCGAATTGTCAATACCGATAACACAGGAAACCCGTTTATTATTGGTATTTTCAGCAACAGCTACCGGTCTGGATCTTATTAATACTGTGACAGAATAGGCAAGTGCAGGTGCAGCAATTACCTGATCTAAGTAAAGAACTTTATGTGAAAACAAAACACCAAAAATCCGGATCCGGCATTGCTGCCGGATCCGGATCCTAAATTTTACAGCTAATCATAAACAAGAAGATAAGCATAATATGAATAAGGTATAGAGGGATAATTCTATCGGGAACGCTGCGCTTCAATGAGATATATAACAAGGTCATATAACACAAAAAGAGATTTGGCTGAAACAAAAAAATGGCTTTACAAAGCCATTGCAGAGTGTCCGACAGTTAGGGAACCCTATGTTGATATGGCACGTTTGGGCTATGAATTGAAGGATTGGCTGCTTGTATATCTTATGCTTGAAGAGACACTAAAAATAAAGGATGAACCCTTTTCCTACCTTGTTGAAGAATCGAGTTGGGATAATACTATATACGATCTGGGCTCAATTGCATGCTATTGGATCGGGATGTTTGAAAAAGCCTATGAACTTGCAAGAATTGCTTCAGGTATGAATCCCCATGACGAAAGGCTTGAGCATAATCTTAAAATTATTAAAGAAAGAATAACGAAATAAGGATTGTTTATTAATTATTCAATTTGGAAGTGGGATGACCAGTGAATAAGTTAAAAGTATGTGTGTATGCAATATGTAAAAATGAGGAGAAGTTTGTAGATAGATGGGTAGATTCAATGTGTGAAGCCGACATAATCATTGTAACCGATACCGGCTCTACAGATAACACTGTGGAAAAGCTCAGGCAAAGAGGCGTTACTGTTTACATTAATGTTATTAAACCATGGAGATTTGATAAAGCAAGAAATTCATGCCTTGAGCAAATCCCCGGAGATGTGGATATATGTGTCAGTACGGATCTTGATGAAGTCTTTGAGGCTGGCTGGCGCGAAAACCTTGAAAAATCATGGATTGAAGGAGCCACAAGGGCGAATTATTACTATGCATGGAGCTTCTGCCCTGATGGTACACCCGGTGTAACATTTCATTACGACAGGATACATTCCAGGCAAGGATATAAATGGGTTAATCCAGTCCACGAATGCCTTAGCTTTATTGGCGATGGGGTTGAAAAATTTGTCTGGTGCCCTTATGTACGGCTTCTCCATTATCCCGATAGCAGCAAGGACAGAAGCTCCTATCTTACCTTGCTTGAGTTGGCTGTGGCAGAGAGGCCGGAAGATCCCAGAAATTATCATTATCTGGGTAGGGAGTATATGTTTGCCGGCATGTGGAATGAATGTATTGAAAACCTAAAAAAACACCTTTCACTTCCGAATTCATGTTGGAAAGAGGAAAGAAGTGCTTCTATGAGATTTATTGCACGCGCATTCAAAGCACAAGTCAATTACATAGAAGCAAAAAGCTGGCTTTATAAAGCAATAGCTGAAACTCCTTATTTAAGAGAGCCTTATGTTGAAATGGCTAAGCTTATGTATGAAGATAAGGATTGGGCCGGAATTTACCATATGGTAATGGAGGCCTTGAAAATTAAGGAGCGATCAACCTATATAAATGATGCTTGGTGCTGGGACTATACTATATATGACCTGGGAGCCCTGGCTTGCTATTATTTGGGTTTGACTGGTGCATCGTTGGAATATGCACAAATTGCGCTGGAAATGAGTCCGAATGATGAAAGACTTAAAAGTAATTATGAAATAATAAAGAATTTAAAAAACCAGAAAAAGCGGGAGTGATACGAAAAAATTAAATTAAAAGAATTAATTACTGAACAGTAAATGGTTTGTTTTTCTTTCCATGATTCAATTATACAGTAGGGGAAGTGTTTGTATATATACTTGTCGCCCTACCGGGCGGCCGCTCCTTTCATCCACGGAATGAGCACGTGGGTTTACGGAATGTTTTTTATAGCTTGACTTATATTGGCCAATAAGATACACTTAAAAATAGTAATATAATATAATTAAAAGAACCGTCATAATGTTTTACTCTATGAAGGGCTTTTATTTCTTACGACAGGACGTAGTAAAAAATGAAAGAGCCTTTTATTTTTTATATTCCGAAATATCAAGAGAAAATACAATAACCCTTATCAAATGGTTAAAAGATGAAGAAGTATAGAGCATTATTTGAATCTGTTGAAAGGAGTACATGCCATGTCTACCGATATTTATATTACAAATATTGATAGAGAAAGAATAAAAAAAATACTGGATAAAATGCCTGAGGGTAATCAAGCATCTGATAAATCTGTTAAAAAACTCGAGAACGAGCTTTATAGAGCAATAATAGTTGATTCACAGCAGGTTCCCCGAGACGTTATTACCATGAACTCAAAGGCGCTGCTGCAACTTAATGATGAAGACATAGAGGTTTCATTGGTATATCCAGAAGATGCAGACTTGGGTGCGATGAAGTTATCAATTTTCTCTCCTATAGGCACTGCTATTCTCGGATATAAGGAAGGAAACACCATTGAATGGGAAGTCCCGTCCGGAACTTCAAAAATACACATAAAAAAGATTTTGTATCAGCCGGAAGCGGCAGGTGATTATCATCTTTGATCTGTGGTTAATAATGGGATTGCAGGATGTATCTCCTGCAATCCGGATTTGCGTCGTCATTATTCCACGTATATAGTGGATACGCATGTGCTTAAGTATCTATTTTGCGTTTCTCACAATGCAGAAAGCCATTGACAATTGTTTCAAGGTCCGGGAATTTTAATGCTTTCTTATCACTGTTAAATGTGGTGCTGGGGCTGATTTCTAAAATCAAATTAATCAATACCATAGGACAATTTTCGCGCTGATTTGCCTAAATTATTCATCAAGCCAAAGCTCGCAATTTTTGATGTTATCTTTCCGAATTTACGATAGACAAAATTAAATAATAAATAAGGAATCCTTTGGTTCCGATCATTGGGAAGTCTTTTTATGATATTTTTAATTGAATAGAAGTCCTCATATATTTTCAGATAACCTTCATAAAGTTGTTGCTGGGTCATTTTATTGGGTGAGAAAACTACATAAGAAGTGTTATAATGGGTTGGTTCATGATCAATAATGCGGCTTTGGGATTTCAATCTTTGATAGATCTTTGTTCCCGGGTACGGAGTTAAAATATGGGCTGTCATTGTCTCTATTTTATTTTTAACAAGCCAATTCAACGTCTCCTCAAATACGGTATCTTCATCATCATCAAAACCAAATACCAAGCTGGCATTGACCATTATGCCTCTAGAATGTATCTCCTGGATTAGCTTTTCATAACTCTCAATATTGTTTTGGTATTTACTTACACTTTCAATGGAAGCTTTATTAATCGTCTCAAAGCCAATAAATAGACTTTCACATCCTGACTCCTTCATTTCATCTAAAAGATCGAGGTGCTGAACTAAGTTAGCTGAAACTGCTGCATGCCATTTCAGATAAAGTGGCTTAATTTGCCTTAGGAATTCCTTTGTCCAGATAATATTTCCAATAAAATTGTCGTCAATAAACATGACCTGCTTAGTACCTAAAGCTTTGACTTCTTCAATAACGTGTTCAATGGGGCGATTTCTAAACTTGTTATGCACGTATTCACAACTGTTATAACAAAACTCACATCGAAAGGGACATCCCCTGCTAGTTACCACAACGTTAGTGTACAAATACTTAGATTTGTCGATTAAACTCCATTTGGGAATAGGAGTATTGGCTAGATTAGTGGGCTTATCATTATAATATTTCTTTTTTAAATTGCCTGTTTGGACATCTGCTATAACTTGTTCCCATAACTCCTCCGCTTCTCCAATGCAAACTGAGTCAGCGTAAGCTAGGGCCTCATCCGAATTGGCACTAGCGTGAATCCCGCCTAAAATAACCTTAATTCCCTGCTTGCGGTAATGTTTTGAGATTTCGTAGGCTCGTTGTGATGTGTCCACGTTTACGCTAATTCCAACCAAATCAGGCTTGTCCTCTAAATTCAACTTTCCGACGTTTTCATCTTCTATATACAATTCATGTTCATTAGGAGTTAACGCAGCTAAGATTAATAAGGCAATGGAAGGTGACATAACCCTTTTAAACTCAGAGTCCATCGGCCTTAATGTCATTTTGGGGGAGATCAATTTTATTTTCATATATACCTCTTATCACATTAATGAATGCTGGGGTTAAGAAAAATAACCGCTAATTTTATCAGGTTAATTCTTCTCAGTCCTTTTTGAAAATTTCAACCGATATATTCCTAACTAATTGTTTTGCATATAAATCGTGAGGATTTAATTCAATTACAGCAAAAATATAGGTATTAATAAGAACATGGTGTTATTTGGATTATCCTTTATATTCCAAAATATCTCCGGGCTGGCATTCTAAAGCCTTACAAATCGCCTCTAGAGTTGATAATCGAATCGCTTTTGCCTTTCCATTTTTCAATATAGAAAGGTTAGCCATTGTTATTCCAACCCTCTCTGAAAGTTCTGTTACGCTCATTTTTCTTTTAGCCAACATCACATCAATATTGATTATAATTGCCATCTAATTCACCTCAGACCGTTAAATCATTTTCTGATTTTATATCTATGGCATTTTTTAATAGCTTTTGAAGAACAGCAGCAAAGACTGCAATCACAATTGCAGCAAAAGTAATGGTCAATCCTAGTGCTGTGATACCTGGGGCGTCGTCTGCCTGTGCTATGGGAAATAAGAGTGGTATGAGTCCTGCATATAAAATACTGATTATGATTGCACAGTATTTTATATTCTTTAAAGCCTTTACAGATAATTCCGAAAAGGCTTTGTTCTTGTCAATATAGCTTAAAAGTTTTAAAGTCTGATACAGAGCAAAGAAAAATGGGATCGCCGCTGCATACATGCCGATTAAAACAGGATAATGCAAATAATTTGCAAGTGAAGGCAACCCAAATACACACAAACCAAGAATCGCAATTCCAATAAGATAAACAACCACCTTTAAAAAGAGTGTTTCTGGTTTCATAAAAAGCACCTCACTTTTATCGTTAATTTGATATTAACACATATTTTATCGTTTTACAATAAAATATTATTGATTATAATTATATTTTTATCTATATTATACTCTTGTGCAAAACAAAAATACCGGTCAAGGTGATTCTCCACCCCAACCGGCATATCAGTAATCTATTCAATTTCACATTCAGTCTCTATACACTCTAGAAAGGATAACAATTAACCTTGCCCCAGTTTGATGTACACGGCAAATGGTTGGTGCAATAAAACCAGTAAAGGGTTCTGGAGAAGCTAATGTCAATTATAATTTTTGCTCTATTTCCGTAACACATTCGGTTTTGATTTTTTCAACCAGGAATTGCAGGGCACCTACAACATGCGGTCTAATATCGCCGCCTATAAGCACATACATTATGTCATCACCGACCTCAAGCAGGCCTTCATTAAGCCAAACTTTAACATAAAATATGCCCTCCATTTTATAAGTCTCCGCAATCGCCGCATCCACTTTCACTGCATCATAAGCAAATTCCATCCCTTTCACAAAAGAACCATCGTCCAGCCCTTGGCGAACCTTGGCTTTGGGCGTCTGACGCACGACGCCATTATGGACTAAAAACATCCCTTCCTGCAAAGCCATTGGATCCGATTTTGCTTCTTTGAGCCATTCATCAATAGATGGTGCTATTTTTTTCATTTTTTCATTAATCATAAATAAATACACTCCTGAATTATTAAAATAATTGTGTTTAAGCAAAGAAGTTCATTCCTCAGTGTCTGCAGGAGTAAATCCTTAAGCTATTTGGCTAAACGATTCACCTTTTTAAATTCTATTATCTTCTTGGAAACCTCTGCAACATCTTCTTTCCACCAAAATTGATCCCTGGTATAACAGTTATGCTCACAGTACTTTCTTTCATTATTTCCCTTTGATTTAAATCCCTTCCCACAATACTCACATATGGGCTTTGGAATCATCATTGTTTCAGAAATGATAGAGTTTTCTCCAAGTATCCCTGTCAATAACCATCTTCATCGCTTCCTAAACTATAACTTGAGCAGGATTTCCTCCAACTACTACATTACTAGGAACATTTTTAGTCACCACTGCTCCGGAGGCTATTACCACGTTATCACCGATTGTAACACCAGGGTTTATTATTGCCTTTCCTCCAATCCAAACATTATTACCAATTGTCACAGGTTTTCCATACTCTGCCCCAGATGCTCTCTCAACAGGATTTAATGGGTGAGTAGCTGTATAGATATGTACACCTGGCGCTATAAAACAATTATCACCGATACGAACTTCACATACGTCTAAAATAATACAGTCAAAATTGGCATAAAAATTGTTGCCGACATGAATATTGTAACCATAATCACAACGAAAATTAGGTTCTATATAGAGGTTAGCACCCGTTGAACCCAAAAGCTCTTTTAGAAGTTCTACACGTCTCTCATATTCTGTCTCTAATGTATGATTAAATAATCGAGTCAGTCTTCTGGATTTCTCACGTTCTTTGATTAATTGTGAGTCTGAGGCATAATACAGTTCTCCGTTTAACATTTTTTCTTTTTCGGTTTTCATTTACATATTTTGCCTCCTTCTCGTTTTAAATGCATTTAAGAAGTGTATGATTTTCGATGAGTTTTCATCACTCAAGAAGTGATATTTGTCAAGGAAGGATTTTACGGTAGCTAGATGCATTCTAATCTTCTATAAAACGACTGTAAGCAATCTTTTTTCCAGTTATTGTTTTGAAGTTACTGTCTATGCAATTTTTTATTTTTTCTTGTTCCTTTTGTTTATCCATGACCGTTAAATTTTCCAACAAATCCGCTTCCCATTGTATTTGAAAGTCAATACCGTCAATTTTAGAAGGCGTATGGTGATTACCAATTATATAACATATTCTTTCTATGTCATTCGGGTCTAGATTTTCACTGACTAATATTTCTCTTGCTACTGACGGGCCTTCCTTCTCTTGATAAACTCCTTCTATTGAATCATATTTTCGCTGTGCCTCTACTGCACCAATATCGTGAAGTATCGCAACTATTGATATTAATTCTCTTTCTTTGCCACTTATATTTTCGCCATACATTATCTCTTCAGCGTTTTTAAGGACTTTAAGTGTATGGTCTATTCCAAAAGGAATATCTTTAAATATTTCTTTCATTTGTTGTATTATGTTTTCTTTGCGCATGACTTACCTCATCTTTCAATTACTTTCACTTTTAGCCCTCACTCAAGCAACTCTTTTATTTCATTATTAAACCGCTTTCTAATAAGCTTCGCAGGATTACAACCAACAATGACATAAGACTCAACATTTTTTGTTACGGTCACATTTGAGGCGATAATAGCACCATCACCAATCTTAACGGCTGGCTTAATCATAACATTCTGTCCTATCCAAACCGGTTTTAGTCCTCAATTTTGGAGTCATTCTCCTTTATTTGCTTACTTTCACAAAAATCCCAAAAACATTAAAACTAAGCTTGTACTTCTCCAATAATAACCCGGTGGCTTTGACATTCACCCCACACCGGTTATGTTAATATACCGACGGGGCGACTCCGGGAAACATGTATATATTATTGCCGTCGAACATACAATTTTACCACATGCAAGGGCCCCGTCTTTCAAGGCTACCCATTGGTACCTCGTACTAACGCATAGTTCCGCAGAGGCTCACCTCTCTCCCTAATTTAATTATACCAAATATGAAATGGGAATTATAGACTTATAATTTCTATACCCTACTGTTAAAATATAATAACCACGCTTATGGGAGGAATAACATGAATATTATAAAAGCAAAAGAATGCTATAATGCCTTATTAGCGCAGAAGATAATCGAGAAATTAAAAAAACGAAATATGGAAGGATTTTATTGTGAGACAAAAGAAGATGCCCTAAAAAAAGTACTTGAGATGATCCCCAAAAACAGTATGGTTTCTTGCGGAGGTTCTGCAACTCTGGATGAAATTGGTTTGCGGGTAGCATTAAAAAAGGAAGGGTATAATTTCTTAGATCCGAAAGACGCTCAAGGCGCTAAAGCAATGGACAAAGTTGCACATGAGGCATTAAAGGCTGACTACTTTTTGATGAGTTCTAATGCTATATCTGCCACAGGCGAGTTAGTAAATATAGATGGATATGGCAACAGGGTTGCTGCTCTTATCTTTGGGCCCAAAAATGTCTTAGTTATAGCAGGGCTTAACAAAGTAGAACCTAATTTAGAGGCAGCTATCCTTCGTGCAAAAACCGTTGCTGCACCCCTTACCATGATGATATTTAAGCATGACTACCCTTCTTTTGATGAAGTTTCCAAAGCCTCTGAAGGTGGAAGCAGTCATCTTGTAATTACCAGTAAATCCGCAACTAAACGGATTACAGTTATACTTGTTGGAGAAAGCTTAGGTTTTTAAGCTGCTCAAATACCAAGTTCAATCTCCGCATCCCAAAACTAAGTCTCTTAATAAACCAGTGGCAAGATAACGATCCGCATTAGATAACATTTTTAATTCCCATTCAGGCGTATAAATGAGATAGTTTCTTGGAGAGCAAGTTGAATTTTTTCGTATCAATAGTTTTCTCATCTGACCAACACATATATAATTTCTCCCAAAAATCCTTTTACCTGGTTTAGGTTTCTTTTATAGAGCCAATCTTTTTAAATAACGGAATTGTTAACAGCATGCCAAGGAAAAAGAGAAATCCAGAAATCTGATAACTTGTTACTAAAGAGAATTTCGCCTTTAACAAACCCGCAATACTTATAGTTAAAACCATGGCCCCAATGAAAAGCGGGTTAAGAACACCATTTACTCGTCCTACATATGCTTCTTCCGACATATTAAGCATTAATGTGCTGACCCCAATTTGAATACAAGGCATCACTAATCCACTAAGAAATTGAAAGCAAAGAGTGATTATTAAATTAGTAGATAACCCAACAACAACAATCGATATTGCATTCACTAATAATCCAAAAGCAAGTAATTTTTGCGGGGCAATTTTCTTGGAGATACCTAAGATGATTCCCCCTCCAATTAACATGGCAGAACCAGATGCCACCATCAACCATTGTAAATTATCTTTCGGCAGCCCAAGCCTTTCAGTGATTATAAATATACCTAGCGGTTGGATAATACCTACTCCTAGACCAGCACAAACAAATATCCCTCCGAGTACTAACAGAACCTTTCTCCTCCATACATAGCGGAACCCCTCAGCCAAATCATGCCAGAATTTAGCTGTCGATTTTTCATGTGTTTCACCATTTTGTGACGGGAGAAAAGTTAATACACCTGCCGACATAAGAAATGCAAGTCCCATTATTCCAATAGAAAGGTTAATGCCAAACCTTTGATAAATAAATGTACCTAGAAGCGGCCCAATTATTACGAAAATGGACATAACAGTCTGGAAAATGGCCATACCCGATTGCAATTGTTCAGGCGTTAGGTGAACCTTAAAAAGCTTCATGGCCGACGGCTGAGAAAATTGTGAAAGTATAGATGATACAAGGGTTACAAAAAAAACTGCATGCCATGAGCCAAATATAATTGTCAGTAAAACAATAAAAACCGAGACGGCGCTTAAAAAGTCGCTTAAAACCATCGTGAGCTTTGGTCGCCAACGATCGGCAAAAGTTCCTCCGATAAAAGAAAACAAGAATAAAGGTCCAAACTCAGCTACTGAAATTAACGATACATAGTAAGGGTTGTTTCCGGTTTTGTCCATAACATACAATAGTATTCCGAAGTTCCGAACCCAGATTCCTATTTGCAACAAAACGTTTGAAAGGATAATGACTTGAATAAAGCGGTTTCTAAATAGACCACTATCTTTAGAAGTTTTCGGCAATAACATTAGTTCCTTTTCCTTTAGTAAATTATTTTGAGTACCCAAATCACTGTTACATTAGTTAAATCAGCATTGTAGCCTTTCAAAACCGCAAGTCCTCATAGGGTGCAAATACCCCGTCTAAATATATCATCAATTTGTCATTCATTGTGGATTACCACCTTTCACTTAGAGTAATTGGTCCAGAATATGCTTGGTATACTCCCAATTTTTTTGTTTTGAAAATAAGTCCCTCTGCTACTTTAAATATAGACAAAAATCTATATCAAGAGAGTTTTACTGCTTCATAATGTCTGCTTTTGCCACAAAGCTACTCGCATTTGATGTAACACTCCACAATCTTAAATTCCCGACTAGCCATCGGTACATATACAAGAACTTTGTTAATTAAGAAATCTTGTATTGTTTAGCATCTCTTAAATTTATTGAAGCATTAACATCTCTATCTTCAACAAATCCACAATTGTCACAAATATAAATTCTATCACTAAGTTTTAAGTCCCACTTAATATGGCCACAACAAGAACATATTTTAGAAGAAGGATAAAATCTATCCACAACTCTAAGTTCAATATTATGCCATTGTGTTTTTGACTTTAACTTAATATTAAATTCATAAAACTTTTGCTGTGCAATCGCTTTGGATAAATGCCTATTCTTCATCATTCCACTAACATTCAAGTTTTCAACAGTAATATATTCCGGCTTGGTTTTCACCAGTTCATTCACTGTTTTATTAACATAGTCAGTCCGAATATTGGTTAGTCGCTGATGAAGCTTTTGTACTTTTAACCGTTGTTTGTCTATATTCGCACATCTCAGTGCTGTAGCAGTACTCCTCTCTGCTTTCGCATGTGATATTTTCCACTTAATTTCCTTTGCTCCCTTTTTAATCGTCTTTCCAACTTTTTAACCTTTGAAGTCTTATTTATATTTTTAAATTTTATTCCGCTGCTAACTGCTGCAAAAACCCTAACTCCAAGGTCTACCCCAATACCTTCAGAACATACCTTGCCCATCTCTATCATCAAAGGATATCCTCGTTCTTCACCAGTACAAACAATTAATAATAATAATTTACCCTTTTTTATGCTACCAGGAAGATCCCAATGCAACTTGATTTTGGGCATCACCAGGATGAGACAAAATTGCGAAAACAACAGTTTCATTAAACAAGTTCATCCACCTGTGATTCATTAGCTTATTAAATACTACGTAAGTGGTAATATATTTTAGTGAATATTTCTATTTTGATTTTGACTTAGCCTTAATTAATTTGATAAGTTCATTTAGTGCATCAGTAACACAAGCTTTTTTCATATTTTCAGTATACTTGGCCCTATTTTCATATACATCATAAATCGTATTAATAAAATCACTTTTACATAAATCCTTATCTTGAATTACATAACAAAAACCTCTTTTTTTAAACGACTCTGCATTAAGTATTTGATCACCTCGACTTGATTTTTGGGGAAGGGGTACCAAAATCATAGGCTTTTGCAGAAATAAAAATTCAAATATAGAATTTGCACCAGCCCTTGAAACAACTATATTACTTATTGCCATTACATCAGGTAGTTCCTTTTCTATATATTCAAATTGTTTATATCCCTTAACTCTTATAGATGTATCCTTTTGACCTTTTCCACAAATATGTACAATCTGAAATTTCTTTAAAAGCTTACCTAAGTTATTTCTAATAGATAGGTTAATACTTTGGGAACCTAGACTGCCTCCCATTACAAGTAAAACGGGCTTCCCTGAAACAAAGCCACAGTATTTAAGCCCCTGTATTGCATTTCCATTTTTTAAATTCTGACGAATTATCGAGCCAATATATTGACTTTTTCCAGAATGAATATACTTTTCTGTTTCCGGAAATGTAGTACATATAATAGTAACAAAGGGTAAAGCTAATTTATTTGCTAGTCCAGGAGTTACATCCGATTCATGTAATACAACAGGAACTCTATTTAACCACCCACCCAAAACTACCGGAAATGACACAAACCCACCCTTAGAAAATATAACGTTAGGTTTACTCTTTCTAATTATTAAATAAGATTGAAAAACACCAGTAAAAACTTTGACAATATCCGTTATATTATTCCAATCAAAATACCTTCTCAGTTTCCCTGTTGAGATTGAGAAATACTTAACTTCGTTAATATTAGAAATTAACTGTTTTTCAATCCCATTTTTAGACCCAATATATTCCACAGTCCATCCATCTTCTATAAAATCTGGAATAAGTGCTAAATTAACTGATACGTGTCCAGTCGATCCACCACCTGTAAAAATTATCTTGTTTCTCAAGATTTTATTGACCTCCTGAGTACACTACAAAATTTCTAACAATTTCTTATTACACTCTTTCGATGGGAGTGATACAAATAATAAATTTAAAAAAATCTATTTTTGCTCATTAGTTTAATTATTATTATCTCATATTTTTTTTATTCCCTACATATATTTAATTATGGTTAATCAACATTTTAAGAAAAATACAGTAAATCTTGCAGACCGCTAAATACAAGGCTTTTTCCTTTACAGAGTAGAGCAGTGGGATAAACCACCGGCCGGAGTTCCCAACTCGATAGTAATTCACCCAGCCACGTAGAACAGGGTTAATAAGTTCAATAACTCTGCTCACTGGTTGCGATTGAAAGCGACGAAAGGTTTCTTTTAGTTCGGTCAATATTTTGATGCGTGCTTTCATTTTTGGTGTAAATAGTACTCCCCATTTACCTTTGCGAGTTCGGCTCCTTCGAAAGTCAAAGCCTAAGAAGCCAAAACTTTCCTCGTTGTCTAGGCTTACTATCTTGGTTTTCTCTTAATTAAGCTGTACGTCAAGTTTTGTTAACTCTTCAAGTAAGCACTGATAGACGTCCCTTTCCAACTGATTCCACTTAGGGTAACTATTTTGAGGGTTCTACCTTTTTTAAGAAACTTTTTCAGTGGCCTCGTCTGGTAGCGGCTTGTTTATCGCATCATAGCTGTGTAAATGCGATATAGCTGATTAGTGGCATTATTTAAAGCTCGCTGTTTCCATTCTTGGTCTGCATCCACCCATTCAGCATTATGTAGTACAAAGCTGATAAAATAAGTATCAGCATCTGTTATCGTTATGATCATTATTTAGCCACCCCTTACTTGGCCTTTTTCTTATCATCCTCTATAATCTCAATGGTATAACCGTAGTTAACCACCAATAGGTTCTTGATAAATTCATCTTCGACTACAGCCTGTCCATTTTTAAACAGCACACCTTCTGTCACACCATTGTATAACTTACTCTTTGTTTTAATCAGAAATCTTGCCATATAAATCTCTTTGTCATGAGAATAGTTAACATATTTTATGGTTATTAATACATATACCATAAATTGAATATGAGGTAGGATATTATGAAGATATTAGAGAATATATTTCCGGAAAAGTATGAATCCGATATACACGCTGGTGAGGCTTATATTATTTGGACGCAAATTCAAGCATGGTATGATGTCTTAGAACTTATTAATATTATGATAAATTATATCAATGATACAGATTTGAAACTATTTTTTGAGCATGGTGTAGTTAAATTAATTAAGAATAATATTAATAAACTAGAGGAATTAATGAAGCATTTTCATATAGAATTTCCATCACGTCCAGTTAAAGATGTTAATACTTTTAGAGATGAAATTATCTTCCGAATTATATTTGACATCAGTCAATCATCTTTGCTATTTCACTCAAAAGCAATAAACATTTGTTCAAATGATTCTTTACGTAATTTATTTATGAATTTTCTTAATGAAGAGATGCACGCTTATGACAACTTGATTAAATACGGCAAAGTAAAAAAATGGGTACACAACCCTCCCATATATAACAAGAACTAGATTAATAGTATAATTAACCCTCTCATTAATATTTTTTCAAGCTTGACTTCCAGGTCTTTAAATTTCTGGTTCACCTCGTCAAAACGGCTCTTAGGAATCATGTGTTCAGTGGGGTTTTTATCTGGCCATCCTTGTTGTTATCCGTGTTTTTCGTCTCGTCGGACGATTTTTAGTCTTGTCCACCCACTACTTCTTCGGCAAATTCAAACTCAAAACTCTTGATAACTGATAGCATACGATATTTCCTCCTTTTACCTTCAATTAGTGTCGTGGTCACGTCCGCGTTGGAATAAGAACCTTTTGCATATTTAGTAAAAAATAAAATAAGGAAAGGTTTTCAGCTAACCCTTTCCTTCTAGTTGGTTCGATTAATTTAATACGTTAATTCAACTACCTGAATTAAATTATTGATATGGTTTAAAAATATTTTTTACGAGTAAAAAAATAAGCTAATGTACCCGATAACATGATTGATAAAACTATAGGAAATAGAAAAGCATGTTTATAATTCTGAAAGGGCAAACCAACATTCATACCATAAAAGCTTGCAACCATTGTAGGCATAGATAAAATTATTGTAATTGAGGTTAAAAATTTCATAACCACATTAAGGTTGTTAGAAATAATAGAAGCAAAGGCATCCATCATACCACTAAGTATACTACTATAAATATGAGTCATTTCTATTGCCTGCTTGTTTTCTATGATTACATCCTCTATAAGTTCTTTATCTTCCTCATATAACTTCAAGTAATTACCTCTAACAATTTTCTCCATTACAACTTCATTTGCTTTAAGTGAAGTTGTAAAGTACACTAAGCTTTTCTCTATACCTAACAAGGAATATAATTCTTCATTTTTCATTGATTTATGTAGTTTCTTCTCAATCTCATTTGTCTTTTTGTTAAGTTGTTTTAAGTAACGCAAGTAATATATGGAGATTAAATACAATATTTGCAATGAAAACCGTGTTCTCATATGCGTATACAAACCTTTAACTTTCTTTTGAATAAGATCATTTATTATAACGTTTTGTTTTAAGCAAACCGTTATTAAGTAATCATCCGAGGCAATAATCCCCAAAGGAATTGTGTGATAAATAATAGATTCTAATTCTTGGGAAATAATAGGTATATCTATTATTATTAATACATGGTTTTCTTCCTTTTCAATCCTTGGCTTTTCTTCAGCATCTAAAGCATCAGTAATATATTCAATATCAACATTAAACTCTTTTACTACCCGTTCAATTTCCTGATGAGTAGGTTCTATGAGATTTACCCAACAACCTTTTTTAAATGCACTTATTTCTTGTAGCGTTCCCTTATTGTCACTACAATAAATATTTATCATAAAGTCCACCCCAACAAACAATTACGTTTTATTAACATCAATTATTATACCATAATTTATCCCGATTACCCTGGATTTTTTGAGTACTCACTTTAGAAAAGCTATTTCTTATTTGCCCGTTATAATAGCTGGACTTATGCTTATTCACCCATATAAGCTGACTATTAGCGTAAGATACAAGTTATTTTATGCGATATTTTCGATTCCTGGCTGATATATTTTAAAACTCGTTTTAACTGGTCGGTCTCACACAAGCTCAAGCACTAAGTCAACCTCAATTTATTTGTCCGATATAATAGGCTGGACTTATGCTTTATACCCTTATAGGCGGCTGTTAGCATAGGATACAAGTCTTTATACGAAAAAAATATTAGCATACCTCACACGTTTAAGGTAACGAAAATAGGTTGTAGTCCAGTTCCTTCCGACACTTGAGTGCCGTCTGTGCCGCCAGCGGTTGGGGTTGTGTAAACGTGAATGCAAGCCATAATTAATAAATCCTCCCTAAAATTATAATAAGGACAGATAAACTGTCCCTACTCTAAAGGTTAGGTGTTCAGTGTATTTATAAGTTATTTTGAAACGTAAAAAACCGAGGGTTAATCGCCCCCGGCTTGGCTTTTTCTTTATGTATTCGTAGCTTCACAAGTTCCTGTAGATAAGCCGCATGACTCGGCTCAACAAGTATCTTCGGGTGTTTCGGTTATAAAGCCATCGAATCTAGTCTTAGTTAAAATTGTTATCGGAGCCAATACTGTAAATACAAGGCATCACCCTTTCTATCCTCCCCGGATAAATATCGTCCATAGGTAGGCTCCAGAAGTTCAGTTTCCATCCCTCCTGCAAATCTAGCCACAAGGCTCTGGTTTTACTCTGGCAAGTCTGTCTCCTGCTGAACACCCCAGCCTCTTCGCTGGACATACAACCATCCCCTGACATTCGGGGATATGTTGAGGAAGTTTTAATTAATGTTCATGAGAATGTTTTCAATAAATATATCTCCAGTCTTGTAATCAAAACAGTAACAATATTTTTTACCGTCTTGCTCTGCTATCACAAACCAATCTATATGATTTATGCTATAAGGAGCAATGTAAATTTTTTGAACATTTTCATGATTAATGCCTTTTTCCGCTAGTTTAGAATATACCATTTCTTTAGAGACTCCATCATCTGTGAGAACATAGCCAGTAAGAGATATTCTTCCACCATACGGACTCTTTGTCAACCATACGGCTTTTTCCCGGCCCGAATCATCATTTCCAACAACCATCGTGTCAGTGGGTCCATATTCAACAAAACGAGTAGGTGTAAATTGCACATCTTTTATAGTCTTTAAAAGGTTCTGCTTTAAAACATATGTTTTTGCTTCCTCTGGAGGGCATATTCCTTGTTCCCCAGCCACTTCATGATAAAATTTATAGTAGTTGTTGTTATCCGTATTCCCTGATTGATTTTGCTCATTATCTGTCTCTACAGGTTGATCTAATTTCATAAAATCCCCTTCAGAAATATAAACGGTCCGGCTCTTTTCATCCCAAGAAACTTGTGTGCCCAGGCCTTCTGCGAGAAAACGTAAGGATACCATCGTTCGACCATTGACAAGGATAGGTGGTTGTTCCAGAGTAAATATTATGTCGGGTTCTTTGAAACCCACATCTGAATCAATATTTAAACCAATTACTATATTTCCTTTTTGCACTGTCACCATTTGAATTCCCTGATCCCATTTAACGATAGCGCCAAGCGATTCGGTTATTTTACGCAAAGGAACTAAAATTCTGTCTTTAACTAAAAGTGGTTCTTGATCGAAGGTCAATTGCTTACCATTTATAAGAACTCTAACATCCGTAGGGCTACAATTCAGGTTATCTGTAGAGTCCGTATAGGCTGAAACCATCGTTGAGGATAATACAATAATTGATAACAAAGAAACAGTAATCAAGAACCTTTTCACGTCATAACTTCCTTTCTTTTTTGTTATGTAAAGCTGAGTGGTTATTCATTTCGTGATATCCTTATCCTATATTTGAAAAACTCCTTAGAGATTTGAGAAAGAATATCTAAGGAGTTTTTTCTTACAGGTACAGGATTTTTTACTATTTTCTTTGTTTTCAAGCTGTACTTGTTACCTGACAAACCTATGGTTTTGTTAGTACATCAATAATGGTATTTGGTAAATTAAAATTAGAAACCAAATATCTAAAAAATCCAACTATTGAAAAACTATTGTCTTGACAAAGAGGTCCACCGTGGAGCTTGTCCTAATTGGGAGGACTATATATAGTAACTAAATTACCAAGTTAATAGCCCACCCAATTAAGAATCACCGCAGACCTAAGACATATCCAAATAAATCTATTATTTTACATATTTTAGATGGGTTACCTTGGCGAAAATTGTGCAAACAGTATATAATCATAATTGCGTCCATAGGCTACGTACACGGTCATTGCCGTATTCCACCACTTATCATGAATCTCCATATACTGGTGACCAACAGATGAACCGTTGTAGGAAAACTCTCTCCAACCTACACCTGTAACAACGTGAGCTTTATTTGGATCCCCATCACAATAATACGTTTGTCCTCTTAAATAAATAATATTGGGGCCGTAATTATTTATTCCTGTTTTGTATCCACTCCATGAAGAATCGAGTGTAAAACCCCCTGCGGTGCTAACACCACGTGAAAGGGCAAAGGATTGCATACCAGCTGCGATATTGAAAGTATTTGTGCCACCGGTATTACTATCACCTCCTTAACTTAATATAATAGGATATAAACCATGTAAAATTTCTAAAATAACCCTATTCAACCAATATATTAATTAAAAGACTATTAACAGAATACATCCACGTTAACATATGATAAGATGAATCATTATATTAAAATTATGCCTTATCACTTATACAAGAAATAATTTCCCGAAACTTTTCTGGACAGTAACACTTAATACCTTTCTTGTAACTGCAAGTGCGTTTGGCACAGCATCACAAACAAAGCATTAAACTAACTAACCACTATTTATATATATTTATAAGCCGTTAGTTTAATTATTTAATATTTATTTTGAGTTGTAAATATTTGGACGTTGACCCAAGTAAAAATTTATCATAATTTGTTTCATTTTGCAATAGGAGATACTAGGAGATATTGTCTACAAAACCTATTTATTTGTCATAAAATAGATGTCTCTAATACATATAGTAAAAGCCGAGGAAAATATCTCCTCCGACTTTTCTCATACTTAATTATATTATATGCTTTGCTGGCAAATCATATAGACAGTGATATTGTGCTCCTCAGTAGTCTATGTTGACCTTATACTATGCTGTGTTATCGGATTGCTTCTTAACAGTATTTTGCTGCCGCTGAGACTTAGACTTGGCTGATATATTTTTAGCTTTGCTTAATTCCACTTCCAGTACGGCCCTTTCTTCCCTAGCCAAAGCCAGTGCCTCACGAAGCCGACCTATCTCATCCATCGCCTCACGCTGTGCCGCCAAAACTGCCTTCTCCTTATCTATCTCGGCCCTCTCAGCAGCCCGGCTTAAAGCCTCCGGCATCTGTGAATCCTTGCGTTCTATTTCGGCCTGTAGTTGGTTAACATGTTGCTGTAAAGCGTTTACCTCAAGCTGGTGTTGGGCAATCAACTGCTCACGCTGTTGAACGGCCTGCTCAAGCTCGCGCTTATATTCGGTGGCATGCTCAGCCGAGTCTTTTAACTCACTTGCCTTAGCTTCGGCGTCAGCAGCGGTTTTTTCAGCCAGTGATGCCAGCCGGTTAGCTTGGTCGCGATCATCTATAGCTTTTAATACGGCCTGCTTTAACTCGTGCATTTCATCCGATATTTGCGTTTTATAGGCTGCCGACTCGTTGACAGCAGCTTCTGCTCTGGCGTTGGCCTCCTCTATCGCCCTGGCCGCCCGTTCCTGAGCTTCGTGAACCGCTGCTTTGGCCTGTGTAGCTTCATCTTGAGCCTGAGTAATTTTTAGGGTATCAATTTCCTGGCGGTCTTGACCAGCCCTGTACATAGCTATATACATTTCCTCAATACGGCTAAGGAAATGTCGGAGTTGCTTCAGCTCTCTAACCTGTACGGTACTCTCGTGCATCTTAGCCGCTTCATATGTCGATATTAAGCGACCTACAAATTCCTTTGCAGTAGTATTGGACTGCTCTATTAGAGCGGTCAGTTTATCCTTAACCTCAGTTTCTAATCTAACAGAAAAAGGCTGGTCAGCCATGTAAACAAACACCCCTTGATTTTATTGATGTATACATATGTAATTATGTATACATCAAGTATGCAGTAAAGACATATTACCTAATTTAACCATAATATCATTATAGCCGATACTAATATCTAATATTCAAAAAACCAAAGCCCCAAATTACCTATGGCCTTCGCTAACGTTAAATCTATATCAATAAATTATCCACTTATGGTGGCTCCATAATCAGGTGATTGGACTAACATTCCAAAATCTTTTTGTACTTTATACTTAATTTGCAATCCTCCGCTTGAAGTTAGCAGAATTTTATCTAATACACTTAAGGCCAAATACCGCTTCTCCTCGTTAGTCACATTAGGATTAGCCATAATTCCTCTCCATCCTTGCATAAACTTATATACCTGCACGACATCATCTTTTTCTAGGTCTGTCTTTGGCGGGTTATTGTGTAATTGTTTTAATTGCTGCTCACTCTGAATCAATTCCTGTTCATATTCCTCTACCCTTTTCTCTAAGCGTCGTCTGATTACCTCACTCTTTGTTGCCTGATAGTCATCCACGTTTTGCTCTATTTTATCGGATAATTCTTTTATACGATTTTCTAAATTTTTTATTTCAACCAAATAATCCCTAGCAGCTTCCTTCGCTGATTTTAACGCCTCCAGATAAAGCTCCTCAACATTCATTCCATTTATATCATCTGCCACATGCCATATTATAGCTTTCTCCACATATTTCCTATTGTGTTTTTTCTGCTTACAGCTATTATGCTTTTCCCATCGTCCTTCACATTTATAGTGATAGTATTCATAAATACTCTCCGAACCGTCTTCTTTAATATATCTAGATGTCTTATATGTAGGAATCATTCTCTCGCCACAGTGCGCACAAAAAAGAATATCCTTAAATAAAAATGTTGTATTAAAATATTTATGAGGCAATTTGCGATTTAACTTATTTTGATATATATTGTTAGCCTCGTCCCATTCTTCCTTCGTAAATATAGCATCTATAGACGGGCACTCGTACCACTGACCACCCCAATCCTGAATTCCCATATAAACGGGTTTAGTAACTATGGAAGTTACCACACCTTCATACCAAAAATCCCTTGGCTTCTTTTTCGTAGTACTTTTGTGCCATACTGCCGGACTAACATAAGGAATTTTCAATTCGTTATTTAATATATGTGATATTTTACCGGCACCTAAACCGCTGATATACATTTCCCGAATCTTTCGACACACCTCTGCTTGCTCCGGTATCTGCTCAACTCTCTTAGTGTTAGGGTTATACATATATCCATATGGTGGTCTGCCACATCGCCATTCACCTTTTTTAACAGATTCTAAAACGTTAGCCCTCACCCGTTGAGCAGTTGTCATACTCTCAAACTTCGCCAGCAACGGCATCAAGCCGTTCATTAGCTCTTCAGAAGGTGAGGCATGCTCCCAAGGCAACTCCCCTTGACAAGTAAAATATACCTTTACACCAGCTTTATCAAATATTTTCCTAATAAAATAGTAATCTTCAGGATCACGTATAATTCGGTCACGTTTAAAGGCTACAATATTTTTAACCTTTCCTTTCGCGACATCTTCTAATAATTCCACCATAACCGGACGTTGCACTATCCGTTTTTTGTATGCTGACACACCGTCTTCCAAGTATTCTTTATAGAGTTTGCCTTCATTCTTTTCAATTAATTCAAGGTTAAGACTACGTTGTGTTTCGTAACTTTCACCTTCTTCAAACTGCTCATCAGTAGACACCCTGCTCAGGCTCGCCCAATCTCTCATAATACAATTCCCCTCTTTCTGTCTGCGAAAAATCTGTCTGGGAACCCTTTTCACATCTACATCTTATTTATTTTGGTCAATAAAAGCAAACTGGGGTTTTTCTTATTTTACCCAAAGATAGTTGGCCTTCTACCTGACCGACAATTGTCAAACAGTGAATATTGGACTTAACTTCCGGCACATCAGTAGCGCCTAATTCTTTGACATTATTGACTGTATCCTTGGATCTGCCCTGCACCCTCTTACCCTTTTTACCCGGTTCCTGCTCTCCCGGGTTTTGATCCGGGTCTTCCCCCGGAGGAACTGGTTCAATCCCTGGTTGACCAGGAGTATAAGGAAACAGTCCTGGATTTTGGGCTATAATTTTTTTATAAGACATTTCATCCGCTCCTTAAATGAAATAAGCAACTATGTTAATTACAAATATATTTTCCTAAACGAAATAAAAAATACACAGGATGAAATCTGCTCGACAAAGGATAATCAGACTAGTGCACCGTGGCTGAATTATGCAACCAGTAATTTAAGCTTTAAGTAACTTTCCTTCGTATGTCCAACGAAAAGGTTTGGCTAAATAATGCGCCCCGAAGATGCTTTTTGCCAAGCTACCGGTTTTGAACAAAGTGAAACACAAAAGCACCGTGTACCCGATGTAACTCCAAATTGCACCAATGGGGTCGCCGCCTATGGCGATATTCTGGACAAGCACGGCATAAATCGCCACGCACACCAGCATGAGAATTCCCTGAAAAGCCACAGCCAACAGGGATTTGAAATAGTTGTGTCCCATGTGGCCGATCTCCCGGTTTACCACTGTGGCAAAGGGGATGGGAGCCAAACTGGTGAGCAAATATATCTCAATCATCCTTCCGAAAACCGCGATATTCAGGGCCAGCACGATTACTTGTATCAGGAAAGATTGGAGCCATAAGCCGAGCAGTGGGCCTATGTCCATTGCCGCCAGGGTGGTTCCCACTTGAGTTGCAATCTCTCCGACCTGGTTGTTTACGTTGGCAAAAAGGCCGTTCAGGTTTCCCAGGATGCCGTCGATCAGCACGCCTTTTATCCAATCGTTTATCCAGTCGGTGAAAAAATCCATATCGTCTTACCTTAAAACAGGCCCGAAAGCAGGGGAACAAGCGTTGTTCCCAAGAGGATAACGCCGCCCCCGGCCATAAGCTGCTTGATCCCCTGACTTTTGGCCGCGGGGTTGTCGGAACCGTACCCTTCCAGCAGGTTAATCACGCCCCACACGGCAAGGGCCACGACAAGGGTTTGCAGAGTGTCAACAACAGAAGAAAAGAATTGCATACGATTTACCTCCCATATAGTTTTGTTTTGAAATGAAAAAGCCGCCTGTTTCGGCAATAGGGTATTTTGTGGTTAATTCCATTTACTAGTGTGGGCATAAACCATAAGAATTAGCTCCTTTTTCGTTGTTGGATTATGGTAAAAATATGATATAATCAAATTACAATTGGATACGATGCTCGTTTGGGCTTGTGACAAAAGCCGACCGGAGGAATCAACTATGAATCGAAGCACTTATTTTAATTATATTGAAGAAAAGATTGAATTGTTGTCGCTTCGCATTAATAAGCGAGGCAAAATAAACTTATTAGATTTAAATATATATTCCGAAACCTTTTTTGCTGATATGATTAGTATTCTTTTTAAGTGGAAGCTAAAAAACATTAATGCGTTTCAGCAAAATATGGAAGGAATTGATTTGATTGATGAGAGTAACGGATTAATTGCACAAGTTTCTTCAACCTGCACAAAGCAAAAGATAGAGGATTCACTCAAGAAGGAAATATTTAAAAAATATCCTGACTTTCGGTATAAGTTTGTAGCAATTGCAGGTAATGCCAACAAACTTAGAAGTTTGGCTTTTTCGAATCCACACAAAGTTGTTTTTTCTCCGCAGAATGACATTTTTGATATTAAGTCAATTTTGAATACTGTTCTAAATATGAATATTGATGAGCAACGCGATTTTTATGTTTTTATTAAAAAAGAGTTAGGGAATGAATTTGATGCAGTGAAATTTGACAGTAATTTGACCACAATAATTCATATTCTATCAAAGGAAGATTTAACTAGAGTAAATGAATACCCTGAAATTAATATATATGAAATAGATAGGAAAATTGAGTTTAACGATCTAACTTCTGTACGTTTGACAATCGATGAGTACAAAATATATTATGGAAAGTTAGATGAGAAATATAAAGAATTTGATAGACAAGGTGTAAACAAGAGCTTGTCTGTTTTTTTGATAATTAAGCAACAGTATGTTAAGCTGTCAAAAAATGCCTCGAGTTCTCATGATTTGTTTTTTTCAATCATTGATAGTGTAATAAAGATAATAATGGAAAGTAAAAATTATACAGCGATTCCATATGAAGAACTAGAAATGTGTGCATCCATTCTCACTGTAGACGCATTTGTTCGATGCAAAATATTTAAGAATCCGGAGGGATATAATCATGTTGCTTCCTGATAATATCCATCCGGAATTAAGTATTTATTACAATGGGGCATTAGTAATTAAAAAACTTAAAGAACAGAATGGTCAATACATTCTTAGTCTGTACGAAAATATTAAAACCACAACGGATATGTCCTTTCCAACATTTATCTTATGCCTTGACTGGCTGTTTTTGATTAATGTAGCTGAGGTGAATGAAAGCGGGCGTGTTGAGTTATGTATCTAAAGAGATTAGTGATATCAAGCCCAACAAAACTAATTCGTAATATTGAATTCAAGTTGGGTATGAATTTGATTGTTGATGACACACCGGTTGATGATATTAAATCAACCGGCAACAATGTTGGTAAAACCACTGTTCTAAAACTTGTGGACTTCTGTTTAGGGGCAAAACCAAACATTATTTATACCGACACTGAAAACAGGAAAGAAGTTTATGACGTTGTAAAGAATTTTGTAATTGATGAAAAAATTGAAATAACACTTACTTTGACAGATAGTTTAAGTACATCATGTGGAAGAGAAGTAGAGATTAGAAGAAATTTCTTGTCAAGAAAAAATGCTGTCAGAGAAATTAATGGTGGGCCTGTATTAGACAAGGATTTTGAAGATGAATTAGAAAGACATATTATGCCTGATAAAGAAGTGGAAAAACCCACTTTTAGACAAGTTATCTCGCATAATATTAGGTATAAAGATGATAATATAAACAATACTTTAAAAACTCTTGACAAATATACGACAGATGTCGAATATGAAACTTTATATTTATACTTATTGGGTTGTTCGTTTGGAGATGGTGCTTGGAAACAGGCTCTTATAACAATGATTAACCAAGAAAATGCTTTTAGAGAAAGATTAGAACAAAATCGAGACAAAACGACTTATGAAATAGCCCTGTCAATGATTGATGATGATATTGCTATGTTGAATGAGAAAAAGGCTTTGTTCAATCTCAATGAAAACTTTGAACAAGATATGGAGCAGTTAAACTCAATCAAGTATAAAATAAATAAAAACAGTTCCTTGATCAGCAAGATAGAAATCAGGAAAAATTTAATTGAGGAATCTGTTCAAGAATTGAAGCAAAGCCAGTCATCTATTGACCTATTACAACTAAAAATTCTGTATAACGAAGTTAATATGAATATTTCAGGTATTCAAAAGACTTTTGAAGATTTAGTAACGTACCACAACAAAATGCTGGTTGAAAAGTCACGGTTTATTTCAAAAGAACTACCAGAATTAACTGACAATCTAAAGCATGCCCAACAAGAATTGGCATTGTTGTTACAGCAAGAAAAAGAACTTTCGAGCAAAATTTCCAAAAGCGATTCATTTGAGGAATTAGAGGAAATAATTATATCCTTAAATGAAAAGTATCGGACAAAAGGGGAATATGAAAGTATTATCTCACAGGTAAATGAAGTCGAAAATAATATTGCAAAACTAAATGAAAAAATAGAAAAAATTGACAAATACTTGTTTTCAAATGACTTTGAAGACCTCTTAAAAGAGCAAATTAAGAAGTTCAATAAATTTTTTTCAAAAATATCCCAAGAATTATATGGCGAGAAATACGCGTTAACTTATAAAAAAGATATTAACAAAAAAGGACAGCAGGTATACAAGTTTAACGCATTTAATGCAAACATGAGTTCCGGAAAGAAACAGGGTGAAATATTGTGTTTTGATTTGGCATACACTATGTTTGCTGACGAAGAAAACATTCCCTGTCTCCATTTTTTACTTAATGATAAGAAAGAATTAATGCACGACAACCAATTAATAAAGGTTGCAGAGTTCGTTCGAGATAATAATACCCAGTTGGTATTATCGATTCTAAAGGATAAACTCCCTGAACAAGCGTTAAATACGGCTCATATTGCCGTAGAATTGTCCCAAAAAGATAAGTTGTTTAGAATCGAAACAATGGATAATTAGGAACAGTTGGTTTGTATAAAATTTCATTGTACATACATTCTCCCTCCAACCTAGATAGAGTTGTAGGGAGAATTCCACTTCGGGCCAAGTTGGCCCGAAGTTATGCAAACGCTTCCAGATCGTCCAAATCGTCATAGTTGAGAATCTCCTCATCTGTGGCGGTGTCCTCTCCGAGCGCGTCTACCTCATAGACAGTGTACTGTTCGTCCGGCTTTACCTCCATGCGCCGGTTGATAAGGGAAGAAATGTCGAAGCTGTTGCGTTTGTCAGCTTCGACGGTGTACTTGTAGTTGGGATGCTTTTTCAGGTCATACTTGGGTGACATGAAGGGACGGAGGCCGCGAAGTTGCAAAATGCACTTTGAACCGTCCATTGTGATCAGTTCATCGATGGTCATAAGTTCTTTGCCGAGCTGTTGCAGGTTTTGACCGTGGCTTTGTTGCATCCCCCGCGTGATGCTTTCGGTATACATGGAAATGGTTTCTTTCCCCAAAGCCTCCGAAAGCTCCTTGATGGTAGTATGCTCCCGACCTCCTAAGAAAATGACCGAATCCATGTTGCCCATGATGGTTTCAGCATGGTCTTTGTAAAGGGCCTTCAACTGGCTCTGTGCCTGCAAAAACAGGCATATACTGCACTCACGCGAACGAATGACTGCACAGATTCTTTCCAACTGCAACACTTGTCCCGTATTGGCGGCCTCATCCCACAGGACGCGCACATGATGGGGCAAGCGCCCGCCGCACTTGTTGTCAGCCCTCTCACACAAAAGATTGAACATCTGAGAAAAAGCCAACGCGACAATAAAGTTGTAGGTGTTATATGTGTCAGAAATGACAAAAAACGTCCCTGTTTTCCGGTCACCCATGCGGACAAGCTCCAGCTCGTCGTAGCTCATGATTTCCCGAAGCTGCGGAATGTCGAAGGGAGCCAGCCGCACTCTGCAGGAAATCAAAATGCTTTTCGCCGTTTTTCCGCTTGCCAGCTTATACTTTTTATATTGTCTGACCGCAAAATGATTCTGTTTCCGTTTTTCTAGCCCGGCAAACATATAGTCCACAGCATTGCGGAAATTTTCATCATCTTCCCGGACTTCCATGCTGTTATCATGTCCATCAGGGTATTCATGTTGCGTTCTTCCTCCGGCCCATCACCAGCTTGGTATATTCGGAGAAAGCCGTCGTAATCGCGTTGGCCTGTCCCGCTTTGAAGAACAGCAGGTATTTCCTTGGCCCAGTTTTATGAAAAGCGTAATCTATATTCCATTTCCGGGCCACGCGGTCAAAGAACTTCGTTTCTCCATCCAGCGGCAGGGCGCTGGTGGAAACGCGGTGGTTCATCAGCTTTTTCACGCTCTGTTTGCCCTGTGGGGTCTGCGCTTTGTGATACTCCTTTTGGATTTTCTGCAAAGCCGCCTCCAGCGCATTTGCCAGCGTCTTTACGGAGAGTTTGGCCACATTTACTGAAACGGCAACTATCCGGCGTTCTATATCTTCCTGCATAAAAACCTCCTTTCAAACCGCTATTTTCCATACTGCGGCGGCATACGCAGGGGCGCATGGGGAGTACTTCAGACCAAGTTGGCCCGAAGTGATCTACCGTTCGACGTGAGAAGGGCGGGGCCGCTCTGCTGTAGGCGCATCCTTTTTCCCTTGCGCGATCTGCTCATTGAGCGTTTGCATGGTTTTCTGAATAGAGGGCTTTCGTTCCACAGCCTGTTCCAAGGTGTCCAGTTGGGAAAGGGCGGTTTCCAAACTCTTTTTCATAGCGGAAAGACAAGCGCGGTTGGTATGAAACGGAGCCTGCAACGCTTTTGCCAATTTTCCCACAGATTTAGCGTTCTATATAGCTTCTTTTCCCACCATAGCACGAACCATATTTTTAATATGCCGCCCGGCCTCGTGATACTCGATACTCACAAGTTCAATATTTAAAATTGTCTCTTCGTTAAACCGGATGCTTTTGCCCAAATCATCACGCATAGCTTCCAACACGGGCCTGATTTTGAAAAAACGGGCGGTATTGTCAAACGCAACAATTCCCTTTTCCTTAAAAGCGGCAACGGCATTTTTACAGCCGTCTATGATGTTCTGCTTTGCCTTGTCCAGCCGTTCCCGCAAAACAGTCATGGGCTAGTGTTGCCGCTTCCTCAGCGGTCATTTCCGGGGCCGGAGCATCACCGGCAATCTCTGTCGGCTCAATAGCGGGAGCACTTGATTCCTCTGCCGGTGCTTCATTTTATGGCATGGTTTTCACATCATCCGGCTTGTTTGGCTCATTTTTTGCCATGCACTTTACCTCCTTCTGTTTTATGGCATGAAAAAAGGGCCTGATTTTTCAATCAGACCCTACGGGATATGCTCAATCCCCCCTTTCTACTTCGGGCCAAATTAGCCCGAAGCAACGGCCCCACAAACAAAGCGCCGCCCCTTGTCCAGTGGGCGGAGCTTATGTTAGTTGGTAGTCCGTTCCGGTTTTTTTATCGTTTGTACCCTTGTAAAGAAAAGATAATTATGCTGCAACACGACACGTTGCAACATAATTATAGGGAGTGCAGATCATGCAAAATAAACGACTACCGGTTTAGCCGATAGTCGTTTATTGATG
Source organism: Desulfofarcimen acetoxidans DSM 771 (assembly GCF_000024205.1). Lineage (NCBI taxonomy): Bacteria > Bacillati > Bacillota > Clostridia > Eubacteriales > Peptococcaceae > Desulfofarcimen > Desulfofarcimen acetoxidans. The sequence continues at coordinate 3,360,675 of NC_013216.1, forward strand.
GCTGAAAGTCACAACCTCGTGCACAAAGATGCTGTCCCCAATATCTTTTTTCAGCTCAGGAAATTCTTCATGAAGCAATTTTGATGATCTTCCCTTTAGATACTGAGCAGTATATTCTGTATCTCTATAATCAGGTGCATTAACCCTTATTAAAACCACTCTTGCGTTTATCTTCTCGTTCTTTTTTCCATTATAATACTATACCTGATGCTGGTTTCGTCTAATTTCTTTTTGAGCGAATTTTTCTTTTCTATGTTCTGACATTCATCCATTAATTTCCCCAAAGATTCTATTTCTTTCAAGAGTGCGACCTCATTGGGAACTAATCCTGAATTTTTCATTATGATATAGGCTAACCGCTCTTCTTTTGGAACAAAGGCCATGTTTTCAATAACAATTGGCTTACCGGCCCCCGGTAAATCTTTTAACTCCCCTTTTTTAATAGCCTCCCGAATTTTAAATTCCGCAACTCTGGCAAAAGTATCATGCATATCCAACTCACCCGGCCTTTAAAAGTTTTGGTCTACGAGTAACCTTTCAGATCCATTGGTATACTTCCTCATGATGAATATGCAATATCAAAGAATAAATTATATTATTATACATTTGATATCAGTATACAGTGTGTAATATTTTATTGTTATTTTGCCTCAAAGTTGCTCGTATGTCAATACCCATAATTTACTTTTCAATAAACTTAAAATTACAAGAAAGTTACTTAAACGATTTATTGTTACACTATAAATAAGCATAATTTTATGGAATATAAGTAAAAAACCCCTGAAACTGTTGAAACAACAATTTCAAGGGTCAAAAATGATATCTCTATAAACATATCCCATCACACTATCCTGCTTCCCCCAATAAACTCTTTAAGTATAGATGTCGGAGGGATATCCACTTCTTCCTCAATATCTTGAAAATACCTGATAAATTTCAAAAGCCTGGTGGCCTCAATGTAGCCTTCCTCAGTCTTGCCAATTTTCTCCAATAGGGGAACCACATACTTTTTCAATACCGCCAGTTCATACATTAAGGTTGAATTAAACATGGCATCGGCTTTTTCCTGATAGGGGAAGATGTATCTTTCCTCGCCCCTGCGTACTGAATTCCACATCTTAATTGTAGACTGAGCATCATGCCCCCTGAACTGGTTATCCCTGACAATCCTTCTGATCAGCCTGGCATCAGTAATGGATATTCTGTTATGATAATCCAAGTTAGGTTGAGTAAGCGGGCAAATATAAATTTTAAACTTTTGATCTTCCGGAATTGAAGAAGTCAATAAACTATTTAAGCCATGAATGCCTTCTATAATCAGAGGCTGGTTGGCATCGATTTTAAGCCTATTTCCATTATATTCTCTTTTACCCAATTTAAAATTAAAACTGGGCAGATCAACTGCTTTCCCTTCTAAAAGTTTCTTCAAATGATAATTAAAGAGTTCCAGGTCCAAAGCGTAAATAGATTCAAAATCGTATTGCCCGTTTTCATCCAGAGGGGTCATTTCTCGGGAAACAAAATAATCATCCAGTGAAATAGAAACCGGTTTAAATCCATTCACTTTCAATTGAATAGCTAATCTTTTAGAAAAACTTGTTTTCCCTGAAGAAGACGGACCGGCTATCAAAATAATCCTTCCCTTGGACGGATTCGATACTATGGCATCCGCAATTTTAATTATCTTATTCTCATGCAATGCTTCCACTGTTCTAATCAACTCAGGGTATTCTTTATTAGCAATGATCTGATTAAGTTCCCCCACATAATTAACACCCATGACCATGGCCCATTCTTTAGTCTCCCTAAAAATTTTTAACAATTTGGGCTGTGGTACGTGTTGTGTCAACTTATTAGGATTATCTTTTCTGGGACATAATATAACCACTCCCTGGTCTTCCAAAACCAAATCAAAGAGACGCAGATATCCTGTTGACGGCACTAAAAAGCCATGAAAATAATCTTTATAATCATCCAATGAATAAAGACTTATATTTCTTTTATTAATATTTTTAAACAAAGTTATCTTTTCCTGGCGATTAGTCTCTTCTTGAAATAACTTAATCGCGTACTCAAGCGGTAATTTTTCCTTAACAAAAGGAATATCTTGTTGAACAAGCTCATGCATTCTGGCTTTGATTTTTGCAACGAATTGTTCATTTATAGCAGGGTAGTTGATAATTTTGCAATACTGGCCCCTGCTTAAAGTATGGCACAGCTCTACACGGGCTTCTTCAAAAATATCATTGGTAGCTTTGATAAAAAGAAAGGATAGTGAACGTTTGTATGCCTTTTGACCGTTAGTGGTAGTTAAATCCAAAAAGCTTATCTCAGCGTCCTCTTCAACTTTATAAGTTAAATCTTTCAATTCACTGTTTACCGTTCCCAAAACAATTGTCCCAATGGGCGAGTTTCCGAAATTTCTGCTAATTTCCTCAAGTGAAGTGCCGCTATTGTATTCATAATGATTACCGCTTATTTTTACACTAATTTTCTTCAACTCTATCTCTCCTCGGTTAATAATGAGTCTCAAAGACAGAAATTTATCTATATATACATATATATTATAATAGTTCTCCAAAGGTATATAAAGAGTTAATTAATTGAATAAAAATATAGTCAGATATTTGTACTTCATGAAACAATGATTTATCAACAAATCCATCAAAACATAATTTCTTAGACTAAAATTAAACAAGCCGCATCACAGCGGCTTGTTTCAACTGGCTAAACTTCCATAATAATAGGTAAAATCATTGGCCTTCTCCTAGTTCTCTCATACAAAAACTTGACTAGAGCATCACGAACATGAGATTTAATGGCAGCCCATTCTGTTATATTTCGCTCAAAACATTTATCCAAAGCACACTTAACCCGGTACTTGGCGTCATCCATTAAAGCTTCAGACTCTCTTACATACACAAAACCCCTGGAAACAATATCCGGACCGGCTACCACCAACCCGTTTTCCCGGTTGATCGTAACAACAACAATAAGTATCCCGTCTTGCGACAACTGCTTGCGGTCACGCAAAACAATATTACCCACATCACCGACACCCAAACCGTCAACCAGTACTTTTCCCGCAGTTACACGCCCTGCCACTCTACCGCTCTTTCTGGTAAAGTCCAGTACCTGCCCGTTTTCGGCCACAAAAATCCTATCAGACGGTATACCCATATCACGAGCCAGTTCAGCATGCTTAATCAGCATACGGTACTCACCGTGTACCGGTACAAAAAACTTCGGTCTGATTAGATTAATCATCAATTTCAATTCTTCTTGGCTGGGATGCCCGGAAGCATGAATACCGGAAAATGTCTCATAAATTACATGAGCACCCTTTTTGAAAAGCTGGTCAATTATGCGGGACACTAATTTTTCGTTGCCCGGAATAGGCGTGGCAGAAATAACAATCGTATCCCCCGGCAAAATTTCTACCTGCCTGTGATCAGAAGAAGCCATTCTGGTTAAAGCTGACATAGGCTCACCCTGGCTGCCCGTAGTCAAAATTGCTACCTGTTCAGGGGCCAGGGTTTTAGCCTCATCAAGCTCAATGAGGGTTCCCTCGGGTATATGCAAATAACCCAGCTCACTGGCTACATTAACAACATTTACCATACTCCTGCCAACCACGGCTACTTTTCTACCATACTTATAGGCATTACTTATTACTTGTTGAAGTCTGTGTACGTTTGAAGCAAAACTCGCTACTATGATTCTACCGGTTACCGTTCTAAATGTCTCATCAAAAGCAAATCCTACCCTGCGCTCGGATTCAGTATAGCCCGGACGTTCTACATTAGTACTATCCGATAATAGCACCAGCACTCCTTTTTCACCTAGTTGAGCAAAACGGTAAAAGTCTGTTATCTCACCGTCAACCGGAGTCTGGTCAATCTTAAAATCACCTGTATGCACAACTGTGCCGATAGGTGTATGAATAGCAATGGCCACAGCATCAGGAATACTGTGAGAAACACGAATAAACTCAACTTTAAACGGGCCAATACTTATAGTTTCACGAACTTTCACCATATTCAGCACAACATCATTAATCAAGTTCTGTTCTCTTAATTTACCCTGCAGTAAACCAAGAGTCAACTTTGTGCCGTATACAGGAACATTTAACTGGCGCAGGACATAAGGCAATGCTCCGATATGATCTTCATGACCGTGCGTTAGAACAATGCCACGTACCATATCTTTGTTTTCAAGCAAATAGGTAATATCAGGAATAACAATATCAATGCCCAACATTTCCTCTTCAGGAAACATCAACCCGGAATCAATTATTAACAGGTTTTCCCCGTATCTCACCACCATCATGTTTTTACCGATCTCCCCTAATCCACCAAGAGGAATAAGAGATAACTTGGGATCACGTGCCAAATCCACACCTCCTAAAATATTATGCAATAAATAGTACTTAAAAGATTAAACAAAAAATAGGTGAGTATTTAGGAGAAGGTGGGAAAACCCGGTATTTAATTAACCCAGATCAGGAAAGCCGCCCCTTAAAACCTTAAAGCCTATTATACTTGATCTTATTATGATAAACAAGAGTCATAGATCTATAAGCAAAGATATTTAAATCACATAGGAAATCGCTAATATTATTCCAGAAGAAACAGGGTATCATGCAAGAAAGTCGCTTTAAGCGACTTTCGAGAAGCCATAGGCACTCGTACTCGTCGGAAATTATGCAGTACTAACCTTGCTTATCCAATATAAATATGCGCTTACATTAAACAATGATTTATCCGCAGATTCATCATGAGCATAATTTCCTAGAGTACAAGAAAGTCGCTTTAAGCGACTTTCGAGAAGTCACAGGTACTCGTACTCGTCGGAAATTATGCAGTACTAACCTTGCTTATCCAATATAAATATGCGCTTACATTATACAATAACTTATCCATAGATCTATCATAAGCACAATTTTCTGAAGTACAAAAAATAGGGGTGACTTACGGTTATATTTAAACCTAAGTCACCCTCTTTGTTTCTGCTTAACTAATCTTAATTATTTAAATATCTCAACCACAAATGCTAACAAATAAGTGTAGACAGATTTCAAACTATTTTCTTACTAACTCTCATGGCTTCAGGATCTCTACCCAAAAATGAATACAGACAGCTACTGGCCAAAAGAAATTACTTTCTGATTAATCCTTAACCAGTGTCTTTATCTTATATCAATCCATGCTCTTTCAATAATTTCTTGATAGTTTCTTTTTCCTGCTCAGTAGCATCTACCAGAGGCAAGCGTACACCGCCCACTTTTACACCCATCATATTCAAAGCAGTCTTAACCGGAGTCGGGTTGCTGGTAATAAACATACCCTTAAAAATGGGGAAAAGCTTAATATGCAATTGAGCAGCCAGGGTAATATTGCCGGATACATAAGCATTAACCATTTCTTTAATCTTGTCTGCGATAATATGGCCGGCCACACTGACAATACCTTTGCATCCCACACTCAACATGGGCAAAGTCATGGAATCATCACCACTGTAAACAGCAAAATCAGCAGGTAAGATTTTCTTTAATTCCGCAACCTGATCCATACTTCCCGCAGCTTCTTTGATAGCTACAATATTTTCAACTTCCGCCAACCTGGCTACTGTCTCAGGAGTCATATTAATGGCTGAACGTCCCGGAATATTATAGAGCATAACAGGCAGGCTGGTACTTTCCGCGATAACCTTAAAATGCCTGTACAAGCCTTCCTGGGAAGGCTTATTATAATAAGGTACAACCAGCATTACACCGTCAACACCAGATTTCTCGGCTTCTCTGGTGAGAATTATGCTTTCAGCGGTGTTGTAACTCCCTGTGCCTGCTATGACAGTAGCTTGACCGCCTACTTCTTCAACCACTGCCTTAAATAAATCCAGTTTCTCCTGCTTGCCGATAGTCGGCGATTCGCCTGTAGTTCCGGATACGACTAACCCGTCGTTACCCAGATTAACCAAATGCCTGGCTAATTTTTTTGACAATCCCAGATCCACATTTAAATTCTGATCAAAAGGAGTAACCATTGCTGTCAAAATACGCCCGAAGTCAACAGCCAAAACATTCACCTTCCTCTCTCTTTTCCCGGGTAAATTGTTTTACCCGCCCTAATCTAAAAACTGCTGATGCAGGGCACTGATTGCTTTTACCATATCTTCCTGCTGCACTAAGACCCAAATTGTAGTATAAGAATCTGCCGACTGTAAAACCGCAACGTTTTCTCGTGTCAAAGCATCAACAATACCTGCCATAACTCCAGGCACACCTGTCATACCCGCACCTATCGCAGCTACCTTAACACAACCGGGACGCTTAACGGGCTGCATACCGAGATTTTCCAGTATTTCCACAGCTTTTTGCGCCATTTCATCTTTCACGGTAAAAACAACCGCTTCCGGGCTGGCATTGATAAAATCAACACTAATACCGGCCAGAGCCAAACCCTTAAATATTCGCACCTGCCAGGCAGAGGCATTGGTTTCCGGCATGTTGATCTTCAATTGGGTGATGCCGGTTTTTTGTGTTATCCCGGTAACAATTCTGTCACGTGTTATATCAATAGCACCTTTATAGACCTGACTGTCATTAGTAACCAGAGTACCCGGAGCATCACTTGAGGTAGATCTAACCCGCAGGGGTATATTTTTCTGCATAGCAATCTCCACAGACCTGGGATGTATTACTTTGACACCCTCATGGGCTAATTGACAAATTTCATTATAGGTAATTGTCTCTAAAAGCCTGGCATTATTGACAATTCCCGGATCAGCCGTCATAATGCCTTCAACATCTGTGTATATATCCACACATACTGCCTCAAGTGCCACGCCCAGTGCAGCAGCGGTAGTATCACTGCCGCCCCTGCCTAATGTTGTAATCTCACCTTTCTCAGTAACTCCCTGAAAACCGGCAACAACAACTATTTTCCCCAACCGGGAATGCTCCAATATTATTTGTGGATCTACCCTGCGTATTCTGGCATCATTAAAATTATCGTCCGTAATAATACCCGCCTGAGATCCTGTTAGAAATACCGCAGGAAAACCCTTTCCCCTGATTGTAGCAGCCAAAACTACCCCGGATATAACTTCACCACAAGACATCAATAAATCAGATTCCCGTCCAGGTATCTCTCTGCTAACCTCATAGGCCAGAGAAAGCAAGCTGTCCGTTGAATATGACTCCCCACCGCGTCCCATTGCAGATACCACAACTACAGGATGATAGCCTTCCTTAACAGCATGAATAATCTTTGCTGCAACCTGTTCCCGCAATTCTGCAGTATTTAACGATGTTCCGCCAAACTTTTGGACAATATATTTCAATTTTTGCCTACCTCATTTTGTCATATTGGCCAGATTAAGCTGGGATTATTTTAAACAAATCTTTAAAGATAAACTAAATATATTTTATTATTAACTTGTTATTGCTTTTTCATCAAACAACCGTATTCAACTACCAATTCGGCAATCTGCACAGCATTGGTTGCGGCACCTTTACGCAGTTGATCGGCAACCACCCAGAGATTCAAACCGTTGTCAATAGTATTATCCTCACGAATACGTCCTACAAAAACATCATCTTTATCTGAAGCAAAAAGAGGCATCGGGTAAACTTTTTCAGCCGGATTATCCATAATTATTATACCAGGAGCTGCGGCCAGTATTTCTTTGGCCCTAACAGCCGTGAGTTTCTTCTCAGTCTCAATATTCAAAGCCTCGGAATGACTGCGGTACACCGGCACTCGCACAGTTGTGGCCGTAATAGCTATAGACTGGTCATGCAAGATTTTTTGTGTCTCCTTAACCATTTTCCATTCCTCTTTGGTATAATCCATATCCATAAATACATCAATATGAGGAATCAGGTTAAAAGCTATCTGGTAAGGAAAGACACCGGCAACTGCATCGCTTCCCTGCAGTACTGCGGCAGTCTGCGCCGACAATTCCTCAATAGCTTCCATACCCGCACCGGAGACAGCCTGGTAAGTAGAAACTACCACACGTTTAATCTTAGCCTCGTCATGTATCGGTTTTAAAGCTACCACCATTTGAATGGTAGAACAGTTGGGATTAGCAATTATACCTTTATGCTCCCGTACGTCCTCCGGGTTAACTTCCGGCACCACCAAAGGTACCTGAGGGTCCATGCGAAAATTGCTGCTGTTGTCAATAACCACTACACCCTTTTCCGCTGCCGCCGGTCCATACTGCTTGCTGGCGGCTCCGCCCGCAAAAAGCGCGATGTCCATTCCATCAAAAGAAGCCAGAGTTGTTTCTTCCACAGTGTAATCATTACCGCGAAAATTTATTTGTTTACCGGCAGACCTGGAGGTAGCACACAGCTTCAACCTGTCAACCGGAAAATTTCTTTCATCCAGAACTTTCAAAATCTCCTGCCCCACCGCGCCGGTTGCTCCGACAATTACAAGATTAATCTTCTCCAATACTATCCCTCCTAAATACATACTCCATCTATTTTACCAAAAAAATATCGCGGTTGGGGGGATTACACTATAAATTTTTTACCCGTACACCACCAGCATGGGCTGTATTTGTTTTCCGTTTAGAGCCATGGCTACAGTATCAACAATCAACTCCCACCTGGCTTTCAAGGAATTCGGCTTATTAACCGGATCATCCTGGCCAAAAGGAATCACATAAATATTCTTAGTATTTAACAGTAAACCCCAGTTCTTGGCATTCATACTTAAACCATCATTAGTAGATATACCTAGCACTACCGGCCTTTGATTGCGCAGGTGAGCCTTAACCGCCATCAAAACCGGCCCGTCAGTGATAGCGTTGGCCAGTTTAGCCAGAGTATTGCCAGTACAGGGCGCCACCACTAAAATATCCAAGAGCTTCTGCGGGCCAACAGGCTCTGCAGCGGTAATCGTTTGAATAATGCCGGAACCGGTAATTTCCGTTAATTGTTTTTTCCAACTCTCAGCCAAACCAAACCTGCTGTCTGTTTCGGCCACAACACTGCTGATAATCGGTATAACTTGCGCTCCTTCGTTCACCAAAGCCTTAATATAAGGCATTACCTCTGACAGGCAACAGTGAGAACCGGTCAGAGCAACCCCCACTTTAATATCTTTTAGCCTCATTACTCAATAAGCACCTCCGATACTCGACTCTAAGGACAGTTCCTGAGCCAGCAGACGGGGCAAAACGCGGGCCAATATCTCACCCGCTGTCTGCGGGGCTACTTTTCCCGGCAGACCAGGGGCCAGCATCGCTTCAATACCCCTTATTTTAGCCGCTGCAAAATCAGTTCCTCCAGGAGCAGAGGCGAGGTCAATAATGAGTGCCGACTTTTTGACAATTCCAAGTATATAATTATCCAGAACAAGAGAAGGAACAGTGTTAAATACTACATCCGCTTCATTGATTAAGTCACTCAGACCGCTGAAGGGCAAAGGTCTAAGGCCCATTTCATAAACCCTGGCCAGCTGCGCCGGGCTTCTTGCCACAACAGTAGTTCTGGCGCCCAAAGCACCCAGCATACGGGCTAAAGTAACTCCCACGCGACCAAAGCCTATGACAAAAGCTGATGAACCATGCAGAGTAATAGGCATTTTCTCCATAGCTATTTGCAAAGCCCCTTCCGCAGAAGGAATAGCATTTAAAATTGCTACTTCATCGATTTCCATAACCTCTATCAGTTTTAAACCAACACTGGCAGTCATAGCTTTCAACCTGGGTTTGGCCACTCCAACAAATACCGGAACGTCTTTAGCAACCATGGACAAGTGTTGTTCTGTGAGTTCCGGCGCCTCCTGTGCCAGCGGGCAGTACAGGCAGCCTTCATTGTTGATGCCCTGCACGGACAAAACTATGGCATCTACATCTTTTAAAGCCTCTTCAATATGCTGAAAAAGCTTTACACCGGCGTTTTCCGCCACAGGCAGGCCCACAATTTGCAATTGTGCTCCAAGTGCGGCCAGGCGTTCCACAACAAATCTCTCCCTGGCATCTCCACCCAAAACCGCTATTTTAATCCCTTTTAGATCAGGTTGCATGTCGACACCCTCCTAATTAAACCATCGTCTCATACTTACATCATAGTATGAGCAGCGTAATTGAGAGGTGCTTGTATACAAATATTAAGTTAAGGCTGTTATTCAAAAAGAATATTTTCCAAACCATAAACCAGACTGTTGATATGCATAACTTTTTGCACAGCTAAAACCACGCCAGGCATAAAAGATTCTCTGGAGATTGAATCGTGGCGAATAGTCAAAGTCTGGCCAACACCACCGAAAATTACTTCCTGGTGAGCCACATAACCAGGCAACCTGATACTGTGAATACGTATCCCGCCGTCAAACTCACCGCCCCTGGCACCGGGTATCTTTTCAATCTCAGCAGCCAGTCCCTGCTGAAAATCACCGCGAACCTGTGAAATCAGCTCAGCTGTCTTGATCGCAGTGCCGGAAGGGGCATCAAGCTTTTTGTCATGGTGCAGCTCGATAATTTCCACATGAGGCATGTATTTAACAGCTTCCGCAGCAAATTTTATCATCAATAAAGCTCCAATAGCAAAGTTAGGCGCCACTATACAACCGACACCTGCTTTGACGCACAGCTCTTTTATCTCGGCCAACTCGGCGCTGCCCATGCCGGTAGTGCCTACCACAGGACGAACTCCACATTTAAGAGCTATTTTCACATCATTAAATACAATTTCCGGTGTTGTGAAATCAACCAGCACATCCGGTTTCAGAGTAACCAGAGTTTCTTCCAAATTAGTTGTTATGAGCACCTTTAATTCACCGGTACCTATTAAAGTACCAACATCCACACCTTCCTGAAACTTATCCACTGCACCTACCAGTTCCATCCCTTCAGACTTATGCACGGCCCGCAAAACCTCTTGCCCCATTCTACCCGCCGCACCGGCTACAACAACCTTTATCATCTCCGCACCTCCCAAAATAGCCTTTACCACAAGCATCTCATTTTGTCAAATGAATATTAAACTTAATTTTCTTACATCTCAGCTTATATGTCAAGTAAAGTAAAAATCGAATAAAACACATGAGCACCTTTCTTGCATATTATTTCTATTCTCAGCCATAATAACAGGAAAGTCACCTTAAGCGGCTTTCGAGCAGCCACAGGCACTCGTGTTCGTTGGAAATTATGCAATACTAACCTTAATTTATTTACAAATCTATCATAAGCATGATCTCCTGGATTAAAAAAAATGCATAAGGAAGTGGTGTAAGTGAAAGAACAGCAAAATCATGTGCAACAAGGCTACCCGCCACAGCTCTTCCCTTTAGCGGGCAATCAACAGAGCAGCAGCGGGCAGCCTAACCAACAATACATGCCAGGCATATCAACTGAAAACATCGTACCACGTGTTGATATACTGGAAACAGAAACAGACATTATTTATGTAGTTGAACTGCCAGGTGCTGACCCGGATAACATAGAAGTTGACATAGAACATAAACAGCTCTTTATTAACAGTCAAGTCACTCCAGTTAGAGATCAGGGCAATTTCGCTTACTTGCACCGGGAAACCTTCCCGGGCAAATACGTCAGGGTGGTAAACCTACCAATAAATATCAACACAGATCAGGCCAGTACAATTTACAAAAACGGTATTCTGGAAATTTCCTTTGCCAAAGATAATACCAGGCATTCCTATAACTGCACTATAAAAAAGAACAGAGTACATAAACAATAAAAGTAAATAACAAAAAAGTCGCCTAAGGCGACTTTCGAGCAGTTATAGGCACTCGTGCTCGTCGGAAATTATGCAGTACTAACATTGCTTGTGCAATATAAATTTGCACTTCACTATACAATTACTTATCCACAGATCCATCATAAGCATAATTTCTTAGAATATAAAAAAACCCGTATCACCATGTATACGGGTTTTTTAATTGCGTTTAGCAGGATGTTATTTATTATTCTTAACAAATTCTCATCATCTTCCGGTTGTTGCCTTATAAAATTCTTCTTAGTAATAAAATGTATACTTAGTATAAACACTTTTTACCTGCCAGGCATCTACTCGACATTCTTTCCCGACTTGGCGCTATCCAATCTGTTTTCCGGCACCACTAAGCCGCTGCTGTCTTTTGGCACATAAAAAAACCGGTAGTCTGCAGACGGGTAACCGGAGCTGTCTGTTAAATAGTAGTACTTGGTAGCCTGTGCCGGGTAATTAAACTGAACTTTTTCATCTGCATATTGCTCATACTCCATAACTCTATCCATTTAATACACCACCTCTTATTTAAGCTAAAGATCTCCATCCTTGCTTTACAATATTTACATTAACCTGCCCTTTATCAGGAAACTCTTTTCTTTCTACCACACCGCTAAATACGAACGCGTCCTGCCCCATAGAAGACTCTACAAGACCACTGACAACCTCGAATTCAATACGAGGCCCATTTAACATATCGGCAGGATTAAACGGCTCGTTTAAAGCCATCTCCTGAGCAAAATCAGCATATAGCTTCCAAATCAAGTCTTCCAAATAAGGGTCAGGATAGAGTACCGGCAATTGTATTTCCTTATCCGCTTCACGCCTTGAAATCATATGATTATGAGCGTATAATTTTTCAGTCAAATTATCAACAATACTTATTATCTTATCATCCGAAGGCGGGTTCATCTGCAGGCGCAATAATTTGGTAGCCAGTGACCTTATCAACATATAGTTCCGGTGCACATTGCCCAGGGCCAAAGGATGAATTTTTTCAGCTAAAAGCAAAAAGGACTTGTCCATCAGTTCGTCCAGGTGGCTTCCTGACTTTTCACGGGCCAAAGCCAGGTAAGAATAAACATCCTCAATGCTCACCGGCACTCTGGCCTGTGGGTTGTTCGGATCCTGTGGATTAAAAGCATTTACCACACTGGGATCAATAGGCCCCAGCTCACCCATTTTTCCCATAATTATTTCATCAGAACCCAGACAAATCAAAGTACCGGCGCTATAAGAGCGAAAAGGCACGATTACCGAAAAATGCTCTGTATATTCCCTAATCAAATTTACCAGCCGCCAGGGAGTTAGAACATCCCCGCCTCTTGTATAAAGGAAAAGATCTATTTTAGGCTGGTTTTTCAACATTTCCAGGTGACGGTATAAAATAGTAGTTACATCAGGAGCTATGCGGGTATTGACGTTTTCCCTGTCACCGGTAATATAGCAAATTAATTTGGAACACCTCTTGTTTTCTATAGCGTTTATTAAGCTCAATCTTTCTGACCTGGACATCTTAGGCCTCCCCATATTACATTAATCATTGCTTTGACCCTTATTATAGCCAACATAATATGTCATAATTTAAGCTGGATAAAATATTTAATATGTTTATTTTTCCAGTATACAGAACGAATATATTTTTTTTAACTGCACAATATATGTCATGGGTACCCAACCAAAACACTTTAGGAGGTCGTTGAATGTATATCTCTTCCATGAACCCTAATCAGGTTTTTGCAACAAACTCAAACTTATGCCAGTCAGGTGTTACAGCTTTCCCTGTTTCAGCAAGAAACACCTTATCGGGCAACTGTGTAAGTTATTCCTTTAATCCCATGCTCAACCAGGCTTCAGCTTGGGGCTTAATCAATCCTGTTGTGGGACAGCAGGCCTGGGCTCAAGGCTTTATTCCTAACAGCGGTGTAAGCAGCTTCAACAATCCGGCTATCTGGAACAGCATGGCTTACAACCCTTACATTGCGCAGCAGCAAGCCATTGCTCAACAAGCCTTTGCAAGCTCATTCGGTAATCAAATCGGCGGGCAAGTCTTTGCTACCGGTTTAAATACCATTCAATCTTCACAAGGCATGGCCCAAATGAGATTAGATCTTCATGAAACTAACAGTGACGTTGTTGTAGCAGCTGAGCTGCCCAATGTTAGCCTGAACGATCTTAACCTTACAGTTACCGACGACTCAATGTCAATCTCAGCCACTGCCCTGGCAGGCGGTCAAGTTACAAGCCTATTCCGCACTGTAGCGCTGCCTACCGACATTAAGGCTGAGTTAGTAGAAGCAACCTACTCCAACGGCATTCTGGAAATCCGCGCTCCCAAGTCAGACATCACCTCACGCAGGAGACTTAAAATAAACGTGGCTCAGTAACAGCTGCAACTGTCCATAGAAGATAAAGCCCCACCGGACGGCGGGGTTTTATCTTTTAATTCTTTCATACAGAATATTTATTGAAATTTAGATTAGTCTGATCTAAATCAACTATAATTATTTCCGCTCCTATTTTTTTTATGGATTCCCATGGTACTACTAAATGCTGTTTTTCCACCCAAAAGTTCATGAGATTATTGCGGCGCGGCAATATAATAGATTGAATCTGACCGGTCTTTGGATCTATGGTCACATCTGACTCACCGATTACCCCTAAACGAGCCCCGTCATAATAATTGACTATTTCTTTGCCTACCAGATCAGCCATTCTCAAGTAAATCACTCCTATATTAAACCCGTTTATGATACTTTATTGCGCGTAAAACAAAAGGTTGTATTAATGCCAGAGCAAAGGACACAGCCGCTACCGGTTCAAAACTCATGCCAACCATGTTGACTTTAGACGGCATTTCAAGCTCCAGGAAGGAACACAAAACTACAACTGACAGATAGATGCCACCCGCCGTACCTACCAGAGCGGCTATGGATTGTGAAAGCACAGAGGTCTTGCTCTCGCCAACAGCATCCCAATTCTTATTCCTCATTTGCCGCAGCCTGACCCGTTCCCGCAGTGAAAAAACCGCCAGAATAATTATGAGCACAGTTATTATTAGACCGCTTAACAATTAATACCACCTCCCAATAGATTATATTGAGCAGGGACGAGACGTATGACAGTTTTTCCACCAAAGACTTCCTAAACGCAAGAAAGTCGCTTAAGCGACTTTCTTGCAGCTCCAGGCACCCATGCTACCTTGAAAATAAACTCAGAAGTATCATTTTTCATTCTCCGTGGCGCTGCGCCGCAGCATGGGAATCTCATAAGAATAATTTCCCGGAACAAGAAAAAAGCTTTAGCCTGTATGGCCAAAGCCTCCTGCCCCTCTTTCTGTTTCATCCAGTGAATCAACCACTTCCCACTGGGCCATACATACTGCCTGAAATACCATCTGAGCAATCCTATCGCCACGGTTGACCGTAAACGTGGACTGGCCTGTGTTAGCCAGAATAACCTTGATTTCTCCCCTGTAGTCCGCATCAATTGTGCCGGGTGAATTAACCACAGTTATTCCGTGTTTTAGTGCCAACCCACTGCGAGGACGTATTTGAGCTTCCCAACCTTCCGGCACTGCAATTGCCAGGCCGGTGGGAATTAATTTTATTTCACCTGGTAAAAAAACAACCGGTTCATTTACGGCAGCGTAAATATCCATGCCGGAAGCGCCTTTACTCATATACTCGGGTAAAGACAGACCCTGTGCATTCCGCAGCCTGGTTACCCTTACTTTTAACTTTTGCATATTATTTTCCTTTAAAGATTATCAGATTTATCAAAGAGTGTCCGCAAGTATCCGGCCTCTTGCCACGGGCCTATAGTGGCCAGAGAAAAGTTTTTTGGCTCTAAAATATCTCTGGCTATTCTTTGAATATCTTCATTGGTCACCAAATTAACTTTTTCCACTATTTCTTCCGGTGTGGTTAACCTGCCCAGGTAAAACTCAGATTTGCCCAACCGGCTCATTCTGACATTAATACTTTCCAGGCTCAGCAACAAATTGCCCTTTAATTGATCCTTTGTACGCCTTAACTCATCCTCAGTTAAACCGCTCTTCTGAATATCCCTCAATTCCTTGACAACTAATTCCAGCACCTGTTCCACATTTAATTTACTCAGCCCCGCATAGATGCAAAATATGCCTGAGTCATGGTAAGAACTGTGGTACGAATATATAGAGTAAACCAGGCCTCTTTGCTCCCTAACCTCCTGAAATAAACGCGAGCTTATGCCTCCACCCAGAACAGTATTAAGTACCTGCATAATATAGATATCATCATGAGTTAATTTCAGACCCTGGGTACCAAAACAAAGGTGAACCTGCTCGGTATCTTTTTCACGGCAAATTATCTCTTGAAAAGGCTTGGGCAAAGACAGCACTTTATCCGGTCGTTCTCCTGTGAGTCCCGCCATTAGTCCGTTTAAGGCATTGACAACCTGATCATGCTTAATATTGCCTACTACAGAAATAACCAAGTTCCCCGGCACATAGTACTTCTTATAAAAATCCATTATTTGATCCGATGTCATATTTTGAATAATATCGGCATCACCGATAATAGGCCTGCCTAACACGTGATCCTGCCATAAACTGCGCACAAAAACATCATGCACCTGTTCATCCGGCGCATCTTCATACATCTTAATCTCTTCCAGAATAACATTTCTCTCTCTGTCAATATCAGCAGCAGCAAAATTAGAATTAAACACCATATCTGTTAACAAATCAATGGCTAATCCCAGATGTTCGTCAATAACTTTAGCGTAATAGCAGGTATATTCTTTAGTTGTGAAAGCGTTTAACTGTCCTCCCACCGCGTCCAGTGTCTCAGCAATCTGTTTGGCCGTTCTGCGTTTTGTGCCTTTAAACATCAGATGCTCTATAAAATGAGATATACCATTATTTTCTTTTAATTCGTCTCTGGATCCCACGTCAACAAAAATACCTATAGCCACAGATCGCACATAAGGCACTTCCTCAGTTAGAATCTTTGCCCCGTTATCCAGAATAACCTTTTGGTACATATATACACCTCTCTGACTTCAACCTTATTACATGTTATTCGCTAAAAATTTTATAATTCCTTTTAAAAAATAACTTTTTGGTCTCTACCCGATATTTTGGTAAAATTTACGCCAAAGAATCCGGTAGGCAGGAAGCCTTTCAATACTCCCCGAGGCAATTAAATCAGTACTGGCTATATATACCTTATCCATATACAAATCTACCCGGCCGATTTTTTGCTCCTTTTTAACCGGCGCGGTTAAACCGTCAACCAGGTAAATCTTTTTTTCAATTAAATCAGTGCGGCCATTGGGAATAACAACTGTCAAATCTCCTTTTGACACTGCTTGAACCGCCGGGGAAAACCCGTCACAGACAGGTATGTCGCCGATAACTTGTCCTGCGGTTAAAACTTTATTATTGGAAAAATTATTAAAACCGTACTCCAGAAGAGATTTACTGTCACCATACCGGTTAGCACTGTGTAAAACCACACTGACCAATCTCCGGTTATCCCGCGTAGCCGAGGCTACCAAACAGGGACCGGCAGCATTGGTTGTACCGGTTTTAACCCCGTCCGCAAAGGTATAAGTATCCAATAGCTGATTAGTATTCTGCAAGTGCCTCTGCCAGCCGGGACCTCTGATTACCTTCTCCCTGGTACTGACAACAGTATTAAACACAGGATTTTGCAGAGCATAACAAGTCAATTTAGCCAGGTCGTAGGCAGTTGAATAATGCCCCTCAGCCGGCAAGCCGTTACAATTGACAAAATGAGAATCCATTGCACCCATTTGCTTAGCCTTTTCGTTCATGAGTTGTACGAAATTTGCCTCGGTTCCGGCTATTTGTTCGGCGATAGCCACGCAAGAATCATTGCCGGACTTCAACAGCGCGCCGTATATAAGTTCCTCTAAAGTTAAATTTTCTCCCGCCTGCAGGTATATGCTGGATTCACCCGTAGAGGCAGCCGTTTTACTAATCGTTACAACTTGACCCAAATCTCCCCCCTCTAAGGCCAGAAGAGCGGTTAAAATCTTAGTTGTACTGGCCGGAGGACGTCTTTGAAAAGCATTTTTCTGGTATAATACCTGGCCGCTGCCAACATCCATTAAAACAGCAGACTCTGCGGCAACTGGCGGACTATAAGCCGCCTGTACCGGTAGACAATAAACATTCAATAATAACAAAAAAAACGGCAGCACTCTCAGCATATTTATCTTCATAGCTAAAAATCTTCTCCCCCACTCGAAAAAATCATGCTACTACATTTTACCATATTTTATATAATCATCAATACCTCAAAAAAGCCGCTTAAAGAGGCCTTCGAATTTATCATAAGCATAATTTCCTATAGTAAAATAATTTTATATTGCCGTATAAGCTTGCCCTGAATTAAAAATTTTTATTACAGCAATAAAGAGGGGAGAAACTTGCGCTCAACTAATCTTAGTTATCCTGCTCTTTATCCTCAGCATCACCTGCCCCACCGGAATCTTCCGCATCCTCAGCTTTTTTGGCACCCTCAGCATCTTTACTTTCTTTACCCGCTTTTATTTCTTTATTTTTTCCACTGTCTTTAGTCTCTTCACCGGTCTTATTTTCTTTGTCACCGGCAATACCGCCCTTGAGCAGCTGAGAAACAGTGACAAGCTCATAACCGCGATCTTTTAAATCTTTAATTATATTAGGTAAAGCTTTTATTGTCGGTTCAGTCGGGTGCATCAAAACAATAGCCCCGTTATGCGCCTTCGCAAGAACCCTGTCTTCGATAGTTTTAGCAGCAGGACGCTGCCAATCAACAGTATCGATACTCCATAAAATTGTCTTGTAACCGGATTCAGAAGCTGCCGCCAGCACATTTTGACCCCTTTCCCCATAAGGAGGGGCAAAAAAAACAGTTTTCTTTCCGGTAACCTTAAAAACCTCTTCCTCAGCTTTCTTTATCTCAGTTATATTATTTTGCTTGGATATCTGATCCACATGAGGATGAGAATAACCATGATTGCCCAACTCATGCCCGCCGGCAGCTATTTTTTTCGTTAAGTCAGGAAATTTTTCCACCCATTGGCCACCCATAAAAAAGCTGGCCTTAACCTTGTTCTCGTCCATTATCTCCAGCATCTTAGGCAGGTATTCCTCACCCCAGAAAACATTAACTGTTAGGGCTATTTTTTTCTCACTGTCACTGCCCTGGTATATAGGCTCAGCCACCACAGGCAGCAAAACAGCCTTGTTAAAATTAGCCCAAAAATAACCTGTCGTAAAAACCGCAGCAAAAATTACCACGATTAATAGCTGGCTGACATAACGCCTTTTTAAATAAAGAACACGCATGGCACAACTCCTTTCCTTTTATTTTATTAACCAACCTTATGCAAGAATCCAAGCAAAAAGAACAAGAAAGTCGCGTTAAGCGACTTTCGAGACAGCCATGGGCACTTGTACTAGTGCCGCGCTGTGGCGATTTTCATTTTATTACCGGAAATTAAAAAAGCGTGGCCAAGTACTGGACACACGCTGACTTTTTATACTGTTTTACGAGGAGGACGGGCTCCGCCTCTCCTGTGACGGCTTTCCCTGCTGCCGTTTTCCTCTTTACTGCCGTTCTCACTGCTCTGGGCTTCCGCTTCCTTGCCTTCCTGGGGCATCGCTTCTTTTTTAGAAAGCTTGAGACGTCCCATATTATCATTGCCAATAGCCTTAACCAGAATCATATCACCTTCAGCTACTACATCCTCAACTTTATTTACCCTCTGGTGCGCCAGTTGAGATATATGCACCAGACCTTCCTTACCCGGCAGGCCCAGCACTCCAGGAATAATTTCCACAAAACAGCCGAAATCCATTATTTTGACTACCCGGCCCAGATAAATCTGACCGATGACAACTTCCTGTGTCAACTTTTCAATAATACTCAGAGCTTTCTGCCCTGCTTCACGATCTACAGCTGCTACAAATACCCTGCCGTCATCTTCTATATCTATATTGGCACCGGTTTCCTCAACAATTTTCTTTATTGTCTTGCCGCCGGGACCAATTACATCCCTGATCTTGTCAGGATTAATCGTAGTATGAATAATCATGGGCGCGTATTTGGACAATTCCTGGCGCGGGGCAGAGATAACTTCCATCATTTTACCCATGATGTGCATCCTGCCGGTATAAGCCTGCTGCAAAGCCTTTTCCAGAATTTCCTGGGTAACCCCTGCCACTTTAATATCCATCTGCAGCGCATTGATGCCTTTCGCCGTACCGGCAACTTTAAAGTCCATATCGCCCAGAGCGTCTTCCAGGCCTTGAATGTCAGTGAGCACGACAATCTCATCGTCCTCTTTGATTAAACCCATGGCTACACCGGACACGGGAGCTTTAATCGGAACACCTGCATCCATTAAAGCAAGCGTGCTGCCGCAGACACTGCCCATGGAAGTCGAACCGTTAGATTCCAGAGCTTCAGAAACCACGCGAATAGTATAAGGAAACTCTTCCTCACCGGGAATCATAGGTTCCAGAGCACGTCCGGCCAGAGCACCATGACCGATTTCCCTGCGGCCCGGCGAACGCATCATCTTGGTTTCACCGGTACTAAAAGGAGGAAAATTGTAGTGGTGCATGTAGCGCTTAGATTCTTCTGTTCCCAAACCGTCCAGAATCTGCTCCTCAGATATGGCACCCAGCGTAACCACAGACAAAATCTGTGTCTGACCCCTGGTAAATAAACCTGAACCATGCGTACGAGGCAAAACACCGGCCTCCACAGAAATAGGCCTAACCTCATCCAGCGCCCGACCATCCATTCTGATGCGATCCTTAACGATTAACTGCCGCACCAGCTTTTTCTCAATTTTCCTAAACAAGTCTTTTATATCTGACACCTGCTCAGGATACTGCTCAGCAAATTCCAGAACCAGCCTGTCCTTCAACTCATCAAAAAAAGCTTCCCGTGTTTTCTTATCCATACGTTCTTCAACACATTTGCGCACAGCCATTTTTATTTCCGCTTCCATAGTTTCGCCGATAGCCTCGATAAGTTCCTGATTCTCTTCGGGAGCTGCAAATTCCAGCTTGGGCTTGGCCAACTGCTGCTCAATCGCTTCCTGCCTGAACTCATCTATAAAATCAACGATTTGACGAATGACATCGTGACCGTAGGCGATAGCATCCAGCATTACTTCCTCAGTTACTTCATTAGCCCCTGCTTCCACCATCATCACCGCGTCCTTGGTACCTGCCACCACCAGGTGCAGATCACTCTTTGCCGACTGGGCTGCATTGGGGTTGATAATTAATTCACCGTCTACCCTGCCGACAATAACCCCGCCAATAGGACCGTTAAAAGGAGCATCAGATATGGTCAAGGCTGCCGAGGTTCCGATCATTGCCGCCATTTCCGGCGCGTGGTCCTGATCGACCGACATAATGGTATTGATAATCTGCGTCTCATTGCGAAAACCCTTGGGGAATAAAGGTCGTATAGATCTGTCGATCAAACGGCAAGACAATATGGCATTTTCGCTGGGACGGGCTTCCCTCTTAATAAAACCCCCGGGGATTCTTCCTACGGCATAAAGTCTTTCCTCATACTCCACCGTCAAGGGGAAAAAATCAATACCCTCTCTCAGAGTCCTGGACATGGTAGCCGTAGATAATACTACTGTATCACCATAGGCAACCAGAACCGCGCCACCCGCCTGCTTGGCTACTCTACCGGTTTCAATAGTTAACACCCGGCCGCCTATGTTTAATTCTTTCTTTAAAATTGACATATGTACCTCCCAAAAACTAAAAATCCTACGAGTAATTATCTATAGTATTACCTGTATTATTTAAAATAATAACCTTCAATACAATCCTTGCTTGTCCCTTCACACCATAGATATGGCAAGAAGCGGGTAGCACCCCGCTTCTTTCATGCTCTAGAAAATTATGCTTATGATGAATCTGTTGATAAATCATTGTTTAATATAAGCACATATTTATATTGGATAAGCAAGATTAGTACTGCATAATTTCCGACGAGTACAAGTGCCTGTGGCTGCTCGAAAGCCGCTTAAAGCTACTTTCTTGTAACATAAATACTACTTACGCAAACCAAGCTTACCGATTATAGCACGATACCTTTCAAAGTTACGATCCCGCAGATAATTGAGCAGGGCTCTTCTTTGTCCTACCATCATTAAAAGACCACGGCGGGAATGGTGATCCTTCTTGTGGATCTTAAGATGCTCAGTTAAATAATTGATCTTTTCAGTCAGAATTGCAATTTGCACTTCCGGTGAACCGGTATCATTTTCATGCACCTTAAATTTGTCTATGATATTGCGTTTTTGTTCTACGTTTAGTGCCATAATGTTCACCTCCTCCTAATTTCTTAAATCGCTGTTAGCCAAGATAATCGCCGGAGATAACGCATTCCCTAGCTAGCAGTTCATATAATTATTATTTCCCGATTATTGTAATCACTAGTCGCCCATCAGGAATATCTTTAGCAACAATATCAAAAATACGGCCGGATTTAGCAATAAAACCTCTGAATCTGGTAGCTGTAGGTACTTTTCCCGGAATTCCCACAGCGGCGTCAAATATATCACCAGCTGTAATTTTCTCCTGCCTCATATCTTTAAGACGCTTACGGGCATGCTCGGTTATAATAACCTTCATTCGACTAAGCCCTGGATCTGTACGCTTTATCATCATCTTCTTCCTGTGCCAAAAAAGCATATAAAGCATCTTGAAAAGCGACTAGACGCACATTATCCATATCAGATTTAAGGTATATACTTTCCAGCTCTTTCTTTAAGTTTTGAAATTCTTCGCTAAGGCAAATCACAGCTATATGATTAAGCCATTTTTTGATTTCTTCTTCGGGCGAATCAAGGTTTGGAACTCCCATTGATAAACGTCTCCTTTCCAATAACCGGGACGCTTAACGCGTTTATTTTAGCACATTTTGCTACCGAAGTAAACGCCTTGTTATATCAAAATTATATTTGATACTTTTATATATTATGCTATTCTTTTTAATCCACAACACAAATTCTCGCTTCACCAATATCTGTTTTAATCTGCGCCACCAGTTCCCCCACAGAATTAAATCTCTTCTCGCCTCTCAAGCGGCGAATAAAGGAAACCTTAATAGTTTGTCCATACAAATCCGCTGAAAAGTCCAGCAGGTGAACTTCCAAACAGCGAGCACCGGCAAACCCGTGAAAGGTCGGCTTGGTGCCAATGTTGGCCACTGCCGGGTACTTGCAGCCGCCCAACTCAACATGAACAGCATAAACACCGTTGTCAGGCACCACCAGATCGCTGTCAAGTTCCAGGTTAGCTGTGGGAAAGCCCAGAGTATTGCCGCGCCTCTCTCCATAAACAACTTCACCCTGAATAAAAGGGACGTAACCCAAGAACTTTGCGGCATTTCCTACTTCACCTTTTTCTATTAGACCCCGGATAAGTGTACTGTTGACCACCTGCTCACCCACACAAACCGGCGGAACTACATGAACATCAAAGCCGTAAGTACCGCCATAAGACTTCAGCAAATCAGGAGTTCCTAAACCACGGCAACCAAAAGTATAATTATAACCAACAAAAACGCCCTTCACACCCAGCTCACCATATAAAATATCCTTGATAAAGGTATCAGGTGCCAAACAGGCAAAATCACGATCAAAAGGCATTACCAACAAAACCTCAACGCCCAATCCTTCCATAAATTCCTGTTTGTTTGTCTGACTTAAAAGCATTAACGGAGCTTCTGCCGGCTGCAAAACAGCCAGAGGATGCGGGTAAAAAGTCATCACTGCCGGTACCCCGCCTCTTTGCCTGGCCACATCAACCAAGTCACTGATTAATTTCTGGTGACCGATATGAATACCATCAAAATTACCCAGGCCAAGATATATCTGATTGTATTTCTCTTTCAATAGCCCCTGCCGGCTATAATACACATCCACTGTCAATAACCCTCCCGCGCAGTAATTAAACTAATACCTTAAACGGTTGAAATATGTATTTGGTGATACCTTCTTTTTCTTCTGACATTACTCTGGCTAAAGCCAATAACTTATCTCCCGAGCGCAAACGCACAATTTGATCTTCTGCCAGGCAGCCGGGCATTTCCTTTATTCCGGGAAGGTATAACCTGTTTCCCGCCTTCACTGCTGCAACCGCGCTTTCCCGGACCTGCACTGCCACCATATCACTCAAAACCAGGTCAATAGGCAGCATTGCCCGGTTAAGCAGGCCCTTGTCCGCGTATTCCTTTAATTCCTCCAGCGTCACGGATTTCGAAAGGTCAAATACTCCTACCCTGGTTCTGATCAAAAAAGACATGTACCCGCCATAACCAAGCCTTTGCCCCAGATCATGGCAAATGGTTCTGACATAAGTGCCTTTTGAGCAGGTTACTTCAAATAAAACCCTGGGGGCAGGTGTTCCCAGGTCCTCGTAGTCAAGCAATTTAATTGAATATACATTTATCCTGCGCGCTTCACGTTCCAGCCGCTGCCCGGCTCGGGCCAGCTCATAAAGTTTTTTCCCCTGAACTTTAACAGCCGAAAACATAGGTACGATTTGCTCCTGACTGCCGACAAAAGTCATTAGCATGGCTTCAATATCACCGACGGCAAGACAGGAAGCATCCCGTACCTCCAGAACCCGGCCAAAACTGTCCTGTGTATCGGTACTGGCTCCCAAAGTGCATTCGGCACGGTAACACTTATCATAAGAAATCAGGTATTCGGCAACCCGCGTGGCCTTACCCACACACACCGGCAGTACCCCTGCCGCACCCGGATCCAGGGTTCCCGTATGCCCGACTTTCTTAATCCCTGTTAAACGACGAATATAATTAACTATATCATGCGAAGTCATTCCGGGTGGTTTTAAAACATTAATTATCCCGTTCATTCAACCACATTCCTTAAAAGCGCCTGCTTGACCATAAATATTACCGTTTCCTCTACCTCGGAAAGTTTTCCTGAAAGCCTGCACCCGGAAGCCAGAACATGCCCCCCGCCGCCAAAGGCACCGGCAATCTTATTGACATCAATACTTCCTTTAGAACGAAAACTTATTTTAAAAAGTTCCTCATCTATTTCCTGAAAGAACAGAGCTACTTCCACACCCTTAATCATCCGCGGGTAGTTGATTAAGTTCTCACAATCCTCATCCGCCGCAGATATTTCATCCAGCATCTCTCTGGTCAGAATAATCCAGGCCAGCCTGCCTCCGGCATCCATCCTAAGATTATTCAGCGCAGCGCCCAGCGTCTTCAAATGAGTCAGAGATCTCTCCCCGTACAAACTAATACCGACAGCCGGGACATCAACACCCGATGCCAGCAGGCGCGCTGCCCGGAGATGAGTATCCGCAGTTGTGTTGCTGTACTGAAAGGAACCCGTATCAGTGATAATAGCCGTGTATAGACAAACAGCAATTTCAGGGTCAAAATATATCTCCATTAATTCCAGCAAATCGTAGACAATTTCACCCGTTGCTGCCGCAGCCGGATCAATATAATAATAATCCGCCGCACACCGGACAAAAGGATGATGATCAAGTACAATAATCTGATCTGCTGTTTTTGACAATTCCCCCATGGCCGGTCCCAGACGCTCCTGCTCTGAACAATCCAACATAATAAAAATCTCAGTCTCAGGCATAGAGCTGCCGACAGTAATAATCCTGTCTGCAGCAGGCAGGAAAAACAGGTTTTCCGGTACCGGATTAGGACTGGCCATAATTACATCCTTGCCCAGCCTTTGCAAACCCAGCCCTAAGGCCAGTACCGAACCGATAGAATCTCCGTCAGGATTGACGTGACCGCAGAGGAAAAACCGCCGGGTACGGTGAATTACCTCGGCAATCTCCGCTAAACTATTCATGCATCCCTTCCCCTTGAACCTGCACATCTTGCAGCAATTTCATGATCTTCGTCCCATGCGCGATAGATTGGTCAGAGATAAAAGCTAACTCCGGCACATGACGCAGTCTAATTCTACGTCCTATTTCAGCCCGGATAAAACCGTTAGCCCGAGACAGCGCCTCCACAGTAGCTTTCTGTTCCTCCTCCGTACCCAGCACACTGACAAAAATCTTTGCAAAACTTAAGTCTCGCGATACCTCCACAGAAGTTATGGAGGTAAAACCTATACGGGGATCCTTTAATTCATTGATAATCATATCCGATACTTCTTTTTTTATTGACTCAGCCAAGCGTTCCGGTCGATGTGCCATATTTAAAATCCTCCTAAGCCAGTTCCCTTTTAACAGCCTCTGAAGTAAACGCTTCGATAAAGTCGTGCTCTCTCAAGTCATTAAATTTTTCCAGCATAATACCGCACTCATAGCCTTGACTCACTTCTTTTACATCATCCTTAAACCGTTTTAAGGAATCCATTTTACCTTCATGAATAACAATGCCGTCCCTAATTACCCTGATGCCCGCATCACGGGTGATCTTACCCTCAGTAACATAACAACCGGCAATAGTACCGACTTTAGATACCTTAAACAGCTGCCGCACTTCCACACGGCCCAGTACAACCTCTTTAAACTCGGGATCTAAGAGGCCGCTCATAGCAGCCTTAATATCATCAATGGCATCATAAATAACCCGATACAACCTGATATCCACCTGTTCAGCTTCCGCGGCCTTGCGAACGTTGCTATCAGGGCGCACGTTAAAACCAATAACAATAGCGTTAGACGCCGAAGCCAGCATAATATCTGTTTCCGTTACGGCACCTACCCCACCGTGTATCAAATTAATCTTAACCTCGTCAGTACTAAGGCGATCCAGGGACTGCTTTAATGCCTCAACCGAGCCCTGAACGTCCGCCTTAACAATAATTGTTAATTCTTTAACGTTACCGGCCTGAATTTGCTTAAACAGGTCATCGAGAGATACTCTAGGCGCTACTTTCAGTTCTTCCTCACGCTTCTTGCTCAAGCGTTTCTCGGCCACATACCTGGCCAATTTTTCATCATCCAGAGCCTGGAAAATATCCCCGGCTTGCGGTACATCATGAAAACCCAGAACCACTACCGGTTGAGACGGCTCAGCTTTTTCCACCTTACGGCCTCTCTCATCCATCATAGCCCGTACCTTACCAAAGGCAGCACCGGAAACAATGGAATCTCCTACACGCAGAGTCCCGTTTTGCACCAGCAGGGTAGCCACCGGACCACGTGCCTTATCCAGCTCAGCCTCAATAATAGTACCCTTAGCCGGGCGGTTCGGATTGGCCTTGAGCTCCGCCATTTCAGAAACCAGCAGAATCATTTCCAAAAGCTCATCAATGCCTTCTCTTTTCAAAGCGGAAACGTTAACACTGATAGTATCCCCGCCCCACTCTTCAACCACCAGTTCGTGCTTGGTTAATTCCTGCTTGACTTTTTCCGGCACAGCATTGTCTTTATCGATTTTGTTGACTGCCACTATAATTGGGACACCTGCTGCTTTAGCGTGGTTAATCGCTTCTATAGTCTGAGGCATAACACCGTCGTCAGCCGCCACTACCAAAATGGCAATATCGGTAACCTTGGCTCCACGCGCCCGCATGGCCGTAAAAGCTTCATGGCCCGGTGTATCCACAAAAGTAATCTTCTTGTTATTGCGCTCCACCTGATAAGCACCGATATGCTGGGTAATACCGCCTGCTTCGGTAGAGGTTACATTAGTCTCCCGGATGGCATCCAGCAAGGAGGTTTTACCGTGATCTACGTGTCCCATAACTGTAACAACACAGGGCCTGGGCAACAAATCTTCCGGTTTATCCTCAGTCTCGGCTGCCAAAAGCATGGTTTCTTCATTTTCTTCCGGCTTGATATTAATCTCAAAACCGAAATCATCAGCTATAATCTGAACCGTCTCCGCGTCAATTTCCTGGTTAATAGTGGCCATTATACCAAGGCCCATTAATTTCTTAATCACTTCCGCAGCAGTTTTGCCTATCCTGGAAGCAAAGTCTTGCACAGAAACCACTTCCGGTATACTAATGGGCTTTTTCTGCTGTATAGTAGATATGACTTTATCCTGTTTAGGCCCGCCATATTTATTTTTCTTGGTAGTTCTTCTCCGATCACTGGGAGAAACAATTTTCCGCTCGCTGAACTTACTCTTATCCCGCTGATCTTTACCGGCAAATTTCTCCTGAGCTTTCTGACGCTCAAAACTTTTGGCCTTTTCCTCGGCCTTATTGCGGCTATCGATCAAAGCAGCCGGATCCGGTTTAGGCATGCGCACAGCGGCATTTTTATCCGCTTGGGCTGACTTGCCCTTATATCCCCCTTGAGGCCTGCCCCCGGCCTGTTGCCCGCTCTTATACCCGCCGGCCGGCCGGCCTCCGGCTGACTGCCCGCTCTTATTATACCCACCACCGGGCGGCCTGCCTGAACCCTGTTGACCTCCGCTATAACCACCGCTGGGTCTGCCCGAACCCTGCTGGCCGCTGTTATAACCGCCGCTGGGCCTGCCTGCGGCACCCTGCTGACCGCTGTTATAGCCACCGCCGGGCCTCGCGGCACCCTGCTGGCCGCTGTTATAGCCACCGCCGGACCTGCCCGCGGTACCCTGTTGGCCGCTGTTATAACCGCCGGCAGGTCTGCCTGCTCCTTGCTGACTACCGGACCTGCTCGCGCCCTGCTGGCCGCTGCTGTAACCGCCGGAAGTTCTTCCTCCGCCCTGCTGATTGTTATGAGCATTGTAGGGTCTGCCTGAAGCAGGTTTACCCGCACCTTGCTGACCGCTGTTGTAACTGCCGCCGGAAGCCCTGCCTGCGGAACCGGCGCTAGCTCTACCTTGAGAGCTGCCCCCGTCAGTATTGGCGTTATCTCTGGGTTGCCCCTGCCCTTGAGCAGGCCTGTTACCCTGGTAAGGCCGACCGCCCTGGTTAGAACGGTTAGACTGGCCCGAGCGATTAGCTCCCGAAGCTGCTCCCGCACCCTGACTTTTTCCGGTCTGCCCGGCACCGGCTTCCTGCTTGGGCCGGTCTAAAAATCTCTTGTCAGGAGGGCGCTGGGGCACACGATCAACCAAACCGGGACCCTGATCCTGGAATGTTTTACGGGTTTCCTGGCTTGAATTCTGACGTCCTTCCTGCCCCGCATCCGTTCTCTTTTTAGTTTCAACCTCAGTTCTGGTGTTATTAGTAGACTGGTTTATCGTTTCTACCCCTCCCTTATTATCAAATTTTTGACGCAATTTCTCCACCTGGTCGGTTTCCAGCATACTCATGTGCGATTTACCCGATACACCCATGGCATCTAAAAACTCAATTACTTTTTTGCTTTCTATATTAAGCTCTTTAGCTACTTCATGAATTCGTTTTTTTACCATAGAATCACCTCCGAAAAATTATAACTTTACAACTGACACCCCTCCATTCTCAGCCGCTTTCAGCACGCCTTGAGCAAAATCATCACCTATAACAACCGCTACTGAACGAGGTGTTTTGCCTATTGAGCCACCCAAATCTGCTTTTGTCGAACATTCGAGCAGCGGTATCTTATATTTTAGGGCAAGTTGTTTAAAGTTGTTGCTTGTTCTTTCTGAGCAGTCACCGGCTATTAATAATAACTTGCCTTTCCCACCGGCAACAGCATCTTTGACGGCTAAATCTCCGGACACAAGCTTACCTGCCCGACAGGCCAGCCCAAGCAACTGGTACATTGGCTGCAGCATTATTTCACCAACCCCTGCTTCAAAACATCAATTATCTCAGGAGAAACTGAATGATGCAAGGCTTTTTCCAAACGCCTTGCTTTAATAGCTTTTTGCAGGCATTCCAGACTGGGACAAACGTAAGCACCCCTGCCGGCACGTTTACCCGTCGGATCTATTTCTATAGAATTTTCGGGAGTTTTCACTACCCTGATCATTTCCTTTTTCGGCTTCATCTCCTGACAACCAACACACATACGCTGAGGTATTTTTCTTACTTTAGGCACCATAAAACACCTCGCTTAAAAGTCTTCTGCCTGATACAGGTCAAGTTCTGACATACCTGAATCTTCCAAATCATTGTGCGCATGGGATTCCTCATCATAAGCCTCTCCGTATCCCTCGGGATAAAGAGCCGCCATCTGGGATTCACTTTTAATATCTATTTTGCATCCAGTCAACTTGGCTGCCAGACGGGCATTCTGGCCTTCCTTGCCGATAGCCAGAGACAACTGGTAGTCAGGCACCACTACCCTGGCAACTTTCTCATCCTCCCAGATTTCCACGGCTACCACTTTAGCGGGGCTAAGCGAGCTGGCCACATATTTGGATGCGTCAGGATCCCATTTTATTATATCAATCTTTTCCCCATTAAGTTCATTGACAATATTTTGCACCCTGGCACCCTTGGGACCTACACAGGCGCCTACCGGGTCAACATTTTCATCCTTGGAGTAAACAGCAATTTTGGATCTGGCTCCGGCCTCTCTGGCCACTGATTTAAGTTCCACAATACCTTCCTCAAGTTCAGGAACTTCCAATTCAAAAAGTCTCTTTAAAAGACCGGGATGGGTTCGGGACACATAAATCTGCGGTCCCTTGGTAGTTTTGCGAACTTCCACAATATATGCCTTAATACGGTCTCCATGCTTATATGTTTCATTCGGCATCTGCTCGGAAGGAGTCAATATAGCCTCTGTTTTGCCTAGTTCAATATATATGTTCTTTTGCTCAATACGCTGCACAACACCGGTAATTATATCCGACTCGCGACTGGAAAAGGTTTCATAAATAATATTTCGTTCTGCCTCGCGTATACGCTGCACCACTACCTGTTTGGCAGTCTGGGCGGCAATACGGCCAAAATTCCTGGGCGTAACTTCATTCTCCACCACATCTCCCAGTTCAAATCTGGGATCAATTTTTTGGGCATCCGCT
This sequence comes from Desulfofarcimen acetoxidans DSM 771, assembly GCF_000024205.1. Lineage (NCBI taxonomy): Bacteria > Bacillati > Bacillota > Clostridia > Eubacteriales > Peptococcaceae > Desulfofarcimen > Desulfofarcimen acetoxidans. The sequence continues at coordinate 3,391,323 of NC_013216.1, forward strand.
AAAGTAATTTCCAGCCGATCATCCTGAACTTCTTCAGTAACGGTTCTCTGGGAATAAACCTTAAAATCACCCGTTTCCCGGTCTATATGTACTCTGGCGTTTTGTAAGGAACCGAAATTCCTTTTATAGGCAGACAACAGGGCTGCTTCGATAGCATCAATCAGCACATCAACAGCAATCCCTTTCTCCCTTTCCAATTCCCTCAAAGCATCCAAAAACTCCGTGTTCATGCTTATTACTTCCCTCCTGAAAACATCAAATGTCCACCGCCAGCCGGGCCGAAGCTACCTGATCAACCGGTATTACGTATTCCGTACCGTCAACGTTTATAATGACGCCTTGTTCCGACAGGCCATCCAATCGGCCTGAAAAACTTTTCTTCCCATTAAAAGGAGCATAGGTAGTCACAACAACCTCATACCCACAAAAACGCTCATAATCAGCGGCCTTTTTTAACGGTCTGTCTAAACCAGGGGAAGATACTTCTAAAATATAAGCATGAGGAATCGGGTCCTTCTCATCCATCAACCGGCTAACTTTCTGAGACACTGCCTGGCAATCATCCACAAAAATACCACCCGTCTTATCGATAAATATGCGCAGGTACCATTGGCTCCCTTCCTTGACATATTCAACATCGACAAGTTCCATAGCCATTTCTTCAACAACCGGCGCAACTAAACCTTCGACAATATCAGCCAGTTTGTTTTTAGCCAACTCGGGCCCTCCTTTGTTACTACTAAAAATACCGGCAAAATAATACGAAAGAGTGGGCATTGACCCACTCTCCTCTAACCGAATCAGAGATTGACCTTGAAACCACACCAATAATAGTATAACATACAAAACTTACTGTGACAAGTAACAGCTGCATTTTGCAGACTTATCTTCTTAGTATAAGTAGTATCTCCTTAAAATAACTTTTTATTTACCATAATAACTTTGAAATCTTATAGAAATTAATTAATAATACCCATTCATACACAATTATAGCCCTATTAAACATAACAGGTAGACACTTACATATTATTATGATAATATTTCAGAAACTTAGTCATTGTTACTAAGTTTAATAGTTGAGAAAGGTGGTGATCTTGATGGAAGAGATTCGCAATGAAAATGCTCTGCCCGTTGGAGTAGGTTACTAATTTTCTCTTAGAGTATGAGAGTTCGGGGAATTCCTCCGAACTCTCATTAGTAAGTCTACAAAATTTGCGATATACAAACCATAACATGATTCCATATAAAAAACCATATTTACGAGTATATTCAATAAACATTAATTGCCATATGCAAGTTACAAGATAGACTACAAGAATATGTAAGTGCAATGATCAAGAAAAATTAGATAGATACAAAAAGTGCATATCAAAGAAACCTTTATTACGGCATTTTTAAAAAGGTCCAAAGGAACTGAATATGTAAATTAACCCATAAAATATCATTTATGCGGCAAATCTTGCAAGAGCGGGAAAAATGTCAGTGATAGACAAGGCTTTTTCCTTAGCCCATGCATCAATAAAAGAACAGAATGAACCAAGAAACACCCTAACTATTCTGCGTTCTTTTGAATAGACGACAGCAGATTCAGAGTTAAAATCAATATTAATTCTGTCCCAGACTCTTTCAGTGGTAGAGCGCCTTTTGTAAATCTGTTTCCACTCATCCGAACCTCTTACGATAGGAGTAAAGAATCTGGGGTTGTCCATTGTTTTAGTATAAAATGTTTTATTGCTGTGTGCAGGACACTTGATACAGGCGTCACACTGCACAGGGAAAAGCCACTTTCTTCTGTAGGATTTAGACATAAGGCCCCAGTTGCGTAGTTGGTGTCCTAAACATTTACAGTGGGGGACCCCGTTCTTATCAAGTTCCACAAGTTCATTGACCACTTCGGGCTTAGAAGAACGGGAATTAAGGTCAATAACAGGTTTGATACCATAATGCATATTCAAAAGATAAAACGCGTTGGCATCATAAGCAGAATCAAAAGCAGCAGAATAAAAATTTATTTTCGGATACAAGTCAACAAGCTCTTTAAGTGCATAAACACCGGTTACAGAATCATGACGCTCACCAGTAACACATTTAATATGGATAGGTAAGCTGTAGAACGAGTCACAAGCCGTAAAGCCATGGAATGTATGGCCATAATAGTATTGCTCATTATAGCTGTCCCACCCCCATGAGGCAGTGGGGTCAGAGAATAAGCGAGGGCAGTCGCAATGTTCACCTGGTTTTAGCTTGCAGTTGCAAACTTTTTTACCATAGGGGGAAGCATTAGTAGGCATACAGGTGCCATCACCGGCGGTATTAAATTTATTGATGTCTCCAAGGATACCCATAGACAAGGAGGGCATAACAAAAACCTCCTTTAGGATATGATTTAAAGTAGTTTCCAGATTATCAGGAAGTTTGGAGTTATTTATACTTTAAGACTCTATCCACCAAGCGATTAACCACGCCGGGCTTTGAAGAATCCATTTTCTTATTTTTCTTTTGCTTCTCTTTAGGCTTGCGCTTAGACTTACGCAGTTTGGATTTGTAAAGAATGCGGTCTTTACGGATCAGCCTATCCATAAAATCATAAAAAGTACCAACACCCGGAATAGGATCCGCCGGAATATCGCTAACTTTGCCGGAAGAAAAGCAAGCAGGCAAAAAACCAGACAAAATAGCATAAACGGGATCGGACTTTAAAGTATCCACCCACTTGGCAATGCTGGTTTCACCCGTAAGTGTCATAAGGATAAGCGAGCGAAACATGGCAACCGGATCTTTGGGGGGAGCTCCCCGATTAGAGCTTGAATACTGGCTTTTAATAAGCATAACAATGCCGGTAAGATCAGCAGTCCACAGTTTAGTAATTAGAGAAGACCTGGTTAAGAGAGTAATATACTGACCGGTCGAAATATAATAACGGGTTAGAAAGTCTGAACAAAATCTTGATACTGCTCATGAACATACTTGACAACTAACATAAAACTACTCCCAAAGGACTATTTATAGGAAATATCTTCTAATGTCCATTATGGGGCGATTTCGAATTTGTCAAGTGACAAAAAACACGTATAAGCCGTTATATGGCTAAAATAGGATGATAAATATCGCCTATAATAGCTAATATATAATATTTAGCCACAATCCAAAACTTATGGTTTTTTGAGGTGAAGCTAAAAAGGCAAAAAATAAAGCCTTTAGTTTTAAGGCTTCAAGACTTTTCGAATGTACACTAATTTACCAAACAGAGGTGATTATTTTGAGCTTGGATGTTCTTTTGATAAACCCTCCCTTTAGACTATTGCCACCTTTCAAATATAAATTAATTGATCCTCCTCGAAATCTAGCTTTACTAGCTGCCGTTCTCAGAGAAAATAACTACAGTGTTAGAATACTAGATATGCCTATTGAAGAACTTGATTTCGAATCAATAGCCCCCACCTTACAGAAACTAGAACCGAGAATAGTTGGTATATTAAACAGATCCAGCTATAGTTTTCCCATAGTCTGTAAAGTTGCTAAAATAGTAAAGGAGTTTTCCAATAACATTATAGTAACAGTTGGAGGCACATATGTATCATATATGCCTGAAGAAGCTCTTAACACCTGTCACGATATTGATATAGTAGTTATGGGTGAAGGGGAAGTTCCTTTATTAAAATTAGTGAGTAACGTTTTATTAAATCAAGAGTACGAAAACATAGAAGGATTAGCTTACCGTAAGAATAACGATGTAATTAAAATTGGGGGTCCTATTCCGGTAGACCTAAGTACAGTACCATTACCAGCTATAGACTTAATCCCTACTCCTCTTTATGTTGCCAGAAGAGAAAGATATATACTTGAACTAAGCCGTGGCTGCACAAACGCCTGTCCTTATTGCACTTCTTCTTTCATAAAAAAGCATGTTCGCTATCGTGATTGTGTTCAGATAATTAGTGAGATTGAACAAGCATATAAAGCAGGTTTCAGAAAATTTTATTTTGTTGATGATGTTTTTCTTAACAATAAACCTTTAGTTATAGAGGTCTGTCGGGAAATTGTTAATAATAAATTTGATATAACTTGGCCTTGCATGTCTCGAATTGATCATATAGACGAAGAGACTCTTTACTGGATGAAACTTGCGGGGTGTGAGATTATCGCCTTTGGAATAGAGACTGTTTCTCAAAATACCTTAGAGCAAATTGGAAAATCAGACTTATCCGATAAAATTCAAAATACTTTTGCTACAGTTAAAAAACATGGAATAAGGGCACTTGCTTTTGTAATGTTTGGAATGCCCTTAAGCACGTTAAGGGATGAATTGCTCACAATAAACTTCCTTTCGAGATTACAACCTGATGCAATAGGTGTTTTTAGCTTTAAACCATATCCCGGAACAGTATACTACTTTGATCCAGAAAAATACGGTTTAAATATTACCGACAGAAATCTGAGTCGCTGGTCACAGCTTGACGAACCTACACATGAAACGAAACATTTAACAAGAGAAGAAATTATTGAGTGTATGGTAGTATGCAATTATATATTCAGAACAGGTGGTACCTTTTCTATAGGAGATAAATACAGGCGACGTCGTGGTGTACAAGTTTTTAAAACTGGGGAAGGGGGCATTTTATATAATCCTTACCTACCACCTGAGAAAAGAAAAACAGACATGTATCTAAACTGCATAAAATTAACACCAGTTAATTATCAAATCTTGTATCATCTTGATGGCTACCATACTGTAGACGAGATTTCAAGCCTTATTCAGAAATTGGAGAATATCTCTCAGGCGCAAGCTAAAAACCACATAGAGGAATGTTTATCCAAAGCAATGGAACTGGAACTAATCGAATTAATACCTGATATTATGGCCGGAAATGATACTTTTAACAGGGGGGCTTTAATCTATGGTGGCGGATTAGTATAATCCACGGCTATAATTAGTTTCTTATAACAAAGGAGGTTTTATCTTTGTCACGTATCGGTATTATAAATTGCTCAAATATAGCTGGAGAGTTGGATTGTGCAGCTGTAGTTTGCTTGGGAGACATGAGAAAGAGAAAAGGTTTTTTTAATAGCTATAGTAAAGAAGAATCCCTGGAACTGATAGGTATTATTTCTTGTGCCGGTTGCCCAACTGCAATCTTTCCCGAAAAAATATTACGAAAAGTCGATGCCATTGCAAGTTTTCGTGTTGACGCTATTCACTTTAGCTATTGCATGGTAAACTTATGTCCGTTTATAAATAAATATGTTGATGTTATATCAGCAGTTTACCCTGACATCAAACTGGTTATGGGTACTCATACCCCGCATGATAAAGATAAATTTCATAGCAGTGTTAAGAAATGTCTAACTCGTGTAGGCAAGAATGCTACGGATATCATTAAAGGTAATGTTTAAACTACTAAATTTGGAAGTGGTGGAAAGCATACTATGTTAAATCTACAAGAACAGTGCCCTAATACTTTACGTAAAACGTTAAATGTCGGAAAATCCGTGGGACTGGTTGTTGGTTCCGTACTTGGTTCAGGACTTATGATACTTCCCGGAATTACTTATTATCAAGTAGGTGTACATTCATTTTATTGCTGGTTGGGAATGGGATTACTCATAATCCCATTCCTTTTCGTATTCTCAAGAATAATGATTAAATATCCTTCTGCGGGTGGACTGGTTAATTTAGTTTATCTTATACTAGGTGATAAAATTGGTTTAGCTATTACTTACGCAATAATCTTGTCCTTAATTATGTTGGTACCTATTGTTGCCGTAATCGGTGCGAATTATGTTTGTTATATTGGCAACTTCAATGCTAATTATAATATTTTTATAGCGTGGATTCTTCTTTTTATTTTTACAGTAATAAATACTTTTGACACAAAAATATCATTAAAAATTCAAGGTGTAACTTCTATACTTTTATTATTTCTGCTTTTTATAATAATTTTAGCAACACTATCTGGTTCTAGTGAAAAATTTTTTCAAAAAGTAATAATAAATTTCTCAGAGGATGATATTAAAAAGATATGGTCTGGAATGACACTTGTATTTTGGGCTTTTCTTGGTTGGGAAAATTTATCTTTTACTACTGAAGAGTACAAAAATATAAAATGCGATTTTAATTATGTAATTATTTTCAGTTATCTTATTATGATGTTTCTTTACCTGGGTTTGAGCGCAGGTGTAATTATATCTTTAGATACAAATAATCCTACAACAATTAGCGCGCCTTTGGCTGAAGCAGCTCATGTTGCAATGGGTTCTTATTCTGGTATTGCTGTAGCAATTATTGCTGTTCTTATAATGCTTATAAATATTAACGCCTGGGTATGGGGACCTTCAAGATTAGTTTTTGATGCGGGACGAAAAAATATTCTCCCCAGTATTTTTGCCAAGTTAAACAATAATTTTACGCCTTATTATGCACTTCATGGGTTATTATTTTTATATACTCTTGCACTTGTGTTAATTTTTTTTATTGGACAGGAATTTATAACCCTATCAATTAAACAGGTAAACTGCGTATTTCTAATTTTGTATTTATTAACAGTCGTAGCTTATATTAAAGAAAGCGATACAATATATTCCAAAATTATTGGATTGTTTACTGCTGTTTCAATATTATTTTTTTTACAAAAGTTTGGAATTTATTTAATACTACCGTCTATTTTTTTTATTATCTATGTTATCGTGATTCCATTTTTCAGAAAATCAGCTTCGCAGTGCAAAGAAGCTAAATGAAATACAAACCCTTAGGAGGAGCAGGGAGGAAATCCCTACTGTCTATTATTTATAAGCATCTTCAAGAAATAATTCAATAATCCGACCATATATGGAAGGATTTATTTTATTATTGTAGAAAATATGTATGAAGAATAGTAGATGAATACAAATGCGGTTTCCGTTCTCCTAAAGAGACTATTCTTATTACGCAATAAACAAGGTTATATTCATTAGACTAGTGTAGGATGGCAAACATGACCTTTTTAGACTCCCAATGACCCTATTGGACATAATAAGCAGGTATTTTATTTAAAAAACGTAAGGAGAATAATATTTATGCTGGATCATATGAGCATTTTGCAACTCTTACTTGTCTCCCTGCCGGAAGCCGTTTTATTGGCGGCGTTAGGCTTTACCTTAATAAACTTCCAGCCACACCTGCGGCAATTATTACTAATAGGCATATTCCAGACATTTGCTTCCTATATTGTAAGGGCATCTAAATTATCTTTCGGCCTGCACACTATATTACTACTTTTAGTCTTTATTCTAATAATTCATTTAGTGACCCATTTGAAAGTTTTTGTTTCATCGCTGGTAGGCTTACTAGGGTTTACTACTATAGCTCTAATAGAGGCATTATATGTTCCGCAGTTATTAAAGATAACCGGTTACACGATTGCAGAAATTCTCAATCACCCCATTATGAGAATTTATTTTTTTATCCCAGAAACAGGATTACTTTTAATGATTATATTATTGTGTCGACACTTTAACATCAATATTATGTCATACTTGGAGAGAAAAAAGACACAGGTATCAGTTGCATTAATGAAGAAAAATAATTTCGGTAATAATAATTTTAATAAGGAATACTTCTTACCGATTACTTTAATTCTTTTATCAATTTGCTTATTAGCGATGTTAAGTAATACTTTTGTTTTTTTTCGATCAGTTTTACTCAAGGACTCATTTATAAATATATTCTCAACTTTCATTGTTCTTGGAATTACTGTATTAATATGCTTATTGGTAATAATATTGAAAAATATTGCAGGAATGATCGATATACAGCATAAAGCAAAAAAAACAAAAAAAACACTATCCCTTATAGAAGAATTGGTCTACACCATCCGCAAAAAACGCCATGACTTCAATCACCATCTTCAGGCGGTATACGGTCTCCTCGAAACTGGTTTTCAACTGGAGGCCAGGGATTACATCAGAAAAATATTTTCCCATATAAGTACACATGAAGAACTTATTAAGACAGATACCCCTGAGGTAAGTGCTATGCTATATACAAAAATCGGCTTGGCAAAGAAAAATAACATTAATCTCGAAATAATAATTGAGAATAGTTTAAAGGATTTACCACTTAGTTTCGAGGAAACTAACTCCATACTTGGTAACCTTATCGATAACGCTATGGAGGCAACCAATATTATCAATGTTGAGAAACGCAATATAACTATTGAGCTAACCCGTAACTCTGAGGGATTCTGTTTTGAAGTAACTAACCAAGGTAAATTAATTAAACCAGAAATTATCAATGAAATATTCAAACCTCAATTTTCAACAAAGGAGGGGCGACCCGGTTTAGGGTTGTCTATCGTTGAGGAAATAGTAAAACAATACAATGGAACTATAACAGCGTTTTCAAATAACAAAAATACAACCTTATCCATTTTTATACCAAAGAGGTGATATATTTGCTGAGTCTCTATAACCTGTCAGATAAAATAGCCAGATATTTAACCGAAATTACAGCATGTAATCCAAATGAGACTGATACCGTACGGTATGGTTTGGAAATTATTCTGGGCGCAATGATAAAAGGAATAACCCTTTTTTCGATAGCTTACTATTGGGGTATACTTCATGAGGTTTCTGCAGTTCTCATTTGCAGCATTTCGTTGCGACTGGTGAGCGGCGGTGCACACTGTAACACTTATTTAAGATGCCTGTTTTGTAGTACAATTATCTACCTTTCTGCTGGCAAGGTAGCTATATTTTTGGATAAGGCTTTAGACGAACTTCAATTTATATTAATATTATTGCCCTGTTTTTTTCTGATGCTTACCAGTGCTTTTCTATGGGCACCTGGAAAAGTGCCATTCAGAATAATCAATTCTAACGAATCACTTATTTTTAAAATACTTACCGTTTTATTGCTGATTAGCTGGTTGGCTATTGTATTTTGTTATAGCTTGCACTTACAACTATCCATAATAATTGCAGGTTTGCTGGGATTACTAATTCAGACTTTCAGCTATACTCCTCTTGGCTACAAAGCAATTCAAAAAATTGACGCAATGCTATCAAAAGTAAAAATTACTGTTATGAAAGGAGGTGTCTAAGAGATGCTCAAATTTAAAAATATACTTTTATCCCCAATCGTTTTTAGTGCTTTGTTTGTAGCTGGTATTGGTATTAAACCAGCTAGCTCAGTATTCTGGTATCAGCCAAAACCACCCCAAAACTCGTAGATATAAGGAAGCTAGTTAATGGAAATTACGGTTTTATTGGCAGATGATGATCCGGTTATGTGCAAAATTCTTAGATCTATCCTGTTAGAATTACCTGATGTAAAAGTTGTTGGCGAAGCACATAACGGTCTAGAAACACTCCGTTTAGTAAAAAAACTGGAACCCCAGATCGTTTTTCTGGATATTGCTATGCCTCAAAAGGATGGCCTGGAGATAGCTCAGGAAATTCGTATTATTATGCCCATGACTATTATCATATTTGCAACCGCATATGAAAACTACACTCACGAAGCATTTGAAGTATATGCTTTTGATTACTTAATAAAACCTTATAGAATTAATCGAATATACAAAACCATTGAGCGCATTAAATTTTGGTTTGGTACAGAAAATAAGCCTAATGATATATTCAGCGATAAAGCAAGGTCTGAAATCCGTGAATCAATAATAGTGGTAAAGGAATACGGAAAGAATATATTTATAAATTTAAAGGACATTATATTTATAACAAGAGATGCACGTTTTACAACCATACACTTCATAGGCGGTATTATTAAAACCTCAGAAACATTAGAATTGCTGAATAACAAATTAAATGGAGATTCCTTTTTCCGTTGCCATAGAGGTTATATTATAAATTTAAATATGATAAAAGAGATTCAGCCCTGTGGTAAAAAAACATTCAAGGTATTTATGAGAAACACTACGGAAACGGTTTTGATGACAAAATCCAAGGCCAGCGCAATAAAAGATTTACTGTTTATTAATAAAACAAGGTCACCAAATTGAATTATCCTTTCAATACCATTTTCACTAACCCAAGTTTTGATTGAAAACACGAAGAATCCAGCTATAGCTGGATTCTTCGTGTTTTTTAGGTTACTACTTTTGCATTTTAGTCTATTTTTAAACCTTTGAGAATGGTAAATACAGGCATCGTTTTGTCTTTTTGTATTTTTGAGCTAGAAAAGCAAAACTTCGGCTAAGACTATTCAGATACTCACAACCTTTATAGCACTTGATAAAAAGAGCCAATACCGTTTCTGATAGATATAGTATAAGTTCTATAAAAACTATAATTGTGATAATAATTTAATGGCTTTTATTTCTTAGAAAAACTTATAATTACAATCACTATAAAGCCATTCCACTTTTAATGAAATCCTTGATGAAAGACAGAATCTCTTCTTCTTTCAGAAAATGAGTTTTGCCTGACCTTCTCTCCCGAAGCTCCAACAAACCTTCTTCTAAAAACTTTTTGCCTACAGTCAGGCGCAGCGGGTAGCCTACCAAATCGGCGTCTTTGAACTTTACACCAGGACGCTCGGGGCGGTCATCCAGAACGACCTCCACACCGGACTCAAGGAAGCTGCGGTACAATACTTCCGATATATCCATCAGTGCCTGATCCTTTACGTTTACCGGCACTATGACCAGATGGAAGGGGGCAATGGCTGCCGGCCAGGTAATACCGTTTAGGTCGTTATGCTGCTCGATAGCGGCAGCCATTGTGCGGCTCACACCGATACCGTAACAACCCATAACATAGTGGCGCGTTTTGCCGTTTTCGTCCTGGAAAGTAGCCTCCAGGGACTTGCTGTATTTATCGCCCAATTTAAATACTTGTCCCACTTCAATACCTTTCGCCTCAGCCAGCACACCGCCGCAGACGGGACAAGGCTCCCCGGCTTTGACAAAACGAATATCAGCGATTTTGCCGGCTTTAAAATCCCTGCCCGGACATACATTCTTATAATGGTAGTCAGCCTTATTGGCACCTGTTACGGCATTAACCATAACCGATACTTCATAATCGGCAATCACCAGCACATTTTTCAGACCAATAGGACCGGCAAAACCCAACGGCGCCCCGGTTAGTTTAGTCACAATAGCTTCCGAGGCCAGTTCCAGCCTGGCGCAATCTATTACCCGCTGCAATTTAATCTCATTTACATCATGGTCACCGCGCACCAGCGCCGCAACTACCTCACTTTCAGTTTCGTAAAAGAGAGTTTTAATCAGGCCGGATTCCGGCAGGCCAAGATATTTCGAAATCTGGGCAATAGTTTTTTGCCCGGGTGTATGCGCTTCTTCCAGGGGCAGCAGCTCAGCAACGGGTTTTGGCAGTTCTGAGGACTGGGCCTTTTCCACATTGGCTGCGTAACTGCAGTTTTCGTTCTGGCAAAAAACTACCAGAGCCTCTCCCGACTCGGCCAAAACCATGAACTCATGCGTATCGCTGCCGCCGATAGCCCCGGAATCGGCTTCCACCGGCCGGAATCTGAGACCACAGCGCTGAAAAATACGTACATAGGCATCATACATCTTGCGGTAAGTTATATCCAGGCCCGCCTCATCAGCATCAAAAGAATACAGATCCTTCATAATAAATTCCCGGCCCCTAAGCAATCCAAAACGGGGACGGCGCTCATCCCGGTATTTGTTCTGTATTTGGTAAAGCAATAAAGGCAGTTGCTTGTAAGAGGACAGCTCACTTTTCACCAGAGCAGTGATAATTTCCTCATGGGTAGGTCCCAGGGCAAAGTCCCGGCCATGCCTATCCTTCAAGCGAAACAATTCCGGCCCGTAGACATCCCAGCGGCCCGATTCCTGCCATAACTCGGCCGGCTGCATAATAGGCATCAGTATCTCCTGCCCGCCCTGCCTGTCCATTTCCTCTCGCACAATCCTTTTTATTTTACTCAATACTCTTTGCGCCAGCGGCAGGTAAGTATAGACACCTGCCGCCGATCTCCTGATATAACCGGCCCGCAAAAGCAGCTTATGGCTGATTACTTCCGCTTCCGCCGGCGTCTCCCGCAAAGTCGGGATAAGCAGTTGAGATGCTCTCATAATTTTCTCCCCTAACAAAGCTTTAATAATTTTCCAACATATTTTCTACTTCTTTAATAAGCTCTTCCACCAAATCCGCTTCCTCAATCTTTCGCACAGTCCGGCCTTTTTTAAACAATAACCCGGCCCCCCTGCCACCGGCAATCCCAATATCGGCCTCCCGCGCCTCACCGGGACCGTTGACCGAACAGCCCATCACCGCCACCTTGAGCGGCTTATCTACAAACTGCAGCCTGTCCTCCACCTCATTGGCAATACGAATTAAATCAATCTGAGTCCGCCCGCAGGTGGGACAGGAAATAAATTCAATGCCTCTCTGGCGCAGGCCCAAAGCCTTTAGAATCTCATAGCCAGTCTTTACCTCGTGCAGTGGGTCCCCTGTCAGTGAAACCCTGAGCGTATCACCGATACCTTCAGCCAGCAGTGCCCCGATGCCCACAGCTGACTTGACAATACCGGAGCGCAAAGTACCCGCCTCGGTTACACCTATATGAAAAGGATAGTCCACCCGGTCGGCCAAAAGGCGATAGGCCTCCAGCATTAAAGGAATGTCTGAGGCCTTTAAAGAGATCTTTATATCACTGAAATTTAAATCTTCTAAAATGCCGATATGACCGAGAGCGCTTTCCACCATAGCCTGAGCTGTTATATTTCCATACTTATCCAACAGCTCTTTTTCCAATGAACCGGCATTGACCCCGATTCTGATAGGAACCTGAGCGTCCCCGGCAGCCCTGACCACCTCGGCCACTTTAGACCTGCTGCCAATATTGCCCGGATTGATGCGCAGTCCGTCTACACCTGCCCGGATAGCCTGCAGGGCCAGCTTATAATCAAAATGAATATCCGCAATCAAGGGCACGTTAATACCGTTCTTGATTTCCTTTAAAGCGACCGCCGCCTGCTCATCCGGCACTGCCACCCGCACAATTTCACACCCGGCCAGAGCCAGCTCCCTGATCTGCCTGGCAGTTGCCGCAGCGTCTCTGGTATCCGTGTTGGTCATGGACTGCACACTGACCGGCGCGTCACCGCCGACTGCCACCTGACCAACCCGGATAACCCTGGTTTTCCTTCGCCTCATCTTTATTCCCTTCCGTTACAATAAATTCAACAAATCATTATAAGTAATGACCACCATCAAAACCAGCAGCAGGACAAAACCAACCAGGTGAATAAAGCTCTCCCTGGAGGGATCCACCGGTTTGCCGCGCAGCGCTTCCCAGAACAAGAAAACCACCCTGCTGCCGTCTAAGGCAGGAATAGGAAACAAGTTAAAAAGACCCAGGTTAATACTCAGGAAAGCAGCAAGCTGCAGCAGGTGGTAAAAGCCAGTATTAGCCGCCTGACCGATTTCCCAAACAACCCTGACCGGCCCGCCTAAATCAACAGGAGCTTCATGCACAAACATCTTGCCAATAAAACTAATTATAAACCAGGTTGCCTTAACTGTATACTCAGCACCGGAATAGAGAGCGGTAAAAAAACCCATCTTCTTCATTTCCTGTGCGGGATAAATGCCGATCTTGCCATGACCGCTTTCATCTTTAACCGGAACTATATCAAAGCTGCGCTTGGCCGCATCTCTTTCTACCGTAATAACAATTTGCTTATCCGGGCGCTGGTTAATATATTCAGCCACCTGCTCCCAGCTATCCATGCTGCGGCCATCAATAGCCACAATTTTATCGCCCGATACCAGGCCAATCTTTTCCGCCGGATAACCGGGCAGCACCTTATCCACACCGGTGGTGGTACCGGCGGGATAACCCTGAGCCATAAATATAAAGGCCAAAAGCAGAGCTGCCAGAAAAAAATTCATCAGCGGCCCGGCAAAGATTACCGCCATACGCTGGAGGATGGATTTCTTGTTAAAAGCCCTCTCATCAGCATAATCCGCTTCATCCGCAGGATCCATGCCGGCCATACGGACAAAACCTCCCAGCGGCAAAAGTCTCAGGTTATAAGTAGTTTCACCGTGTAGTTTGCCAAAAAGCTTGGGGCCGAAGCCCACACTGAATTCATGAACCTTAATACCTGCTAATTTTGCTACAGCAAAGTGCCCCAGCTCATGAAAAAATATCAACATAGCAAAGACAAATACGGACGCAAAAAATGTGGACATTTCATCACCTCACAAAGGTAATAACTAAAGTTTTCCAATCAGTCGTGCTGCCTGACGACGCGCCCAGATATCTACCTGCAATACAGTTTCAAGATCAGGATGTTTGATTACCCGGTGTAAATTCATAACTTCATCTACCAGGGAAGCAATGCCTTGATAGGATAAGCGTTTCTCCAAAAATGCGGCAACCGCAGTCTCATTGGCTGCATTGAGCACGGCCGGCATAGTGCCGCCGGCCCGGCCTGCGGCAAAAGCCAGGCCCAAACAGGGAAAACGCTCAAAATCAGGCTGCTCAAAGGTCAACCCAAACTGATTCTTGAAGTCCAGGCGCGGCAATTTAGACTCCCACCTGTCAGGATAGGATAAAGCATACTGAATAGGCAACCTCATATCAGGCAAACCCAACTGGGCTATAACCGAGCCGTCAACAAATTCAACCATAGAGTGTATAATACTCTGAGGGTGAATAACCACCTGAATAGACTCATAGGCAACATCATACAGCCAGTGGGCCTCTATCACCTCCAGCCCTTTATTCATCAAAGTCGCCGAATCAACAGTAATTTTCTTACCCATAGACCAGTTAGGATGGGCTAAAGCCATTTCTACCGTGACTGCCGCCAGCTCTCCGAAGCTCTTTTCCCGAAAAGGGCCGCCCGAGGCAGTTAAAATTATCTTTTGCAAAGCAGCTCGCTTTTCACCGTTCAAACACTGCCAGATAGCCGAATGTTCACTGTCCACCGGCAAAATACTTATCCCGTGGCTATCAGCCAACTGCATGACCAACTCCCCGGCCGCCACCAGTGTCTCTTTATTGGCCAAAGCTATATGCTTGCCGGCCTTAATGGCTGCAACAGTCGGGGACAGCCCAACAGTACCTGTTACCGCGGTGACCACAGTATCAACCTCAGATAACGAGGCGATAACCTCCAAACCCTCTGCACCTGTATAAATCTCCACCTTATATTCAGCGCCCAGACCGGCTCTCAATTGAACCGCTTCTGTTTCTCCCGCCACAGCTACAACTGCCGGCCGAAATTTTTTCACCTGCTCAACCAGAAGCGGCCAGTTTCTACCTGCCGCCAGACCAACCACCTCAAGCTGACCGGGACAGCTTTCCGCTATTTGCAAAGTTTGCCTGCCAATAGAACCGGTACTTCCCAAAACAGCAATTTTTTTATTCATCACTTACCTCTTATAATCAATTAAATTTGCGAACATCCCGTCCCGCCTTATATCCAGCCTGAAGCGC
This sequence comes from Desulfofarcimen acetoxidans DSM 771, assembly GCF_000024205.1. NCBI lineage: Bacteria > Bacillati > Bacillota > Clostridia > Eubacteriales > Peptococcaceae > Desulfofarcimen > Desulfofarcimen acetoxidans. The sequence goes on from NC_013216.1 coordinate 3,406,759, forward strand.
AATCAGCGCCATGGGGCCCAAAATCAAGCCCAGCACGCCGAAAACTTTTAAGCCTACATAAATAGCCAGCAGGGTGGCCAAAGGGTGCAGACCCAAATTGGCAGAAACTATTTTAGCCTCCAACAGCTGGCGTACCAGCAAAATCAGAGCAAACAAAATACTGAGCTTAATTCCCAGGCCGTAATCCCCCGTAAATAAAGACCAGGCAATCCAGGGTATAAAGACTGAGCCAGGACCCAGTACCGGAATTAAATCAAAAAAACCCACCGTTAATCCAATTGTTAGAGCATAGTCTATCCCTATTATATAAAGTCCTGCTATACATTGTACCATAGTAATGGTAACCAGTATAAGCTGAGAACGGATATAGGCCATAAAAGCCCGAGAAACCTCTCTGCTGACATCAATAGACCGCTCGCCCCAGGGAGCCGGAACACACCGTCTCCACAACCTGAAAATAGTGTCCCTGTCTTTGCTGATAAAAAAAGCAGCCAGCAAACTTACTATTCCCACCAATATTATGCCAGGTATTCCGTAAACCATGTGCAAAAACGCGTTAATCAGCTTGGAGGCAAAAAGCTTCAGATTATCAGCCAGTGAAGCAACCGAAGTCTGCAAGTAATTAACCGCAGTGGGAGGCAAGTTGCCATAGATATTAATACCCCTGTCAACCAAACTCTCCATGATCATTCTGCCGTTTCTCATGTACAAATCCAAAGAAGCAGACAGCTCAATTAATTCAGCAACCAATTGCAAGACGAGCAAAACCAGCAAGGTACCGGCTCCCCCGATAATTATAACCATGGCGGAAGTCACTGCCATGCCTCGCGAAAATCTCATTCTTAGCTGAAAAAAACTTACCAGAGGTTCCAGCAAAACACTGACAATCACCGCCAGAATAAAAGGCAATAACATAGTTAATATGTATTTTATAATTAAAACCGAACCAGGCAGCACCTTTTCCCCGGCTAAAAAAATAATCCACAGGGCCAGCGCAACCAATGCGGCAAGCATAATCAACTTAACATACCTGGGCACCGTATTCACCTCAACCTAGTATAGTCAGGTTTACATAGTAATATACCAGCGGTGCAATCAACAGAAAGCTGTCAAAGCGATCCAGAACTCCGCCGTGTCCGGGAATCAGCTTCCCTGAATCCTTAAGACCGGCCTGTCTCTTCATTACCGACTCGATCAAATCACCAAGCAAACCGGCTAAAGCCACCAATACGCTTAATACCAAAAGTTTAACCAGCGCGGGCTCGGAAAAATAAAAATGAAAAACAGTACTCACCAGCAAACAGGAAACAATTCCTCCCACGGCACCCTCCATAGTTTTTTTCGGGCTCAAATTAGGTGCCAGCTTACGCCTGCCCCAGGTCTTGCCGATAAAATAAGCGCCTGTATCAGCGGCCCAAGTATTCAACAAAGCAAAAATCAACCAGGCCACACCGTCCGGCAAAACTCTTAAAAGATATAAATAGGTAATCAAGCCCACATAAAACGTGCCGTATAAACTCGCCGCACCATCCGACGGTGAAAAATCAGGGTACAATAAAACCACAGCCAGCAAATTAAGCAGCAAAACACCTACCAAAACCAAACCCGTAATACTTCCGTGATAAAAAAAAGCATCAGCCAGAAGCATTAATCCACCCAAAAGCATTAATCCAAAACGCGCAGCCTTACGGTTGCCCGGCAAAATATCATTAATTTCATAATAACCGCAAAACATAATAAAAGCGGTTAATACCAAAAGCGGAACCTGGCCGTACCAAACAACCAGCAGCATAAAAGGTATGCCGACCAGACCGCTTAAAATCCTCTTCCAGAGCACATCTTCACCTGCCTAAAAATCCTTAATCCCGCCAAATCTTCTTTCGCGGTTCTGGTAATCCACAATTGCATTAAGCAAATGCAGAGGTTTGAAATCCGGCCATAAAACCGGAGTCAACCAAAACTCAGTATAAGCGAGCTGCCACAAAAGGAAATTACTTATTCTGAAGTCACCGGATGTACGAATCAACAAATCAGGATCAGGCAGTTCCGATGTATAAAGGTAACGACCTATCGTATTTTCATCAATTGCCTCCGGATCAACCAGCCCCTGCTTAACCTCACGGGCCAGCTGCCGAACTGCTTCCACCAGCTCGGCTCTTCCTCCGTAATTAAGGGCCAAATTCAAAATCAATCCATTATTATTACTGCTCTTATTTACAGCCATCTGCAAAGCCTTTTGAGCGGCAGGCGGCAGCTCTTCAGTCCGCCCTATACTGCTAACCCGGACATAATTGGCGCAAAGCTCATCAATCTCTTTCTGCAAAAATTCCACCAGCAAGTTCATTAAAGCGGTTACTTCCTTAGGGGGCCGTTTCCAATTTTCCGTAGAAAAAGCATAACAGGTAAGATACTCAATCTCCAACTGGCGACACAGCTTAACAATATTCCGCAATGCGTCCACACCGGCACGATGCCCCAGCGCCCTGGGCAACCCTCTTTTCTTAGCCCAGCGTCCATTACCATCCATAATAATAGCTATATGTTTTGGCAAACGGGCAGGGTCAATAGACGCAATCAAAGCTTCTTCATCGGCAGTCACAGGTAACCCGGATCCCTTACCTCGCCATAGTTTTAAAAAATTATTCAGCATAACCCTGCACCTCCGCAAAAACCTGATCAAAAATCCATTAGAAGCATAATTTCCTAGAGTATATAATACTACTAAACCCCCTCCGGGATCGAGGGGGTTTATACTTTACTCTTCAACAATGGCTCCGGTAGGACATTCTTCAACACAGGCACCACATTCAGCACATTTTTCAGCATCTATTTTATATATATCGCCTTCAATTATTGCATCGTTGGGACAAGCATCCTTACAAGTACCACAAGCCTCACACGCTTCGGTGATTCTATATGACAAACTCAGTCACCTCCCTCCCCTAAAACTTGATGAGCTGCGATAATTGCTGCTTTTTTTTCAGTAATCCTGTTTAGACGAATAATCCTCGCCGGTCCGGCAGGCTTGCCTTTCACCGGGTAGGAAATACTCACTTCGATTTGCCAACCATTTTCCTTGATTTTCTCTAAAGCCTTATCAAGTTCCCAACCGATATAATCCAAAATATTTTCATTTGCCTGGCCAACTGTCATAGCAGCTAAACTTGCATAATTTCTTTTTCTTTATTCGCCATAAGTTGGTCAATATCCTTTATATACTTATCGGTAAGTTTCTGAACCTCATCCTGTGCTCTGCGCGAGTCATCTTCAGTGATATTACCGTCTTTTTGCTCACTTTTCAACAGGTCATTGGCATCGCGCCTGATATTGCGCACAGCCACTCTGCCTTCTTCAGCCTTCTTCTTAACCACCTTAACCAGATCTTTTCTTCTTTCTTCCGTCAGCTGCGGAACAGCCAAGCGAATAACAACACCGTCACTGTTAGGGGTAATCCCCAGATCCGACTTTAAAATGGCCTTTTCCAGAGCAGGTATAACACTTTTATCCCAGGGTTGGATAACCAAGAGCCTCGCTTCCGGAACAGAAACATTGGCCAATTGATTAACAGGGGTTGGGGTTCCATAGTAATCTACATTTATTTTGTCAAGCAAACCGGGTGTAGCCCTGCCCGCTCTCAAGGAAGCAAAATCTTTCTTGACTACCTCAACAGTTTTCTTCATACTGTCTTCAGCATCTTCAAGAATTTCCTTATACATTCAAATCCCCCCCAATATAAGTACCAACTTTTTCACCTGAAACAGCCCGTTTTATATTGCCTACCTGAGTCAAATCAAAAACAATCAGGGGAATACAATTATCCATACACAAAGACGCAGCGGTTGAATCCATCACACCCAGGCCCAAATTCAACATATCAATATAGTTTAGTTCCAAAAACTTTTTAGCCTCAGGGTTTTTCAGCGGATCTGAATCATATACCCCGTCAACACGTTTGGCCATTAAAATAACATCAGCCTCAATTTCCGCCGCTCTTAGTGCTGCGGTTGTATCTGTTGAGAAATAAGGATTACCGGTACCGGCGGCAAAAATAACCACCCGGCCTTTTTCCAGATGCCTGATAGCACGGCGTCTTATGTAAGGTTCAGCCACTTCCCTCATTTCAATAGCAGTCTGCACCCTGGAATCAACCCCTTCTTTTTCCAGAGCGTCCTGCAGAGCCAGAGAATTCATAACAGTAGCCAGCATTCCCATGTAATCGGCAGTTGCCCGGTCCATACCCTTGGTACTGCCGGCAACACCACGCCAGATATTGCCGCCACCCACCACAACCGCTAATTCCACACGCAAATCAATTATATCTTTTATCTGAACGGCAATAGAACTAACAACTACTGGATCTATACCATATCCCTTTGACCCTGCCAAAGCCTCACCGCTAAGTTTTAAAATAACCCGCTTATACTTGGGAACTGTCATAAAGGGCAGTTACCTCCAGTCTTTTAAAGCTTTTATTCTACAAGCAGTCAACAAATTCCTTTTAAGTTTAATTATTTTTTACAAAAACTATTTCTGACTAAACTTTGCTACCTCAGCGGCGAAATCATCTTCTTTTTTCTGAATCCCTTCGCCCAGTTCATATCTGGTAAAACGGCGAATGCTGATGTTCTCACCTATTTTAGATATTTTCTCATTTAGCAGCTGCTTTACTGTCATATCAGGATTTTTAATAAAAGCCTGTTCTAACAAGCAAACATCCTTAAAGAATTTTTGCACGCGGCCTTCCACCATTTTGTCAACGATCTTTTCCGGCTTGCCCTCATTCAGTGCCTGGTTTCTCAGGATTTCCTTTTCCTTCTCAATTACCTCGGGTGAAATCTCTTCCGAAGCCACATATTCAGGACGCGCAGCAGCAATCTGCATAGCAATGTCTTTGGCAAACTCCTTAAACTCATCAGTTTTAGCCACAAAATCAGTCTCACAATTTATTTCTACCAGCACGCCGATACGACCGCCACCGTGAATATAAGACTCCACCACACCTTCAGCAGTAATACGGCCGGATTTCTTAGCTGCAGCAGCCAAACCTTTTTCACGCAGGTAAACGATCGCTTTTTCCATATCCCCGTCTGATTCCGTAAGCGCTTTTTTACAATCCATCATACCAGCGCCTGTTTTTTCACGTAATTCCTTAACCATCCCGGCAGAAATTGCCATGGTCAGCCCTCCTCAAAAATCCATGTTTTTCTAGAAGCCTTTATGTTATTATAACCAAAACAACCATACAACAAACAAACTAAAAAGCAATCAGTTTTATTTCTGAAATATTCTATGGCGACAGATATAAAAAGGTGGGGCAACCCATTTCAGAAAATAAGCCCCCACCCATGTCTATCTACTCGGAAATTTGTTCTCCTTGCTTACCTTCTAAAACAGCTTCCGCCATTTTACTGGTTAAAAGACGAACTGCCCGAATGGCATCATCATTACCAGGAATAATATAGTCGATTTCATCCGGATCACAGTTTGTATCAACAATTGCTACAATAGGAATGCCCAGCTTGCGGGCCTCGGCTACGGCAATGCGTTCTTTACGCGGATCTACGACAAACAGTGCCGCAGGCAAACGCTTCATTTCCTTAATACCGCCTAAAAACTTCTGCAGCCTCTCTTTTTCATGCATCAGTTCAGCCACTTCTTTTTTAGGCAATAAGCTAAAAGTACCGTCGGCTTCCATTCTGTCCAGCTCGTGCAAACGGTCAATACGCTTACGGATGGTTTGGAAATTTGTCAGCATGCCGCCTAACCAACGCTGGTTAACGTAAAACATCCCGCATTTTTCTGCTTCTTCTTTTACTGATTCCTGAGCCTGCTTTTTGGTTCCCACAAATAAAAGTGTTTCCCCGCTAAGAGCCAGGTCTTTGATAAAATTATATGCAACATCAACCATTTTCACGGTCTTCTGTAAATCTATAATATAGATCCCGTTGCGGTCAGTAAAAATATAAGGGGCCATCTTGGGGTTCCAACGCCGGGTTTGGTGTCCGAAATGCACACCTGATTCCAAAAGCTGCTTCATTGATATAACTCCCACTATTACACCTCCCCCCTGAACGGTTTTATCATCCTCCGTCATCTTCATCTACAGACAGAACCTTAAATAAGGCCAACCCTGCCCAATATCAGACAACGTGTGTATTTCACACCAGTGATAATTTTAGCATAAACCGAGACCGGATGCAAGAAAATTAACCTCAAATTATCCTGTCAGGAGCAAAAATAACAAACTTAGACAGAGGGCCAATTCTAAATTAAACTTTGAACTTACCAACCAGAGAATCCAATCTGGCAGCCATTTGCGAAAGGCCTTCCGAAGACGCGGACACTTCTTCCATAGTAGCCGTTTGCTCTTCAGTAGCACCGGCTACATTTTGTATGCCAAAACCGTTTTTATATATCCTTAGCAGCCGATAATCTGCCGCCGGCGTATACTCTTTTAGCTATATTAATATTTAACTGCATTTTAAGCGTTGTTTAATCCGTTTACAGAGTATACTTACCGCATTCCATAAATATGAAGTTGAAAATGAAATAAATTCATTATATCAGAAGTGGCTGAGAAAACCCTGAGATAAATCTGAGAATTTGCTTAAATTATTGCTGATTTTGCCGCTTTCGTGATGTTTGCCAGCACATAAAAACACCCTAACCTGAAAGGTTAGGGTGTTTTTTTATGTTATACTATTTTTGCTTATAATATTTCCAAATCTGCCTGAGCAGCATTACGACCTGCAATGTGTTTGGTATTTAGTTAAACTTGCGCTTCCTTGCCCTGGCCGCCAGTTTTCTAGCTGCTTCGGATTTCTTTTTACGCTTGACACTGGGTTTTTCATAGTGCTCGTGCTTTCTAGCCTCTGCCAACACGCCTGCCTTCTGACAAGTTCTTTTAAAGCGCCGGAGGGCACTATCCAGTGTTTCATTTTTACCCACCTTGATTTCTGCCATTGATCTTTCCCCTCCCTCCGCCAAAACCATAAGACAAAACCAGCCACTTATATGCTGTATTTTCTAAACGTAACTTAGATTATACAACAAGGGGAGAAATCAGTCAACTACCCTGGAGGCCATTGGAAGGGTCTACCGGCAAGAAAATGATAATGAATATGATAAACCAGTTGACCTGCATCACGTTTACAGTTTGTGACTAATCGATAACCCCTGTCCTCAAGGTTATAATCCCTGGCCAGTTTAGCAGCCACAAGCTGAATTTTTCCAACCAGCACGGCATCCTCTTCCTGCAAATCCATGACAGTCGGAATGTGTTTCTTAGGAATAAACAAGAGGTGGATAGGAGCAACCGGCTTAACATCTACAAAAACCATAATGTCATTATCCTCATAAATAATTTCAGCCGGAATTTCCTTTTTGACTATCTTACAAAAAACGCAGTCCTGCATATTTCCCACCTCCCCCCGGTTATTTTATACTCTGGGAAATCATGCCTATAAATGACTTGTGGATAAGTTAAGGTTAGCACTGCATAATTTCCATTGAGCACGAGTGCCTCTGGCTGCTCGAAAATCGCCTAAAGCGACTTTCTTGACCTGCAAAGATAAATACCATTAATTATTCTATTCAACAAGACCTGGCTAAATCCTTCCTGGCACCTAAATAATTATACCTGTCTGATATTGTATGCCCGTTTTTTCAATTTTTATATCTATTATCTCGCCGCTTAAGTTCTCCAGGCAGGCAAAAACCACCCTCAGGTAATTAGGGGTTAAACCCTCCCAGCAGCCGCCCCGGCCGGAAAAAGGCTGCTCTGCCAGAACAGGCAGAGTCAGGCCTGCAAATTTAGACGCGTAATTCTCTGTCAACTGCTCCCCTAAAGCTATCAGCCTTCGGCTGCGCTGTTCTTTAACCCGCGCATCCACCTGTTGGGGAAAGCCGGCGGCCGGAGTACCCCGGCGGGGAGAATATTTAAACACGTGCATGCCGGAAAAGGCCATGTCTTTGATAAAACCCAGGGCCTGCTCAAAATCCTCCTCAGTCTCACCGGGAAAACCGGCCATAATATCGGTGGTCACTGCCAGGTTCGGCATTTTCTCGCGCAGGTTATTTAATATTTTTGCATAGCCCTCAGTCGTATAGCGGCGCCTCATCAGCTTTAAAACCCTGTCCGAACCGCTCTGCAGGGGTATATGCAGGTGGGGGCAAAATATTTTCGAATGAAGAATAAGCTCAATTAACTCAGGGGACAAATCGTTAGGCTCTATGGAACTCAGGCGCAGCCTGCTTAACCCTGAGATCCGCAGCAGCTTTTCCACGATAGCCGCCAGGCTGGTCTTGGCAGGCAGATCCACCCCGTAGGCACCGGTTTGAATGCCTGTCAGCACGATTTCCTTAAAGCCGGCGGCCAACAGTGATTCCGCTTCATTTAAAACGGCCTCCGGCTGCCGGCTGCGCAAGGGGCCGCGGGCATAGGGAATAATGCAATAGCTGCAAAAATTGCGGCAGCCCTCCTGAATTTTTAAATATGCCCGTACACGGCCCTGCCCTGCCGGCGCCGGCAGTTCTTCATAAAAACAGGCTTTTTCTATGTCCGCAACGGCATTGATCTTTTCAGCTTTGCTGCTGGCTTCCACCAGATCTACTATTTTATCACGGTCAGAGGTACCTACCACCAAATCCACTTCCGGCAGAGACATCAGCTCACCGGGAGAAGTCTGGGCATAGCAGCCTGTTACCGCTATCACCGCTTCGGGATTGGTTCTCACGGCCCGTCTAATTAACTGGCGGGATTTGCGGTCGCTCAGGTGGGTTACGGTACAGGTGTTAATAACATAAACACCGGCGGGTTCAGTGAAATCGACCTCGCTGTAGCCTTTGCTGCGAAACAGGGAGACTATGGCTGCTGCTTCATACTGGTTTACTTTGCAGCCCAGAGTGGCTACCGCTACTGTTTTACTCTTCATTATAAACACTACCTTAGGTTAAGCTGCGATGGGTCTCATTACTCTCTCTATTCAAAAGCCTGGCTTTCGATTTGCTTCGGCTATTAGAACGGGTTCGCTATGTTTATCCCCTCTCCGTTCAGGGCTGCGCGCAGGACGTCTCTAAGAAATCCTTTGGACCGAACTAAGAGCCCCTCGATGTGCGCATGGGTTCTCAAATCTTTGCTGCATGGTCTTACACCAGAGATTTTTACCTTTTAGTGACTTATTGTATGCACTGCCGGGGCTCTAAGTTCGGATACCCAAAGGATTTCTAAGAGCCGTTAGCCTGCGCTTCGCCAGTCACTCCAACGGGATAAACATAGCGCCCCCTGATAGTCGGGTTTATTCAAAATTTTATTTGTACTTACAAAGTTCAATTTGCGAGATAAAAAATCTATTTTTAAAACATTCTCCTAACTTTTATAGTCAGCCGGGGTTCCGCCTAAATCGCCGAACTCGTACATGATTATGCTTAAGACAGCTATGCCGGCGGTTTCTGTGCGCAGTATGCGGGGACCCAGGGAGACGGGGATTACTCCGTACTGCCGCGCCTGTGCTGCTTCCGACCTGGTGAAGCCACCCTCGGGGCCTATGAAGATATAGATTTCGAAAGGGGGGACTTTAGCTTCCAGATTATCGCGCAGGCTTTTCAGGCCTCTGGCTGTTTCCTCTTCCCAGGGCAGCAGGCACAGCGCTTTCTCGGGCAGGGACTCCAAGACTTCTTGCCAGCTCATGGCTCTCTCTACCGACGGGTGCTTGCCCCTTTTGCACTGTTTGGCCGCTTCCATGGCAATTCTCTGCCAGCGTTCCTGGCGCTGAGCGGCTTTTTTTTCGTCCAGGCGGACTATCGCCCGCTCACACTGCAGGGGTATGAGTGTGGACAGGCCCAGCTCGGTGCCTTTCTGTACGATTAAGTCCATTTTGTCGGACTTGGGCAGTCCCTGAACCAGGGTTATTTTGACCGGGGGCTCGTTATCGGGCAGGCCCTCAGCGGTTATTTCGCAGAAGACTTTTTCTTTATTTTTCCCGGTAATACGGGCTGAAAATACACCGCCCTCACCGTCGATTATGGTCACTTCATCTCCGGCTGCCAGGCGCAAAACGCGGTTGACGTGCTCCATTTCCGTCCCCGTAATGCAAGCCTGCCTACCCTTTATGCGGGTAGGCGGTACATACACCCTGGTCATTGGACATCCTCCCTTTAAAAGAGAATCTCACTGCTTTTTACATCGTAGAGCATGCCGTCGTGCTTTGACTGCTCTCTTAGAAAAAATCTCTCTGATTTTCAAGCCTCTCTTACACTCAACACTGCCACCCACTCACCGTCCCGTTTGATTTCCCGGACGGTAAAGCCTGCCTTATTGATTGCTGTTCTGACATCCTTGTCTCTGTCTTTGATAATTCCGGAGGCAATGAATCTTCCGCCGGGAACCAGAAAACGGGCTGCATCCGCCGCCAGCTTGATGATTACGTCAGCAATGATGTTGGCCGCCAGCAGGTCCGCCGGAGCGGCGCCTTGAGCCAGCATGGCCAGCAGATCACTTTCGAGAACCTCCACTTTATCCGTTACGCCGTTTAACTCGGCATTTTCCAGGGCTACACGAACGGCCACCGGATCGTTGTCCACGGCTCTTACCGAACCGGCACCCAATTTGGCCGCAGTTACGGCCAGTATGCCGGAACCGGTACCCACATCTATAACTCTGTCGCCCGGCCGCAGGTATTCCTCCAGCAGTTCCATGCACATCACGGTGGTGGCGTGCGTGCCGCTGCCAAAGGCCATGCCGGGATCAAGCTCTATAATCAACCTCTCGCCGGATCCTTGGTAGTCTTCCCAGCTTGGCTTGACTACCAGCTTCCGGCCCACCTCGACCGGCTTGTAGTAGGCCTGCCAGGCGGTTGCCCAGTCGGTTTCCGGCAGCTCACGGGTGCTCAGCTCAGGCTTTTCCCGGAGCGGCAGATCTGCCAGTGCCTGCCGCAGTCTCTGCAGGCGCTCTTCCAGGCGATCGTCAACGGGCAGGTAGGCCTTAACTTGCGGCCAGGCCTGTGGCTCTGTGGAAAAATCGAGCGCCTGCGTGTCAGCGGGCGCGTCTCTGTAGCTGTCCGAAAGAGCCGGGTCTTCTATAACTGTGCCGCCTGTTCCCAAATCATCGAAAATACTGCCTACCGGTTCAACACCTTCCGGCAGAACCCTTACTGCCACTTCCATCCAATTCACCGGCTCGGGGCCCCTTTCATTAAGTTTAACCCATAATCACGTCTTTTACTTTTTCAAAAAAACCCTTATCCGTGCTGGAGACATTTTTTCCACCCAGCCGGGCAAATTCCCGCAGCAGTTCTTTTTGCTTGTCGTTTAGTTTGGTGGGGGTAACCACCTTGATTACCACATGGTGATCGCCCCTGCCATGACCGTTCAGTTGCTTGACACCTTTGCCCCGCAAGCGGATAACCGTCCCGTTTTGCGTACCCTCCGGAACTTTCAGCTTATGTTTGCCATCCAGTGTATCCACATCCAGCTCATCGCCCAGGGAAGCCTGAACAAAGGTGATGGGAACTTCGCTGATAATGTCATAATTCTCACGCCGGAAAATTTCATGGGACGCTACCCTGATAAATACGTACAGATCACCGTGCGGGCCGCCAAGTGTTCCCGCCTCACCCTCACCGGAAAGACGCAGGCGGGAGCCGGTATCTACTCCGGCCGGAACCTTGACATGAATATTTTTAGTCCTCCGCACCTGTGTGGAACCATGACAGGTCGGGCAGGGCTTATCGATAATTTTACCCCGTCCGCGGCATTTTTCGCAGGTACGGGTCTGGACTATCCGGCCAAAGGCAGTATTTTGAGCATATTGCACCTGACCGCTGCCACCGCAGCCGTCGCAGGTTTTCGAGGAAGTCCCCGGAGCTGCCCCGCTGCCGCCACAGGTAGTACAGTTTTCCGTGCGAGGAATCTTAATATCTCTTTCCACACCAAAGGCAGCCTCGGTAAAGGATATTTCAATCTCCAGACGTAAGTCGGCGCCTCTCTCCGGGCCGCGCCTGCGTCCACCGCCGCCGCCACCAAAAAACATATCGAATATATCGCCCAGACCGCCAAAATCACTGAAATCAAAACCGCCACCGCCAAAACCGCCCTGCTGCTCAAAAGCGGCGTGGCCGTAATGGTCATATGCAGCTTTCTTCTGGGGATCCTGCAAAACATCATAAGCCTCGGCTATCTCCTTAAACTTAGCCTCGGCATTAGCGTCACCGGTGTTAACATCCGGGTGATATTTACGGGCCAGCTTGCGAAAGGCCTTTTTTATCTCCTCAACCGAAGCGTCTTTTGACACGCCCAAAGCCTCGTAATAATCTCGCTTTGCCATGAGTACACCACCTTGCTTGCTACTCTCTTTTATATACCTTAAACATTATACATTAAATGACCCTGGAAAGTGTAATAAAAATAATATTTTAACGCAGTACAGGGGAAACCTCACGGTTCCCCTGCTCTGCTGCATAACTCCCAACGAGTATAAGTACCTATGGCTGCTTGAAAATCGTTTAAAGCGACTTTCTTGTTACTTCTTATCCTCATCTTTTACTTCAAACTCTGCGTCAACTGTATCATCCGGAGCGGCACCTCCGCAACCCCCGGAGCCACAGCCGCCGCCCTGCTGCGCGGCTTCCTGCTGGTACATGGCAGAGGTCAGCTCGTAGAGAGGCTTGGTTAATTCCTCGATTTTGGTCTTGAGAACTTCCAGATCAGCGCTGTCATTGCCCAGCATTTCTTTGAGCTCGTTGGTTTTCTGCTCCAGTTCCGCAACCTTGGCCGGATCCAGCTTATCTTTATTCTCTTTAACCAGTTTTTCCGACTGATAAACCACGCTGTCGGCCTGGTTTCTCACTTCTACCTTCTCTTTAAACTTCTTATCCTCTTCAGCATGTTTTTCGGATTCCTGAACCATTTTTTCGATTTCCGAATCGGACAGGCCGCTGGAAGCGGTAATAACCATGCTCTGTTCTTTTCCGGTGCCTACATCCTTGGCTGAAACACTGACTATGCCGTTGGCGTCTATATCAAATTTAACCTCAATCTGAGGCACTCCGCGCGGCGCCGGAGGAATACCGGTCAACTGAAAGCGTCCCAGTGTCCTGTTCTGAGCCGCCATGGAGCGCTCACCCTGCAGCACGTGAATATCCACTGTGGTCTGGCCATCGGCTGCGGTAGAAAAAATCTGGCTCTTGGAAGTAGGAATAGTCGTGTTGCGCTCGATCAACCTGGTGAACACGCTGCCCAGGGTTTCAATACCCAGGGAAAGCGGTGTTACATCCAGCAGCACCACATCTTTGACTTCACCGGACATGACACCTGCTTGAATAGCCGCGCCCAGAGCCACACACTCGTCCGGGTTGATACCCTTGTGCGGCTCTTTGCCCAGGTACTTGCGGATAGCATCCTGCACGGCGGGAATTCTGGTAGAACCGCCCACCAGCAGCACTTTATCAATATTCTTAGGCTCCATACCGGCATCCTGCATAGCCTGCCTGGTCGGGCCCATGGTTTTTTCCACTAAATCAGCGGTCAGCTCGTCAAATTTGGCTCTGGTCAAATTCATATCCAGGTGCATGGGGCCTTCCGCACCGGCGGTAATAAAAGGCAGGTTGATATTGGTGGACATCACGCCGGACAGCTCGGTTTTGCCTTTTTCGGCGGCTTCCTTTAAACGCTGCAGGGCCATGCGGTCTTTGCGCAGGTCAATGCCATTCTGCTTTTTAAATTCTTCCGCCATATAATCAATGACTCTCTGGTCAAAATCATCACCGCCCAGACGGTTGTTGCCGCTGGTAGCCTTAACTTCAAAAACACCGTCACCCAGTTCCAGGATGGACACGTCAAAGGTACCGCCACCCAGGTCATAAACTAGAATAGTCTGATCTTCTTCTTTATCCAAACCGTAAGCCAGTGAAGCCGCGGTCGGCTCGTTGATAATGCGCAGCACATCCAAACCGGCGATTTTTCCGGCATCCTTGGTAGCCTGGCGCTGGGCATCAGTAAAATAAGCGGGTACGGTAATAACCGCCTGGGTTACCGTACCGCCCAGATATGCTTCCGCGTCAGCCTTTAATTTCTGCAGAATCATAGCTGAAATTTCCTGCGGGGTATAGTTTTTATCGTCAATCTTAACCTTGTAATCGGAACCCATATGGCGCTTAATAGAAGTCACCGTACGGTCAGGATTGGTTACTGCCTGGCGCTTGGCCACCTGTCCTACCAGACGCTCATCTGTTTTGGAAAAACCGACTACCGACGGGGTAGTGCGGGCGCCTTCCGCGTTGGCTATAACTACAGCTTCGCCGCCTTCCATAACAGCCACGCAGGAGTTAGTGGTTCCTAAATCTATACCTATAACTTTAGACATGATGAAAACCTCCTATAAACATTCTCTATATTTAATAATTAGACTGACTTAGCCACCTTAACCATCGCCGGTCTGATTACCTTATCCTTGAGCATATAGCCTCGCCGCAGTTCCGCTGCAACTGTATTATCGGGAAACTCAGACGTCTCTTCCTGCATTACTGCTTCGTGCTTGTTCGGGTCAAACTGCTCTCCGACCGCTTTAATGGGACAAAGGCCTTCTTTCCCCAGAACTTCGTTAAACTGCCTGTAAACCATTTTCATGCCCTCCATAAAAGACTCCTGAAAGGCTTCTTGATTGCCTTCCTTGACCTGAATACAGAGCGCCCGTTCAAAATTGTCCACTACCTGCAGTAGGTTAAGCAGCAGATGCTCTGTCACATACCTGGCCAAATCTTCTTTTTCCTGCTTGCTGCGGCGGCGGAAATTCTCGAAATCAGCCTGCATTCTGAGCAGTTTATCGTAATAATCCTGTGCCCTTACAGTCTGCTCCCGCAGCCTATCCTGCAAAACCTTGGGATCTGCCGAAGCTTGTTCATCCGGCTCGAGCACTTCCACTTCCGGCTCCACAGATTCCTGCTCCTCTTCATTTCCTTCCGCCAGGGTTTCCACAACCTGCTCCTCTTCCCTTGCTTCCTTGTCTTTAGTCACCATGCTCACCTCACCGTCATATCTGAAACACTGTTTAAATCTGGACTTTTATACTCTTTCATTTTAATAATGGTATCTATCCTCAAAATAGCCTCGGCAATTTCCCCCGCGGCTTTTAAAGCATAAGTTTTAACAGGCGCCGGATCTACCACTCCTAAAGCAAGCATATCAACCACCTGCCCGCTGTCGCAATGAACGGCCAGTGAAGTGCTGCCGCCGGCAGACTGGGCAGCCATAACATCCCCCAGCTTTTCCAAGGGGTTAAAGCCGGCATTGGCCACAATCTGGGCCAGCGGGCGCTGCAGTGCCTCTACTACGCAATCAATGCCATAAACAGCCATGCCGCTGACCTCGCCTCGCATTTTCTCCACCATGCGGGCGGCGGCCAGTTCCAGCGAGCCTCCCCCGGGAAGAATACCCCCCTTAACGGCTGCCTGCACGGCAGAAGCGGCATCTTTAGCAATACGCTCCCGCTCGCCCACCACTTCAGCGGTAGCCGCGCCAACCAGCACGGTGGCCAGCGGCTTGCCCTTGCCTTCCAAGATCCAGACCTGCTCCAGCAGCTCATCCTCCTGTACCCGCTCGGCTTCTCCCAGAAGTTTGACCAGCTGCTGCGGGTCTTTTTTCAGGCCGGTTCTTTTAATCATAACCGCTCCCGTGTGCTCGGCCACCTTGCGCAGCTCACTGTGAGCCACCCGCTGCACCACCATAACCCCGGTATCAGTCAACATTTCCTCAGCTATATCAGCTACTCCCCTGTCTGTAAGCACCAGCCCCACACCTAAAGAGATAATCTTTTGCAAATTGTTCTGAAATTCAGCCTGCAGTTCCAGGTAGTGCCGAAAACCCGCCTCTGTGGTCAGCGCTTCCTCTTCGATAGATTCCGCTTCCAGCGCGTCATCCAGCACCAATACCCGAACAGAACTTAAAACTCTGGGCATCTGCCGGTTCATAGCTTCCTTATTAATAATTACGCCCATAAAAACCTGGTTCAAAGCACCTTCTTCAGCCACCACGGCCTCTGACAGTTTAAAGGATTGCTTGAGCAGTTTTTCCCGGCCGATCAAACCGGCTGCCTCCACTACAAGTTCGGCAATATCCTCATGCTCACGCCCGGCTACCAAGGCAACCTGACGCAAAACCGGGTCAGTGAGGCTCTCCACCGCCCTGGTTTGCCCCTGCATGAAACTGAGAGCCCGCTTGATGCCGGCACGCAATCCCTCAATGACTCTGGCTGCCGGAACACCCTTGACTACCTGCTCAACACCTTTGCCCACCAAAGCACCGGCCAGCACGGCGGCAGTCGTGGTACCGTCTCCCACTTCCTCCTGCTGGGCCCTGGCTATATTGATCAGCATGCGGGCCGCCGGATGGTTGACTTCCATCATGGTCAGAATAGTAACACCGTCATTGGTAATCACTACATTACCGAATTTGTCGACCAGCATAGTATCCAGACCCCTGGGGCCCAGCGTGCTCTCCACTGACGAAGCTACCGCCCTGATAGCATCGGCATTGGTAATTAAGGCCGACAGTTTTTCATCAACTTCCGCTCCGGCACTGGCCTGCTGTTTGAGACTCAAAGCTGTTCCCCCCTGTGTTAATTAACCTCCGCGCAGCATTCTCTCCAGAGCATCGGATAAGCTTCTGGTTAAAAACTCCACCACGCTGACTGTCCTGGCATATTCCATCCTGGTAGGACCTATGATGCCGATACGTCCCATCATCTTACCGCCCATCTGGTAACCTGAAGTAACCATACTGCAGCCTTTAATTTCATCCTTATTGATTTCCCCACCGATGCGAACTGTCACTCCTTCATTAGACACATCAGACATCAAATCACATAAAAGCTGCTCTTGTTCCAAAAGGCTCAAAAGCGTTTTGACCTTATCAATATTTTGAAATTCAGGTTGATCTAAGATATTAAATACCCCGCCGAGGTAAATTTTATCCTTTTTTTCCACTGTCAAACTCTGTTCCATCAGTTCCATAGCCAGGTTCAGAACCTGCTTATGTACGGACAGTTCCATATAGATATCTCTGATCAGGCTAAGTTTGATACTCTCCATATTTTTGCCCTGTAATTTGGCATTTAAAACCTTTGAAATAATATCCAGATCACTTTGTTTGATATTTTCCGCCACTTCAATCATGCGGTGGTTAACTGTACCTGTATCCAACACCACCAGCACCATAGCCTGGGTGGGACTCATTAAGACCAGTTGTATATACTTAAAGGAGCTGACGCTTACACTGGGTATCAATACCAGGGATGTGTAATTGGTTAATTGAGTCAAAAGCTGTCCGGTGCGCTGTATAACCTGGCCGACATCTTTGACCTTCTTATCGTACTCGTCCAGAACAAGCTGCTCTGCTTCCTCACTCATTTTCTCGTTCTCCATCAGGTAATCTACATAATACCTGTAACCAAGATCAGAAGGTATTCGGCCGGATGAGGTATGAGGCTGTTCAATCAGGCCCATATCCTCCAAATCAGTCATTTCGTTGCGTATGGTAGCAGGGCTTACACCTAATTTGTACTTGCGGGCTATGGTTCGGGAACCCACCGGTTCGGCAGTCAATATATAATCTCTTATAATGGCCATGAGGATCCGTTGCTTTCTCTCATCCATCTTCATCCGGTTCACCCCCTTTGTTAGCACTCTATGCTGCTGAGTGCCAACCTTAATATAAAAAATAGCACTTGTAAAATTATTTGTCAAGAGTTTAGAATAAGTTAGTTTCATTTAGTTTATTCTCTTAGACAAACTCTCTGAAAACTATATTGGCCAAGGGGAGTCCCTCCTCTGTCAGCCGCAGGAAACCGTTTACTGTTTCTATTAAGCCAAGGCCGGTTAGTTTTCGGATCTGGCGGCTGTACAAGTCTTCCACTCTGACAGCAAAGCAGCGGGCAAAGGCTTCCAGGTCCAGACCATTTAACATTCTGAGTGCCAGGAAAATTGTTTCGGATATTTCTGTTTCCAGACTGATCACTTCACTGCTCTCCAATGGAAGTTGGCCGGCTGCCAGTTTTTCGGCGTAGGTTTTCAGATCACCGCTGTTGCTGCAGCGGATCTTATTTAAGTAGGAATGGGCTCCCGGCCCTATGCCCAAGTACTCACCGTGCTGCCAGTATAATATGTTATGGCGGCAGTATTTGTTCGAACGGGCAAAGTTGGATATTTCGTATTGCTCAAAGCCTGCTTCTTTAAGAAAGGTTCCGGCATACCGGTACATGGCCAGCTCGGCTTCCTCTGTGCAGGGTTCGATATGGCCAAGAGTTACCGATTTCTCCAGGGGAGTTCCCTCTTCCAACTGAAGTCCATATAGCGAAAGGTGCTGCGGATTCAGGTCAATTATTTGTTCCAAGCAGGTCTGCCAGCCCTGCATTGTCTGACCGGGAATGCCGAAAATCAAGTCCAGGTTGATATTGTCAAAACCCTGGCGGCGGGCCAGCTTTACAGCCTGCAGAGCCTCCTGAAAAGTGTGGATACGGCCCAACGTCTTTAACAACTGCGGTTGACATGCCTGTACACCCAGGCTCAAGCGGTTAACCCCGAATTCCCTAAAAAGCGCCAGGTTTTCTCCATTTACGGTTCCGGGGTTGGCTTCTGCCGTGAATTCGGCACCGGGAGCCAGGGGCAGGGAATGTCTGAGCGTTTTTAATATTACGCTTAACAGTGAAGCAGGCAAACAGGTAGGTGTTCCGCCTCCCAGAAAAACAGAGGTAAACACAGGAGCAGCAAATTCATCATAAGCATAATTTCCTAGAGCATCAAAAAATTTCTTACGGTTTTCCGTCTGGGAACTGCTCCGGAAAAGCTCCGCATACAAGTTTATTTCTCTTTGCAGGGCTGCCGAGTAGATTTCTGCGGCGGCATTTTCATAGGGATAGGAAATAAAATCACAGTAAAGGCATTTCCTTATGCAAAATGGGACATGTATATACAGTCCCATTCCAATTTCTTCATTATATTGCGCAAGCGGTGCTGTTTTATTCGCCGCGCTTGTTGTTTTTGTTATACTTGTCATTAAAATGTTTTCCGTATGATATTTCATAATTTGTTGTTCCTCTTGCCGAACCGGATATTTTCAGCACAAACAAAATCAATCTTACCTTCCAGATCACTCTTGCCTGTCATCACCTAACTTGAGCTGTGCTTACTATAAGGTTTTACTTATCATTGATACTCAGCACAGCCATAAAGGCTTCCTGCGGAATTTCCACATTACCAACCTGCTTCATACGCTTTTTGCCTTCTTTTTGCTTTTCCAACAGTTTGCGCTTTCTGGTTATATCGCCGCCATAGCACTTGGCCAGCACATCCTTGCGCATGGCCTTAATATTTTCACGGGCAATTACTTTATTGCCTATACTGGCTTGAACCGGTATTTCAAACATCTGGCGAGGGATCAGTTTACGCAGACGCTCCACCAGAGCTCTGCCCCGATAATAGGCTTTATCCTTGTGCACAATCATGGACAGGGCATCCATTACTTCCCCGCCGATCAGTATATCCAGCTTAACCAGGTCAGTCTCTTTGTAGCCGGCCAGGTCGTAATCCAGCGAGGCATAGCCCTTGGTGCGGGATTTCAACTGGTCATAATAGTCAAAGATAATTTCACTTAAGGGCATTTCGTAAATCAACATTACCCGTTCGGGGCTAAGGTATTCCATATTTTTAAACTCGCCGCGCTTTTCCTGGCATAGTTCCATAACCCCGCCGACAAAATCCTTAGGCACCATGATAGTGGCTTTGATAAAAGGTTCCTCAATTTTAACCAGTAAATCCTGCGGGGGCAGGTTGTGGGGGTTCTCCACCCGGAACACATCCCCGGAGGTAGTGGTCACCTGGTAAACTACATTGGGCGCGGTGGTAATCAACAGCAGATTGTATTCCCGCTCCAATCTTTCCTGTACGATTTCCATATGCAGCAGGCCTAAAAAGCCGCAGCGAAAACCAAAGCCCAGCGCCGCTGAGGTTTCCGGCTCATAAACCAGGGCGGCATCGTTTAGCTTGAGCTTCTCCAGAGCATCTCTTAAATCTTCATAATTGACCGTTTCCACCGGGTAAAGACCGCAAAAGACCATGGAGACAGCTTTGCGGTAACCGGGCAGCGGCTGGGCGGCGGGCCTCTCCGTGCCGGTAACCGTGTCACCTACCTGTATATCCTTGACATTTTTAATGCTGGCAGCGAAATAACCTACCTCACCCGCATTAAGCACACCTGTATCAGTCATGGCAGGCTGAAACATGCCCACCTCATTAACCTCCATTTCCTTGCAGGTAGACATCAAGCGGATATTCATGCCTTTCTTAATTATACCGTTCACTACACGCACATAAGCGATAACACCCTTATAAGGGTCATAGTGGGAATCAAAAATAAGCGCGCTGAGCGGAGCGTCGGTTTCCCCTTTGGGCGGGGGGATTTTCTCCACAATCTGCTCCAGAATCTCCTCCACACCCAAACCGGTTTTGGCCGAAGCATATACAGCGTCACCGGTATCCAAACCGATCACTTCTTCAATTTCCTTTTTAACCCTTTCAGGCTCTGCACTGGGCAAATCCACCTTGTTGATTACAGGAATAATCTCCAGATCATGCTCCAGAGCCAGGTAGACATTGGCCAACGTCTGGGCCTCTATACCCTGTGCCGCATCCACCACCAGCAAAGCCCCCTCGCAGGCAGCCAGGCTGCGGGATACTTCATAGCTGAAATCAACATGTCCCGGCGTATCAATTAAATTGAGCAGATACTGTTGCCCGTCTTTAGCCTTATAGCTAAGGCGCACAGCCTGGAGCTTAATAGTTATACCCCGCTCTCGCTCCAAGTCCATTTGATCGAGAACCTGCTCATCCATCTCCCGCTCTGTCAGTGTTCCGGTATATTCCAAAAGCCTGTCGGCCAGAGTTGACTTACCGTGATCAATATGAGCAATAATACAAAAATTTCTTATCCGGTCGCGACTATACTGCATGAATTTTCCTCCTATCCAGAACGACCATAAAAACCCTTTATATTATATCATTATCTTATGATGTCCTCAATAGAAGGGATATAATTAGAAATCGGCACACGTGACGAAACAAATTCCTGATATCTTTTTAAAAATGTTGTGCAGACAACATCCACCCTCCAGGTAACCTGACAAACCAATTGCTGATACTTGTACAATAATTTTTGCATCATCTCCATTATACTTAAGCTCTTCTCTTTTAGCTCAGCCACAAAGGCATGATATTCTTCACCTGGCTTCAGACCAGTAATCTTACCGGTATAACCGTTAAGCAGCGAAACCTGTCGCAGGCACTCTCCGGCCAGCCCGTTAACCTCTTCTTTATCCGGAAGCTTTATATACACCCCTTCGCCCAGTATCTTTATACGGTAATGCCCCTCACCCAGCTTCTCTGCATAAAGGGCATGCACATTCTGCCCTGCAGGCAGCATATCATTTAGATGAAACAAGACCAGCTGCACACCCCAAAATAATCCCCCGAAAAAGAGCAGCAGGCTGGCTTTGACAGCCATTCTTCTACCCATGCATAAGGCCCCCAAGATTTTTTACTTCTATACTGCTCAACTTGAGAAAAATTATACATTTAATTTAAAAACTACTTTCACTAATAATAATCACCATATCATTCTAAAATTTATCTGCAAAGGTAGGAATAAGTTAATTCAGGTCGAATTCTAACATATAGTTAAAACAAAAATTGGCGCAATTATATAAATAGCAACAACCCGGCAGCAGCAGCCTTAATGACCAGGATGAATTATAGAAAAAAAGAAGCTATAAAAGTTAAAGCAGCTATAGCCAGAATGATTGCTCGTATGCAATTGGATCAAGCTAAATCAGCATTAATAACCATTTTCTCAGATACATATATACCTCTGAATGAGGATGAAAGACTGGAGTTTCATAATATATTGTATAAGGAGATGAATCAGTTGGAGGTGGAGAAGTATATGGAATATACCACTTACTATCATACACAAGGCTGGATAAAAGGTAGAGATGAAGGTAGGGCTGAAGGTAGGGCTGAAATGCTTGTAAATTCCTTCAAAAAAAAGTTTGGTACCGAACCTCAAGGCTTAAGGGATAATCTTCTAAAACTTTCCCCTGAAATACTGGATGATTTAATCTATACGCTTTTTACCAGCAATGATGCACAGCACTTCTTGCAAATGGTTGAAAAAGAACTGACAAAGAATCAATAAAGTTAATGAGTTTTGCATATTAGCTATGTTATATATCAACTGAGACATAAAATAATAAGTGTAACTTATCTTATTACAGAACCGATAAAAGCGTGGACAAATTTGTCCACGCTTTTATCCTCACTAATCATTTTTATTTATCATACCGGCCAGCACATCCGCCACGAGTCCGGCCGAATAAAGGGCTTCATCCGTAGTATTGTCAACACTGCCGATTTCCAGCAGTATGGAATTTGAGTGCAGGTGCTGGTTGTAGCGGCCTTCCTTAACTCTGACACCCAGAGACAGGCCCGGATAAAGCTCATTCATCCTGTCTGCCACCCTTTGGGCAAAATCACGATTTTCCTCCCAACCCGGAAAAGGAGACCTGGCGTCGGAACCCACCACGATCATCACTCTTGCCGCCTTTTCACCTTTTATCTCTACCATAGTCTGTTCCCGGCTTTTCGCCGAATCACGGTGAATATCCAGCACAAGCTGCAATTTAGGGTTGCGTGCGATCAAATCACGGGCTACCTTTTCTGATTCCAGGTAAGCATTATTGTACACCTCATCATTGATACGATCCGAGATAGCCGTTCTTATGCCGTACTTTTCCTCCAGCACCTTTTTTAAAGTAACCGCTGCTTTTGTTACACCTCCCCTTTGACCTTCCAGGCGGTCCACCCCGTCAGTCAGTGCATAGGTCTCACCTGTATGAGTGTTGTAAATTGCCACCAGACAGTCCTTGCTCAATTGAACAGTTTTCTCCTCATCGGCAACAACGGGCAAAGTAACATCAGGTTCATTTTCAGGCGCCTGCACTTTACTCAGCAAAGGCAAGCCCAGGCTCATAATATACTGGGGGCCGCGCAAATCCACTCCCGGCAGATAAACAGCAAAAACATTCTTTTTTCCGGACTCGTCCACACTCACCTGACCAACACCGGAAAGCACCGGCATTGCTATACTCATCAGGCTAAGCGGGTTGCGTGTCAACCAGACCGAAAACCTATTCATACCGCCTAGCATATACGGGCAGCAAAACCGGACTGTAAAACCAAACCCGGCACTAAGCATCATAAAAAGCAGCATATATGCAATCAGCCTGGAACCTTTCCCATTTTTAAAACGGCGGCGGCTCCGGCAGCCTAAAGAAGACGGATAAATAAAAATCACCCCTCCCATTATATGCCATAATATATGTCGGGATCTAAAACAGTATGAGAAAATTTTTCCGGTCTTTAATGTGAATTAAGGAATGGGAAAATATAAGCACTATAGAAAACGTAAAGGAATTATCCCAATAACGTAGAATACTAACCTATATAAAAGATATTTTACGTCAAAGGATAATTTAAGCCGAAGGAGAAAAGAATGCGAAAGATTAATCTAATATCAGTTTTTGTGATTCTTTCCATATGTTTTTTCTGTTCAAATGCCAGGGCCGGCGAGATAAAAATAATTGTCAACGGACAAGAACTGATTCCTGACACATCGCCTGTCATCTATGGCGGCAGCACCCTGGTGCCGGTAAGATTCGTAGCCGGGTTATGCGATGCCGGTGTAGACTGGAATGAATCAATCGGGGTGGCTGAGATCACCAGAGATGATCTGAAGCTGGAAATGTATACAGACGGAACTGTATTAAAAAACGGCCAACCTGTCTCGCCTGGCGTACCCATAGCAATTGTTGATAATCGCTTAATGGCACCCTTAAGATTTATAGCGGAAACCTTCGGCCTGACCGTTAACTGGGACAGTGAAAACAGCGCAGTGCATATTGACTTCCCTCTGGGCTCAAAATATAGCCCGGTGCCGGCTAACCAAACATTCCGCACTCCGGAGGGTTTCGAAATTACTGTAACAGGTTTTATTTATGGTGATACGGCCTGGAACATAATTAGAAAAACCAGTCCGAGGTTAAATGATAACATACACAAAAAACCGGACAATGATAATAATTATGTACTCATAACTTTAAAAATCAAAAACAAAGCCAGTGCCGAGGCGCGCCCTCTGCTGGATTACGCAAAGTTTAAGCTTATGGGCTCCTCCAAAACAATTTATTATCCCAGTGACAAAGAAGTTTTCTTATTTAACTATCATCCCAATGAAACCCCTTATATAGTGCTGAACAGCTATCTTACAAGGGATAAGGAGATTAGCAGGAGTGTTACCTGGTATGTACCCAGAACAGAAGACAATTTTATGTTAATCTGGGATGCGGATCCCGGTTCCGGTTATGATAAAAAAACTTATTTTAAAACTCAGTAAAAAAATAGTACAGCAGAAAAAGATGCAAATAAACATGCCTTTAGAATCAGTTTTAATATTTATCAGCGAACTTTCTAAACGAGGGCAGTATAGTTATATTACGATGCTCTAAGAGTGAGATTTCTATCTGTTCATCTACCGGTTCCAAATTATCTGTAAAAAGAATCCTTACTTTAGGATACTGCGTGTATCCCGGTAACGTTTCAATTACAATAGCAATTTCACCCGTACTCAGCTTAACAACAGTTCCCGCCGGGTAGGCAGCTATGTTTTTGAGAAATTGATTGATAATTTCCTGCTTAAACAGGCAATCACCCGAACCCAGGATCATCTCATAAACCTCTTGAGGCGGAACACCTTTCCGGTAAATTCTATCAGCCGTGAGAGCATCATACATATCAACCATCCCGACAATTTGCGAAAATAAATGTATCGCCTCTCCCTCTAATCCTCCGGGATAACCTTCACCGTTATAACGCTCGTGATGCTGTTGGGCAATCAAAGCCGAATTTCTGCTGATGTTAGTGTCATTACTAAGAATATTGAAACCGTTACCAGGGTGCAGCTTTATTTCTTCAAACTCCTGAGGTGTTAATTTTGCCGGTTTGTTTAATATAGAAAGGGGAACAAGCATTTTACCAATATCATGGAAAAGCGCACCAATAGCCAGTTGAACCAATTGACTGCGGACCATGCCCATACTTATACCAGTCAATACTGACAGAACACATACATTGACAGAATGTGCATAAGTGTAATCATCCATAGTTCTGATATCAATCAAATTCACAATTAAATTATTATTATCCAATAATTGATCAATAATATCATATACCAGAGATAACGTTTTCTTGCTCGCTAAAATGGAAGCACCACAACGTTTTGATTGGCCTTCATTATGGGTTGTCATTATGTCCTTAACATGCTTTATAGTGTCAATCCGGGTTTTATCAGAAATGATATCATTCACTTCAATATCAGGTAACAAACCGTCATCAATATAAAGTGATACAATGCCTAAACGATAAAGTTTATCAATATAATTTCGTGTTAAGATTACACCTCTATTTAAAAGCACCTGTCCACTACCGTTAATAACCGGTTTTCCTACCTTTTGTCCCGGTTGTAGCGCATATATTGGCACCCTGCGCAAATTGAATCACTCTTTCCTAGTTGTTAAATTTTGAAACTATTACATATTTCTTTTCGATATGTCACTAAAATATCCTTCCCAAGCTACAAATAATTTACGGCTATGAAAAAAGCCAATCACCTTTCTATGATTTGAGATGAATCAAGCGGAAATCCAGCCAATGTTCTTTAATCCGAATTTTGATATTTATAGCAGGTTAACTGAATAATTACCGCCATTTATAGGGATAAGGTGGCAATATGTCGTATTCTGTGTTATCATACATTTAGAAAATTAAAACATCTTCAGCTTACGATATATCATTAAGGAGGGCTTTGATGTGGGTTTATTGGCTTACCCTGGCTGTTGTTGCAACATTGCTTTATTTTACCTGTAATAAATTCTTTTCTCGAAACATTACCGGGCTATCTATAGCTGTCACGATTATTTTAGGGGCATTATATCCTTTATTAATAAATAAGTTCTTCCTCTGGCAGGTTGCAGTTATATTTATTTACTTCCTGGCTTTTATGGCAGTGTTGATAGTAAAAAGAACCGATTATTTTTTTCGGGAGCATAATTGCACTGAAGCTTCAACCCAGCATAAAATATCCCAATCAGCAGATATAACAGACACAAATAAAGAACTAGAACCAAGCATAATTAAACCTCTGGTTGAGGAGAATACCCCGGCGGAGTTAACAGTTGCTTTTGAAATCGAAAACTCATCAATTGATTACAATGATAAAATTGTAGAAATATTAGAGCCAGAAACTACGCAAGAAGATAACCGGATAAATGAACTACTTGTAAATTCAGTAAAAAACAGCTTAACTGAAGAATTGCCGGGCAGTCTTAACCATGAACATACCAATGACCTATGGGATAAAATAGAAGAAAAATTTATTGATTTATTTGATAATTATATTCTTGATGATCTCTACCGGGAAATAAAGCTTTCTATAGGAAACATCATTAACCCTGGACAAGCAGAATCTCATGATGATGGCACTGTTGAATCTAAAGATGAAATTTCAGACACTACCGATTTGCTTATTGAAGGGATGCGCCTGGTCAAACTTAAATTTTATCCTGAAGCCATACGAAATTTTCACAAGGTTATAAACTCCGATTCCAGTCCGGATCAATTTTATCTTGCCGTAGCCGAGTTGAGCACGGTTTATCAAAACTTAGGATTATATAAGCCGGCATCAGATATCATATCCATATTGATTGAACACCCTAAACTTCAAAATCACCCTGGTAAAGCTATTCTGGAGCAAAAATTAAAATTCATTTTAAGCTTACTAAGCCTTTTAGAAACAAATAATCTTGGGTATATCTCCTACGAACAAGTTCCTGATAAAATACGCAGCAAGGCCTATGCTAATTCACTTTTATAATGTAATTTTTAAAATGGAAGGGGAATTTAGGTGAAACTAAAGAATCAAATTGTTGGCTTGCCTGTTTTAAGTATCACAGAAGTCACAACCCTGGGAAAGATTGAGAATCTACTAATTAATCCAAACAGTGGCTCCGTTGATTATTTGATTATTGAACCGAAGCAGTGGTATATGGAGCGTCGTTTAATCTCCTTTAAGGATGTTGTCTCTATCGGCCAGGACGCTCTAACCACTGAAACCGGGTCTAACCTCACAAATGTCACCTCTGTACCGGCAGCCATAGATTTATTGAATAAGTCTGTTGAGGTAGTCGGTTCCAAAGTTATCACCCAAAAGGGGCGTATCAGCGGTTCCATTGATGAAATAAGCATTGATGAAGAAACAGGTAAAATTGTTGCCTGTAGCTGGATACCGGGCAATAATAAGAAAAAACCGGGCCTTTTCCCGGCCAGTCTTGTAATTACTTTCGGTAAAGGCATGCTGGTAGTTGAAGAAGACTTCGAGGCTGCTGTGGTCGAAAATATTGAAGAGACTGAGAGCGAAACTAATAAAGCTGATTCTGCTGAAGACATGGATGAAGCTTTGTCTGGCAACAAAGATCCTCTGAATTTATTTGAGGAGAAGCAAAAACAATATTTGATTGGCCGCACCGTTACTGCAAATATACTATCCGATGATGGTGAGATTATAGCCGAACAAGATCAAAAAATAACCAAAGAAATCCTGGACAAGGCTGTTGAAGCTGATAAATTTGTTGAGCTAACCCTGAACAACCGTGAATAAAACCAGGCTAACCTCCAAGGTTATCCTTATTACGGTTTTTCAATTAATAGTATGTATCAGTCTGTCCAGCTTTGCACTAAAGTTTTATTACAGCAAGGTGGTTTTACCGGGCATTACTGTACAAGGCGTCAATATCGGAAGCCTAACATATAGTCAAGCAGTAGAAAAATTGAAACAGGATCTGCCATATCCCTCCCCAAAAATGATATTGCAAGTTGGTCTCATTAAATACGGTGAGATTCAATATACAACTGATTACGAAGCTACTGTAAGAGAAGCTATAAAATACAGTCAGAAACTCTCTTCACGACAAATTATAAAACTAATGTTTAGCAACACCAAAACCCATGACTTTGTGCTCACAAAAACATATAACGATAAAATTCTGAATGAAATACTGGACAAAGCAGCCTCTCAGTATTACGAAGCCGTTCAAAATGCTTATATATCTTTTGATGAAAAAACTGCCACAGTATTTCAGGATACTTATGGTAGAAAATTAGATAAAGAGGCTTCGATACAAAAATTTATCAGCAGTCCTTACGGTAATACTTATTTGGCATTATCTTTTCAGATTACTGAGCCTACCAGGAAAACACCCGATTACGATGGAATAAATTCGCGGCTTTCCCTATTTGTAAGCGACTTTGATGTTAATGAAACTGACCGAACCAGGAATATTGAATTAGCCAGTGAGTCAATTAATAACGTTATTATAAGACCGGGAGAGGTCTTTTCCTTAAATAAAACTTTGGGTAAGCGTACTTCGGAGGCAGGATATCGTAAAACACTAGAAAATACTTATGACGTTGATTTAATAGCCAGCCATGAGGCAGGCATCTGTCAGGTTGCCGGCACCCTGTATAATGCGGTTTGCCGGGCAGGATTAACAGTAGTTGAAAAAAGAATTAATCCCGTACCGGTCCCATACATACCTGAGAACATGGAGTCTGTCATTGCAGATGAAAATAATGATTTTAAATTTGCCAATAACACTTCAAAAAACATTTTAATAGCCAGTCAGATTCACCAGGGAGAATTGAAGATATGCATTATGGGGCACAAAGGGTCTACCCCGGTCAGACAAATAAAAACAGAAAAAGAAAGATATGTGACAAGTCCGCCCAAACAATATGTGCTGGATCCCACACTTCCCCCCGGTCTGGTGATAATTCGCAATCCTGGCAGCAACGGCTACGCAATGAAAATATATGAGGTTATTTTGAAAAATGAGCGGGAAATTGACAGGATATTAACCGCTGCCATTGAAATTGAACCGGAACCGGAGTTGTTAGCCATTAGTCCCATGCGTTCTACAATAGCGAACCTGTTTAGAAAAGAACCTCTTAAGTTCAAATAATTTATTATTCAAAAATACAATTTAACCAAAATAAAAAGGGGTATTTTAAATACTCCTTTTTTTCTCAATAAAAAAATCTGATGAAGCTTGTTTTCTCTGATCAGGTTGCACACCGCCGCTGTGGCCCCCGCTAGTTCCAGCATAACACGAATGTCCTCTAACTGTATCCCATTACGGATGCATCTAAAAGTTGCTTTTCTTTGCCTAAAATCGCTTGCCCATCACTAAAAAGTTATTAAAAACAGCCATTTTCCATATATTACTAGAGGAAATGGCGATTCAATGTAGAAAAACTGTTTCTTGTGTGTAAATAAATTATAAAGGATACATTATTATGAACCTAGCCAAAATAATTATAAAAATCGAAAAAACCAGAAGAAAACTCAATAATGTAGGTCGCAATAATCCTGAGAAGTTACTAAAAGTAAGTCAAGAGCTTGATATTCTAATGAATCAATATTTCAAGCTAAAAGAAGATAAAACAACTTCCCAAGAAAATTATTGTCAAGAGATTAACTATGTTCCCCATAAAGAGAACGAAGTCTCTTATATTTATTGCGATCAATCTTCCACTAAATTAAATAAATTAGCCTAAAAAAACTAGCAAACAACTTTTGTTTAAGTAACGGGTATTTTATCGTTATTTATCTTGCCATTTATACTTCAGTAATGATGCAATATGGTTATTTACTGTTTTTCTGGTCATACTTAGGGTATTGGCTATCTTCTCCTGCGATAGATACGCCTTCCCCGTCTTGTTCATATGAGAGGCAGAATAGCCCAACGCATAGCATCTAAATCCGTACGAGTTTAGATGTAAATATTCTCCAATACGCCTTGAGATATACTTTATTTTCTATATTTTAATATTATTTTTAGATAAACTCTCCCGTGAGGGTTTTACTTAGGTAATAGGTAGCAAGTTTTAGAGTGTGAAATGGTTTATGTATGGAATATCTGTTTGCAACATTTCCTTTTAAAATGGTAATGATTTACAAATAAGATATATAAACTACACGACTCTGATCACAAAAGTATGGTTTTTTATAATACTGTACAAAACTTTACTGTTTATAATATAAAAATTTAATTTAATTTAATTTATTACTAATAATGGTTTAAGAAGACCAACAATAATGATAAAATAAATATAAATTAGTAATAAGGGGCTGTTTTTATGTCTTTGATAAAAGAAACTGATCTTCCGGGTATTGGTAGAAAATTTCAAATTAATAGTCGCAGTGGTGACAAGTTAGTAATCGTTGTTCACGACGATGGTCGACGCGAAATTCATCATTTCGATAACGACGATCCCGAAGAAAGCATCTCGATGGTTACATTGGATGACACCGAAGCACGTCGTGTGGGTGGTATACTTGGTGGAATGGCCTATATACCAAAGGCATTAGAATCAGTAGATGTGGCATTTGATGATATGGTATTTGAGTGGTATAAAGTTGAACATGGTTCTAAGTCCATTGGTAAAACAATTGGGGAACTGCATGTTCGCAAAAAAACAGGAGCTATGGTTATTGCAATAATAAAAAAAGACCAAAAGATTATTAACCCCGGTCCCGAAAATGCCATTCCTGAAGGAGCGGTTCTGGTTGTGATCGGTCTTAGGCGACAAGTAAAAGCATGTAAAGAACTAATTTTGCACGGGAGTCTTTAATTATGCATAGCAATATCCTGTTTGAAATTGGTCTTGCTCTATGTATTGTAGCTGTTGCAGGACTCATGGCAGCGCGATTGCGATTCTCCATAGTACCATTGCTTATTTTAGCCGGAATGGCTGTTGGCCCTCACGCACCAGTCATCGGCATACTTGACTTTCGTTTTGTTGAAAGTGCACCGTTAATACAATTCATGGGACGTTTGGGTGTTCTTTTTTTACTGTTCTATCTTGGTCTTGAGTTTTCCGTTGGCCGCTTATTAAAAGCAGGCAAATCTATATTTTTTGGCGGAACAATCTATATGCTTATTAATTTTTCTCTGGGAATGGCTCTTCCTTTTTTGTGGGGTTGGTCAATTCGTGAAATCTTAGTAGTTGCCGGTATAATTTCAATTTCTTCAAGTGCTATTGTTGCCAAGCTCTTGGTTGATTTAAAAAGGACTGTTAGGGCTGAAACAGAGATGATACTGGGACTAATGTTATACCAGGATGTATTTGTAGCAGTTTATCTCTCCGTCGTTTCCGGTCTGGTTCTAACCGGTTCGACCTCACCCAAAGGTGTCTTGATATCTGCAAGCATAGCTCTGGGATTTATGCTAGGCTTTATATTAATAGGACGTAAACTAGCCCCCCAAATTAATAAATTACTAAACGTACCTTCAAACGAAATTTTTATGCTTATCGTATTTGCATTGCTTACTCTGGTTGCTGGTATTTCTGAAACTATTCATGTTGCAGAGGCCATAGGAGCTTTGCTGGTGGGATTAGTTCTGGCGGAAACAGATCATTTTGAGCGTATAGAGCATATTGTGGTTCCTTTTCGAGATTTTTTTGGTGCCCTCTTTTTCTTCAGTTTTGGTTTGAGCATAGATCCTCTTTCACTAAGCGGTGCTATATGGCCATCTCTGGCGGCAGCTATAGTAACAATAATTGGCAACTTTATTAGTGGATTAATAGTTGGCAGAAAGGCCGGTTATTCACATCGTGGCTCTACAAATATAGGATTAACCATTACATCAAGAGGTGAGTTTTCAATCATACTTGCCAACCTTGCAAAGGCCGGTGGATTGTTACCGATTTTACAGCCCTTTGCCGCACTCTATGTTCTTATACTTGCCATTTTAGGCCCATTATTAACAAAGGAATCTAAATGGATATACACTAAGTTAGCCAAAGTTTTCGGATGGCCAGCTCTTAGAGAAAAGAAAAGTAATTTCTAAAAAACACCATTTACATAGAATCACATTGTTAAACTCAGCTCTCAATATGTTTTCACTATAACCCGGCAAATTCATCATATTAACGTGAGCAGTATTAGAATCCGGTGTGCCGCCCAGGTTTTCCCCGGAATAGCTAAAACTAATACGGTTGAAGGTTTTTGTGCCAGTTGATCTAACCAGTCTCACGTTAAAACCGACTTTTTAAGCAGGTTACTAAAAAATAATAATAGAAGCCCGGACGATGAATAAACTAAGCCTATTTTTAACTCACCTAAACTGAAATTTTTCTACCAATCCCCATACTAATTAAGTGCGATACGAACTGGTTTGCACTAACACCTTCCTTTTTAACCGTTTCAACAACCATCCTATACAGGCTTTTAGGAATTCTCAGAGTAATACGACCATTATATTCATAACCAAGAAAGAGGTTTCTTAATATGTTCGGTGTGAGCGAAGAAGTTAAAGTAGGTACGAAAAGCCAAGTGGTGATACCGGCTAAAATTCGTAACAGTGCCAAAATCGGCCCGGGGGATATTTTAATTATTTCCAGTGATCGCAATAACCGCATTTCCCTTATGAAGAAACCGGATAATTGGTCTCAAGCAGCCTTTGGCTGTTGCAAGGGAGTTTGGGGAGATAAGTCACTTGAATACCTAGAGAAAGAGCGTACTGAATCATGGGAGGAATAGAAAATTTTCTTGGGCATTATAGGAAAATAGCTTTTGATACAAATGTGTTTATCTCTGTGTTTGCTATGGAGTCGCTTGGTACTAAAGTAGTGCCAATAATTGATGCAGTGGCTGATAAAGGAATAAATCAAATCATTACTTCTGTCCTAGTTTTTTCTGAATGTGCAGTTAAACCATATAGGAAGGCTAATTGGGCCCCCCTTGACCAGATAAAGCTTATGTTTCAAATGCCTGGTTTGCAGGTGGCTATCCATTGTCTGCATGCCAAATTTGGAACCCGCCTGCAAATAAGAAAAAATCTGATGGAGCTTGTTTTCTCTGATCAGGTTGCGTACCGCCGGTGTGGCCACCAGTATTTCCATGGCTGCCAGCCATCCCCTGCCGTCAATGCGAGGCAGCAGTCTCTGAGAGATGATGCCTACTAAAGAATTGGACAGCTGCATACGGATTTGCTTCTGCTGAACCGAATCAAAAGCATCAATAATCCGGCTGACAGTTTGGGGCGCATTCATGGTGTGCAAAGTGGCCAGGATCAGATGACCGGTCTCTGCCGCGGTGACTGCAATAGAGATAGTTTCCAAATCCCTCATTTCTCCCACCAGAATAACATCAGGATCCTGCCTGAGCGCTGCCCGCAAAGCGCTGAGAAAGGTCCTGCTGTCCTTGCCTATTTCTCTCTGCTCAATGATACTTTTTTTATTATTTTTTTATTAATATGCAGGTATTCAATAGGGTCCTCCAAGGTCAGGATATGACAGCTTTTTTCCTTATTAATTAAATCAACCATGGCGGCCATGGTAGTCGACTTACCGCTGCCTGTCGGGCCTGTGATTAGAATCAGCCCGCCTGATCGGCGAGCCAAGGTTTTTACGATATCAGGAAGACCGAGAGCATCTATAGTCGGAATCTTTGTATCTAAAACCCTGACAGCAATACTCACCGCGCCTCTCTGGTAATATACATTTATTCGGAAATTACCTACACCGGAATAATTATATGAGGAGTCTACTTCACCGTTTTTCTCTAGCAGCTCCAGTTTGTTTTGATCCAGCAACTGACGGGCCATTTCCATGGTTTTTTCCGGGGAAAGCGGCGGTAAATCAAGCATGGTCAAATTTCCGTGCAATCTAAGAACAGGGGCAGAATTTGCGGTTATGTGCAAATCGGATGCCTCTTGCTTAGAAGAATGTTGAAGGAGTTGAAGGATATCCATTTTTTTTACCAACTTTCGAAGTTAGATTACCCAGATTTTATCGAAAGGAATATTTTTACTGGGGACAGACACAGGTAAAAATATGGAAAGAACAGTTTTCTCTTTCCATATTTTTGCGAGCATAACGATAAGTTATCTTATTACAAATGGATAAAAGCCTGTACAAAATTATCCACACTTTTAAATTCACTGTAAATTAAAACTGAAATGAGTCAATCTGGGTGGCTGATATCTTTTTGAGGGGATGTATTTAACATCCCTTCTTTTTATGAACCGCAATGATTTCTGTGGTTGTGGTATCAATAGCAGCAGCACTGCCAATAGAAACCAGGTCACCGCCGGAAGTAGTAATATCGCTTAGATTTTGGGCAAGAGGATTGGTTTAAAATTCAGCAGCAAAAGCAGAGGCTAAGAATTGTTCACATTATAGATGTTAGTCTTTAGAAGGTATCCTCAGATATACCCAAATAACGCAGCATAGCCTCCCGGTCCGCCGCATTTTCTAAAACTATTCGGGAATTGACCAGTTTATTATTATACAAACTTTGCAGGTGGCTATCCATTGTCTGCATGCCAAATTTGGAACCCGCCTGCAAGTAAGAAAAAATCTGATGAAGCTTGTTTTCTCTGATCAGGTTGCGCACCGCCGGTGTGGCCACCAGTATTTCCATGGCTGCCAGCCGTCCCCTTCCGTCAATGCGAGGCAAAAGTCTCTGAGAGATGATGCCTACTAAAGAATTGGACAGCTGCATACGAATTTGCTTCTGCTGAACCGAATCAAAAGCATCAATAATCCGGCTGACAGTTTGGGGCGCATTCATAGTGTGCAAAGTGGCCAGAATCAGATGACCGGTTTCTGCCGCGGTGACGGCAATAGATATAGTTTCCAAATCCCTCATTTCTCCTACCAGAATAACATCAGGATCCTGCCTGAGCGCTGCCCGCAAAGCGCTGGGAAAGGTCCTGCTGTCCTTGCCTATTTCTCTCTGCTCAATGATACTTTTTTTATTAATATGCAGGTATTCAATAGGGTCCTCCAAGGTCAGGATATGACAGCTTTTTTCCTTATTAATTAAATCAACCATGGCGGCCATGGTAGTCGACTTACCGCTGCCTGTCGGGCCTGTGATTAGAATCAGCCCGCCTGATCGGCGAGCCAAGGTTTTTACGATATCAGGAAGACCGAGAGCATCTATAGTCGGAATCTTTGTATCTAAAACCCTGACAGCAATACTCACCGCGCCTCTCTGGTAATATACATTTATTCGAAAATTACCTACACCGGAATAATTATATGAGGAGTCTACTTCACCGTTTTTCTCTAGTAGCTCAAGTTTGTTTTGATCCAGCAACTGACGGGCCATTTCCAATGTTTTTTCCGGTAAAAGCGGCGGTAAATCAAGCACGGTCAAATTTCCGTGCAATCTTAGCACTGGGGCAGAATTTGCGGTTACATGCAAATCGGATGCCTCCTGCTTAACAGCATACTGAAGGAGTTGAAGGATATCCATCTTTGTTACCAGCTTTCGAAATTAGATTACCCAGGTTTTATCAAAAGGAATATTTTTACGTACATAGACTTAGAAATCAATTCACAGCCTCACCTATCAATTGATAACTTCCATTGTGTATTATATTAGCTCCCTCAATGTAGATCTTATCATATGCTTGGATTTTTAAAAGACTACCTCCGTTAGTAGTTGCTATTTTTGCATTCCTGACATTAACGCTGTTTCCTGTTGATGTTATTGTTAAACAACTTCCTTGGGACTGAATTAAGGTATTATTTCCTGAAACATCAATTAAACCTTTTGCTTCCAGTTTAAGAAAACTTCCTCCATTAATAGTTTGGATTTTCGCGTTTGTAGCATTTATATTACCTGTTGCTGATTTTATCGTTAAACTACTAGTTTTTATTGTTACATTGACTCCTTGAGCAAAAGTAATATCCCCTTCGTTACTAACCATGCTAGCACTGAAATTTTGAGTATTTTCAATATCTACTCCAACATATATTCCTTTATCCGCCTCCCAATCCAAGAATCTATTTGACCAATTATTCATTTCTATTTTTCCCACATCTGCTGGAATAAATAGTTTTCCATTAGTTTTATAAGAACCCTTTCGTAATTGATCGACTGTAAGTTTTAGATCTCCAGATCCCTGATTGTAAAAGCCATCACCGTTAATATCAACCCAGGGGAAATTCAATTTTATTGTAAAATACGCCTTTGCGGTTTTATTTGCATCCATGGTTACCGTATGATTAGGGTTTGTATAATCCACCCCATCTATTACCCATTTTACAAATTCCCAACCAGAAACAGGTGTAGCACTCAAGGAAACTAGTGTACCATCATCATAGGCATGATTTCCATTAGACGGTTCTATAATTCCTTGACCTTCTGAAGACACCACCAATGAATACTGCTTAGTAACTGGTGGCTGGGTTATTTCCGCAAAATAAACCTTAGCTGTGATATTTTTGTTCATGTTTATCGTAGGTTTAGGATTGGTAACATCTGCATCGTTAATGACCCATTTTACAAACTCCCAGCCAGAAGCAGGTGTAACTTCTAATAAAATCTCGGTATCATCATAATAATAATGGTCTCCTGAAGATGGATTAGTACTACCTTGCCCTTCTATATCTATTGTTAAAGCATACTGAACTGAAGTTGCAGGTTGGATCATGTCTTTTTTATAATACAAAGCAAAATCTTTTAAGCTACGATAGTTATTGTAACTACTATCAAAAACAGAAATTAAAACATTGTTGAGTAATATTTGGTTATTAAATTCATACTCCTGTGCACCATTCTTACACAAAATTTTATACAATAATATAGGTTTTCCTGATTCTTTATTTATTTTAAACTGAACATCAGAAATACTATTATCAGTAATAGCTTTATCATTACTTAAAAAAGTATTGTTTTCTAATTTGAGAGTTCCATCATATCCTGTTTTATTCTCACTAGATATTTCTAATTCTCCAGCATTACGAAGCCACTTCTCCAATTCCTCATCGACTAAGCGAGCATTTTGTTGCAAATTAGCTTGTGAAGTCCCTATATTAAAGCTGTTAAAACTATAAAAATATAATGTATATGACAATACTATTACAAGACTTATTAGTGCAAGTGCAATTAATAGTTCTACAAGAGTAAAACCTTTATCATTTAAGGATAATTTAACCATGTTAGCTTCTCCCTCTTATAAAAGAAGTGAGAGTAACATAACGCTCTCCGCCTTTATAATAAACAACAATTGTTACTCTATATCCGTTGTTAGTACCAGCAGTTAATAAGTTAACAGGTTCAATACGAAATCTCATTAAATTACTATTTGCCTCAGCATATAAATCTGCTTCAGTACTTTTTTCTTGAACACTCATTTCATCATTATCTAATAATTTTGCTCTTATAGTTTCTATATTTGTTGGCCCTAAAGCAAGTAGTGCCTCCATTTTATCTGAAGCCAATGACATTGCGGCATTTCGATTTCCTGTAGAAAAAGTATTTACAAAGCTTGAGCTAAACAACGCAATAAATGCTGCTGATACAATTGATATAATTGCCATAGATACCAATATTTCAACCAAAGTAAAACCGAATTGTTTTTTTAATTTTTCATGCATTTTGTGCACCTTCTAACTCCTGCTAATGTGTATTTTTATCATTGCCATCTATAGGATGTTATACTTGTTCCTCCTCCACTTGTTCCTCCTCCACTTGTTCCTCCTCCACTTGTTCCTCCTCCGCTATCTCCGCCTTGAAATATTTCAACAGGAAATGTTCCCATGTTGGGCTGTTCGTAATAAATGAGTGCATTTCCAATACCAGATAACCTATTTACTATAATAGAACCTTTAACTTTTCCACTACCGTCAACGTATAAATGTGCATGGGGAGCATAAAGCACACGTGTATAAGCAGAAGCATCACCAGAAACTATTACTGAACTTCCACCGGTTATAAGATGACCTATAATCCCACTACTTCCTGAAATAGTAATATTAGCTGTCTCGGCAAAAAAACTCCCGACGTAACGAACATCACCACCAAAACTGGGTTCGGCAGCACCTTTATAATACATCATTACCCTACTAATATCACCACCATTATTGATGGTACTGCCATGAAGAAGTGAAAAAGAATTTTCCACATATAAAACTAATTTTCCATCTACTCCTGTATTTATTAAACTGACAAATCCCTGTTGAATAGACAAATTCCTAACACGGAGAACCTTAGTTCCTCCCCCACCTAAGTCTATTGTCAATGAAGTACCATCAGAAATCGATATGGTATCTTGATAATAGCCATCTGCTCCTAGATTTATAGTTACTGCATGATCGCCACCTAGTTGCGGGATAACCCCTATACCTTCTTCGCAAAGACCTTTGCTATCTGTTATTGTTCTAAATATGCTGGTTGATAAGTCAATAGGAAATGGTGGAAACTGCGGCTCCGGAAAAGATTTGTTTTGCGGAAGTGCCTCTATTCCATCAGGTACGTTTTCCCACGGTGCCTCCACCTGATCCCAGGGTTTTAAATTAGGATCTGGATTTGGGGAGTTACTATTTTCCGTTTTTGTCTTCGTACTTATAACATTATCAACAACGCCTCCGGAGCCAATATAAAGTTTACCGTCAATAATTCCCGTGTCCTCATAATCAAACTGTACGGAGCTTTCTCCAATAGCATTTGTACCTGTTAGACCATAAATTTTTGAACTACCTGTAAGCTTTATAGCAGGCTCATCCATAGATCCTTGCCCTAAAGCAGCAAACAAAGCCATATCAAAGGTTGGTATAACAATATTTTGTGTTCCACTAAGCCCAATTATTAAATCAACATTTTTTGTTAAACCTTGATACGTGCCATTGGAATTAATCTCAATTTGGGACGTTCCTGTTTTAGATACAGATACTTTAATGGGATAATTATCAGTTGGCTCAGTACTAGCAACCTGAAGTCCCTCTAAACTCCCGTAAAGATAGGTTGTTTCATTAAAGGTGTCTGGATTAAGCCAATTTAATGCCACTTCCACACCTGACCTGGCATAATAATATGCCTGAACATTATTGTCATAGTTTACTCCCAAGTTCCCTTCTGTAGACATTGAATAATAAAAAGAAGTGCTTAGTATTACTAATATAATCGTAAGCATAAGTACACTAACCAAAACATACCCCTTATCATTCTTAATATACATGAACTCACCCCCTATTTTCAAACTCATGAGTATAATGATGTACTTTAGGATCAAGTCTATGTTTGTTCTACATCTTTGTATATGACTCTATTAATACGCATAGGATTCTTAATATTTTGCTAACAAAATATTAAGTCAAGTAAAAAATAACGATATATATGAACTAATGAACCATAAAAATCAGTAACAACATCTATAGTATTAATGAATAATATATTTTTTTAAATATATTATTCATTTGGAATTAGTATGGATATTAGTATTCAGTCTAAATACTTAATTTACTAAATTATATCATTAATACTTTAGTATTAAAAGAAAATAACTTCATTCTGTTATTGCTGTTGTTGATTCAGAATTATGTTAGCAAATCAGGATATTAGGAATATTAAATAGTAAATGAATGAACTTGTTGATCTCAATCTACCATTGTAGTATAAACCATTTGTTCGATTTTTTTTAAAACATAAAAAATCTGCCCAGATTAGGCAAAGAATATCCATATCATTTACATAACTCCGGCTCTTCGTTATGCCCCACCATGTCCACTTAATGATTGACAATGGTAAACCGTATTCTAACATCCTTATTTAAAGCCTGCCAATGTGTGATGCAACATTTTTAACAACTTTAAGGATATACGTCTGCATTTAAGAACACTCGCAATGGAGAACTGAAACTTGACAACTACACTGCACCTGCCCTCACCCACAGCCAGATGTTTCTCCACAAGGGTGGATCTAGATACACTGTTATATTTCTTCATTAATATTCACCGAATTTAATTCATTATTAAAACTAATTATCCAGGTTTTGTTAACCGGAACATTTTTATTATGGCCAGACTCTGGTTAAAGTCTGAAAGAAATTCTTTCATGACGTTTTGTACCTTGAGCGAAGCAAAAGGAATGGATATAAATTATGAAAAAACGGTTTTCCCTTTCCATATTTTAAAGAGCATTTACTTAATTTTTCCCATCTTACTTTATTATCTTAAATTTTATTTGTTATTTTGACAAAAAAACATATGTTACCAGATCACCAATAACATAGCATAATATGTTCAAAATTTCATAATTTCCTGGACAAGAGAAAAAACCACCCAATTTTCATGGGCGGTTTGTAACGGCAAATCGTGGATAGTTAATAAGTTTAGTACCTACACTAATTTTCCTTATTTTACTCAGCTACTACATTGCCATTTGCGGCTTTTATATATTTCCCAGAGCCATCTGGTTGTATAGGTATTTCTTTTAGATAATTTGGAACCAAATTGGTAGGTACTGTCTCACCTTCAGCAGGAGTTCTTAGTGTAACACCAGTAATAGCTCCTGCGTTACTCATTACAACCTCACTAAAGGTCCCAGAGACAACATTATCAGCCATATATGCTTGAATAGCACCTTCAATTATTCTAATATTTGCAGCATTAGCCTTTTGTTTTGCAGTAGTAGTAGTTGAAGTGTACACAGGTACCGCAATCGCTGCCAAAATACCTATAATTACTACAACCACCATCAATTCAACCAGAGTGAAGCCTTTTCTGTTCTTAAATCTACCACTTATCACATTAAACAATATATTCGCCTCCCTTCTTCTTATTTTACTATTGTTATACCATCAATCAATTAGATTTAGACAATCCCATCCTGAACTTCATATTTCAATCAAATATTTTTCACTACTTATTCAGTACCGCTACTCTCACTCTCCTCATTCTTCTTAATCTCATCCAGCATATCTCTTATTTGCTTTATTTTATTAGGCGCTTCCTCCACCCAGAGCACATATTCCGGATTATCAGTAGTACCTATATTCTTCGAAACATGCATTTTATACTGAGAAATACCTGTCAATTCACTCAACAAGGATTTTTTGGCATTCAATACAGTATTCCCATGCTCTCCCTTATAAGTTAACACCGGCACCTTCACCGACTTCTTCGGCTGGTCAAGCTGCACCAAAGCATCCCGCACCTGTTTGACAAGAGCGGGGGGACAAATAACTGTAATCTGCTGGTTAAATCTATCATAATTATTTGGCGCTACAACCTTAATCTCACCGGCAAAGTCAAACTGCTGCAACCACTGTGCCGCATCACCGACAACAACATTGCTTAGCTGGTGAACATATACATTTTGGCTCTCCGCACCTTTGAAGTCAAAGTCCTTAATTAAATTCTCCACAAGATCCCAGCGTTTGAAAAGATTTTGGTCAAAAACCACCAGAATGTTTTGCAGCTTCACATAGCGCTTAATTTTCATATCGTCAGGAAGACCGGCGTTAAGTATTTCCAAGGCTCTGCCGGAGGAGATATTCTCAGTTTTTATCTCCCGGTAATTAAGGGCCTCGGGCTTTTCCGTATTCTCCGCGTTTTCCTCTATATCCACAGCGTAGACAAGTTCCCGCACCTTTTGCAGGGACTTGGCTGTTCCCTGCACCCAAATGGCATGGGGGTTTGTGTCGACGGTCAGTACCTTTACATCAGGAATACTTAGTTGTTCGATTAAGCCCTTCAGTTTTGCCGCTGCGATATAATAAGTTTCGAACCTGGTCAGGATAGTTTGCTCAAACACATCCTTGGGCAGCATGTCCTGTGTACCGACAATGACAATATTTCCTTCCTTCACATAGCTAAGTCCCTTGCTCCTGATAATGAGATCCAGTGCCTTGCCGCAGGGAATGTTCTTTGCCTGAAAGGTCACCGGCTGGGCTTTGGAATCCATCATTACAATATTTATATCCATTTTGATGGCCAGCGCGGACAGGACATCCCTTAAGTCGGCACTTTTTACATCAATCGATATTTGCGGCCCGATTGATCCCATTAAAGCTTCATCTGTTCCGTCGTCGGCTGATTGGTTGGCTTCCGCGGCCAGAGCAACCGGAAGCCAGAAAGCGGAATACAAATCAGAAGTTATAAAACCGGCAATCAAGAACACAATTACAACCAGCACGGTTATAACCGGCTTTACAGGATCGGCATAAATAAATTTACTTAACATTGCTGCCACCCTCTTCAGCTGAATTTGTGTTCTGCTTATCACTCGTACCGGAGCCGGCCTGGCTTGCATTCTCACCTGTTGTTTTCTGTGCGGAGCTTTCTTGAGGCACCATAACTCTGCTGCCAAATTTTAGGCGAATTGTCTTACCCCCGCCTGACAGGGTTACCGTACTTTTATTTATCTCCCGCACCTGCCATACATCCGCCACACTCATACCTTTAGATACAATGTAGACAGCTCCCCCTGACTGAATAATGGCCAGGTCACCGCCCTCTCCGCCGGAAATGATACCCTGCAGTGTCATACCGCCGCTAAAAGGATCTTCACCCTGGGACTGTTCTTTTATTGTTCTTTTAGATGCCGGCAGGTAGTTGTACATTTTATCCAGAGAAACATCTTTAGGGTTAATACCGGTAACTGGCGTGTTCTGAGACGGCTCACCGTAAAACTTAACTTTTACGAAAATCAGGGCAAAGATAAGGACAACAACAATCCCCACACCGGTCAGCAGCTTCTTCTTATTTTCTGTCACATACTTGAGCAAAATTTCTTTATCTATTTCTTTTTTCAAAAACTTCACAGTATGCATCATCCCTTTTAGTGAGGTTTCTAACGTGGGGAATAAAAAGCACTGGCTGTAAGATCAGCCTTTAACCCGAGTAACTCTTGCCCGTCTTTAGTCAGCTTGATTTCGTCTATGCGCATAACCCGGGGACCGTTTTCCAGGCGGTCTACCAGGTTAAGCAATTCCTGATATCTGCCGGTAAAAGTTAACTTCAAAGGCATTTCCACATAACCGCTCTTGTTGACCCTGTTGTCAAAATTAATCTGGTTAAAATCAGCACCGGCTTCATCAGCCGCTCTCTCCAAGTCAGCGAGCAGGACATTTTCCTCAGGCTGAGCCGGCACCAGCCTGTCAAAGCGGTTGAGCAGTTCCCGCAGCCCTTCATACTGCTGCTTGGCTGCCAGTCGATCCTGCAGAACAGACTGAACATGGGCCAGAGATGACTGTTCGGCAGAAACATCCTGCCAGGCGGATCGCAGCACCCCGATTTGCAAATATAATAAAAAGACTAAAAAAACAAAAACAACAATCCCAACGATCAGCACGGGAAGTTCTGGCAGCCGATCCTTAATTTCCATTAACTCCGCCTGCCTTTCCGGTTTGGGAACCGGCTGGATTTAACGCAGCCTTGATTTCAAAACGCACCATTTTCTGCCCTTCCTGATCTTCTTCAGAGGAAAACTGGCAGCGGACATCACTAAGATAAGACAGTTTATTCATCCCCTCCAGCCATTCTCCCACAGTAGAGTGATCGGGAGACAGGCCTTGCAGGTCAAGCCCGCCCACGGCAGTTGAAGCATTTGGGGCAACAGGTGCGGAAGAATTAGGTGTTGTTGCGGTGACAGAGGTCACCGGTTTTTGACCCTGAACAGATTGTCCCAACTGGGCAACCGGATTGTTGCCTGCAGCCACTGAAGTGTTATTATTGATGACTGAAAAACCCGTTAGCCGGATGCCGGCAGGCATACAATTGTTTATCTCCGTCATGATTTTTGTCCAATCCGCGTTCGTTCCCAGAGCAGTTCCTATAAGCTTATCCGCCTGAGCCACCTTGTCCTGCAAAACCGCGTAGCTTTCATTGGCATTAACCTGCGCTTCCAGTGCCATGCGGTTTTTTTTCAGCGCTGCGGCCTCAGATTCAATCTGCCAGGTAAAGATAAACAGTACCGCGTAAACCAGCAAGAACACTCCCAGCACAATGCCCCCGATAAAAACCTGTTCCCGCCGCTTTTGCTTTTTCCGCTGCTGGCCCAACAGCTCAGGAGGCAACAAATT
The DNA here is from genome assembly GCF_000024205.1 of Desulfofarcimen acetoxidans DSM 771. Lineage (NCBI taxonomy): Bacteria > Bacillati > Bacillota > Clostridia > Eubacteriales > Peptococcaceae > Desulfofarcimen > Desulfofarcimen acetoxidans. The sequence continues at coordinate 3,450,791 of NC_013216.1, forward strand.
AATTCTGATATCCATACTACGATGCCTGAAGTCCGCGCAAGGCCAAACCGATACTTACGGAAAAATCCAAACCGTCGGGGCCCAGATTCTTATTTCTAAACGCGGCTATCTTTATATTTTCCAGAGGTTTAATTGTCTCCACCGGTAAATCCAGTTCTTCTTGCAAAAACTCCGCCAGGCCGTCCATGCGCGCCCCTCTCCCGCTCAAGGCTATATGATCAATTACGGCGGAGGTGTTCTGAACCAGATAATAATTAATCAGTGAGCGAATCTCATTGGCCAGAACAAATACCCACTCACTGAAAACACCCGGCATACCGGCGGGATAGCTCCGGGCTTCTTCTTCTGCGGCGGCGGCCGCCTGCTGAATATTTTCCAGAACTGAGCCCAGAGGCAAATCCAGCTCTCTGGCAAAAAACTGCAATGAATGCGGCAGTGACCTGGCTAACATGGGCACACCGCCCGAAACCAGAAACAGGGTAGTTAACCCATTGGCAATATCTATGACCAGCACGGTGCCGGCAAGCCGGGTTCGGGGAACAGTTCTTGCCAGGGCCAGGGGAGACGCGTCAATGACTAACGGCCGCAACCCGGCAGCCGTTAGTACATGCAGGCTTTTTTCCAATATTTCACGCTGCACGGCTACCAGCAGCACATCCAGGGCAGGCCCGTTCTCTCCTTCTAACTCGCCCACCACCGCAAAATCCAATACCAGTTCGGAAACAGGTACGGGAAAATAGTCATCCGACTGGTAGCGTACCACTTGAGCCAGCTTCTTTTGCTCAAGTTTGGGAAATACAGCCCTTCTAAACAACACACCCTGGTTAAATATGCCTAAAGTTACTTCCCGGCTGCCCACCTGTGATTTATTCCATAGCTCCTCCAGAGCACCGGCGACAGCGGGCACATCCTCAACAATACCCTCTGCAACGGCATTGTCAGGTATCTCAATCTGCCCGGCCCCCACCAGAGTAAACGGCGGTGCGGAACCTTTTAATTTGACAAAACGTATAACCCCCGTATCAAATTCCAGTCCTACAGCATCCGTTGATTTCAAAAAAAATCCCATGCCTAAAGTCAACTCCCGCTTAAGATAAAATCCTGGACAAAAGATTTAAACTCTTGCGTAAAATTCTCGACACGCTGCGCTGGCTGATGCCTAACTGGCTAGCCGCCTCGGTCTGGGTCATGTCTTTGTAAAATAAAAGATGAATGACTCTTTGCTGCAGTTCTGTCAGTTTATACAATGCCTGCTCCAGAACAATACGATCCTCAATAGGCAGACAAAAGCTTTCATATTTGAGACTTTGAATTTTATGCAACTCGATTTCGTCCAGGGAAACAAAACCGGCCCGCATGGCCTGAACCACACCCTCCTCACAAACATTGACAAACTCTGCAATTTGACTGAGGGAGGGAATTTGCCCGTTTTCCTTCATGTAATCATCAACAAAACGGTTAATACGAGCCTGCAGTTCGGCCACAGCAGCGGGACAAGCGTAAGAAGCTTCTTTGCGGATATGATGCCTTATTTCACCCATGATGCAGTGGGCGGCATAGGTGCTGAAAAGAACCCCCCGGCTAGAATCAAAACGGCCAAGAGCCTTCAGCAAGCCCTCATAACCTGACTGCATAAGATCTTCTGTCTGGCGGCCGGAAGCATAGAGCTTGGCAAAATGGCGCACCAGCCTGCTGCCGGACATCATCACCTGCCGCAAGCGCTCTTCATCTTTTACAACCAGGTATTCTTGAAAAGCTTGATTTAAATCAACTGCACCGCCCGGCTGCCCCGGTACGAAATCACCCACAGGTTTTACCTCCCAATAGAAGATGAAACAGCAGAAAAAATTGGCAGGTAAAGAGCTATTACAATGGCACCGATAATCCCGCCAACTACAATTAGAACAACCGGTTCCAGCATAGATGTGAGGCCTTTGGTTATAGTAGAGACTTCTTCCTCATAAAAATCAGCTACCCTGGTCAATAGATTAGTCAATTCCCCCGTTTCCTCTCCCACAGCTATCATATTGGTCAGCATGGGTGGGAAAAAACCGCTTTTGCCTATAGGGATAGCCATGCTCTGACCCTGCTGTATCCCCTCTTCCACCTCTTTGACAATTTCCACCACCCTTTTGCTGCCGGAAGCCGGCCCGGCTGCCTCCAGGGCCTGCATCACCGAGACACCCCCGGACATCAAAGTAGATAAAGTGCGGGAAAACCGTGCCACAGTAACTTTTTTAAACAAATCCCCGAAAACAGGCAGACGATACTTAAAACGGTCAAAGAAATCCTTACCCGCTTCACTCCTGACGTAGGCGCGTATACCGATAAAAAGAACTATTATTCCCAGCATATACAACAGGCTGTAACTGCGCAGGGAGTGACTGAAACCAAAAATAATCCTGGTAGGCAAGGGAGGTGCTACTCCCTGCGGGATAAAACCCTCAAATATAGGTACGATAAAAAACATCATGCACAAAATAACCAAACCGGCAAACATTATAATTATGATCGGATAAAAAGTGGCTGACTTTATATTGTCACGCAAAATTTTTTCTCTTTCCAGCTGCATTGACAACCTGTTCAGCATCTCTTCCATCATACCGCCGACTTCACCGGCCTTAATCATATCCACATACATTTTAGAAAATATATCCTGATGCGCGCTCATGGCGGCGGAAAAACTCATGCCGCCCTCCACGGCGTGAGCCATTTCCCCGGCTGCCCGCGCCAGCACGGGATTCTCCGACTGCTCGCTCAGTGTGTACAAACCCCGGGTCAGCGGAATACCGGCCGTGAGCATGGCTGACAGCTGCCTGCTGAAAAAACTTAACTGGCCGATTTTAACCTTGCCTCTCTTTTGCAGAGCATTTCTCAAAAAAGATTCCTTTATCTCTTTAACCTCAAGCACGACATAACCCATTTTTTTCAGGCGGGATACCACTGCAAAATCGTGCTCACCCTCCATTTTGCCGGTCAGCTCGCTACCCGTCTTATCCAGAGCCTGGTATGCGTATAAAGGCATTTTGATTCTCTCCCTTGCAGGGTTATCTACAAATACACGCTCAATACTGGCCCCGCCGCAGCACACGCTCCAGCTCAACCCGGTCAACACAGTGCTCCAGGGCCATATCCCGCGTAATTTTTCCGCTTAAGAAAAGTTCAGCCAGAGCCTGATCCATGGTCTGCATGCCTGTGTTGCGTGAAGTCTGCATAACCGTATAAAGCTGGTGCTCTTTGCCCTCTCTGATCAGGTTTCTCACAGCCGGCGTGCTCAGCAATAACTCTACCGCAACCACCCTTCCCTTGCCGTCGGCCCGGTGGATTAACTGCTGGGCCAAAACAGCCTGCAGAGAATCGGCCAGCTGCTGACGAATCTGATTGCGGGCGCTGTCGGGAAAAACATCAATAATACGGTGCAGGGCCAAAGGGGCCGTCTGCGTATGCAGGGTGGAATATACCAGGTGCCCTGTCTCGGCGGCGGTAAGGGCAATGGATATACTCTCCATATCTCTCATCTCTCCCACCAGTATCACATCCGGATCATGCCGCAGTACATGCCTCAGAGCACTGGCAAAGGAAAAAGTGTCTGTCCCCACTTCTCTCTGCTTGATAATAGATTTTTTGTGGCTGTGCAAAAATTCTATGGGATTTTCGATAGTAACAATATTTAAGGACTGCTCTTCGTTAATCAGTTTAATAATGGAAGCCAGGGTTGTTGACTTGCCGCTTCCCGTAGGCCCGGTAACCAGCACCAGTCCTCTGGGCAGCTGGGATAAACCCCTGACTGCCGGAGGCAGGTTCAGGTCCTTCATATCAGGAATATTTATGGCTACCGCCCGGAAATTAACCGCCAGGGAACCTCTCTGCCACATAATATTTCCCCGAAAACGGCTGACACCCGGCACCGAATAAGAGAAATCCAATTCCCATTCTTTTTCCAGCTGTTCCCTTTGACCGGGCAGCAAAACCGGATAAACCAGATCCTCTATATCCCTTGGCATCAGCTTGGGATAATCCATACGCAAAAGCTCACCGTAGACCCGCACCACCGGAGGCATACCGGCTGTCAGGTGCAGGTCTGAACCGTCCATTTGCACCATTTTTTTTAATATCTCATTCACATCAACCGCTTTTTGCTCATCCATTATATAACCACCCTCATTACTTCTTCCAGGGAAGTTATTCCCTGCTTCACCTTTTGCAAACCGTCCCGGCGCAGTGAAGTCATTCCTTCGGACAGAGCCACCTCTCTTATTTCCCTGGTCGATCTTTTTTCCAGGGTCAGCTGCTGGATTTTTTCCGTTGCAAAAAGCACTTCAAAAATACCCACACGCCCCCGGTAACCGGTATTGCTGCAGCGTATACAGCCTCGCGGCCTGTAAAGAGAGATCTCTTCTTCCTGCTCTGACAAAGGAAAATCTTCTATATTCATTAATTCCTTGCGGGATAATTTATAAGATTCCTTGCAATGGGAACACAAAACCCTTGCCAGCCGCTGTGCCAGTACACAGGTCAGCGAGGATACTATTAAGAAAGGCTCTATTCCCATTTCAATCAATCTGCTGATTGCACCGGGAGCATCGTTTGTATGCAGTGTGGAGAGAACAAGGTGACCTGTCAAGGCCGATTCGGTAGCTATACGGGCCGTTTGCTTATCCCGGATTTCACCCACCATGATAATGTCCGGGTCGTTGCGTAAAATGGAGCGTAGTCCCGTCTCAAAAGTAAGTCCGACTTTGGTGTTAATCGGTATTTGACTTACCCCTTCAATACGATACTCCACAGGATCCTCTACTGTAATGACATTTTTTGCTGTCGTATCTATAGTAGCTAAACTGGCATACAGGGAAGTGGTTTTGCCGCTGCCGGTGGGTCCTGTTACCAGAATCAAGCCATAGGGATATTTAACCGTGGCCAAATATTTTTCCAGCACGCTCTCTCTTATACCAAGCTGTTCCAGAGTTATCATCGTCCCCGAGCGCTCCAGAAGACGCAGTGTCAAACGTTCCCCATAAGCGGTAGGCAGGGTGGCCACCCGTAAATCCACTGACCGTCCTTCAATTTTCAGAGATATCCGCCCATCCTGAGGAACACGCCGGTCGGCAATATCCATATTAGCCATCACTTTAATCCGTGAAGTCAATGTGGCATGCATCTTACGGGGCACCTGCATGATGTCGTGCAGCACACCGTCTATGCGAAAACGCACCCGGGAGTTTTTCTCGTAAGGCTCTATATGTATATCACTTGCTCTGGCACTCAGAGCCTGGGATAAGATCATATTGGCAAGCTGAATAGCAGGCCTATCCGCATCATCCACTGATTCATTTGCCAGATCGTTGTAGGCATCAACATCATCATCTTCTTGCTCAACATCCAGGCTTTCCCGGCTGTACTTCTCTATGGTTGCCTCCAGTTCAGTGTCGGAAGTCATTACAGGTTTAATATCATAGCCGGTTAACATGCGCAGGTCATCAATACTCATAATGTCATTGGGGTGGTTCATAGCCACCACCAGTTTATCGTCAGCAAAGGACACAGGCAAAGCTTTGTAACGGTTAATATTATCTATTGACAAAACAGTTACCGCCGCCGGATCTATCTGGTATGTTTCCAAAGAAATATATGGTATACCGCTGCGCTCGGCTATTACCCTGGCAATATCATCCTCCGTGCAGTAACCCAATCGCACCAAAGTTTTGCCAATCAGACCTTTCTTACCCTTCATTTCGCTTTGGTTTTTTAACGCGTCTTCCAGTTGTTCCTGAGTAATAATTCCTTTCTGAACCAGAATCGTACCCAGGAAATTATGCATGTGTTTTGACTTCAATTACGGCACCTCGGTATTATTACTGTTAAGAAACACAAATTCATTTTATCATATTAAAAGGATCATAGAAAGAGAGTAATTTCATTTATAAAAGAGCTTTTAGGATATAAAATATGAAATTATTATGATATATCATATTCCATATTTTATAAATCGATAATTTTATTGGGAAAATTATTTTATTTTTAAATATAGATATACTTTTAAACGAGAATAAATTTATAAAGAAGATTATTCTGTAAAAATAATAGGTAGAGCAGGAAGCAGCACATACAAAACCCTGTCAATATTGACAGGGTTTTTAGCTTTTGGCTATCGCAGCATTGTAGGAACAAAGGCATCTATTAAACCTATTATAAACGCTGAAATTATTGCACCCAGTAGAGTTACGCTTAAAAGTGACGGAATAATGAATTGGGCTAAATAAATTATTACAACCGCGGTAACAAAACCAACCAATCCCCTGCTCTGGGGAGAAACTTTATCACCCAATAAAGTTTCAGCTACATAACCTAACACTGCTATTACAGCAGCAGCAATCAAAGCGCCGACGATACCTCCTTTGACTACAAAACCGGGAGAGAGCCAGCTAACTATCATTAATACAAGTGCAGAAACAACAAATCTTATAATGACTCCAGCCCACTGCATATAATCACCTCCTAACTTTTTAATGTGCGTTAATATCTTTGACCAAAATTATAAATGATATACAAACAGGATGCTTGCAATTTCCTTTTTTACGTGGTAAAATATTGCCTATTGGGAGGTGAAGAATATGCCAAACATCAAATCGGCAGCAAAAAGAGTAAAGACTATTCGTGCGCGTACTTTACGCAATAACATCGTAAAATCTCAGATTAAGACTGCTATCAGAAGATTTGAAGATGCCCTGGCCAAATCCACTCCGGAAGAGGTTCAGACTGTTTTAAGGAGAGCGCTTGTTTTGCTCGATAAAGCAGCCAGCAAGGGTGTTCTACATAAAAATAAGGCCGCTCGCAAGAAATCACGTCTGACCAAGCAGTTTAATCGCATGGCCGGTTAATCCGGCAAGAAGGTCGCGCTTTAAGCGACTTTCTTGCAGCCAAAGGCATCGTGCTCATTGGAAACTATGAAGTACCGACTCTAACTTATCCACAGATCCGTAATAAGCATAATTTCCTAGAGTAAATTTAACAACCACCCAGAGGGTGGTTTTATATTTTGCAAATACACTTTTGCCAGCGAAATGGTGGCAGATTGGTGGCAAACTCATACAAAGAGGGTCGAGTCAAGCAGGGGAGTCTCACTCCCACCTGCTCACGGAACCGGACGTGAGAGTCTCCCCTCATCCGGCTCTTGTTATCATACCGTAGGCCTGATGCCCATTTCCCAGTGAACAAATAAATTAGGTCTTGTCTTAGCACAAGTACCCAGCCAGTCAAGTGCCCTTGCTGGCTTGCGTTTTAAACTCTTGCGCGTTCTCATTGCCCACCTGACTAGTGTGAGATTTAAACTCGAAAGTTCATTTTTCATCATGCTGGGACAAAAGTTGCCAAAATAATTCGTGGTCAATGTTGTCAAACAGTTTTCGAATATCGAACTCTATAACCCAATCGTAATCCCAGCATCTTTTCCTTGTCATCCGGGCAAGATGCGGCAATGTCTTACCTTATCCCACCTTTGAATGAATACTTTCCATCAAGTAAAACTTAATAAACCTCATTAGCTACACGAGCTAATGTTATTGTAATAGTATCCTCTAGAAATAATTTTATGTTTGCTTCTAAATCTGCAATCTCAATTTCAGCCGAAATAGTTAACGGTTTAATCTCAAGTGGTAGAGCAGTAATAATTTTATTGTTACTGCTTTTTCTTACAGATCCCTTATTTCCCTTCTTACTTGGTTTCGATTCAATAAATTCTAAGATTGCTCCAATAGCTATGGTAGAATCATCATAACCATAATGATGAATAGTAATAACTAATTGATAACTTCTACTTTCAGAAAGAATAAATAATATTTTAAACCATCCTCTTGGGAAGGATCTATTAAAATAATAGTCATGTTGTTTAGCATATTCAATAATTTGATGCGTAAAATAGTAATCTTTATAATCCCCTGGATAACTTTTTTGCAAGGATATATTTATTAATTTATTCACTTGTCTTTGAAGATCTAACGAAATGCTATTGAGTACATTTTCAGTATAAACAAAAATATTATTACGGTTTTTATCAATTAATGATTGCCTATTTTCTCTAGATTGAAGTTTCCAATCTAATATTTTTTGAGAAAAATGTTTAACTATTTCATTATAAGATGAATTTTCATAACTGGTTTTCCAGTTTAAGGAAAACTGTATATTTCTGATTTGAATATCGCAGAATAAATCAACTAATGGCTGGTACTCACCTGTATCTGCTAATTCGAGACTTTCGATATATATCTTTTTTTCTTTGCGATTTACTATTAAAGGAAATAAATTATGCTTAATTAATATTAAACTAGCCAAGAGTCGAGCCATTCTTCCGTTCCCATCTTGAAATGGATGTATTTGTACAAAAGAATGATGGAACCAAGCAGCTAGGATAACTGGATGTGTATTGTTTTTATTTTCCATTTCATTATAAATACTTAAAAGTTTGTCAATCTCGGACTCTACCTGAATAGGAGGACAATACAAATAGACTGAACCGTCACTTCTCCTTGGATTATTATCATGTTTTTTAAATACACCCTTTAATAATTTTACTGAAATGATATTACCTAAGGTGTCAATTGCCTCAATATAATCTTGGTGTGTTGTTATTAATTGATGTAATTCTAATATGAAGCTTTTAGTGATCATTCTATTGTTTTTTACTACATCAAATACAAAATCTATTGCTTCAAAATTATCATGTAAATAATCCATTAACTTTCTTTGTGGTATATTTGTATCTCCATGTTGAAGATATATTTCTTTAAATCCTTCCTTGATGAAAGTCTCAGTTATACCTTCTTTTAAATCATACAACCTTTCAATTATTCCAGTTTCTATAGCGTGTTGTCTTTTAAGGCGGTTAAGAAATTTTTGATATTCTTGAGTATCTTTTTTTAATTGTTCTCGTTTACCTTCCCATGATGGCAAAATATTTAATAGTTTAGAGATAGAGCATTTAAGCCATTTTTCATTAAAGTTAATTGGTCTCCAAACTGTTACTATGCTTTCCTCCATTTTATTGCCCCCTAAATATCGGTTAAAAAGTGTATATTGGTTATTAGTTCCCTTCATCCTGCACATATTCAAACAAATCTCCCGGTTGGCAGTTAAAATAACTGCACATTCTATGTAACACCTCTAATGATACATATTCCCCTTTACTCATCTTTGCCATTGTTGATGGTGATAAACCCAAATTACTACGTAATTCTTCCCTTGTCATTCCTTTATCAATAAGCAATTTCCAGAGCGGGTTAAATGAAAAAGCCACGATAGTATCCCCCCTATTCCTATATAGTATAAAATAATTTCTACAACAAGTCAAAGAAATATTACAACAATCTATTGACGCCATATATGTGATATTGCATAATATCTACAATATCTTGAATATAATGTCTATGAGGGCGATAACATGAAAACAACTGTAATGACCATAGCAAACCGCTTACACTACACCCAGGGCATGAGCCGCAGCCAAGCATTAAAAACAGACTGGCAAATGGTTAAACAGGGCAAATTCTACACAAAGGTAAGAGGCGTAACCTTCGGCAACCGGCAAAAGGCACTGGCCCGGTTAAGAAACTACAGTCCGGATGAAATCACAATAAACCTGGTGGGGGATTTAAACAACGAGGCAGATCTTAATGCAGTAGCAATTGTTGTTGAAGTGATAGGTAAAGGCAGTTATCAGTTGGGTTATCTGAAAAAGGAGCATGCTCAGGTTATAGCTCCGCTGCCGGACAAGGGCGTGAAGGTTACTGCCAGACTGGAAAGCATCACTGGCGGGACCGGAAAGAACCGGTTTAGAAATTTTGGAGCAAATATAAGTTTTGCACTGGTAGCGTAATTAAAGAGGGTTAACCAAATGCTCCCCAGTTCCCGGTTAACCCTCCCCATACCCCAGTCTTTTAAAAGACTATTGCAATTATAAGTCATGAAAGTTGGTTATGTAAATGCCTGTTCCTAAAGTTTGGGAAAAACCCCCTATAACCCAGGCAGGACAGGCCATATCAATCTTACGCTAACTATACCAAACTCGCGTATACACTCCAGAGGGTGGTTTTATATTTTGCAAATGCAATTTTGCCGGCGAAAAGCGGTTTGAAAAACTCAGTAATATCAAGACTTAAACGGTTCGCCAATAAAAGTATTAATATAAGCACTCTCTACGATAATAGAAATACCGGCAAACTCATGCAAAAAGGCACTGACTACAAGTCATATAACCCGGATTCCCGGTAACACATAACAAGTCCTTCAACGACTTAATATTTGCTAAAAGCCTTATAAATGAACCGGTTAAACGATTCCTCGTTATGTAGTTACTTGAAAATTAAGAATGTCCCCCTCTTTTTACTGGGGGACACCATACCTATTAGACCTTTATTTACACTGCCTTGGGATTATAAAAATTGGTTGCAAGCTTAACTTTCTGCTTAAAAAATATAAAATGCATACTGTTGCATTTTATATTCTACAATTTGTATACAGCCGTCATCTCTCTTAATCTTTCAGCCATTTCAGTTAAGTGCTGCGCCGAGGCGGATACCTGCTCAATATTAGCATTTGTTTCCTGGCTGGCTGAAGCCAGATTCTGTGTCATATCCGAATTATTCTCCGCAGCCTGGGATATTTCTCCTACCATTACCGTGACACGTTCAATTTCTCCAATTATTTTGGACAATATGCTACTGGTTTCAGCTGACACTTTTACCCCGTCCTCCACCACACCCGTGACCTGATCCATGGAATCAACGGCCAGCCTGGTTTGACCTTTTATTTCTTTGACTATACTGGCTATATCCTTTGTGGCGCCTGCCGATTGTTCCGCCAGCTTGCGCACTTCCTCAGCCACCACGGCAAAACCTCTGCCTGCTTCACCGGCCCTGGCTGCTTCAATGGCAGCATTTAAGGCCAGCAGGTTGGTCTGGTCGGCAATATTGGTTATCACCTCTAATATCTGCCCTATCTCATGAGAACGCTTATCCAAGTCGCTGATAACTGTTGTGCTTTCCACAACCTTGCCGTTTATCAGATTCATTTTCTGCAGCGTATTTTCCACCGCCTGGCTGCCCTGTTTGGCCATTTCCGACATTCCTAAAGCCAGTTGGTTAACCTGACTGGTGTTGACACTCTGACTGTCTGTTGTCATAGCTAACTGATTAATGGTAGCAACGACTTCCTGAACGGCAGAAGTCACCTGCTCCGAGCTGGCAGACAACTGCTCGCTTTGAGCAGCCAGGGTGGTGGAAGAATCCTTTATCTCTGTGATCATCCTTCTTCTATTCACAAGCATATGATTAAAGGTTCTTCTTAAGCTGCCTATTTCATCCTGAACACCTTCCACAAGATATCTTTCTCTTAAATCATGCTCTTCACCCATTTTATACATTTCCTCAATAACTTCTTTTATCGGCTTAGTGATGGAAATAATCAGGAGATATCCGATAATTACAGACAAAACAGAAGCTATAACCAGTAAAACCAGTATGAGATTTCTGGCCTGCCTGCTGTCAGCCAGAGTATCATCCACCACCTTATTAATATCTCCGTCTTTACCGGCGGTATATTCCGCCAGCAGTCTCTGTATCTCCTGGTAATCATTTATTACAGTATTGCCGGCCTGTACTGCCCCTTCTATATTACCGGCTCTGACCAGGGGTATAATCTGCTCTGTACATATTGCTGTATACCTGTCCTGGTGTGACATTATAGCGGATAAGATATCTTTATTTTTTTGCTGACGGCTGAGCTCATAAACCTCTTTCTCCAGAACAGAAGATTGTTTGCTAATGTCCTGAAACTGGCTGGCAAATTTCTCATCCCGGTAAAGCATGTAAGCCCTTATATTCATGACTTGCTCATTTAGCATAGTAGCAAGCTTCATGGAATTATAGTACCTGGGCAGTTCATTTTTTTGCAAACCAATTGCATCATTGGAAATCTTATTAAATTCTGCTATAGATATAATAGCGAAGGAGCATAATATTAATAAAGCCAATCCAAAAGACAGGTAAATCTTTGTGGTGATCTTTATATTTGCCAGTATTTTGTTTAACACAAATAACCATCTCCTTCATCCGATTATTTTTTAAAGCGGCAACTTCTCACTGCACACTTTGATTAACATCATTTCTATAGCCGGGCAGAACTCTGCCTGCCCGCTTTTCGTGGCTGCGTCAATTTCTGACAGGTCATACATGGCCTTGTATAACTCTTCAATACTGAAGTTCTTGGCCTGTCTAGCAATTTTTCCCGCAACATAGGGATGGAGTTTCATTTTAGCCTGTATTTCTGACTGGGAGTCACCCTCCTCCTGCAAAGCTTTATACTGAAATAACAGGCGAAACTGTCTGTAAATCATAACCAGTATTTTTTGCGGCGGTTCACGATAAAGAAGCAGATCTCTGATTCCCCGCAGAGCATCCGAACAGCGCTTTTCACCGATAGCATCGGCAACGGCAAAAATACTTAAATCTATCTGGGAAATCACTACTTGCTCTATGTCTTCCTTGGTTATGATCGCCCTGTCGTCAGTGTAGTTGAACAGCTTTTTAACCTCAGCAGAGATACGATAAAGATCATTTTTAACACCGGTCAGAAATAGCTCCAGAGCTTCCGGTTGAAATGTTTTACCTGCTTTCTTAGCCTGCTGCAGCAGCCATTTGCGCAAGTCCTGCTTTTTCAGCAGAACAAAGTCAATAACTTCTCCTGTCTTATTGATAGCCTGCACCAGTTTTTTACGTTTATCCACACTGCCGGAAAAGGTAAACAGCAAACAGGTGTCGGAAGACGGTTTTTCTATGTATTGCAATAAAGCTTTATACCTTGACGCATCGTCTGCAGTCGATTTTGATTTAGCCCGCTTTCCCTTACCGTCAACAGAAATATTCTCCTTCTCCCCGGCGGCTTGCTCCTCTTCACCTGCTGCTTCCTGCTCAGGCGCCTTATTTTTAGGCGCGTTAAAAGCAGGAAAGTCCTTAACCACCACCAGGCGCTTTTCAGCCATAAAGGGCAAATTTTGCGCCAGGCTGACTATATCTTCGGGAGTTGTTTCTTCACCGTTTATCAGGTCAAAATTGAAATCACCGGTCTCCTCATTTAACACAATTTTTTTAAAATTTTTTATTGCCTCGTTAAGCAGATAAACTTCTTGCCCGTACAAAAGATATACCGGCTTTATTTCCCCATTCTTCAAGCCATGCAAAAGCTTTTTAAAATACTCCATTATTTGCTGCTGTCGATCAAGTCAAGTTTGTTTTTCACTGAAGCCATTTTTCCCTGCATGGTCAGGGCTTGATCACGCCTGTCATCAATACGGATACTGGTTACCACTCGCTCCACACCTGAATTAAACGGCTCTTCATGCATACGGCGCACTACGGACAAAACCGCGTCCAGTTCTCCTTCGATAATAGTGCCCATAGGGGTCAGCTGATAAACTACCTCCTTTTCCCCACACAGCACTTCCAGACACCTGGCTACATAAGCGCTTACACCGGGAGAACCGGTTCCCAGAGGTACAATACTAACTTCTACAACAGCCAATTTCATTCACCCCTAACAAATTTTCTTTTATTATATATACAGCAGGATAAATAGGCAATAACAGAAACAGGACAAGTTAACGTTGAGATACTAAACTCTAAAAAGCAAAATATATGTATTGATTTATACCCTAATATTAATATTTTGGGATAAGCCTCTAAGAAAATCTATCCTTATGATAAGAGGTTTCAGGCAGGGGCCTTTACAGGCGGAGACCATACGCATACTATAATTGTCATAACAAAATGGCTTGCAAATTCTCATACTTCCCAGAACTACCCCATCGGCATAAAAAAACACCACACATGGTGGAGAAATTAATGGGTATCTAAGGTACCCGAATATATACTATTCTGTCTGATGCGTCTTCTTTACTGACAGAAGTGGCAACTGGTATCTTAGTATATAATTTCGAAAACCTGAAGGTAGAAATAATTACACAAGCCTCGGCTCTCGTTACGACAGCATCAGTGCTATTCTTAAATATCTCTTTAGGAATCTTTTCCTTAGGGATTATTTTATAAATATCGCTTTGATTTAACAGTTCCATAGGACGTATAGTATTATCTGGATAAGCATATAAAAAATTATAGTCTATCGCTTTTTGAAGCCCGATCCTTGCCCATACGGGAATATCGTCATAATCATTGAATTTATTTAATGGAACCTGATTTTCTTTTTTTTCAATGTTATTAATGATCTTACTAAGCATAACCGCAAAAACCGCTCGAGTAACTGGTTCATCAGGCTTGAAACTACCGTCCGGATATCCATTAACAACACCCATTACCATTGCTTCCTCAATATATTTCTCAGCCCAGTGTCCATAGTAATCATAGTTATGTTCGTTAGTTTTTGTCTTATTCTTGCCAATAGCAACCATAGAGCCGTGCGTTGCAATTACAATACCAATTATTATACCAATACAAGCTATAGAAAAATATAGTTGAAGCATTTTTTTCATTATCAACACTCCTCAGACATTAACCGATATATCAAAGCAGCAACACTTTCCCACACTGTACACTAGCCACAATCAGCTATTTTATTATAATCCTTTGACATATTGCAGTTCTCTTAGCCATAATTATAGTAACGGTAATCTTCCCCCGGATCATCAGTCATGTTCAAAACAGTTGCAATAATTCGGGCATTTACATTAAGAAGTAATTCCTTAGACTTTTGAACCATCGCAATTTTAGACTTACTCTGAGCCACTACCAAAAGGACCCCATCCATATTAGATGCCATTAAAGCAGCATCAGTTAATGGAGCCACCGGTGGTGTATCAATCAATACTATATCGAACATTTCAGCCAAATCAGAAATAAATTCCTTTGTTCTATTAGAACTTATCAGTTCAACCGGATTAGGAGGAACAGATCCAGTGGTGATTAGCTTTAATCCATCTATTCCCACATTTTTCAATCCAAGATCCAATGGGAGTCTCCCTAAAATGATATCTACTAATCCCTTGTTATTGGATTGACCAAATACCGTATGCAGACCGGGCTTTCGAAAATCACAATCTAATAATACAGCTTTTTCTCCAGCTTGAGCAAAGGCTACGCCAAGATTAGCTACAGTAAGAGTTTTTCCTTCACCGCACCCGGCACTTGTTATTAATAGAGTCTTAAGAGGCTTATTTAACACAGAAAAATGAATATTTGTACGCAATATTCGGTAAGCTTCAGCTATTGGTGATTTAGGATTATTGATTGTTATCAGTTTATTGCTAAACATGAAATAACTCCTTTCATTCAACAATATTATTCGCATAAAGCAGCTAATACTTAAGGATAGATAGATTTAGATAAAACTCTTCTTTTGCTAAATTATTTGATTTTCGGTATATTACCATAAACCGGCAAACCAAAGTATCTTTCTATGTCTTCATTTGATTTGACGGTTTGATCTATAAACTCACGCAATAAGAGAATACCAATCGCAATCATCAAGCTTAATAAACCTGCAATTAATATATTAAGTTTTTCATTTGGCTTAATGGGCGAATTTGATGGTATTGCTATATCTATTACTTTTGCACCATTAGTATTAAGTTCCATGATATCAACAATTATTTCCACAAAAACCCTACTAGTAATATTAGCCAAATGAGCGGCTGTATTGGGATTTGGATCTACAACAGTTATATTTATTAACTGGCTCTCCTTAACAGGCTGAACACTAACTTTGCCAATAAATTGATCCGGGGTTATATCTAGTTTTTCAACTTGGAGTACTTTTTCAGCCACAGTTCTGCTAACAGCAATCTTACTATATGTCTTTGCCAATTCAGTAGACAGCATAATGTCTTGATAATCGAGTCCACCCATAATCCTTTGACTTTTGTTGTTAACCAATATTGTCGCTGTCGCACTATATACCGGCGTTAAGAAATAATAACTTATAATACCGCTGGTAAGCACCGCGATAAAGGGCAGTATTAACAATAATAGTTTCCCCTTTTTCAATATCCTAATAATATCCTTTATTTCTAGTTCCACACAAAAACCTCCTGTTAGCTTGCCGTTTATGACTGTACAAACTTAATTTTTCAGATGCTATTTCATAAAATCAACTTCATATAATATTAGACCCCCCAATATCATTTTAGTAGTTGAATAATAACATATATAATTTTTAACATCATCCTGCATAGGAATGATACTATAGTATGAAATTCGCACCATATGATTAGTCTTTTAATCAAAATGTATGACGAATTTGCTGATAACTAAATAAATTAACCCACCTTCATGTGCATTAGGTGAGCTATCATACATTTTGATAACAATTAAATTTGATTTGTACACGCCAAAGAATAAAAACGGCTCTCCTTGTTTTCCATCAATAATCTATAATTTCCTTGTTCTATGACTCGCCCCTGCTCCAATACAAATATCCGGTCAACATTTTTAATAGTGGAAATACGATGAGCGATAACCACAATAGTCATCTTACCCTGTAAACCATCAATAGCTTCTTGAATACGTTTTTCATTTTCTAAATCCAGAGAACTGGTGGCTTCATCTAAGATTAAAACTGTCGGCTTTCGTAATAGAGCTCTCGCCAAAACAATACGCTGCCGCTCACCACCAGACAGTCGAATACCTCTGTCTCCTACTAAAGTATCAAGGCCATCCTGCAAACCGTTGACAAAGAAATCGACAGAGGCTAACCGTAAAGCATTCCAAATTTCATTCTCGGAAGCATCCGGACAAAAACACAACATATTGTCCCTAATACTGGTATTAAATAAAAAAGCATCCTGGGGTACATATCCAATAGAATTTCTCCATTGGAGCAAATTCTCCAGCAATGGCTTACCGTCAATTAAAATATTTCCCTCTTTCGGTTTCAGTAATCCTATCAACAAATCCACCACAGTACTTTTACCTGCACCTGAAACACCAACGAAAGCAATAGTCCTACCAGCAGGAAGAAAAAGATTTAACTCATTTAAAGAGTAGTTTATAGAGGAGGAATCATAGTAAAAGGAAACATTACGAAATTGCACCCCGTGATACAAATCGATCTTCTTTGATGCCTCATTTTCTGGTAGCCTTTCCCCGGCGGCAAGACATTGATTTTCCAATTCCCTTGCGGCTCGAAAAGCAGGAAGTGTATTGTTGATATTCTGCAGTCCCATCTGAAAGGAAGAAAGTCTGGGCCAGAGGCGGGCAGAAATTACTGAAATCACAATAAACTCCTGTGGGTTGAGCTTAAATATCTCAATGGCACTGAACAGGAATAAACTAATAAATACCGCTGAACCAACTTTGTACAACATATCAGTCCGAGTCTGAATTTGACTAAATTCACTAAGGTTTTGCTTCATCATATCACGAATCTTGATAAAGTTATTTATTTGGACCAACTCAATACCATGGCTTTTAATTTCTTTTAAGCCGTTTAGGTTTTCTGTAAGGTCAAATAATAAATTTCTGTTTAAGTCAGATATATTTTGACCCATCTTTCGGGATTCTTTAACGAAGTTCTGAAAGAATATAAATAAAACTATAGCACCGGCCAGCACAAAACAAGTTAGAACTGGGGCTATCAAAACACAAATAACAACCTGTATTAAAGTGGTTAGAACCGTAGTTGTTATCTGTAAAAAATAGTTTAGCCCAACATAAACACGCATTAGTTCTGAAATTATTATATTGGTAATATCCGATTTTGTCCTGGATATTATAAGCTGCCAATCAGCATAAACCACAGCACGATACAGCCTGGCAGATAATAATACTCCAAATGATTGCTGGAGATCAAAATTAACTAAGGATTGATAACGCTTCAGCCAGCTTTGCACCCAAATAACACTTAGATACAACAACAATACAACCGGAAGGCTTAATGTCACACACATGTTTTGACAAATACCTCTTATCACAGAAGTCATTCCACTGGTTGCTTCTATACCGGGAATGATGCCGGACACAACTAATAACGGTATAATCATTAATACTCCTATACCTTCCAGCATCCCCAGCGCAATCATTAGCAGCACATTTACAACAAACCTAATTCTCGATAAATTATATAAATCCTTGATATATAACAAAAGCATATCCATAGTGCTAATTCCTTGTTCTCAACTTTTGCAAACGACGACTTAAAAATGTAAAAGGGCGTATGATATAGTACAATACATACAGTTTATCAGGTAAAGCTATAAGCTTGATATCTCTTATATTAGGCCCAATTAACCGCATTAAAAATTTATACCTGCTTTTCCAACTATTATGAATTTGAAAATCGTAAAGAAGTTGCCTGTTGGTATAACTATTAGTTTTACTAATTTCATTATCAACTGCTATCAGACACAAGTTCATCGCATTACAGGCCATCTTCCATGCATATCGATCCTTAGCTACAGTTGTTAATAAAATGGGCGGCACAGGCAGATCCATAAGGAGGTTAGCCATTATTAACGACTGGTGAAATGTAGTCTGCATATTTGTTTTTCTCACCAAATCCATAATATTATTCCAATCAATCTTTTCTTGCTGCAAAAACTTTACAATATCATTAAGCCAACGTAAACGAAACCAGGCATGCTTAGCCCCATGCAGTATTAGATACAATAACCACTCCTCGTCTAAAAGCACTGGCAAAGGGTTACCAGCTATCCCAATTCTATTAACGTTGCCCTCAATCGGCAGAGATAGTACATATCCGCGATCAATAGGCTTTATGTGAAGCTCCAAATTAATCTCCTTACTGCTGTGCCAGTAACTAAAATGAAAAGAGTTGGGTGAAGCTTTTGAATATATCTCAAGCTGACGGGTTGTCAAATTCTTCGTATCTATTCTGTAGTAGCCTTCATTCTCTAATATTGCTTGAGCTTTTTCCAATAGATCTGGATGGACCAGTATATCGATATCCTTAGACGGTCTAAGATATATGTCACCATACAAACGCAAAGCCAGGGGCACGCCCTTTAATACAAGACAAGGTATGCCGTGATTTTCTAAACACTTTACAATTCTAACCGTTTCCCCGGTCATGCTCAGTGCCTTAATAGTATTCTCCCGGCATTTCTGCCTCAAAAGACAGAGAACATTTCCAGGTACAACCGGGTTATTTAATTGGCTGAGTGTTTTATAGACTATGGGGTATACACGATGGTGAACTGCCAGATGGGCAAAGAATTGCCAGTCAGTTGGTTTATTCAATAGCATTTCAGTTTTGGTTGTATCACTACTGATACTTGCAAGCATCAATGAAAGCTCATGGGGAATTTTCTTAAAAGGATTGTCTAACATAGTATCACCCCATCGTACTTTCTTCATATTTTAGAAACCGGCTAAAAATTAAACTTCGGAGAAGCATACGCAAGCTGGTGTTATCCGGTGACTCATCACTTAAGGTAGTAAATTTAGTTAGTTCTTCACGAATTTTTAAAATATCCAGATATATACGTTCAGATTCCCGGTCCCCAATTTTTTTTATCTCAGCGATCAGCTGAGGCCAACAAGGTTGCAGACGCTGAGTCAAGTCGGCGCTCTGTTTTCCTCTTACTGTTCTGTTCAGCCTAACTTTGTCGGGTAAAATTCCCTCCATCGCACGACGCAATAAAAACCGGCTTTTATCCCCCCGTGCAAACTGGTTATCCGGCACACTGAGACAGAACTCGATAACTCGCTTGTCCATAGTTGGATCACGCCAGGCTACTCCATATTTTAACGACAGTTTAGTGGAGATAACACCCATGTGACTAAAAACTTCCGGACTTAAAAATTTTCTGCGCAATTCGTATGAGTCCGATTTGTTTATATTTAACTTAACCTTCTCAATCCGTTCTAACCGCTCTTGTACAGCGGTACGGTAAGCAAAATCCCGGTTAATAGGTGATAATAAATATTGCC
The DNA here is from genome assembly GCF_000024205.1 of Desulfofarcimen acetoxidans DSM 771. Lineage (NCBI taxonomy): Bacteria > Bacillati > Bacillota > Clostridia > Eubacteriales > Peptococcaceae > Desulfofarcimen > Desulfofarcimen acetoxidans. The sequence goes on from NC_013216.1 coordinate 3,470,737, forward strand.
AATTAATAAATTGAGAGCGGTTTTTAAGCTGATCATATTTTTTTTGTATTTTATAAGGCATCAGTGCTTTATACAATCCTAACAAAGCCCTTAGCGGATTCCGCTGGCATCTGGCATAGGCCCAACTTTCACGGAATAAACAGCACCACTGCCCTGCCCGAAACAGGGATTGTAAATAGGGTTGAATGTAGCCCCAAGAAATAGTAACGTTACCGGCAGAACCATGTAAAACTACACCTATATTTCGTTCTTTTGCGGCAGCTAAGATACCGTCAATCCAAAATAAATTCTCTAAAATTTTATAGGGTTGTTCCAACATTGCAAATGCCTGTTTCGTATCACTTAATGAATGTTTATCATCAAAACGACAGTAATTTGCATCAATATTTTCGAAATGTTCTTTTATAGCTTCAATATAAGGTGTTTCGTCAGCCAGCCATGAAGCAGGCAGCCAGTCGCGGTAATCTTTTATTGGAACCGAAGTAAATGCCTGAATTCGATGTCCGGTTTCGTTAAGCTTCCGGGCAGCCATACAAGCCACCGAGGTAGAATCCAGCCCCCCGCTCATCATCACCCCTACAGGACGAGCACAGCGTAAACGACATTGAACCGCTTCTCCGAGAACTTGCCGGAAAGCCTCTTCATATTCACCATCTGACTTCAATTTTAGTTCAGGCTGCCGTTCAGCCTCCCAGTAAGTCCGCTTCATTACCCCGTCAGGCCATATCCTAAGCGTATGCCCGGCAGGCAAGAGAAAAACGTTCTTATATAAAGTCAGTTCTGGATCCAGTTGATGTTTTACTGATGGGTCAGCCAGAAAATCGGCAATCCAGATCTCATTACGCTCTCTTGTAACCTCAGGCAAAACAAACAGCGGCTTAAGTAGTGTGGAAAAAACAAATAGCTCCGCCGACTGATAATAATAAAATGCCCTTGTCCCGGTAGGGTCCACAACACAGAACAATTCCCGCCGGTTTTCGTCCCATATGGCAAAAGCAAAATCGCCTAAAAGGTATTTCGGACAATCCACCCCCCATTTCCGATAGGCCAGTAAAATTAACGTACTGTCCGGCATACCCTCCCGGTGGGAATAGTTGATACCTAACTTATCAAATAAGTCGGTTCGGTTATCAATGATAGCATCCGCAGTAATAGTTAAACCACTCAGTCCATCATGATATGGTAATATTTCCCGGTGCGACTCGAGAGTGATACACTGTATATGGCATCCCAAAAATACCTGTCCATCTTGCCAGGTACCTACAGCGTCTGCATGATTAATACCTAATTTACGCATCATTGCCGCTCCAGTTTCAGGTGAAATCCGTCTGTCATCATAATAGTAAATGCCGCATATAGCGCTCATAGCTTTTTACCGCCATTTTTAATTATAAATAACACAACTAATAATACAAATAATTAGCATTTTAGTTGGTATTTCCCTCAATTTATGAGACATGATCAGTATGTTCGGTGTCATACATACAATCACTACCGCCATTAACTTTATACACTATATGATCTTCCGTGTTTTTAACATTAATCTCGGTAACTTGAGGCTCAGACCATGGCTGTTTTTTACTTTGTATCAATTTTTCCATTATAAAACCCCCTTTGAGTCATCTAAATTTTTATATAATCAGCAAATTTACCTACTACAACAAACCGTTCCCTACCATATCCACCGGTTACTATCGTCTCACCACATCTTAACCAGGCATGAGCCACTAAACTATTTCCTTCATCCCTACGTACTCCGAGGTAAAGCGTATTAGCTATGCCTTGCTGTCGAAGTATTATTTTACCTACTACCGCCTGAACCAGACACTTGCTTTCCCAAGGAGTAAAGAAACTCACCGTTTCAACTAACCAACCAACTCTTCTGGCTGCTTCGAGCATAATAACATCTTCCTCAACTGGCGATTCTCCCATATGTTTCCCGAGAACAGGAGAAAACCATCTAAAAGGCAACAGCAAGATAAACAATCGCACAACACCTGTCAGTAAAAAAGCTTCTATAAACAAAAACTGTTCCTTATATGGCAAAGCCAAGAATTTATTTAACCGTTTGAGCAATATCAACAAGTCCTTTATTATAGAGTCTACTTACAAAAGACAATACATCACGCTGACAATTTCCTTCATCCACATCGTATTCTTTTATCAGCGCTGTCACTAACTCTTGCACTGTATTGGGCTGCTCCAGCAAAAGCCATATACTGCTGCCGATACTATTTAGTCCATATATCTCTCCTTTTTCAATATTTAGCATATATTTTTCCCCGTTCATACCTGCGACTACCAATCCTTTAGCCTTAGCTATAGTACTACCCAGTCCGATTTGCAACCCCATATCTCACAAACCTCTTTCTGTTTTTAGTATTATAAATGCGCTGCAAGCGAGCAATCAGCTATGTCCTGATTTATTAAACGTACCTGTTCCTCCAGAGAAAACAGCCCTTCAGGTCTGGTCAGACGGGAAACACTTACCTGTCTTGCTACAGCTATACATAGTTTAAAATAAACCTCCATTAACCCTAGCCCTTTAATTAGCCAGCAACGGTAAGTGTGTTTCAATAACACTGCCAGTTTATCCATACCCCAAAGTGGCTTAAGTGTCACATCACGGCAACTTTCCGCTCTAAGTTCGTATACAGCAACCAGTGAAACAGGCGATTGGATGAAGCCATTATGTACAGGAATACTATATTTTTTCTTCTCAATCCCATTATAAACCGGTGCCAGTTGTGCAGTATCAAGCCCTATTTCTTCTGCACTGTCCCGCCACAGTTTCTGCTGTGGGTAGGCGGATTGCACCAATGCAGCACCATCGGATTTTAGTGTCACCGCCGCCACGTCATCTGTTAAAAAAGAATAACCACGTTGTCTGAAGGCAGCTAATAGTGTAGATTTACCTGCACCTGATGCCCCTGTAAAAATTACACCGCATCCATTGATAACTACAGCACTACCATGTATAGGCAAAATTCCTCTCTGCAGAAGCAAAGCTCCAAAAGAAGTGCCTAATAGAAAGAGGCGTACAATATGCTCTTCAGTCCGCTTAGCAGGATTAACAACGATACGGTTTCCATTTGTAACGTAATAACGGCCTATACCCTGAACTTGAAAAAGAAATTGGTTTTTTGCAACTTGATAGGTGTCAGTTTTCTCAACAGGGTTTAAAATATTGATAGGAACTTTACCATAACTAATACAAATATCAGGTGTACAAATAGAAGCAGGTAAAAGCTCTGGCAATAAAAAATCTGACATTATGTAAAGGCCAAAAGCTGTATAAAAGAATTTATCACTATTGCAGTTATTCAGTAACATACCATATACCCTCCTGATGCGCCACAATAAATGGATTCTGCTTATTTAGATGCAGTTAGTTATTAAACCGTTTTTATAAGAGTAAACTATGGCCTGGGATCTATTTTGTTGTCCAAGTTTACGTAAAATATTACTAACATGGGTTTTTACTGTTGGTTCACTGATAAATAGCCTTTTGGCAATCTCTCGGTTAGAAAGGCTTATAGCTATTAACTGCAATATTTCCATTTCCCTGCGAGTTAAGGTATTACCATTGGCAAGATTACCTTTCATAACATAGTTATTTGTTAATTCTTCATCAGTTTCAATAAATGAAATCATTTTTTTTAAGGAAGCAGGTATGTAAAACAATCCGGCAATACAGGCCAATTCAACAGCTTTTACTAAACAACCCCTTGTAATTCCTTTTTGTATACAACTATCCACGTATTTAAGCATCTCTTCATATATACTCTCACAATGCTTTTTTTCCAGTAAGGCAAATACTAATGTAAAAGCACAATTATTTTTTAACTGCTTAATCTCTTCGATGTATTTTTTTTCATCATCAAATACATCAAATAATATAACATCTGGTTGAAAAAAACTGGCTTTATCATTTATCTCCGCTAATGGAAAACTACCCAGCACGTTAAAAGCGCTTTCCGAAGAAAAAATAGCTGACAGGCAATTTCTAGAATAAGGATTTTCACTCATTATAGCTATACGAATATTACCCATTTATCTATACACCTTCCCACACATATAATTCTAATACTAAGTTTAGAAGACAATATAATCTTTTGATATAATACCATAAAGGCCATAAAGCATGTATTATCCACAGGTATGATTAATATTAGTGAAAACTCATACCTGATATTAGTTATAAAATAAAATGACTAATCTATATTTAACAATTTTAATCCTCTCGTAATATAAAATACATACTTAACCAATAGCTTGCATATAATTTATAATACCAGGGTATGACTATCTCCCTGGTATTATAAAAAATCTTGTATTCCTCAATACAACTCATTTAGTTTTTTATTAATATTATGCAAAACTATTTCAAGACTTTTATAAAGAGTATTTGGCAGTTTGCAACCTAAAAAGTTAGTAGCATTAACAAAACTTAATATCACTGCAACCCTAAGTTCCTCCATATAACACTTATTTTCTCTTGACAACATATATATGGTCTCTAGTATTTTCAGAGCAGTTTTTTCAGGATCATAAAAATCAAGATTATTACCGTTTTCTAATATATCACAAATATACTTTGCTTCTTCTAGCAAAAATGAATTTATAATTATTATGAATGCATTAAATACTTCCGATGAGATTGATTTTTGCTCATTATGCGCTAAAAATTCATATGTACTCTTTTTATTAGTATCGTAAATAAATTGTTTTTCAAAATAATTGTTATTATCAAAATTATTAATCTCCTTTTGATACTTAACGAAAACGTCTCTCATCACTGCATTTTTAATTATTTTATCTTTCAATATTTAACAGCACCACCAATTTTAATATTTTTCATTTTGAAACAGTTTAGGATTTTAGCAGAAATATATCTTTTTTATCTTCTTGTATTTCCTTCACTATATTCTTTAAAGAACCAAGAAAGAAGAAATGTCCTGAGTAACAAATTAACTGTAACGCTTTCAATAAAAACCTTGGTAATATCGGATGTTGAAGGTAACCATCACAAATGTATAAAAACTCTTTTTGTATTTCTTGATTAATTGGTTGTTCTGAAACTATTATTATTTTTGTCCAACTACATAATTTTTTTAGTTTAATTAATATGTCGTATTCAAACTCTTCAATATGATTAATTGAAAATATTTCATAAATAAGAAAGTCCGGCTGTAATTTGACGGCTTCCTCTAGTACATCGGCACCTTCACATCCCACAATTTCAATATTTTCAATAGAATCTAAAATTAATGATATTCCTTCACGTGTAACAATATTATTTTTAATAACTATAAGTCTCATTTTTATCATAATATTTTCTCCTTATAAATAATTAAAAAACAAAAGCCCCTATAATAGAGGCTTTATTTGTTAGAAATATATATTATTTTTTATTTTCCAACAATCAACCAAAAGGATGAATTTGTTATTACAACTTCATAATTAAACACTTCACTATGTTATAATTATAAAGAATTATTTATTAGGCCAGTTGCTATAGAATATAATATAGCTTGAGCTCTATTTTGCTGGCCTAACTTACGCAGTATATTGCTGACGTGAGTCTTCACTGTAGGTAGACTTATGTACAACATACCGGCTATTTCAGTGTTTGAATGATTTTGAGACATCAGTTTCAGTATTTCCATTTCTCGCTTGGATAGGTTTTCACAACTCTCTACTACACTATTTTTCATTTTATGTATATTATTTTTTTTAGAACTGTTAAATGAAACCATATTTTTTACAAATCCGGGGAGACAAAAAAGACCCGTATAACAGGAGAGCTCTACTATTTTAACCAAATATCCACTCAAAACTCCCTTAGGTATATAACCATCTAAACCTTGATTCAATACTTTTGCGATTTCTTCCGACTTTTTATTATCTATTATTGATAATACCAAACTATATGGACACTCGCTTTTAATCTTTTTTATCAACAACATATATATTGATATATCACCTACTATGTTAATTAGTACTACATCAGGTTGTAACAAGACTAATTTATTTATCGCTTCATCAATGGAATAACCACCTAACATATCAAACATGCTTTCCAAAGAAAAAATAGATACTAAACCGCGTCTTGACGAAATATCTTCAGCTACTATTAAAATTCTGATTATATCCAAGGCAATATTCCCCCTGAACTATATAGAACCGAAATAATAAATATCGTTATAAATTAAACGCAAAGTCTCTTTTTCACATCTTCCGAACAGCATTTGATTTCCTCTAAAAACGAGTCAACAGATTTTTGAATTTCTGAAGCATTTTTATGAAAGCGATTATAAATAGCTGTATTTTTTAACCATTTCCATAACTCTTCTATGCAATTCAGATTGGGTGAGTAGGGTGGAAGAAATTTCAAAAACAGATGATCCTTATGCTCGTCTAAAAAGTCTTTAAGTAATTTTGCATGATGAACTCTTGCATTATCAAGAACAATGTAAATTTTAGAAATGTCATCTTTTAAAAAATGTGATACCAATTTTTTAAGAAAATCTTTGAATTTTTCTGCATTGATTTTGTCATAATTTACACAAAAAACTTTACCCGTATAGTAGTTTAAAGCACCGTATAATGTAACTTTTGCATGGTGTCCATAGGTCTTAATCTTTTTTTGCTCACCTTTTGGGAACCATGCTCGTTGTAAACCTTGATAGTCCCTAATGTGAGATGCATCCACATATAGGAGTATTTCACATTCAGTGAGATTTTTTTAACTCTTCCAGCTCATCTTGAAAAGCTTTTTGCTTTTCCGGATCAGCTTTGGCTAATACATAAGTGGGACGATTATAACGAAAATCCATCTTAAGAAGCATGCGCCAAACACCATCTGATGTATATTTAATGCCGTATGTATCATGAATGTAAGCAGCGAGGGTTTTACAATTCCAAGTAGTATGGGTACTAAAACCAACCTCTGATGGTGATTTTTTCAGTACCTCTTTGACCTCTTCTTTTTGTTCATTGGTTAGCCTTGGCGGTCTTCCCGGTTTTTTTGATACATGAAGCAGTTTTTCAACTCCACCTTCATTAAAGTAAGCAACGTATTTTCTTATGGTTTGTTCACTTATATCAAGATATTCGGCAATCTGCTTTGCTTGTCTCCCTTTCATGACAAGAATGACAGCTTGAACTCTGCATCTTAGTTTATATGGTGTTTCTCTTTTTATCTTATTCAAATCCTCAATGGTTAAATTTTGTGGATTGTTTAAATGCAATTTCCTCATGGTAATAATACCCCTCCCCACACTTGATTCTATTTTACAGGATAGGAGTAAAAATTACCATTACTTTATTAATCGTTTCTATATAAATACAATCTAAATATATTTACTTATACTACAGAACATTTTGCTTGCATATTAAAAAATCTGCTGCCAGTAATAGTATATTATTTGAGTGAAAAACCATCCGCGCTTCACTTTTCTATCCATTAGCTATTTTTGAAAAATCTTCTCTTGCTTTTCAGTTAAACTAAATCTTTTGTTCTTCCTTCTCATAAATCAACTTACTCCCAATAGTCAGAAGTAATGACCTAAAAAATTCTTGCACCACGATAAATGTATTAATATATTCGGGGAATACATTATAATTAAATTAACAATTCATTTGTTGATTACTTGTCTAATATATTTCTTCTATGGTATAATATGTCATAAACTGCTGTGTTTAATGAAACGAAAAATGCAAAAAATTACTTTTTCGGTATTTATAATATTTCTTCCTGTAGGTATAAAAAATGCGCGATTTTAGGTATTATTATACAATAATAATAAAATTATGTATAGATAAACATTCAGACAATTTCCTTTCATAATTAAATTAATTTAAATTTTTCTGTTATATTTTCTAATTATTTTTTATATATTGTCGAAATATAATTTCATTTACTAATTATTATGATAAAATAACTCTTGGCTTAAGTAATATCATTTTGACTGAAGGAGCTGGTTTTTCCCTATGCCGGAACAATACGGCTACATAGTTTTTCCTTCAACCCACGAAGCTATAAGAACCGAGAAGCTGCTGCAAAAACACGGCGCAGTCTTTACCATAGTACCCACACCGCGCAGCATCACAACCTCCTGCGGTATTTCCGTTCGTTTTAACCCGTCAGAAGAAAAAATCTTCAAGCAATTGCTTGAAGACTACGAGGTACAGACAGACGGTATCTACCTGCTGCCGAAAAACCGGTAGACATGTTGTAAAACAATTCATAATATTACAAAATAATAGGCACAACTATATTGAAGCAGGAAGTTGCAACTTAACGGCGAAAACTTTAAGTTATTCAAATAAAAGGAGAGAACCAGCGTGACAAATCCGGCTAAAACCGATGAGAACCAGCGTGTCATAGTAACCGTGCTGGGAGCGGATCGTGTAGGAATTATCGCCGGCGTATCCGGCATACTGGCTGAAAACAATATCAACATACTTGATATCAGCCAAACAACACTAAGAGAATTCTTCACCATGATCATGGTAGCGGACATGAAGCAGAGCAAAATCAACCTAAACACATTGAAAGCAAAACTTGCCGCATTGGGTGAAGAACTGGGAATGCGTATTGACGCCATGCACGAAGACGCCTTCCGTTTTATGCATCGCATATAGGGGGATAATAATGCTAACAATACAGGAAGTTATGGAAACCATTCTAATGGTGCAGGAAGAACATTTGGACATACGCACCATCACCATGGGCATCAGCCTGAGGGATTGCGCTGACCCCAACCCTAAAGCCGCCCAACAAAAAATTTACGATAAAATCACCCGCCTGGCTGCCAACCTGGTCAAAGCAGGCGAAGACATTGAAAACAACTACGGTATACCCATCGTAAACAAAAGAATCTCCGTTACCCCCATCTCCATGGTGGCAGAGAGCAGCACAGCGGAAGATTATGTAGGCTTTGCCGAAGTCATGGAAAAAGCTGCCGGCACAGTAGGAGTTAATTTTATCGGGGGCTTCTCAGCCCTGGTGCACAAAGGATTTACCAAAGGCGATAAAATACTCCTGGAGTCCATACCGGAAGCTCTGTCCGTAACAGAAAGAGTTTGTTCCTCCGTCAACCTGGCTACTACCAAGTCAGGCATCAACATGGACGCCGTCTGCCAGATGGGCCAGATCATCAAACAAACCGCAGAGAAAACCGCCGACAAAGACGGCCTGGGCTGTGCCAAGCTGGTCGTGTTTGCCAACGTACCTGAGGACAACCCCTTCATGGCCGGTTCCTTCCACGGAGTCGGCGAACCGGAAGCGGTCATCAACGTAGGAGTCAGCGGCCCCGGTGTAGTCAAATACGCCGTGGAAAAAGCCGGCAACGTTAATTTTGGCGAGTTGGCCGAAATAATCAAAAAGACCTCTTTTAAAATCACCCGGATGGGTGAACTGGTAGGGCGCAGGGCCGCCAAAATACTAAACGTGCCCTTTGGCATCGTGGATCTCTCCCTGGCCCCCACCCCGGCAGTAGGAGACAGCGTAGCGGAAATACTGGAAGCAATGGGCCTGGAAAGATGCGGCACTCACGGCACCACAGCGGCACTGGCCCTGCTCAATGATGCAGTGAAAAAAGGCGGAGCCATGGCGTCCTCCTACGTAGGAGGCATGTCCGGCGCTTTCATCCCGGTCAGTGAAGATGCAGGCATGATCCGGGCCGTAGAAGACAAAGCACTCAGCCTGGACAAACTGGAAGCCATGACCTGCGTTTGCTCAGTAGGTCTGGATATGATAGCCGTACCCGGAGACACCACAGCCGAAACCATCGCCGGCATTATCGCCGATGAAGCAGCCATAGGCATCTCCAACCAGAAAACCACCGCCGTAAGAATCATCCCCGCCCCCGGCAAAAAGGTCGGCGACTACGTGGAATTCGGAGGCTTACTGGGCCGGGCCCCGGTCATGCCGGTCAACCCCTTCTCCTCCTCCCTCTTCGTACGCCGCGGCGGCCGCATACCGGCACCCATACAGAGTCTGAGAAATTAAACTGATATCTAAAACTAAAAAAAATAAGGTGGGATTAGGCGCATATCCATAGGGACATTTTATGAACCGTGGGTATTGGGTGAGGCAGACAGCAGATCAAGCTGTCTGCCTTTGCTGCTGTTCGGCTATTTTCTCGGCTTCTTCTGCGAAAGCGCCGACGACGCCGATGTCGCGGTAGTGGATAACAATTTCCTGCTCCGCCGTCCTGGAGTATCGTTCTGCTCTCTCACCGACCTCAATCTTCTCGATGAATACATTAAGCAGTTCACCGCTTAGCTCATTTATCTCGGTGTACCGTTTCACCTTATCGATAAATCGGGTGACGTTGGAGATGGAGGTCTGCAGTTCTTCAATCCGTTCCGCAGTCTGAGGGATGCTTTCCTTCAGGCTTTTTTGTTCTGCGTTGTAATCTCCGGACAGCATTCTGAACTGCTCGTTGGTCACCTTACCAAGTACATTGTCCTCATATAACCGTTTGAACAAGGTGCTGAGCTCTGTGTGCCTCCGGCGCATTAATACCAGTTCTCTTTGGAGCCGTTCAATCTCACGTCGGGTTTCGGCATTGTTTTTTCTGTTGATGTACTGGATAAATAACGCCTCCTGCTGCCGTGCGAAGTGGGTTACTCTCAGTAAGTCATCCAGCACGATTGCTGCCAGATGGATTTCCCGAAGGTAGTGAGAGCTGCATTTTTCCTTACCGCGTTTCCGGTAGGTGGAGCACATGAAATTGTTTTTTACAGCGGCTATGGTGTGCGCCCGATGCAGTGTCATGACCTCTCCGCAGTCGATGCACCTTACCAGACCAGAGAACATATCCTGTTCTTCCATGTTTGTCCTGCGCTTCTTGTGCTCACGGATGTCCTGAACGATATCCCAGATTTCTTTCGTAATCAGCGGCTCATGCGTGTTTTCAAAGCGCAGATGCTCTGACTTGGGGCGCTCAATACGCTTCTTATTTTTGTAGGACAGCGTTGTGTACTGCAGATTGATGGTATGTCCGAGATAGACCTCATTTTCCAGAATGTCGGCAATGCATGCGCTGCTCCATGCGTATGGTCTGGTTACATCCACATTGGTCAGAATGATGCCGGTCTTGATGTAGTAATAGTAACCGGGCGAGTACACCTGCTCTTTGTTAAGCTGATTGGCAATCTGTGTAGGACCTTTCCCTTCGACACAGAGGCTGAAAATCCGTTGAACAATGGGTGTAACATCCTCATCGGGAACAATTTTACTTTTGGGATTATTTTCGTCTTTCTTGTAGCCGTAAGGCGCTCTGGTTGCCACACGCTCACCTCGTTCTGCTTTCGATTTAACGACCGATCGGATTTTCCGGCTGGTATCTTTAGCGTAGAAATCGTTAAAAAGGTTCACGAATGGAGTGAAGTCGTTGTCACCGTAAAGGCTGTCCACGTTGTTGCTGACGGCGATGAAGCGGACTCCGCAGCTTGGAAATATCATCTCGGTGTACTGTCCGACCAGTAAATAATCTCTGCCGAGCCGGGACATGCCCTTGACGATTATCGTCGCCACTTCGTTGTTTTCCACCAGATTCATCAGTTCTTTCCATGCAGGCCTGTTAAAGTTTGTGCCACTGTAGCCATCGTCAGAGAGGAAGAGAATATTCTCAAATCCGTTGTCGGTGGCATACTTCTCCAGCATCAGCCTCTGGTTCTGTATGCTGTTGGACTCGCCGTCACGCTCGTCCTCCTGACTAAGTCTGCCATAGAGTATTGTATATTTTAGGTTAGCCTGTATCATAATTACCTCCTTTTCATTTGGCAAACCGATACGGAATGCTGGGGTTGCGGATTGCTCCGCAATTCCAAGCATACCGAAGAGTTTGCCAGAAGTCTACTGAATTCCAGAAAGAAATTCATCTGTTTTCCTGCTCCTTATCGGTCAAGGTGAGGAGCTTGTCCGTTGGTAATGAGGCGGCGGTTTTGGGGAAAACTGACTTGATGGCGAACTTCTTTCCGGCTATCTCCATATGCCGTTCAAGGCAGATGCTGTCTGACCACTCGATTAATTCTGTATCCTCAAACAGCGGAATCAGCTTATCTTCAAGCGCGGTATCGATGATTCCGGCTGTTTCATAGCTGCCGCCAATGCCGGTTTGTAAGTAGTGCTTGTACTCGTCCTCAACCTTTCGGCGCCATACCCGCACCTTTTCTCCGCCTAGTTCCTTTGTGACCAAGTCGAATTCCGGCGTATACGGATGCCCCTTGGGAACGAGAATAATCGTCTCAGAAAACAAATATGCGTAAAAACATTCCTGCTGTGGTTTCATGGTTAACACCTCCTGTAAATTGTTTAATCCTCATCATCCCTGTCCCCCATATAACGAATCTCCGTTCTGTTTTTAATTGCCTCTCTTAGAGGAACATAGCCTCTGCTGTTGTTTACCATGCTTACGGCTTTGCCCCGAAGCTTCTGCGTATTGAGGTACGGAACCTCCATAATCGACGTCAGAAACAGATTCATCTACGCCATCTCAACTGCGATTTTATATGACAACTTGGCGAGGTGTTCCTCCAGATTTCGTATTTCGCTGTGCTGTATTTTTGAATACACCTCAGCAATCTCGCTGCCGAACTCTCGCAGCATATCGCGGCTGACGTACTCATGGATTGCCGCGTTTATGAAGTCTGAGCGGTTTTCAAACCCGAATCGCTCATGATTTTCGTCCGCCATTCGGAGCGTTTCGGTCCGCAGCGACACTGTGATTTTTTCAATCTCCCGGCTCATGAAGCGCTTCCTCCCTCCAGAGAATACCTTGATGGAAAGCATATATCCTGTCGTAGCGGATGTTACCGATGGTACTCTTTACGTCAGCAACACATTTTTTTCTGAGCTTTTCCATCAGCTCATCGGTCATGCCTTTTACCTGACCGGGGGTGACATTTGCCATCAGGGAATACTCCACGCACATCCGGAAAAGCTGACGGCAGATGCGGGCTTCGAGCTTACCCATCTGATTCTCAAGGAACGATAGCGTCGTCTTGTTAACGTATTCCTGGCTCGATTCCGACTGCAAAAAGCCAAGATAGAACTCCACTGCCTTGCAGACAAACTCGCTCCGGCTTGAGATATCATGCAGCGGATAGGCGGCGTCTGCCCGCTTTACCATGTCGGGATACATCCAGATTGGGACTTTTTCTTTCTTGTTCTCTTTCATGTAATTACCTCCGTTTTCTCTAAAAATTCCATATGGGACTTCCGTCATAGTGGCTGAATATCGGCGGTTTTTCGGCTGATGGACGTTTTGTACGTCGCCTCAGCCGGTAATATAGGGGGCTCAGGTGCACCTTCTATGAAATCCCGTAACCCCTTGTCGCGACCCGCATTGCGGGGCGATGTAAGTGGCGCTGGCTTTAAAGGAACTATGAGTGAGGCGGAACTTCATTTTTTACGCGACCGTTTGCTGGGAGGCAAGAAAAATAAAGCTCATAAAGGAGAATTGCGCTTTCCTCTGCCAGTTGGCTATTGTCACGATAAGAACGGGGATATTGTTATGGATCCGGACGAAGAGGTAAGAACTGCCGTACAAACTGTGTTTTCACTCTTTCAATCAACCGGAAGCGCTTACGGAGTGGTTAAGTCTTTTGCTCAAAACGGTCTTCGTTTTCCTAAGAGGGCTTACGGAGGTGCCTGGGCAGGTAAACTTGTCTGGGGTGAGTTGAATCATGGCAGGGTTTTAGGTATTCTATACAATCCTTCTTATACCGGAACTTATGTATTTGGCCGTTACAAATATCGTAAAAAGCTGGATGCTGACGGTATGTTGTCTTCCCATGTTGTTCGCTTGCCTCAGGAGCAATGGGAGGTAAAAATTTTTGATCACCACCCGGGATATATCACTTGGGCACAGTATGAGGAGAATTTAGACAGGTTGGCAAAAAACCGAACCAATGCTGAAGTAAGTGGCCCGGCACGTGAAGGATTGGCTTTATTGCAAGGTCTGGTTTTTTGTGGCACATGTGGCAGGCGCATGACGGTACGGTATACCGGCAACGGCGGTATTGAACCCAAATATGAATGCCGTCGTCATTGGGAAAACGGTCGTGCGGTAACTTGTTCTATTATCCGTTCTGAGTTATTGGATCAAGCTGTTGAGGCTAAAATTATGGAGGCTTTGCAACCGGCTCGGTTGGAACTTGCTCTTTTTGCCTTGGATGAGGCTTTACTGGAGGAAGATGATGTTGAAAAGAGTTGGCATTTGTCTCTGGAGCGGGCTCAGTATGAGGTTGATCGTGCTGAGCGACAGTATAATCTTGCTGAACCGGAGAACCGCCTGGTGGTACGAAGTTTAGAATCTAAATGGAATGAAAAGTTAGCTGATTTTAAAAGCCTTCAAGAGGATTATGATCGTCATCGTTCTAATCGAATTTGGCGTCCGACTGCTAATGATAGGGAAGAAATACTTGCTTTGGCTCAAAATCTGCCCTCTTTATGGATGTCTCAGACAACCCATATTAAAGAGAAAAAAAGAATTGTCCGTATTTTAATCGAAGACATTACTGTGATAAGTCAACCACGTGAAAGTAATATAACTGTAGGGATTCGCTGGCGCAGTAATTATTGTGAGTCCATCAATATTACCAAACCTTTGCCGATAACCATCCGGCGTAAACATAAAGAGGCTACGGTTGAATTAATCAATGGTTTGGCACAAAAACTCACTGATGCGCAGATTGCCCAATATCTTAATAATAATGGTTATCGTACACCTGAAAATAGATTATTCACTACTCCATCAATTAAATGGCTTCGTTATCGTTATCAAATTCCGGGACCTGGTAAAGGTGATGGCTTTACTGTAAAGGAAGTTGCTGAACGTTTCGGCGTCAGTAAGCACGTGCTATATTATCTGTTAGACAAAGGCCTGCTTAGAGGTACAAAATTTGCACCTGGCTGGCCATGGAATATTTTAGTTGACGAGGATACCGAAAAGTTGTTGTCTGAGTGGGTATTCAAATCCAAACGAATTCTTTAATTCCAAAACGTGTTTGAGGAGGAGTGCAGTATGAATAAACCATGGGTATCCCTAGAGGCCTCAGATCCTTTGTTCCAGTTTTAGGTATATAGACTCGCTTTACTGGCTGTGGATGATACGAATGTTGCTTCATTTGTACTACCAAGTCTTGAAGTTTATTTGATAAACTCTCTCCATATTTCTCCTTCATAACTCGGTCAATACCAGATGCCTTGTTTGGATCCATCTCATGATGGCAAATCTCCAGCAATTCCTCATTAATAAGATGCGCCAAAGACGTGAATTGTTCTTTTGGCTTAGCTTTAGCAACGTCAGCTATCTTTGCCAATTTTGTTATCACCTTTTTTTTCACCTCTGTGTGTGACAAGTGTGTCCTTGTCAAAGCCAATATCATGTCACTGCCTTCCCTCGATAGGCATTACCCTGTGTCATCGGTACAATATGCAGTGATCCGACTCCCTACGCGCCATTTGACTTCCTCACTTTATATCGCTTGTAGGTCATACTCCTAAGCAGAAGAACACATAGGGTCTCCCGGGTTTCCGTGTTATCATTGTATAGCATGCCTGGCTCTTAGACCCCGAGGAAGTCTCAATACACTCGCCATATCGCGTACCAAGATATAGTTTTCCGGAGTTTCGAAACCGTCAACCTTCCCGTTTGCCCATTACGGGGCTCAATCACATTCAGGCCTACTACCTACCTGTCTACGCTTAACTCTATGAATTACTCCATCGAGTCCAAGACTCGCTACTGGTGACTTGGCTAGAGTCTTACCAGACGGGATTTCCACCCGTTAAAATACACGACCTTGCCCGGCCGCACCGAATCTATGGTTTGCTCCTGAAGCGCTTATTAAAACCATGTCCGTTGCCGTCATTCTTTATACCTGCGGCCTTAAAATCGTCCACAGGGGCGTACAGCCATAGA
The DNA here is from genome assembly GCF_000024205.1 of Desulfofarcimen acetoxidans DSM 771. Lineage (NCBI taxonomy): Bacteria > Bacillati > Bacillota > Clostridia > Eubacteriales > Peptococcaceae > Desulfofarcimen > Desulfofarcimen acetoxidans. The sequence goes on from NC_013216.1 coordinate 3,486,681, forward strand.
GGTTTTTTCGGCTTTGAAGCATGATTCCGATTTTCCCCGATTCATGGATGAGGGATGCTTTGACATGTGACGTTAGATAGTGAAATTTATGAAAGAGGCAGCACTTTCTCAGCAAAAACACGGACTCTTTTAAAATCTGTGTTATCACACACTCATTCTTCAATCAGTACAATTTGCTCATACAGCAAAACGAATTTTTTCTCTATGACCCTGTTTTCATGATAGTGCCCGAAAATCCAGTAGCCATAATCACAGCGGTTTTTAATGGTTTCAAAGAAGTCGGTCAGGCGATCCGGCTGGTATTCTCCATTACCAAGGATATTGGCAATACTGGTCGGGCAGCAGTGTGTAATGATGTAATCTGTCTTCCAGTGGCAGCGCTCCAAGTTGTTGACTGCTGTCTCATATTCCGCGTCGCAGGGGAGTTCTTCTTTCCACCATGAAACATGATTGACACGGTATATGGCGCCCTGTGCATTCAACTTTTTTCTCTGCTTTATAAAGTCCGGTGCATCCGGCTCCAGTATTCCGTCCTTTATGTCATGGGAGGATGCTCCGCCCATGGTAAAAAAGTGTTTACCGCAAATCTCATAGGCCTGTCCCCGTATCAGATGAATGACAGAATCTCCGATACGCTGTACTTTTCCTCCGTGCCAGTCGGAAACCGGGTAGCTTGCAAGCAGATCATAGTTTTCATGATTGCCGTCCACAAACAGCGTGGTGAACTGTTTTTCATCCAGCCACTTCAGCCAGTAGCGCTCGCGTTTGGAATTGTCCCAGATGCCGAAGTCTCCGCAGACAATGACAAAATCATCTTTTGTCATTTCCTTCTGCTCCGGGAAAATATCCATACTGAAGCGTGTGAAATCACCATGTGTATCTCCGGTTGCAAAGATCATCCTGTCACCTCGCTTTGACTTCAAAGGATTGTTTTCCATTTTTGATTATACCATAAATCAATATGAACCCTTATAGTGAAAACGGTGGTTTTTTCTGTGTGACGGGTATTACCTCATCCTCGGAATTTCGAGTCCACACGGCGGCATACATTCGCGACATAGGCGATAATGCCTATTCCGATAGCAATTTGCTTTTTCATTTGACCATCTCCTTTCAGCAAAGACATTACCACAGCCTTTCAGAGATCCTTTCAGAGATAGCTATCAGAAATACCACAAAAAAGTGATATTTCATTTATTTATGTGGTTAGAGATGTTTTTAAAGCGTCATTTGTGATACAATTATAAAAAGTGTGTCATGAATATAGTGATGAGGTGAATGGCGTGGCTGTAAGTTATAACAAGCTCTGGAAGCTGCTTATCGACAAAAAAATGAAAAAGAAAGAGTTACAGGCTGCCGCAGGTATCAGTTCCAGCCTTATTACAAAGCTTGGGCATGATGAGCCTGTAACAACGACCGTACTTATGAAAATATGCGCAGCTCTGCAGTGCGATATTGGCGATATCATGGAAATCATTCCTGACGGACAGAAAAAATCATGAGCACTGTAAGGATAATAACTCAGGCTTGAGAAATATCTCAACGTCAGTCGTGAACCATCCTGCAGTATATCAAAGCGCCCAAAAAAAGGTATACCTGCACACAAACTCGGACGGCAGTGGCGATTCAAGATTCCCGAGGTTGATGAGTGGTTGCGATCCGGGACGGCGGCTGATGCGTAAGACGAAAAGAGCGAATCTACCTAAGCGATATTGACATAGAAACATCATTCTACTGAAAGGAGCGTTGTGAAATGCGAAAAGCATACGATACATTTCTGTTATCAGAAGTGTCTGCAGGCTTAGCTGCCAAAGCTGGTAGCTTTGAACCGTATCGTTATGAGTGCGCACATTGCGGAGAAGAAGTTCGCCTGTCCGCAGTGGATAGCACCAGTATGGTTCCACATTTCCGGCATCGGAGTGGAAATAGTGATGTTGAGTGCGAATATTATCTTGGTCAATACGGGGCATTTAGCACGGACGCCCGTTCGAGGAAGAGCAAAAATGAAAGAGCTGAATTTTACTTCGACAGTAATACAAAGATGTTTTATCTTGGCTTGAGGTTTAGCGAAGATGAGATATCTGCCTATGAACAGCTTTCTACCATTTTCGAGTTGAGAGTTGCATCTCAAGCGCAGCCGTTCTACATATTGCGAATAAATGGGAGAAACTTTTCCATTGATACTCAGAGACTGATTCCTCTCGATAAATTCTCTTGCAACTATTTTTTGTCAAACACGCTAAATGGCATCAAGAGAAAATATGAGGTGTTCAACAACGTCGCAAACAACGCAGCGACTTTCTTTAAAATGCAAGTGGGTGATGGTGGCTATCGAGCCAAATTAGTTCGCAGTTCCGTTCTTTATACGAATATCCCTTACTTCATAGTTTTTCAAAGTCAGAGCCCGCATTGGTCGCCAGTAGATGTTTGTTTGCCAAGCGAAATAAAGGTCGAAAACACTTTCGAATTTGAGACGATGGGGAGAAAATTTATAGGAAAGGTTCTGACCATAACTGCAAAAACAGCACAAATTGACTCATTATTATCCTCTTGGGGTTATCAGTTGGAAGCCGCTGAAACGCTGACATTGCTTTGGCCGCCAGCAATCCTTTCAGAGGATATATCACTAATTAATGCAGATGCGGCGTATCTTTATTCAACATTCGAGCTGCAGGCACATGGCAATATCAATGTCCATTCAGAGGACATTACGAGGATTACTGATGGGGTTTCAAAGGTTGCCGTTAATCCCAGAATCAAAGTTTATAAGAAGAACGCAGAACTGATGCTTGAAACATGTGAGCAAGAAACAGATGCATACATCAACTTACCTGTGGCTCGAAGGGCTGAAAAGAACTACCGTGTTACTGACGATGCGTCCTTTATGTTCAATCGTTCTGGAGTTTTGCCGTTGAACAAGGGTGTAACTGTCCAGATGACTCCTGATAGCGAAGTTAGACATTATACGAATGGGTATTTGGATGGGATAGTTGCTCCGTTAGAACAAATTACGATGTCTGGAGAATCATTGCTCCGAGATGCTCTTATACATTATAAAAGGACCGAAACGCTCAACTGGGATGATTTCAAGTCGCTTTACCTTAGCCAGACCGCTTTTCATTACATCGAAACCTGCGAGAAGACAGGACTAATTAACTCTGCGGCAAAATACTTCATTGAGGAGGGGCGGATATGAACTACCTTCCCACGATGACCGAGGACGAAATCCGCTATATTTGTTCAGTTATCCCTCTCCAAGACTCTGTGGGATATTTCAAGTATTATCCAAAAGATTTTGCGAAAGTTATGCCGGGATTTCGAGCTACAAGCCTAAAAAGTCAAGAGCAGGTTAGCGGTATTTTGTTCCGAAACCGCAACCAGCACTTTATCTCATCATTTATTGAGAAGCACATCAGCCGGTGGCTTGATGAGATTGGCGCGGCTATTAATGAAAAGACCGAAGAAGGCGAAAGTAAGGAATCTGCATTACTTCAAACTTTGCCTCATTGTTTCTTTGTGGACAATATTGGGTTATACTTCAAGTTGACGGGTGAGGAGTATACGGGGGAATTTCTTTCTATGCTCAGCGCAAGCATCAGGTTTATTAAAGATGCCAACACAGAATGCGAACGCACTAAATCCAAACTAGACACAAAAACAACCGAAGTCAGTCGTTTGGAAGCGGAACTTGAGCGTGTTCAGACCGAACAAAGCAAAATGAGCCAAAAGCTGAGTGAGCGCTTAGACGAAATTAAGACACTTAAACGCACTAATGCAGACCTTGAAAAAAGCAAAGGAGTTATCGCCTCGCACGAACAAACAATTGGAAGTCTGAAGCAAAAAGCGCAAGAACGGGAGGATTACATACAACAACTGAAGGCTGCATTGTCTGTTGCAAGAAAGGAACAACAGCAGCTTGAGAAAAAAATCAGAGTAGAAATCGCCAAGCAACAGGAAACGGAGAAATATCGGCAAGATACCGCTCAAAAACCTAAATGTCCTAAAGACCTCGATGAGTTTAGGGATTATTTGGGATACAATTTTGAAAACATCGGTGTGCCAGCAAATTCGGACTATTATCCGTTGCTCAAAGACTACCTGAGCGAGATATTGTTTCAAGGAAAACCGATTATTATCAGCAGAAGCACCGGATTGTCCTTAATGAAATGCGTTTCAAACACGCTTGTAAAGACTTCTGTAGTTACAACTTTAGCATTCGACGATGATGTCACAGAAAAATTAATAGACGGTTTTTTGTCGCAGGACAAGCGTATAGTCTGCTTAGACAACTTCATTGGGAACTACAATGAAACTACGCTCATAACCATTTGTGATAGGCACAGAGATAAGATAATTTTCTTGACTATTGCTTATGATCACACACTCTGCTTCGTTCCAGACGAGTTAATGCGGTATTGCCACTATCTAAACCTAAATCGCGTTGAGGCTTTTACAGGCGACACAGAACTGACAGAAGACCCATCTGTTGTGGATGAAGTAGAAAAAGTAGTTACTTCAATTGTACCAGATGTTCGTTGGACTGTCGCCTTAAAAGAAATGCTTGAGGAATTTGGGGTGCAGGGTGCTTTGTCCGCATATAAGAGTTCCCTCGTTGCTGACGAGTTAAGCTTTTGCCGTCTGTTGGCGTTTGATGTCTTGCCATACTGTACGGATGTTCTTAAAATTGCTCCCTTTAATGTCTCCGAGCGATTGGTTAAATATGCGGGTGATAGCGGCAGATGTCTTTATAAGAATTTGTTCAGGAGGTGGTTCGCGTGATGAATGATCTGCTGAAAACGATGGCAAACGATATGAATATTCCCCGTTATCACAATGAGTCAGATGAATCTTTCGTTTATCGCCTCTGCTATTCAGCGTTGGGGCAATGGTGTCTAAGCACGGCGATGAATACGACAGGAGGAGCCGTTGGTACTACGAAGCACAACCAAACCATTGTGCTTAATAACCTTTTATCACGGTTCACCGAACTGTTTCCGTACATAACCGATAGATTCATTGACTCCAGTAATCAGCAGATATCTTTTTTGGTCAGCGTCCGAAGGGCTTATGAGGAAACAGGATACTTATTGACCAATAGTGACAACCACAACCGAATCGCAAACTATGGCAGAACTATTCGGGTAGGCGATAAGTTTTTATTCTTTGGGCTACCCTGTGAACATTGCGAAGTTAACGGACTTGGGGTGTTTACGAACCCTACAGACTACTTGGTTGTTTTGAAGGATTTTCTCGTAAGAGATTCTCTGCCGGGCGAGGCGTACTTCAACTCGCGGTTTGACCCAATTGATTTTTACCAAAGGGACATTGATTTATCCGAGTTGGAATTTTTCAATCCCAAGTCGAATAATGTACCGTCTATGTCATGGGGTAAAAAACCTGAAACAGATTGTACTGTGGCGAGGAAAACCGAAACAGGTCCGTTCTATCGGATAATGAAAGTAAATGACGATATACAGTTCGCCGATGAACCGGTTGAACAGCAAAGCGATGTTTTTACATCGTATGAATACAGGAGACTGTACTTTGCTCTTAAATTCCATTACGACAATCCTCTGAAGGCAACCATCACGAAACTTGATGAGTTGTATTCTAAAATTCACATAGCAGGGCACTTGCCGAATCGCGAATACTACCTGCTGTTACTTTTGTCGTGGCCGGAACGCAATGCATTTGACAAAGTGAACTTTATTATAAGAAACGACTTGCTTGCAAGCGTAACTGATGCGCTTGCAGACATTGGGATAGAAATTAAGGGAGGGCAACCAAATGCATAATCCTAACGGGGTACAGGAGTATTATCAGGCTATTCGGGATAGGCTGAAGAACTACATCAAGTCCGACTACTTGGCAAACAGCGAAACTCTATTGCTTTATGTCGACGATCTTCTCGGCGAGTTGTGTTCTGAGTACACGAACATCGCCCGCGAGCCGTATATTGAAACCGCTGCTTCTTACAAGAAAATACAGGACGGAATTCAAAACTCTTCCCGAATCAAGCAAGGAGTAAAAGAGTCGTTGTTCAAATTGGTAGCCAAAGGCCTCGGCATTTTCTCCGACCCGTTTGAGCATCAGGTAAAGGCACTGGAATATTTCCTTGCTGGACGAGACCTGTTTGTTTCGACCGGTACTGGCTCTGGTAAGACTGAGTGCTTCCTTTGGCCGATTATTGCAAAGTGTTTCGATGAAGCAAAGAATCATCCTGCGATCTTTAAGAACGAAGCGGTTCGCACACTTATCATTTACCCAATGAATTCACTGGTTTCAGACCAACTGGCTCGTTTCAGAAAAATTATCGGTAGCCCGGACTTCAAATATATATTTACGCGCGATACCCACGCATCACGGATACCTCATTTCGGTATGTACACAGGCAGAACTCCGTACTCTGGTGATGCAAAAAAAGCAAGTAGCCAAGAACTGGCGATAACTTTCCGAGAGAACTACCTAATTGACGAAACTGCCGATGCCTACACTCAAAGAAGGCAAACGAATAATATCAAAGGACTTAAAAGCATCAGCAAATATCCTGCGCGGTTTGGGGAAGACGGACTTCGTGTCTTTATTGAGAATCTTGAAAAGAACATCCACAGACCGTCACCATATGATGCCGAGTTCATTACGCGCTTTGAGATGCAGAATTGTCCGCCTGACATTCTTATTACCAACTACTCAATGTTAGAGTATATGCTTATGCGTCAGCGTGAAGCTAACATTTGGGATAAAACAAAGGAGTGGCTTGAGACCTCGGATGAGAACAAACTGCTTATTGTTCTTGATGAGGCGCATATGTACCGTGGCTCTGCCGGAGGGGAAATTGCGCTCCTGCTAGAAAGGCTGTTCTACCGTCTAGGAATTTCCTCAGAAAAGGTTCAGTTCATCCTGACAACTGCGAGTATGCCCCAGAACGAGCAGACTGCAATTAACGGTTTTTATACCGGACTAACTGGAAAAGTTGCTTCTTCTTGTGAGTTCCTCTTTGGCTCAAAAGAGGAGATTCCTGACGAACAGGAAATAAGAACGGATATAGAAGCATTAGCCTCGATAGATTCCGACCAAGTCCAAGGAGAAGCAATCACTAAGCGGATTGCCGCTTTTGCATCTTCCGTATTTAAGACGACCTTGCCGTCTGACATTAGCCAGGATAGCGCACAAGAGTGGCTATACGACAATCTTCCGAAGTATGAGGCTTTCGTAAAGCTGAATAGACTCTGCCGTGATGGTGCGAAATCATATAGCGAAATAAAAGAAGTTATCTTTGGGAATGTAGCTACTTCCGAAAAGGCGCTTGATGCCTTGTTAGTATTGGTTTCACTGGCCGCGAAAGGCGGTAATATTCTGTTCCCTGTCAGGCTTCATATGTTTCTTCGTGGCTTGCAGGGGCTTTATACCTGCTCGAACCCTAAATGCACCCGTGCGAAACAATCAGAAAGTGAAAAATTGCCGCTTGGGAAAATCATCTCTATTCCGAAGGATAAGTGCGAGTGCGGAGGCAAGATATACGAACTCTTCAATCACATAAAATGTGGAGCGTTATATATTCGAGCATTTGTTCAAAAAAACGAGGGTCAGCCATACTGGTACGTCTTCCCGAAAAAGGGTTTGGATGGGGATGTTAATTCTTTGCAAGAAACATTGCTTTACGTCGTCCCAAAACAATATCAGTGCGGGAAGAATGATAAGATTGGCTCCCTTGACCCATTCACAGGTAAACTGTATCTGACCCTGCAGGATGAGGAAACTTTGCTTGATGTTGTCTACTACAATAAAAGTGAAAAAGGTAAAAAGACAGATGCGAAAGGAATGCCTTTTAACTTTGGTGTATGCCCAAAATGTAAAAAGCCGATGCCGTTAAAAAAACCCGTCGACTTGTCAACCAAAGGGAATATACCGTTTTACAACCTGACTAAGTCTCAATTCGAGCTTCAACCACCAAAGTCAGGCCTTATTAACCAAGGTAAAAAGGTATTACTGTTCTCCGATTCGCGCCAAAATGCGGCAAAACTCGCATTAGACCTTTCAAAATCTTCTGACGCAGATGCGTTTCGGCAGGCTGTAATGCTCGCTTCACTATTGTTAGAGGTGGATGGTAAAGAACACTCCTTGGCTGATTTGTACCCTGCGTTTCTGGATGCGTGCAATCAGAATAACCTTACTTTCTTTAGCGGAACAAGCAAAGACAAATTCGATGGTGATAAGCGAAAATTTGCCAAATCTAAAGCAAACGCAGAAAAACGTGGACGAACAATTAACTATTCCTCCTTGCTTGGTGATTACGGTGCATTACCAGACAATTACTATGAACAACTTTTAACTTTCTTTACTGAAAGTCCTCGTTCATTCAAGGATATTGGAATAGGTTTTTTAGCACCATTATCTACAGTTCTGGATCTTTGTATGGAATACTTAGAAGACGATGATATCAGTATCGATAAAGCTAAGCTTTACCAATTGCTGGTTCTGATGTTCTGGGAAGTGATGGATGACAGCGCAGCCTTGGGAGAAACCATTCAAGACGATGTGCGAAAAGGGCTACCCGGGCGGAGCAAGAGCTCTAATTTTGGACTGAGCTTCGACTTTTTAACAGCATTGGATAAAGGACTGCTTCAGCGAATTCAGGAAGTATTGTGCCACGATGCCATAACAACCAGGAAAATATTAGACAAAGTGCGCGACCTATTCTTTGCCTCTTCATCTGCCAATCGCTACTATATTAAATTGAGTGCGGTTAAAATCGAGCTGGCAAGCGAGGATTTTGTATGGTATCGGTGCGTGAAATGCGGAAAGTTGTCTCCGTTTAAAATTGGTGACTATTGTGGCGCTTGCTTTGATTCGTCCGATTTAGTTTCCATTGGCGAGGAGGAATTGTCACGCTTTGACTTCTGGCGCATACCTGTTCTAAATGCACTTAAAAAGATAGAAAGCATTCACACGATTGATACCGAAGAGCATACGGCACAGCTTTCACACAAAGAGATTCGTAGCGACACATGGAGTCGCACGGAAAAATATGAAATGCGCTTCCAAGACATAAACGCTGGAGAACACGGCGAAGATGCGATTGATGTTCTCAGTTGCACAACAACGATGGAAGTTGGTATTGATATCGGCTCTTTGACTGCGATCGGGCTTCGTAATATCCCGCCCATGAGGGAGAACTATCAGCAACGAGCAGGACGTGCTGGACGTAAGAATGCAGGGATATCAACTATCGTGACTTACGCCTCTGGAGGTACGCACGACAGCCACTACTTCCAGCACCCTGATGAAATGATTTCCGGAGCACCGCGTAAGCCGTGGATAGACCGCAGCAATCCAAAAATTAAACAACGCCATGTAAATATGCTGACACTAAACGGGTTTATGTCCACGGAAGCTATGAGAACCCAATTTGATGGGATTGTTGATACAGGGATTATTAAATTCTGCGAATTATATGGTGAAAACTTTATTGAGTTTGCAGAGCAATTTTCTAAAAACTCAGGGCTGTCAACGGCTAAAACAATAGAGCATTTCCAAGAAATATGCGGGCTTGTTTTAGCAGAGGGCAAGCGTGACGAGTATATAAATAATGATAAAGAAACGCCTGCGTTTGATATTTTTTACCGCGAAGGCTTTATTCCGTCTTACTCGTTCCCAAAGAATGTTGTAAGGTTCTTCGTTGAAAAGGAATCCGAGCGCGGCAAAAATTCGCCAAGGGATATTCAGTATGCACCCGAACGTGACATAGCCGTGGCTCTTAGCGAATATGCCCCCGGCCGCTTCGTGACCATCGATAAGAAAATATTTAAGAGCGGTGGGATTTACGCAAACCCTCGTCCCCGTGGGTTTGAAACCAATCATGCAGAGTTTTACTTCAAGAACACTGACTACTACAAAGACATCTTTATCTGCTCCGAGTGTAATTGGTTTGGGCTTCAGGAAGATGCAAGCCTATCTCAATGCCCGTACTGTGGCTCGGAGATTGTGAAAAACAAAATGCTGCGTCCTTGGGGGTTCTCCCCTGTAAAGGGCGATGAAGTAAAGTTCGAGGATGAGGACGAGCAATACACCTATGCCGAAGCCCCGTACTATTCTTATGTCCCTGAGGATACGAGGATGGACAGCTTTGGGCAGAGTAAAATCCGTTTCGCCAATTTGCCCGACCGCAAAGTGCTGACCGTTAATATGGGGAAGAGTAAAAACGGATTCAATATTTGCAAAAAATGCGGAGGAGCGGAGGTAACTGACGCAAAGGAAGGCGCGACGTATTCGTTTTCTCAGCCTTATCACGATAACCACCCACTCTGCCGACATGAAGGAACCGTTGCCCACGGCATTTATCTCGGATATGAGTTTCTTACGGATATGTTTATGCTCGATATATCTTACGATTCAACAAAGTTGGTGGGAAACCGCAGTGCTGAAGAGAAAAGCATCCTTCGTGCGGCTGTAACTACTTTGCACGAGGCAGTTAAAAAGGCCGTCTCACTCGTTTTGGATATTGACTATAACGAAATCAGCGGGGGGTGGCGTCCGAGAATCAAGGGAGACGGTAACTCGCACATGGAAATGTTTTTCTATGATAATCTGACAAGTGGTGCTGGGTATTCATCGCTTATTGGCTCGATTTTGGACGAGGTACTTGAACGGGCGCGCATTATACTGACTGGGTGCGAATGTTCACGTTCCTGTAAGAACTGCTTGGATAATTATTGGAATCAGCGAAATCATCAATTGTTCGACCGACATCTTGGCTTGCAATTACTTGATTACGCACAATTTGGACAGTTGCCCGATGACTACGAAGTTAGCGAACAAAATGAATATTTTCAACCATTGCTGAAACTGATAACCGAGGACGGCGGAGTACCGCCACTCGCATTTGAAGTTATCCCTGCTATGCGGAAGAAACCCGACAGTACACGAAGCAAAATGTACCTCAATCCATACGATCTAACGGATTGGCTACCTAATGCATTTATGACATATAGAAATCTGGTGAGTGAGGGATAATATGGCTAAATCGCTTTCACCGCTTCGTTATCCGGGCGGTAAATCAAAAATTTATGAAAAAGTTAGAAACCTAATCGTTGCCAACGGCTATGAGGGCAGAACATATGTCGAGCCTTTTGCCGGAGGTTTTGGTATAGGCATTAGTTTGCTATGTGAAGGCGTAGTGAAAGCGGCTATCCTTAATGATTATGATTCTCATATCTATCACTTTTGGTACTCCGTGCTTAATGACACAGACAACTTGCTTAGGTTGATTTCGGACACACCAATAACGATTGAAGAGCGCGAGAGACAAAAGCTAAACTACCGAGACACAGATGCGGATACGTTGAGCGATGGTTTTGCAACACTGTTTCTGAATCGTGTCAACTTCTCAGGGGTCATAAAGGGCGGACCCATTGGAGGGTTAGCACAAACAGGGACGTATAAAGTTGATTGCCGTTTCAACAAGGCGGATATCAGTAGCAAAATAGAAACTATCGCCAAACTTAAGAGTAAAATTAAGTTGTACAACAAGGACGCCGGATATTTAATCAAAATGAACCTGATGAAAATGAAAGCCCGGATGTTTCTGAATATCGACCCTCCCTATGTGATAAAGGGTAGCCAACTTTACACGAATTTCTTTACCGAAGGAGACCATCTTAATCTTCAACGAGTGATTGTTAAGCACTTGGATGCAGAGTTCCCGTGGATAATCACCTATGACGACTGTCTTTTAGTGAGGGATTTGTACCGCCGTTTCCATATGGAGGAATACGGGATTACTCACAACGTCGGCGGTAGTCTACAAGGCAAAGAGATAGTGATAACGAATCTACCGATTGATAGATTCAAGTGGTAGGAGGATATCAATTATGACAACACTAAATAAGCTTCTCATTGCAGAAGCAACCGAATATGAATTCAAGTCTGCTGTTGAGGCTAATAAGCCACGCGGATGGCTGAAGACCGTAAGCGCATTCGCCAATGGCGTGGGAGGTAGTATATACTTCGGTGTGTCCGACAACGGTGTTGCAATCGGATTGGATAACGCCCAGAAAGCCGCAGAACAAGTCAGCGAACTTATAAACCGGACTTTGGCGCAAATATTTTCCAACCCCAGCTATATCAAGGCTTACACGGCACTAATAATAAAAATGTAGTAGCGAATATTTTTATGAATACACCAATAAAACCTTGATATATACTGGATTTCTGATAGAATTATAGTAGTCGCGAACAAATTGGAGGCTACGATGTTTCTCAAGAAATCCGTTAAGACAGTCAAAGGGAAAAAATACTCCCATTATAGTATAGTCGAATCATTTAGAGACAACGGTAAAGTTAAACACCGCTTAATTTTTGCAATTGGCCCTCTTGATGATGAAGCAGCCGATCGGTTACGCTTAACGCTTAATGCCCACTCTAACCAAGATCTTGTTGTGGCCAAATCTGATGATATTGTTGTCACAAAGCATGGAGCATATTTAGATGTAGCTGTTCTGGTTCATATCTGGCAACAATGGCAGTTTCACGAGTTCTTTCAGGATGACCGCTGGGTTACAGGTATGGTAATTAACCGTTGTATTGACCCGGTTGCGAAATGCAATGTGCAGGAGTGGATGACCAAAACAGTACTGCCTGCCTATATAGATACAGATCCATTGTCAATGAATGCATTTGATATCTTTCGAGAACTAGACCGACTATGCCAGCGAGAAACCGAGCTACAGTCATATATGTTTCGTAAAATTCAAGAAAAGCGACCAAATAGCCTGGATGTGTTTTTTTATGATATTACCTCTACATATGTAACAGGAAGTCGCTGCGTACTTACTAAGTTTGGCTACTCGCGGGATCACCGTCCCGATTGCGAACAAATTGTTATTGCTTTGATGATTACCCCGGATGGTTACCCTTTTTATTGGAAGTTGCTGGAGGGTAATACTCAGGATGTTTCCACAGTTTGCGACTTAATCCAAAACGTCAAGACTTGTTTTCCCATACAACACTGCACCATGGTTTTTGACCGAGGTATGGTATCTGCTGATAACCTTAAAACATTAGAGAAAACAAATTGGGATTATGTTTCGGCAATGGACAGGGACGAGATTAACGTATTATCATTTTTCGAAACAGCATTGCCAACCCCTCCTATGCCGGAGGACTGGGAACAAGTCTTGGCGATGCAGGAATTTCAACCAATAGATGATGACATATTGTATTACCGAGAATTTGAAGATGATAATCGGCGATACATTATAACTTTTGACGTGGCACGTTTTCTTGATGAGCACCAAATACAAAGAAATAAGGTAGAACAAATTAATAGGTGGCTAATCAAAAAAAATGGGGATTTGAAACAAGCCAAAAAATCAAGAAATCGTGACACTCTTGAGCGAGAAATCAGCAAAATCTCGAAACGGTTTCATGTTCATAAATATTTGTCCGTTCAGATTACGCCCTGTTCTCGTACCGTTACAACTAAAACTGGTAAATCTCGTACTGTTGAATCATTTCAGCTTTCAGATACTATTGACAACACTGCTTTGCAGAAAGAACAACGTTTGTATGGAATCACATGTTTTATCTCCAATATTACCCAAGAGCGTATATCTGCTCAGGAAATAGTACAGTGGTATCGACGGAAAAATAAAATTGAAGAAGCCTTTAGGGAGATAAAATCACATCTTGAATTACGTCCAATTTATTTAACCAGGGAGAAAAGAGTAAGGGCCCATGTTGCTGTTTGCATGCTAGCCTATTTTCTGAGAAATGATATTGAGCTCCAACTTAAGGAGCACGGAATTTCCAATTCAACTGAGACGGTTTTAGCCTTATTAGCTGAGTGCAAGGCTAATCGCTGGGTCTTTGATAAATCGGAGGCAAAGACACACTTAAATATCACAAAGGTCTCCGAAAAGCAACAACAAATATTAAAAGCGCTTGGATGTGAATCAATTGTGGACGTAAAGCATGTTAAAAACATTTTACAAAAGGCCGAAAATTGGCTGTAGTAGCGAACGCATTTTTTTAAGAGTACCTTAGCCCTTGCTACGACTGCATTTGGAAAAATCTTACGCCAAACTAAGGTATAAAGGTAAGAATCGAGCCTGCCATCAAAAATATAGTGCTTGAACCGCTTTGTTTCGACGGCAAGCAAATTCTCCGTGTACAGATTTCTGGCGGGGCAAACACGCCATATTACTACACTGGTGATGGCACAAAGATTGCCTATTATCGCATCGGAAACGAATCCGCACAAGCGCCTGCCGCTGTTCTTAATGAATTGCTCCTGAAAGGCCTTCACCAGACCTTTGACGCCGTTGAAACGAAGTATCAGTTTTCAGATTACAGTTATACGTTGTTTGAGGCTACGTACAAGCAAAAGACGGGATTTGCCATTGATAAGCCGAGGGACTACCTCTCTTTCGGAATGTTGATGGGCGACGATACGCTGACTTATGTCGGTGCGCTTTTTGCCGACCAATGTCCGATTTACCAGTCGAGGGTATTCTGCACCCGTTGGAACGGACTGAAAAAGGGCGGGCTTTATGTTGATGCTCTCGACAATGATGAATTTCAGAGTAATGTTATTTCCCTGCTTTCGGACGCTCTGAAATTCGTACGTCACAACTCGTCCGTCAAATGGAAAAAGACCGGCACCGGCAGAATTGAAATGCCCGACTATCCGTCTGAGGCTGTTCACGAGGCTCTGGTTAACGCACTTGTCCACCGTAACTATATGATTCAGGGTAGCGAAATCCACGTCGATATGTACGACGACCGCCTTGAGATAGTTTCGCCCGGCGGGATGCCTGACGGCAAACGAATTCAAGACTTGAACATTGACGATATTCCGTCAATCCGCAGAAACCCTATCATCTGCGACCTTTTCAGCCGTCTAAAACTAATGGAGCGTCGCGGAAGCGGTTTGCGTAAAATAATTGATCAGTACCCTGAAGATGTCGTGCCTTTGTTCCGTTCCACGGAACAGTCGTTTGTCGTAACTTTAAAAAATTTGAATTTCGGCAAAGTATCTATGCCAACTGGCACTGATAGTGGCATAGAAAATGGCGTAGAAAAAAATACCGAGAAAATCTTAAACACCATTCTCGCCAACCCGAAAATCACACAGAAGCGGTTGGCTGACGAGACAAGCTTGTCAGTACGTACAGTTGCCCGTGAATTAAAACGGCTTCGTGATACAGATGTCATTCGGCGCGTCGGGTCTGACAGATCTGGCTATTGGGAGATTGTAAAATAGAAAATCGGAAATGCCCCTGTCTGAAAGTGAACTCTGTATTCATTTCGCAGAATTAGCGTTCTCTTTTATCGGTGTTGACAAGGTGAGGTATCTATTATAATAGCATATTTTCCGATATGGAGCTTTTGCCATGTAGTGTATCTGCACATATAGCATACCTTTGAAAGTGATTTATAGCTAATAAGAATGAAAGAGATAGGCATTATCCCTTGCGGGACAACGCCTATCTCTTTCATTTCCGTATCGGTTTGGGGTATGGTTCAACAAGTTTCCCTATTAAACCGTGCCTTTACCCGCCTTATTTTTTTAAGTCTACCAAGATATAGCTTAATCATAACAGGCCAGCCAAAACACAAGCCCCCTCCTGACAACCGACCAGAGTAGGGTGTGCTATGATTATCCCAGCGTAGTGCATGGCGGAGCGCAGGCTAACGGCTCTTAGACCTGCTTTGGGTAACCGGACTTAGAGCCCCGGCAGTGCACACTAACAGACGCTAAAAGCTACCAACAACCCGCGAACAAACCATCCGCAAAACAGAGAAACCAAACGCGCACATCGAGGGGCTCTTAGTCCGGTCCAAAGCAGGTCTTAGAGCCGTCCTGCGCGCAGCCCTAAACGAAGAGGGGATAATCATAGCGCACCCGTCTTATTTGCAACGACGCAATTAAACCTGTTAACACAGAGCTTAAGGAGCTTAAGGAACTTAAGAAGCTTAACCACCCGGTTGCTGTACAGTAAGTTGCCAACATGAATAAGCACGGCTTAATACAGGCTAAGAGTTATCCGCCATATGCAGCACCCGGTAAAGATTCCTCTCCACCACCTGGTAAACCTCCGGAAAGGCCTCCTTAGTAAAAACCGTCATCGCATTCCGGTAGGAAACAGCAGCATTATTGTAGTTCGCAGCACTGTTCTCCAGCCGTCCCAGCACAGTATAAGCATTGCCCAGCTTATTACAGGTAGAAGCATACTGCACCGGATAAATGTCACGCTTATACACCCTGAGCGCCTCCCTAAAAGCTTTGACAGCGTTTCTGCTGTTCTGCTCCCGGTCAGCCAATTCAGCCAACAAATTATAATTATGCCCGAGCTTAATCTGTATAGCCGCAAACTGCCCGGCGGAACTTTCAATAGGGAAATACTTCAAAGCCTCCTCATAAACCTGGCAAGTTTTCTTTAAATTATCCTCTTTATTTGCCAACTCGGCCAGCTTGCTGAAGGTGTCAGCCAGCTTGTGCAGAGCATCCCCGTAATCCAGAGGCAAATCCAGGCGCTTGCTTTTTTTGAAAGCCTGCTCATATGCCTGAACGGCTCTCTTTAAATTTTCTTCTTCGTCTTCCGCCTCAGATAACAATAGATAAGCATCCCCCATACTAAAGCAGGTTAAAGCATGTTCAACGGAATACATCTGCCGGTCATAATAATCCAGCGCCTCCCGGCAATAATTTATGGCCCGCGTGCAATGCCTGGCCTTATCCGCCTCCACAGCCAGAGAGACATGGGCTTTTCCCAGCTTTACCAGCGTACCTGCATATTGTATGGGCAGGTTGCCCGGAGAAAAAACTTTCAGGGCTTCTTCATGTGCGGCAATTGCCAGCAGGGAGTTCTCTTTTCTTTGTTCCAGGGCGGCCAACAGCCTGTAAGCACTGCCGGTATTATTCTGCGTAACAGCGTACTCCACCGGATAGTTCCTGAAAGTACGGTAATTTAATGAATCGCAATAAACACCGATGGCTTTTTTCAAGTACTTTATCTGTTTTTCCCCATTTTCCTCTGCTTCGGCCAATGCACAGTGGGCCTTTCCGATATTGTTCAAAATAGAGGCATATTGCACCGGAAAAAGGGCGGCCGTTCTGTATTCAATAGCTTCTTCATAGGCCTTGACAGCCTTTAAGCAATTCTCCGTTTTATTCTCCGCCCAGGACAGCGTGTAATATGCTCTTCCTATTGCGGCCAGTGTGCAGGCATACTCCATTGGGTACTCGTCTTTTACGAAAACCTTAAAAGCCTGCTCGTGCGCCTGAATAGCCCGCAAGCAGTTGTCCCGCCTGTCTCTGGACTCAGCCAGCATAGTATAAGCGGCACCGAGATTATTCTGTGCGGAAGCCCGCTCTGTCTCAGGTTGAGCAGCTTGCATCTCCAGTGCTTTTTTAAAGGATTCTATGGCCCTATCACAATTTCCGGCTTTATCCTCCACCTCAGCCCAAAGACTGAAAGCCAAACCCAGTTTGTTTTGCGTGCGGGCAAATTCCTCAGGAAAACGCTTTGCGGTATAGACCTTCAAGGCAGCCCGGTAAGCCTGTACAGCCTTTTTAGAGTTATGGGATTTATTGTCCCTGACCGCCAGAATGCTGTAGCAGTTGCCCAGTTCGTAATTGATCCGGGCAAAATCAAAAAGGCAAAGGCAGTTTATTTTGACACTCAAGGCTTCCTCATAAGCTTTGACAGCCTGCCGGCAGGCCTCGGCTTTCTCCTCTTCATCTTCATCTTTCCCGGCTATAGAACTGTAAGCGGAGGCCAGATTGAACTGCAGAGCGGCATAATCTTCTGCGCCGGCCGCCTCCAGCCGGAGAGCCTGCTCAAAAGCAGCCACCGCAATCATCATATATTGGACTTCGCGCTGGCTGGACATGCCTCTGTAATAAGCCTGCTTGCCCAGACTGAACAAGGCAATAAAATCCTCGTTAAAAATATCCATGAGATCATAAAAATTATCAATTAAAAACTGGTCACGGGCCACCGGGCCGTCAAGATTTGCCGCGGCATCCCCCACTGAATGCTCTAAATAAGTTTTGACAGCCCAAAGCTGCCGGTTTTTTAAAACTCTCAGAAAACCTTTCTTTTGCAGGCTGCTCAAATATTTATCCCAATCATAAGCAGTGCAGTCAACCTCATATTTCTTGCAGCAGACCTGCTTAACCCTGTCCGTCGAAAATATTTCCCGCTTTTTATAAACACCGGCAAGATAAAGACAGCGCAGGGACGCCATGATATTCTTCTCCTGTTCGCCGCAGCTTTTACAGAGCGCGCCTGTTTCATGAACGCGCAGAAAGATGGCCCCGGCGCTCCCGTCAAAACCATGCGGGACTTCCCTGCGAGTCATGGCGGCAAGTCTTTCCGCGGCTTCCCAGGATATATCGGCTATATGCACATGCCCGGCAAAAACAGCCAACTCTCTGTTAATTTTCTCATAGAACCCATCATAATCTGTACCGGAGCGGCAGGAGGCCAGAATAATGGCCTTCCTCTTCAACAGTTCGCGAAAAAGACAGATAAAATTCTGTTTTTTCAAAAATTCATTTATATCATCAAATACAACAATCTTTTTTCTCCAGAAACAAAAATGCCAGGGTACTCTGACACCGGGCCAATCCACCAGGCGGGGGATAAGAACATCATAGCCTCTCCCCAGTGCAGCCAGTGCCTGATATATAGACCTGGATTTGCCCGAGAGGGTTATGCCGGTAATTAAAACATGCTCCCCGGTTGCCAGCATTTCTTTAATTTTTTCATCAGACTCTCTTTCCTGATAGTATTCGTTGTAACCGTACTCAGGCAAGGCATAGCAGCACATTACCTTTTCCGGCGCCACCGCCCCCGGTTTTTTCCAAATTACTGTATAGCATTTTTTCTGCCTCATCCTGCCGCAGTAAATGATTGCAGCTAATACAGCAATTACAACTATAACTGCAACTGCTGCCTCCCGAACGATTCCTGCCATTTGCCCCGCCCCTATAAAATAAAGTCTAACCGGCACTTTTTTTAATAAGAAAATATGTTTTGCTTATCAACCGTCTATCTTTATCTATTGGTTAAGATTTGCTGTATTTAATACTTTCCGGCCCGGCAAAACATTGATTTACTTCTCCCCGAGCGGCATTTTTCCCTGCTAAAAA
This sequence comes from Desulfofarcimen acetoxidans DSM 771, assembly GCF_000024205.1. NCBI lineage: Bacteria > Bacillati > Bacillota > Clostridia > Eubacteriales > Peptococcaceae > Desulfofarcimen > Desulfofarcimen acetoxidans. The sequence goes on from NC_013216.1 coordinate 3,505,840, forward strand.
AGCTGAAATTTTATAATCCCGGACTTTGGTATAAAAAAATGATATGATGCTTGATATTCAATTAATATGATTACTTTGGCTCACTTCCTGCCTGTCTCAACTCTTATACTGTTTCCATCAGTCCTGAAAATTACCGCGCCGTCTCTATCCGTGCGATAAACAGCCGCTCCCACCTCCTGTAAAAGTTTCAGGGTTTCCAAGGACGGGTGACCGAAATTATTCTTTCCCACGGTAATAACTGCAGCCAAAGGTTTCACCTTCTCCAGAAACTCCGGCAAAAAGTACTTGCTGCCGTGATGCGGCACCTTTAATACTTCGCAGGCCAGATTATATCTTTGCTGCAGCAGGAAGTCCTGGGCTTCCTTTTCAATATCCCCGGTCAGTAAAAAATCCTCCCGGCCAAAAGAAACACGCAGCACCAGGGAATCATTGTTCTCGCCGTTCATATCACGGGGAGGGCTCAAAACATCAATCTCCAGCCCTGGGTCTAAATTCAGACAGTCACCGGCAACAGCCGTTCTCATGTCGATCCCGGCCCCCTTAATCTGTTCTGTCAGCCCGCTGAACTCCGCACCCGGTGGCTTGTCCTGCGGGGGGACCAGCAGCAAAGCCACCGGCAGGTTCCTGATCACGGCTGCCGCTCCTCCCATATGATCTTCGTGATAGTGGGTTAATACAAGCAAATCCAGTTTCTGCACCCCCAGGCGGCGCAGGTAGGGCAGCACTACTTTATCACCCACACCTGTGCCGCTTGCCAGTTCTCCTTTATGCCCACCGCAGTCCACCAGAATATTTTTTCCGGCCGGCGTCTGCAGCAATATGCTGTCTCCCTGTCCCACATCAATAAAATGCACTGCCAACCGGCCGTCAAGATTTGCGGGATGAAGGCCGGAAGAAAAACTAAGCATGGTGGCAACAAAGAGAAGTACACCGGCCGGCCTTAGCATACGATCAGGCAATCTACGGCCCAACCAGCCCCGCCATTCTTTATTAACTGACAATATAACCAGCAGGTACCAGAGAATAATTGCCCAAACCGGCGGGGCGGCTGTATGTACAAAGGCACCGGGAAGGTGCTGAAAAAGTTTCACCAGCCAGAGAAAGATATCCAGGAGACAAGCTGTAGTAATATTGATAAATTGAGTCAGGCTTAGAGACAGCAACCCGGCTGTTGTACCCAGGGCTGAAAACAAAGTGATTGCACCCACAAGAGGAACACAAACAACATTAGCCAGGGGTGCAACCAGTGCTATAAGGTTAAAATGCAATGCCACCGGCGGCAGGGTAACCGCTTCAGCGGCCAGAGGAACAGCCAGCACCGCTGCCATCCTTTTACTTATTCCCAATTTTTGCTGCAAAAAGGCAACTATGGCCGGAACCAGATAGAAGATACCCCAGGTAGCCAAAAAAGAAAGCTGAAATCCGGGATTGAAAAGATTTAACGGCTTATAGAGCAGATTAAGCAGTGCCGCCAGGCAAAGGGCAACCGCCCAGTCTCTCTGCCGCCCCAGGTAACGGGCAGAAAGGAGAAGCAAAGCCATAACCACAGCTCTTATAACCGGGGGACTCATACCGGTCAGTACGGCATAAAAGATGAGAATAAAAGAAGCGACGGGCAGGTTGTACCGTAAAGGCAGCTTAAAGGCCGAGGCCAGGGCCAACACCGCCAGCAATACAAAACCCACATGCAGGCCGGAAACACTTAAAATATGAATTAACCCTGTCTGTTGAAAGGCTTCCGTAACTTCCGCGTTGATCTGCCCGCAGCTGCCAAACAAGATGCCTTTCACCAGTGCGGCCTGTTCGGCTGAAAAGGTCTTGTCCACAACCAAAAGCAGCTTTTTCTTGACAGACAGGGCAAAAGCCACTAAACGGCTGCTCTCCCCTGTGCCCGAGTAAGCCACGTTTTGCTCGCCATTGACTGTCATCACCAGGCCAATCCCCTGCCTGGCCAGATATTCTCTGTAATTAAAGGCACCCGGATTGCCCGGCTGCTCCGGCAAGCCGAGCTTTCCTTTGACTGTTAAAACATCACCGTAGCCGTAAAGGTATCCGGGCTGCCAGACAGTTACCAGGACCAGCGCGGCTGAATGATTTTCCCGGCTGCCCAGCCTGGCACTATGCGACTTGAGGACATAGTTTACCCTGTCCTCACGCCGGTCGGCTTCCTGCACGACTGTTCCTGTCAGCACAACATAGTGCCCGGCAAAATTATTCAAGGGAGTATCTATACTCTCTACGGAAAGACGGCAAAAATAAAAGCCCAGGCAGAAGAAGACCAGTAAAATTAGCTTGCCGTTATGCCGCCAGTTCATTAAATAGCCGGCCAGGCCAAGTATAAATAAGAGGGAGGCTGCTCCTAACAGCAAATAAGCAGGCGCCTGTATCATAACGCCTGCTAAGATGCCTGTTATATAGATTAATGTGATTAAAACCAACGGCTTGTCCATCGTTTCGTACCTGCAGTTAAAATAAGTTCATAATATCTATTTTCTCATTAATTAACGGTAATCAGATCTTTTAAGGCCGCGAATTTCTTTTCTCCTATGCCTGACACATTTTTCAAGTCCTCAACTGTTTGAAAGGAGCCACTGGCCTGACGATACTCTATAATTCTCCCGGCCATGGTTGGCCCGATACCGGGAAGGCTGTCAAGCTCGGCCTCTCCGGCTGTATTAATATTGACCCTGGCTGACTGAGCAGACCCAACGGACTGAACCGTTCCGGAAGTTTCTTTTACCCCGGCAGCTGAGCGGTCAGCCTGGGCCGCACCTGTCTCATTGCCTGCTGCTTGGCCCGGAACCGCCTGGAAAGGAACTTTAACCGGTTTGCTGTCTACCAGCAACTCGGCCAGGTTGATGGCATTTAAATCTGCTTCGGCCAGTGGTTTTGCTCGCTGAACCGCGTCATTCACCCTGGCTCCGGCGGAAAAATGATAGAGGCCGGGATTGGTTACGGCACCTGTGACATGAACTACAACTTCTTGATTTTTAGCTGCCTGGTCTCCGGATTGCTTTTGCAGAACTTCTCCGGCTGCCGGGCTGCTGTTTTTCAACTGGGCATATTTGTAGCCGCCCCCAAAGAGAAGGATGCTGATAACAACCAGCAGGGCCAACTGGTGCTTCTTCTCAAACTGCTTCACTTGTCTCTACCCCTTGCCAAACCATGATAGAAAAATCAAGTTGCTCCGTTTGTCAAAATTATTCTATAAATAGAGACAAATATCCTGCTTTTTTCTGCTATTTTTTATATATTTTACACTTATTTTTTCACTGCCTGTTTGTTTAATTTCCGGTATGTGTGCTTACCGTTTGTACTTCGCTATCATTCTTTTCAGTGACATTATTGCCAATGTCATCCTCATCTTTGACAATATTTAACCGGCCGTCTGTGCCCAGTGTGGCAAAAAAAACTTTGCTGGGATTAATGCCCGCTTCTTGCAGCCTTTCCGCCGCCCACTCTTCATCCAGACTGATGCGCTTTAAGTTCCGTCTTTGAATGGCCCCGTCCATAACTATCACGGTAGGAAGTCCCTCGTAATCCGTAGGTATTTGCAGATCCCCCGGTGTAACCGGCCTCTTCTGTGATTTGGGAATGACACTTAACTTGCCGCAGGTTTCCAGCATGGCAAACTCTACGTCACTGATATTGGCAATCCCCTTATCCCTCAACTGGGAGAGAAGGTCGTCCAGGCTGTACCTGGCTTTTCTCATTTCATCCTTGCACAGTTTACCGTTTTCGATAATTATCTGAGGCTCGCCGTTTAAAATTTTTCTCAAAACCGGGCTGTTGAAGGTGACCAGGGAAATCAAGACCTCCAAAAGGCCCAGGGTTACCAGCGGCACTATACCGTGCCATAAAGGGACGCCGGTAGATTGCATAGGTATAGCCGCCAGCTCGGCTATGATGATGGCTACAACAAAATCAAAGGGACTTAGCTGACCTACTTCCCGCTTACCCATCAGGCGAATGACAATAAGCACTATGAAGTAGATCAGCACCGTGCGATAAACATGATGTAATATTTCCATAAGTATCACCGGTTTTATCATGCACGGCATCAGGTTGTTTTATGATTTACTTCACCACTATATTCACCAATTTGCCCGGTACAGGAATGATTTTTTTAACCTCTTTGCCGGCTGTTAAGGAGATAATTTTGGGCTGCTGCAGGACATATTCCTGCATTGACGCGGCACTCAGGTTGGCCGGCACGGAGAGGCGGTCTCTTACCTTGCCGTTTATTTGCACCACTATCTCAATTTCATCTTCCACCAGTGCTTCCGGTTCGTAAACCGGCCAGGGCTGTGCGTGTACGCTGTCTTTGTGGCCGATGCCTGACCATAGTTCCTCGGCCAAATGTGGTGCAAAAGGAGACAGCAGCACCAGCAGGGCCTCTATGGCTTCTCTCATCACGGCCGGATCGCGGTCCGGTTCCGCCAGCTTGTCGCGGTAATGATAGAGACCGTTAACCAGTTCCATAATGGCGCTGACAGCGGTGTTGAAGTTGAAGCGCTCTTCTATGTCCTCTGTCACCTTTTTTATGGTGTAGTGGCTCAACCGGCGCATTTCTTTATGCACGCCGCTTACCTCACCTTCCGGCTTGACCGGGGCCTTGAGCAAATCCGCGGCCAGCGGCGTGACCAGACGCCAGACACGGTTTAAGAAACGGTAGCTGCCTTCCACGCCCTGGTCGCTCCACTCCAGGTCTCTTTCCGGCGGGGCGGCAAACAGAATAAACAGCCTGGCTGTGTCCGCACCGTAGCGCTTAATAATTTCCTCGGGACTGACTACATTGCCCTTGGATTTGGACATTTTTGCGCCTTCCTTTAAGACCATGCCCTGAGTGAGCAGGTTTTCAAAAGGCTCCTCCGCACTGATCAGCTTTAAGTCATAAAAAACCTTGGCAAAGAACCTGGCATAGAGCAAATGAAGTATGGCGTGCTCCACACCTCCGATATACTGATCCACCGGCATCCAGCGATCTGCTTTGGCCTTATCCCAGGCCCGCGCTTCGTCCCGGGGGCTGGTATAACGGTAAAAATACCAGGAAGAGCAGACAAAGGTATCCATAGTGTCGGTTTCCCGCCGGGCCGGACCGCCGCAGGACGGGCAAACTGTGTGGACAAATTCCTCGCGGTCTGCCAGGGGAGAACGCCCGGCCGGCTTAAACTGCACGTCATAAGGCAGCATTACCGGTAAATCCTTTTCCGGTACCGGTACATTGCCGCACTGCTCACAATAGATAATGGGGATAGGCACTCCCCAGTAGCGCTGGCGGGAAATCAGCCAGTCACGCAATCGGAAATTGACCTTGCCGCTGCCTATGCCCTTTTCTTCAGCAAAAGCAGTGATGGCCCGGATAGCGTCGGAGCTGCCCATTCCGTCAAACTGCCCGGAATTCACCAGAAAGCCTTCATCTACATAGGCCCGCTGCATTTTGGCAGGATCCAGGCTCTCACCCGCCGGCTGAATAACTACTTTTACCGGCAGCTTGTACTTGGCGGCAAACTCAAAGTCTCTCTGGTCGTGTGCCGGTACGCCCATAACGCAGCCGGTGCCGTATTCCAGCAAAACATAGTTGGCTACCATAATGGGCACTTGATCACCGTTAAAGGGGTTAATGCAGCAGGCCCCGGTCAAGACACCGATTTTTTCCGCCTCGTCGGAAGTGCGGTCCGCATCGCTCAAAGCGCGCATCTTTGCCACAAAGTCTTTGACTTGCCGCTCCTGCTCTGTCCCCGCGATGAGCTTTTCCACCAGCGGGTGTTCAGGCGCCAGCACCATGCAGCTGACCCCGAAAACCGTATCGGGCCTGGTGGTATAGACGGTGATGCTTTCCTGGCTGTCTTTCACCTGAAAGGTAAGCTCCGCCCCTTCGCTGCGGCCGATCCAGTTTCTTTGCATGATTTTAACTTTTTCCGGCCAGCCCGGCAGCTTGTCCAGATCTGCCAGCAGCCGCTCGGCATAGTCGGTAATTTTGAAAAACCACTGGTCCAGGTTTTTCTTTTCTACCGTTGTGCCGCACCTCTCACAGCCGTCTTCTTTTACCTGTTCGTTAGCCAGCACGGTAGCACAGGAAGGACACCAGTTAACGGCGGCATATTTTTTATATGCCAGATTATGATGGTATAATTGCAGGAAAAGCCACTGTGTCCACTTGTAATAGCCGGGATGACAGGTAGCCACCTCACGGTTCCAGTCATAGCTGAGGCCCAGCTGCTTTAACTGCGTCCGCATGTTGTCAATATTGGCAAAGGTCCAATCAGCCGGGTGCATGTTGCCGTGCTTGATGGCCGCGTTCTCCGCCGGCAGCCCGAAAGCATCCCAGCCCATAGGGTGCAGGACATCAAAGCCGCGCATGGACTTAAAACGGGCCACCACATCACCAATGGAGTAGTTGCGCACATGGCCCATATGCAAGTTGCCCGATGGATAGGGGAACATTTCCAGACAATAATATTCGGGACGTTCCGAAAAGTCAGCCGTGGCATACTGGTCGTTCCCGGCCCATATTTTCTGCCACTTGGACTCAATTTCCTCAAAGTTGTATCGCTCGTTCATTAACGATCCTCCTTAAAATCAAGCATTGTTAAAGTAATTTGTGAAGGTTAAAGCATCAGCTCATGATTCTTTGAAGCAAAACATTATCATACACAAAGCTATTTAGGCATATAAAAACCTCTCATCCCGAAAAGGGACGAGAGGCATCTCCCGCGGTACCACCCTAATTGGTAAAATATACCCACTTAATTCTGATAACGGTCGAAAACCGGCCCGATTTTTTATGCCGGGCAACTCGAAGGTGAGTTGGGCAGTTGTGCTGACCGCCTTGCACCTACCGGCGGCTCTCTGAACAGTTTACCTGCTTAATTTTCCTTGTCCTGGTTATTATATATGGTTAGTTTTATACTTCAAGAATTATACAGCTTAACTCAAAGTACATTATAGGCAAAGGTTATTTATTTGTCAACACCTGTCTAATTTAAGGAAGTCCTACTACCCTGGCATCACCCCACAGGCGTTCCAAATTATAAAATTGACGCTCAGTCTCTTGAAAGACATGCACCACTACATCACCGCAATCTATCAATACCCAGGTGGCTTCTTTAAAACCTTCCACTCGCTTTATTTCTGCTTGCCGCTCCCCCAGCTTTTCCTGGATATTTTCCACAATAGCCTGAACATGAGGTTTAGAACGGCCGCTGCAGATGACAAAATAGTCTGCGATTGTTGATATTTCACTAATGTCCAGCACAGTAACACCATAGGCTTTCTTATCTTCACAAGCGTCGATGATCAGATCTGTTAATTCCTGTGGATTCAGTACCAAAATCAAGCCTCCTTTTTATTACAATTCTTTCCTTATAATATTGTTTATATTCTGCAAAAGTTCAAAATTTCCTCTTCAAAAAAGGTGTTTTTTGTCTTAAAACTTCGTTTCTTGCCTGAACAGTCCGGCAGTCAATTACTGAACCGGTTTTAATAATAAATTGCAGGGTAAAATCAAAAGCGGCCAGCAAAGCTTCCTCCAGATCGGTATAGGCCAGTTGCCTGACTTTATCTAAGTCGCCTTTCCTGCTGGGTTCAATCAAGTCTGCTATAAAAATAATTTTATCCAAAACAGTCATTTTAACCGCACCTACAGTATGGCAGCTGACTGCCTGAATTATTTCAGGGTCAGTTATGCCAAATTCCTCTTGAACCAACAGCGCGCCTACCGGGGCATGCAGCAATTCCGGCAGCATTTCATCCACTTCAGTAACATTTATGCCGGCTGCCCTGGCTTTTGAAAGCAGCCGGGCAGGGCTGAAATCCCTGGCACAATCATGCAGCAGGGCAGCCAGATTAGCTTTTTGCCCGTCTGCCCCAAAGCAGCGCGCCATTTCCACGGCAATGTCTCTTACCGCCAGGCTGTGCTGCAGCCGGAACCCGTTGACCATGCCGGATAACTTTTTAATGATTGTCTTTTCCATATGAAATAAGCCGGTAGATGCACCATTAACTAAACAAGCATTGTCTTAATATATTGCTGACTCAAACCAAGTATGCCATCTGCTTAGCGCATCACAACGACTATTTATACCCCCCGCCCATATCCATTATATTCCACAAGAGCGCTGCAAGAAAAAACCTCCTGGTCCCGAAGGATACGGAGGCTCTTTAATTGCGTGCTTATTCCCTCGCCTTGGCTTCATTGACAGATATAACTCTACCGCCTAGATCTGTTCCATTCATAGCCGCTATAAACTTTTCCACATCCTCATCATTGACCTCTACGAAGCCAAAACCACGGGAACGCCCGGTTTCCCGGTCGCTTATTACGCGAGCGTTTATTACGTCACCATATTTTGAAAAAGCTTCTTCTAAATCCTCTGCTTTTGTAGACCAGGGCAGATTGCCTATATACAGTGTACGGGCCAAATATATCACCTCTTTTCCAGTAAAACTTGTGCTTATTATTTGCAATTGGTTGTGGTCAAATTCAAATAGAAAAGTACAATATTTGGCAACTTATTTGCAAAAGCAATTTACCGGCAGAGGCCATTTATATAAAAAGCAGTTTGAAACAAAAAAACATGCCGCCAAACCGGCTTGCAAAACAGAAGAGCTTATCTGTATAAACGGCAGCTGCTGATGTAATGCTCCACTGTTTCCGGCAAAAGATACTTGATGGGGCGCCCGCTCCTGATCCGCCCGCGTATATCGGTAGAAGATATGGCCAGGGCCGGAACCTCCATAATATGAATTTTGTTTATGTAGTCTGCCGAAAGGCCCGGTATTTTTTCACCTAAATTATCAAAACTATAACCGGGACGTGTAACTCCGATAAATTTGCACAGGGAAAAAAGCATGTCCACATCTTTCCAGGTTAATATTTCCAGCAAAGCATCGCCGCCGGTTATGAAATATAGCTCTGACGGTTCGTACATGGAACGGAAGTCTAAAACCGTATCGATAGTGTAAGAAAGACCGGGTCTGTTTACCTCCAGCGAGGATACTTCAAAATAAGGGTTTGAAGCGGTAGCCAGTTCGGTCATGGCCAGGCGATGAGTAGGACCGGTTATTCTGTTGTCAGCTTTGTGCGGCGGCCTGCCGGAAGGGACAAATATGACCTTGTCCAGTTTGAACTCGTGTCGCACTCCTTCGGCTGCGACCAGGTGTCCGTAGTGAATAGGGTCAAAGGTGCCACCCATAATACCCAGTGCTTTCAATTTGTTTCAACCGTTCCTTTCAGTATAAAAAATGTCTCTGACTTGCAATTCCCGCATCATCGCCCTGCACATACTTATAATTCAATACAGGTTTTCCATATGCTGCACCAAAACCGGACTCCGCATATAATAACAGCTCTCTAACAATCCAGCACCAGGTTATTCCTATGTATTACCTCATCATAGTCCTTACTGCCAAGCACAACGGCGATTTCTGAGGTTTTTTTGCCCATTATTTTTTTTAATTCTTCAGCCGCATAATTGGTAATGCCACGGGCAATCTGCCTGCCGTCAGGCCCGCTGATGCATACCGTATTGCCCATCTCGAAAACACCTTCCACTTTGACCACACCGGAAGGCAAAAGGCTTTTACCGTTTTTTACCAGAGCGCGGGACGCTCCCTCGTCAATTGATATTTTACCCTGCACGGCTGAACTGTACATAATCCAATGTTTCTTATTGTCCAGCTTGTTGCCCGGACAGAATACGGTACCCAGAGGTTCGCCGGTCACGACGCGCCGAATTATATTCTTTTCGGCCGCCCTGGCTATGACCATGGCCGCGCCGGAGCGCATAGCGATTTTGGCTGCCTGCAGCTTGGTAGTCATGCCTCCGGTACCCAAACCCGAACCGGCCCCGCCGGCCAGGCTCTCCACCTGCTCATTGATTTCGTCGATTTCACTGATAATAACGGCGGCAGGGTCTTTTCTGGGATCCGCTGTATAAACACCGTCAATATCGGAAAGCAGCACCAACAGCTCCGCATCCACCAGACCGGTAACCAGAGCCGACAGGGTGTCATTGTCACCCAGCCTTATTTCCTCTATGGAAACGGTATCATTTTCATTAATAATCGGGATAACTCCCATACCGAGCAAAGCATACATGGTATTACGCGCATTGAGAAATCTACGGCGATCAGAAAAATCTTCACGGCTTAACAAAACCTGACCTACCGTAACCCCGTATTCGGCAAAAAATTTCTCATACATCTGCATCAGCACGCCCTGGCCAACCGCCGCAGCAGCTTGCTTCTCCGGCATGGTCTTGGGTCTCCGGCGCAAGCCCAGCTTGCCCAGGCCGGCCCCCACTGCCCCGGAGGTCACCAGCAGAATTTCCTTGCCTTGATTATGTAAATCAGCCAACTGGACAGCCAATTGCTCAAATTGATATAAATTTAATTTCCCGGTAGCATGGGCCAGTGAACTGGAACCAACCTTGACCACTAACCGCTTAACACGGGAAAAATCCCTGTTCTTCAATTTCATTGTCTCACCCGCATTTTTAGCCTGCTGAAAAACAGTATAGCATATTTCACAGCTAATTTGTACTCAGCATTTATAATGCTTAATCTGAAAAATCGAAGACTAGATTTCCGATTTTAACTTCATCTCCCTCTTTAGCCCCTGCCTGCCGCAGAGCCTTATCCAATCCCATCAGGCTCATAATCTGCTGCAGCCTGGTCACTGCGTCTTCATTTTCCATGTCAGTCATAGCCACATGCCGCTCAATTTCCTGGCCTGTCACCACAAACATGCCGTCTTCCCGGATGATTTCAAAACGGTCCCTGTTTTCAAAACGGAAGGTTTTTTCCTCTTCCGCTTGGTGCAGCACTTCTCTGGGAATGGCCGGGAGCATTTCCGCCACCCGATAAACTAATCGATCCAGGCCCTCTCCGGTTACTGCGGAAATAGGAAATATTTCATAACTACCGCTGAAGGCGTCTTTAAAGGCATCGAGGTTTTTTGCAGCATCAGGCAGATCCATTTTATTGGCTGCCACCAGCTGGGGACGACGGGCAAGCTTTTCATTATACAATCTCAATTCTCTGTTAATAATCCTAAAGTCCTCCAAGGGATCTCTGCCCTCGGAGCCCGACATATCCAGAACATGGATAATCAGTCTAGTGCGCTCAAGATGTCGCAGAAATTCATGTCCCAGTCCTAAACCTGTATGGGCTCCCTCAATTAGTCCGGGAATATCGGCCATGACAAAACTTTCTCCCTCTCTAACCCGTACGACCCCTAAATTGGGCACCAGGGTGGTGAAAGGGTAATCGGCAATTTTAGGCTTGGCTGCGGAAACTCTCGATATGACAGTAGATTTTCCGGCATTGGGAAAACCCGCCAGGCCGACATCGGCCAGCAATTTCAATTCCAGCCTGAGCCAACGCTCCTGGCCCGGCTCACCCTTTTCATAAGCAGTGGGGACCTTGTTATTGGGCGTAGCAAAACGGGCGTTGCCTCGTCCGCCACGACCGCCTCTGGCCACCACAACTTTCTGGCCATGTTCCACAACATCAGCCACAAGCTCCATAGTGTCGGCGTTATATATTACCGTACCGACAGGCACACGTAGAGTGCGATCCTCGCCGGATCGACCGGTCATGTCTTTACCCTGGCCGTGTTCACCCCTGTTGCCTTTATAGTGGCTATGGTAGCGAAAATCCACCAGAGTATTGAGGCCGCTGTCCCCCACAAAAATGATACTGCCGCCACGCCCGCCGTCCCCGCCGGAGGGACCGCCTTCCGGCACATACTTCTCACGGCGGAAAGCCACACAACCGCTGCCGCCGTCCCCGCCCTTTACATAAATCTTAGCCCGATCATAAAACATCAGCTTCACCCATTCATTTTATTTATATCAACTTTTCTAAAAATTAAAGCCAGCTCCAATGTATCATTAAGATTAGTTATTTCCAGTCTGCCGTTATCTAAACCCATGTTAACTTTTGCAATTTGCTGCAATTCCTCAAATATTTGTTCAGTGGCCGCCGGGATTTCGTCCGGAATTTTAAGCTGAAGGCGGCAGATATAATTGTTTTTGAGCCTCTCCATAATCAAAGTGACAGTAGACACTTCAGCAGCGGCAGCTGCCAGGTCAAAAATTATTTTTTGCATATGTATCAGCATATCGGCCAACATTTCGGCCGGCAAAACTGTATCGCCAAGCTCGTCCTCCAATCTGTATTCAACCTGAACCTGCTGCTCAAAAGCCAGATTATGCCCGATCATTAACGCCGCGGAAATTTCCGGAATCTTAATCCGGTTAACTAAACTCATTAACCCCATATTCATGCATACTTCACCTATATACTCGTTTACACGGTCGATTTTGCCCAGCTGCACCAATCCTGAAATAACTTGCAGGTGATTAAGAAAATCATGCCGCTGAGCCTGGATTACTTTAAGCAAATCTTTTATCTGCACAAAAAATAACCGCCTTTCAAAGTTGGAATAGGTCTGTAGTAAAAAAACCAACCTCTCTTAAGGAGGTTGGCTAAGAATTTAAACAGCGGCTTCCGGTATAATAATAGAAACCTGCTTTTTGTCGCGACCTTTACGCTCAAAGGCTACAAAACCGTCAGCAGTGGCAAACAGAGTGTCATCGCCACCTCTGCCGACATTGCGCCCAGGATGAATCTTAGTTCCTCTTTGACGAACAATAATACTTCCGGCAGTCACTAATTGACCGTCACCACACTTTACGCCCAGCATTTTAGGCTTGGAATCCCGGCCGTTACGTGAACTGCCTACACCTTTCTTATGAGCCAAAAGACTCACCTCCCCATCGAAATTAAACTATAAGGAAAATCAGTTATATTTACGAACCTATGAACTTGCTAGGCCAGTATTTTCTCTACTGTAACCTGGGTAAAGGGCTGACGGTGACCTTTCTTACGGCGGTAATTTTTCTTGGACTTATACTTAAAAACTATGATTTTTTTGCCTTTGCCCTGGCGAACTACGTTGAGAACTACCTTTGCACCGGCTACAAAAGGGGAACCAACGGTAAGCTGCCCGTCCTTCTCCACAGCCAGTACTTTTTCAATTTCCACTTTCTCGCCGTCTTCAGCAGTAAGTTTTTCAATGTACAGGGTATCGCCTTCCTGCACCTTAAACTGTTTGCCGCCTGTTTCAATAATAGCGTACAAATTTTCTACCCCCATTTTTTAGGACTCGCCGGCAATAAGGTAGGGATATCCCTTTTAAAACCCGATCCGAGCGGTAGCTAGGTTACTGCTAACCTACATCTCATTATTTTATACATATATTAAATTATTGTCAAGTTAAGTTTGATGAATAAAGTTCCCTCTTTAACGGGAATTCTAACTATGAAACAGATTCCAGCAAATTTAATGAAGGAGGATTGATTATGGCACAATCACTTCAGGAAATTATGAGCAAAAATGTTGCAACCATTACGCCTCAGCAGACCGTTGCGGAAGCGGCGCAGCTTATGAGCCAGCACAACATCGGTTCTTTACCCGTGGTAGAAAACGGCCAGTGTGTGGGAATGTTAACTGACAGAGATATTACTCTCAGAGCAGCCGCCAAAGGTGCCAATGCCGCAACTACCAAGGTAGGAGCAGTCATGACCAAGGAAGTTATAACGGCTGCACCGCAAATGGACGTGAATGAAGCTTCCAAGTTAATGGCAGATAAACAAATTCGCCGTTTGCCTGTTGTAGAGAATAACCAGGTGACCGGTATAGTGGCCATTGGAGACATAGCCGCACAGAGTATTTATCAGGATGAAGCGGGCGAAGCGCTTTCTGATATTTCGAAATCTCCCGCAACCTTGTCTTAAGCTTAAAACAAGAAATAATGAGGCATATCTTATGGCAGTATAATTATAAAACTCCCATAAAAAGTAAAATAACCCTGTCTTTGAGAAAAATCAAGGACAGGGTTTTATTTCTCAATATAGGAAATTATCCTTAAGGAATTTATTTCATTAGCTTTTCATATCTTTTTTCAACTGTGCTAAATCATTTTTGTATTTGGTTTCCATTAAATTGGCATACCGGTCTTTAATTTTTTCATCAGAAGATCTGAACGCATATTCCAAAAAGTCATTGACGTCTTTACTGGCATGAGCATAACCCTTAATAACCGCGGTATAATTAACACTCTGCTGGTCTGCCCGGTTTAAATTATATTCTGTATACAGGTCAGTCTCCTTATTCAAGATCTTAATTTCCTGGCGCAAAGTCCCACAGGTATTCAGGAATTCATCAGTTTTTATTTTACCGCTGCTCCAGCCGCCATAGGCAACATTCACTTTTTGAGCGATTTCATCCAACCGGTTAATCCAGTTCTCATGCTTGCTGATAAATTCCTGTTTTGAGGTAACGGTTGTAATACCGGGGTATTTGCTATCCGCAGCCTGATTGGCGCCGGGAACGGAATCGGCTGCGTTTGTACCGGTACCGCCGGAATTTGGAGCAATACCCGATTCACCCGTCTTATGCATAACTTTATAGCCACCTGCAGCAAGCAAGATAACCAGTATTGCTGCCGCAATCCACATTTGCGCTTTTGATAACTGCAATTTCATTGGGAAGCCTCCTTATTAGATAATAATGACTGCAAACTGAAAATGCTCTACCAACTAATTTTCTAATTTCACGGCTAGTACCCATGCATTTGATATCATAGCACAGCGGCCTGATTATGGCAACTGTAAAGCATTACTAAACAACTTACCCTGAGAGAACAACAGTGTGCAGCTGAAGATTATTTTAAAATATCAGTGTATTCTAAAACATTGTTTTAATTCTTGCAGGTACTATTTTACGTTTTTCGTGGTACAATTGACTTATTATTTACTTCTCATTATAAGTATAAACAGAGGTTGGTTGAATGATTTCTTCCTTAAATAAACTGCTGGAATTGGACAGCCTGCTTTTGGAGCATGTTGTTTATTTTGAAAGAATAAGCATACTGGATCACCTGCTGCCATGGATCAACTGCCTGGCTCAGGGCGGGTTAATCTGGCTGCTATTAATGCTGTACTTGGCGGCTTTTCACAGCTTAAAAGGACGCAAAATTTTTTTTCTGGGCAGTATATCCATGCTTCTGGCCTTTGCTTTCTCCCAGGGGTTAAATTATCTTGTCCACAGACCCAGGCCATTTAATGCCATCAGCGATGTTTTACCCCTGGCAAACCTGCTGGCAGACAAACCTGCAGGATATTCCTTCCCTTCCCAGCAAACAGCCTTGGCCTTTGCTGCCGTAACTGTTTTGCTGTCTAACTGTGAAAAAAAAATTTATAAAATCTTTGTTTTTCTGCTGGCTGCTCTGATTGGCTATTCAAGGGTTTATGCCGGCTTATGTTACCCCCTGGATGTTTTGGGAAGCGCCGTGCTGGGAAGCTTATGTGCCAGGTATGTAATGGCGAAGATGAGTAGAATCAGAAGAAGAACACGTAAAAAACGCACTTATATTGTTAGAAAAAGCAACCGGCAAAAACTGACCGAATACAATTAACCGGATAAGAAAGTTGACTTAAGCGGCTTTCTTACAGCCAAAGATCCATTATAAGCCTAATTTCCCGGAGTAAAATAAAGGACCGGCCATCTTTCCACCGGTCAAAAAATATTTATCCGCTTTCTGTTAAAGCCTTTCAATGACAGCGGCCATAGCCGGACCGCCACCCACGCACAGGGATGCACAACCGTACCTGGCCTGTCTCCTGCTCATCTCATATATCAATGCCACTAAAATCCTGCTGCCGGTACAGCCTACAGGGTGCCCGATAGCAATACCCGAACCGTTAGCATTGACTTTATCCATAGGCAGTTGCAGTTCGCGGTTTACCCCCAGAAACTGCGCGGCAAAAGCCTCATTAATTTCAAAATAATCTATTTGATCCAATGTCAAACCGGCATATTTCAATACCTTAGGTATGGCATGGGCAGGTCCCATGCCCATTATTTCCGGAAGCACGCCTACATTTGCAGTAGCCAGGAGCCTGGCCAACGGTTTTATTCCCAACTCCCGGGCTCTCTCCGCCGACATCAGCACCATAGCGGAAGCACCGTCATTTATGCCGGAAGCATTGCCGGCTGTGACAGTACCGTCCTTTGTGAACACAGGCTTTAATTTAGCCAGATTTTCCATGTTCAGGCCCTGCCGGGGATGTTCATCATGCTCAACCACTGTAACAGCCTTTTTACCCTTAACCTCTACAGGCACTATTTCTTCCTTGAATTTACCTGCGGCAATGGCCTGACAGGCCCGTTCATGACTGGTTACAGCCAGTTGATCCTGCTCTTCACGTGAAATAGAGTATTTTTCAGCTATATTTTCAGCGGTAACCCCCATATGGTAATTATGAAAAGCATCAAACAATGCATCATGGGTCAGCGCATCATAGATTTTGGAATCTCCCATACGCATGCCTTCACGGGCACTCAACATTAAATAGGGAACCCTGCTCATGCTTTCCAGGCCAACCGTTAAACTTATCTCAGATTTGCCCAGCATTATTTGTTGAGCAGCAATTTCAAAAGCTCTCATGCCGGACGCGCAAAGCTGTTCCACTGTACAGGCACAAGTCTCAACAGGAATCTGCAAGCCAAGTTGGATTTGCCGGGCCGGGTTGCCCTTAACCCCCTGCTTGTAAACCATGCCGGCTGTCACATCCTCTACCAGCTCCGGCAAAACTCCTGCTTGCTCCAGGGCAGCCTTAGCGGCTGTCATACCTAAATCAACAGCGGGCACGTCTTTTAAAGATCCCAAAAAATCACCGATTGGAGTTCTTTTAGCTGCGACAATAACAACTTCTCTGGCCATATTTATACCTCCGATAACTATAATGTGAGACAGGCAAGCATTACTCTTTTTTACAAACCATGTAGTTTGTCATTAAGTTAAGTAATTGCTGCTCATCCTGCCATTTATCAACGATAAATAATTAATTTCCACAAATTTTACTGATTTCCTGCCTGGAAATTAAAAATAAACAAAAAAAGTACAGTAATACTACTGTACTTTTATCCATGAGTCGAATTATATTAGCGATTACAAACTACATGATTTGTTTCATACTCACAAGAGGCTGTAAATATCCTCCACACTCTTTTGCGTCAGACCGGCCAGCTTCAGAATGTTTGGCAATGTTGGGATTTTTGAACCGTTTTCATAGGCATAATACTGGTTAGGATGTATTTGCAGAACTTCTCTGGCAAAGACTTTTTTCTCCATTTTCAATTCATGACGAAGATTATTCCATTTAACCAAAAGCTTTAGTCCCTCTTTGGTTTCCACTTCCAAGCCTTTAACTTTATCCGAGTCATCATTAATCCGCCCCGCCTTCAAATCAGTCAATGAATCAAAAATGGCCACAACTCCGATTATATTTTTTTCGTCATCGAAAACCAGATCCGTATCTATAACAATTTCTATATCATTACCCAGGCATCCCGTAGTAACACGGTAATTTTTTACTCCCGTACCTTTAAGCAAAGTATTGCTGATCACCCGGTTGTGTTCCGGCAGCTGAAATATTTCTTTTAAATGCTTGCCCACTACGTTCTCCGGTTTAGTACGCATAATTTCGGCGGCGGAATTGTTGCAGTAGTTGACTATGGAATCAATATTGGCTACCAATGCTCCGCGCCTCAGTGAGTTGAGAACAAATTTATATTTTTGTTCCAATATAGAAAGGGCGTTATTTTTCTCCCTAATTTTTTCCCGGTATGCTCTACCCACAAGCTCGGCTTCAATGGCCTTGGCAGTCGCCACCGCCATGCTCAGAGTGTACGGACTGGCATATTCATTTATAACGGCTATACTCAGAACTCCGGTAAGCTGCTGACAGGGATCGCTTATAGGCGCTCCCACATCAGTCCATATATGATACTGCCTGTTATAGTGCTCCCTGCCTTCCACCACCACAGGTCTCCTGGTGCGCAACGCCGTGCCTATCCCGCTGTTGCCGACATCGCTCTCCGTACAGCGGGCACCCAATCTGGTATACATTTCCTCACCGCTGCCCGCACACCTGTTTTCACAGCGCAAATCAATACAGTAACCGTCTTCATCCGCCAGTACGATAGCATAGGTTGATGTCTGAGTTCTCAGCGTTTGCTCTATAATATCCAGATGCGGACGGCTGACTTCTATAAATTCCGCCCTGCGTATAATTCTGTCATCCAGCTCCTGTTTGGAAAGTATGTGTTTATAATCAAATTCCAAAGGATTAGCCTTGAGTTTTCTGCATTCTTCCCAGTCTGCCAACACCGGTATATCATGCATGCCTTTACTCTTATTATTCAGTACAAAGTTCTCCCAGGCTTTCAACAGCTTTTTTTGACCTGATTTAATCTTTTGTGTTTTTATTCTTCTTTCAAGCACCAGAAATCCTCCCTAATCTCAACACAAACCGGCCGACTCGTGAAACCATATCCATGCTTTGTTAATTATATCACAAAAGCAGTTTGGAATGTCGAAATACGCAATTTTCGTAAAATACAAAAACCACCTAAACTTGCATTCGGGTGGTTTCAGCATGAAAAATTCAAAGTGATCCGGCAGAGAAGCAACATCCCCGCGCATAATCTCTTCATTTAAACTAACTGATATAGTGAAAACCATTATTGAAGCATTTTCATTGCTCCAGCCAAACTGCCCACAGTCGTCTCAGTTAAAACACCGTTTTCATAAACATGCAGCACGCCTTCATCTGCCGCCAGCATTTGCAGCTTTACCGGGTCTATTTGCTCTCCCATGATTGAGAGAAAGCGAACTGTATAGCCCCGAATTACCGGATCAGGGTCCTCCAAAAGAGAAGACAATTCGGGTACTGCTTCCTTCACCAGCTCCGGCAGAGCCTGGGCCATTCTTCCCGCAGCCCAGACCACTCCCCGGCGCAGCATGGTCTCATCCAGAAAGGAAATCACTATGGAAGCAAATTCTTGAAACATCTGCGGCCGGTGGTAGATTATTTCTCCCATTACTTCGGGAGCACTCCAGCCTATGCCGCCCGACTCATCATTAGCCGACCACATCTGGCGGCGCAGCATATCCCGGACAAATTCGGGATCTTCCCCGGCTAATCTGTCCGCTACCCACCCGATTCCTTCAATAGCCCGCCAGCAGATCAATTCTCCCCGGTTATATAAAAGCCTTTGCAAATACTGCAGAAGACCTCTTTTTTGGGAAACCAGATTAGCCAGTTGCTCATAGTTTTGTGCCAGCAAGAGAGCAATTATTTCATTCTTTGAAGCCATAACAGCCCCTCCTTTGCCCGCTTTAAAACGCAAAGGTAGAATTCTTAACCCAATAACTTCCTGATAGCTTTAATATGCCTGCATTGGAAACCAGGGTTGCGGTAAGCATTAAACCTGTAGGTACAGCACTCACAGCGATTTATGCTGGCTTTTAATTCAAAGCGGCAATCATAGTCAGTTACCACAGCTTCACTGTCAGAAGTAAAATATACAACTAAGTCATCAACCATATAAGGTTCTTTAATTTTTATGCTCACGGTACATCCCCCCTGCGTCTATGCTTATATTATCTTAGCAACAATCGCCGACTTTTTCAATCAATAAATATATAAGCATTTCAAAAATGAATGCACTATTAATTATTTGCACAAACTGGTATAATAGGAGTTTATAATGATAAAAAAGAGGTGTCTTAATGTGTCCAAGGATTTTTTACTGCTGGGCATTCGGCGTAAAATAAATGACTTTTTAAGAGAAAACGGGATTACAGAGCCAACTCCCATACAAGTTCAGGCCATACCTGTTTTAATGACGGGAAAGGATTTATTGGCTCAGTCTCAGACCGGCACCGGCAAGACTCTGGCTTTTTTGCTGCCGGTTTTAGAAAAAATTGAAGTAAATAAACCACAGGTACAGTCCTTGATTATTACTCCCACCAGAGAGCTGGCTCTGCAAATTACCGGTGAAGCCAAAAATCTTGGTGACAAGCTGGGTATAAATATTCTGTCTGTCTACGGAGGCCAGGATGTAGAACGGCAAATTAAAAAATTAAAGGGCCACATACATATGGTTATCGGGACACCGGGCCGGCTGCTGGATCATATCCGTCGCAAGACCATCTCCTTGTCCGGAGTTTCCAAACTTGTACTGGATGAAGCCGATCAGATGCTGCACATGGGCTTTCTGGAAGATGTGGAGGAAATCATCCGCAAATCACCGGTCAAAAAACAGACCATGCTCTTTTCGGCCACCCTGCCGCCCAGGATTCGCGCTCTGGCCGCACGTTATATGCGTAAACCGGCAGATATTCGCATACAGAGCCGGCAGGTTATATTAGACAAAATCAAACAGATTGTCATTGAACTGGAAGAGAAAGAAAAGCTGACTCAACTCTGCCGCCTGATCGATGAAAACCAGCCTTACCTGGCTATTATATTCTGTCATACCCGGCAGCGTGCCAGCGAACTGGCCGCTGCACTGATTCAGCGAGGCTATGCGGCGGATGAACTGCACGGAGATTTATCTCAGGCCAAGCGGCAGCAGGTTATGAAGCGTTTCAGCTCGGCCCGGCTGCAGCTGTTGGTTGCCACTGACATTGCCGCGCGGGGACTGGATATTGAGGGTGTCACACATGTTTACAGCTACGATATTTCACATTATTTAGAAAGCTATATCCATCGTATCGGGCGAACCGGGCGGGCAGGAGAATCAGGAACAGCAGTTACCTTTGTCCTGCCCGGAGAGCACAGGTACCTGCGCATAATTGAGCAGGGTACCGGCGCAGCCATAGAAAAATACACTGCCGACGGTCAAAAACTTATAAAAACCAGTAAGAGAAGCCCGGCCAGAGCGGGTTCCGGAGCGGGCAAATTAAAACCGGCTGCGGGTGAAAAGAAATCTCCTCAGACTGGAGCAGCGGCGGTAAAAACAAAGAACCGGCGCCAACCGGGAGTAGCCGGAAAAGCTGCCTTTAAAAAGAAAGCCGCCGATAAACGCCGTAAAAAAGTATTATAAAGCAAGTTTGATTAAAATATCAAATAAATTTTTGGAATATTGTCTTGTAATATCAGATGAAGTAAATTATAATTAATAAAATTTATACATTTTACCGGTCATCAATGAGGATGTCAAAGGAAATGCGACAACGAAGTCCTAACTATAATAGTTAGGGCTTAATTTTTTTTAAAAGGAGTTGATTGAAATTGTTTAGTCAACGTTTATTCTGGCTGAATATTCTGTTACCTGTCTGCCTCTCTGCATTAATTTTTGCAGCTTTTTGCCACTGGGACACCTGGGCCGCAGTTGCGCTGCTGATTAACTCTTTATGGTTTTTAATCCTTTTTACCGTCTGGCATAGAAGAAGCAGCTTGCCGCTTGCTTCATTAAGCAAAGAGGTTGAACAGCTTGTCGCCGGGAAGACTTTTAATTCCGGGGATAAGAATTACCCCCGGGAATATGAGAAAATCCTCAAATCTATAGTTACCCCGGTTGAAATGCTGCACAGCATGACCGGGAATACACAACTGGCGGCTCAGCAAGTAGCTGCTGCGGTTGAACAGATTAATCTGACTATTGACGATTCACAGAGAGTATCCAGGGACTTTTCCACTATAGAAGTAGTAGCCGGCTCACTGGCAAAAATGTCGGCAGGCATGCGGCAGCAAATACAGGAAGACCTTCAGGCAGTGGCCGCTTGCAGAGAAGAAATGCTCTATGCTCGTCATGCTATAGAGAATGTTCGTCAGGAGTCTCTTCAAGTAACCAGCTTGATTTCTTCTCTATTAACGGCGGTGGGCAATGTGGACAGCATTATGATGACTATTGCCGAAATTTCCAGCGAAACCAGGTTATTGGCCCTTAACGCTTCGATAGAGGCTGCCCGCGCAGGTGAATACGGCCGGGGTTTTGCTGTTGTGGCGGAGGAAGTAAAAAAGCTGTCGGAAAATACCTTTACCGCTGTTAGAGAAACTGAGTCCATACTCAAATTGATTCAGGAGCATGTGAGCAATGTAAACAGTCAATTGGAAAGCAATAAAAAGAGTATTGAGGAGGGTGTTAGGAGTACCCTTCAGGCAGAAGATATGTTGAACATTATTTCAGGCAAGATGGAGAATATATCTTCTGTCACCAATAGAAATAACGAGGAGGTAAATAATTACCTGCAGCAAGTCAGCGCAGCAGCTGATGAGCAAAAATGCAACCTGGGGGAAATAACCAAGGTTGGCGACCTGCTCAAGGAAGCGGCCAACATGCTGCATGAAATCAGCAGCAAAGTTAAAATAAAAAAAGATGCCGCTTTACTGGAGAAGCAAAAATTAAAGGCTGAACAGTTGATAAAAATACTGCGGGATGTTTCAACCGGCACTTCTATTCAGGAAATGAATCCGGACAGTCATCAAACAACCTTAATGAGTTTATTGCGCAAGAACCCTGTTTTTGAGGCAGTCTGGTCAAATCGCCCGGATGGTTCCTTTGTCTTTTCCGAACCGGCTGCGGGCCTGGCCAATGCCAGGGTGAGGGATTGGTGGCAGCAAGCGGCAACAGGCAACAACTACATGTCAGAGGAATATATTTCAGCTATAACTAAAAAGTCCTGCATAACCATATCTGTACCTATACGAGATCGTACAGGCACTGTTGTGGGTGTACTGGGGGCTGATGTTAAGTTAGAGGATTAGAATCCACGAAGTTCCTTGCTTTAAAATGATCAAAGCAAACCTCCTCCGGGACAAACATTGTTTGTTCAATAAATTTGTACTTCATTATACTCATGTTCAACCTTGAATAGCCTTCAAAGTCTTGATTTTATTGAATCCGTACTATAAAAATACCGTTTGTAGTGTAGACTTTCAGATATCTCTTAAGCCTTTATTTTCAAGACTTTGAGGGCTGGAAAAAATGCCGGTTGAAAGTTGGATTATACAATGACTTATCCACAGATCCATCATAAGTACAATTCCTCAGAATATAAAAAGGCCCCTTTAACAGGAACCTTCTAATTCTTTATTTTCCCTAAATTTTTGTGACCAAAGCTATTTAACTGCTAAACTAAACAAATTGTCATTCCGGTCAAGCTAATTAAAAGTACGGGCCACCTTAGCCTTGGCATAAGTACGGTGCACCCTAATAATTTCCACCGGGATTGTTTCTCCTACCAGAGAACCGGCCCCCTCTATGTCCAGGATAAAGCCGTTTAGCCTGGATATGCCGTCATTAATATTGGAGGCATGAGGCTCTTCCACACAGACTTCCAACACTTCTCCTGTTTTAACAGGTACTATATTAGCTTCTATATCATCTTTGTTGTAAAGCGGCCTGATTTTTACCGATTCAATGTGATAGTTGGCCGATCCTCTGATGTAGAGGTTTTTCCCCGTCTTATTTTCCAAATCCCGCAGGTTGGAACCGCCGCTGCCAATCAGCCGCGCGGCTACCAGAGGATTTGCCTCTACCAGTATAGTGTCGGCTGGTGTCTGGCGAGAAAGCTGGTAGATTTCATTTTTAAAATAAATGCCTACGGTTTCCTCGGACAGTACTTTTCCTCTCCCTTCACAGTAAGGGCAGGGTTTCTGCAGCATTTCGGAGAGACTGGGGCGCACTTTTTTCCTGGTCATTTCTACCAAACCCAACTGGGTAATGCCGAGCAGATTGGTCTTAGTTTTATCTTTTTTAATTTCTTTCTCCAGTACTTCCAGCACCTTTTGCCTGTGCTCATCCTCCAGCATATCGATAAAATCAACAATGATAATACCGCCGATATTGCGCAGGCGAAGCTGGCGGGCAATTTCCAGAGCGGCATCCAGGTTAGTTCTGAGCACGGTATCCTCCAGGTTGGTGCTGCCGACGAATTTGCCCGTGTTGACATCTATAGCCGTCAGAGCTTCGGCCTGGTCTATGACCAGGTATCCCCCGCATTTCAACCAGACTTTCCGTTTGACCGCCTTTTCTAATTCCATCTCAATGCCATACTCTTCAAAGAGGTTTTCTCTCTCATCCACACTGACTTTTATTTTTAACTGGGGGTCGATTATATCGAGCAGTTCCAATACTCTTTCATATTCATAGCGGGAGTCTATAATCAGCCGGTCTACGTCTTCCGTAAATATGTCTCTTAGTATACGGTGAACCAGTTCCAGATCCCTGTGCAGCAAATTGGGCACCGGGCCGTGATTGGAACGGTTAATAATTTTGCGCCATAGTTTAGCCAACACATTCACATCCTGGGCCAATTCCTCTTCGCTGACACCTTCAGCTACTGTGCGCACGATCAGGCCCATATCCCTGGGCTTTACCCGCGCAGCCAGCTCTTTGAGCCTCTCCCTCTCCTGCTCATCGGCGATACGCCGGGAAATACCGATATAATCAACTGTCGGCATCAAAACCAAATAGCGGCCCGGCAAGGTTATATGCGTTGTAATCCTGGGTCCCTTAGTGCCGATAGGTTCTTTTACAATCTGCACAACTAAGTCCTGGCCTTGTTTTAGCACATCACCTATATTGGCACAAAGATCCAGGCTGTTTCTGTTTTCTTCGGGATTACGGGATGGAAGCGCATCCTCCACGTAAAGGAAGGCATTTTTATCCAGACCGATATCTACAAAAGCGGCCTGCATACCCGGCAGAACATTTTCCACTTTACCTTTAAAAATATTACCTTCCAAACGTTGGTTAATTGCTCTCTCTATATAAATTTCGACTGTTACCTTGTCTTCCAGCACGGCCACCCGGGTTTCCTCTTCACCCACATTGACTACTATTTCTTTTAACACTTTTTCTTTCAGCTCCTCTTAGCAATACCGGACACCTAAACAAGCTTAAACTTCCCAAAGCGATTTAATGCCGTCATTATTTTTGACATATAAACCTGTCCGGCGTATTAACGCATCTGTTAAATCCGTTTGCGGATTGAAGCGCGATAAAGCAGAAATGACATCCTCGGGTCTGACATTGGCTGCACTGCCGATGGCAAGTTCCAGCTTCAGCTGCGGCACACCTTGTTCGGAAACAGAGGTTTTCATACTATAGATACCCGGTCGT
Source organism: Desulfofarcimen acetoxidans DSM 771 (assembly GCF_000024205.1). Lineage (NCBI taxonomy): Bacteria > Bacillati > Bacillota > Clostridia > Eubacteriales > Peptococcaceae > Desulfofarcimen > Desulfofarcimen acetoxidans. The sequence continues at coordinate 3,530,830 of NC_013216.1, forward strand.
ATATCAACTGCCTTAATAGTATTTGTTTTCTTGTTTTTTCTCTCTATGATTATCTGCTGGCTGTTTAGAAACTCATTAATAGCTGAATTCAATTCATCTATAGATAAATCCGTCTCCCAGCCGACCGCTTCATAGGAAGCCCTGTTTACCACTGCCATGGGAGAAGGCGCGGCCTGATCAACCTGCCGCACATTTTTCACGCCGAGGCCCTCCGGCAACATATCCCTTAACGCTGCTTTTACCTGCTCCGAATTTATAGCCTCTGTCAGTTCCATATCCAGGTATTCCTTTTCCCCGTCCATGCCTACAGGCACAGGAGCGGCAAAACTCATCACCGGGTGAGGATTAAATCCCTGGGTCAGGGCTACCGGCAGAGCGGCGCGCTTGAGCGATCTCTCAAAAGCCTTCATTAAATCCAAATGTGAAATATACCTGGCCGGGCCCAATTTACTGAACATTATTCTATAACGAGCCATTAATTTGCACCCCCGTTATAGCCGGCCCGGACTGATTTTCCCCCGGCTATTTCCAAATCTACCTCCAGCGACGGGCAAAGCCCGCAACCGGAGCATTTCTCATGGCGGCAGTCGCCGGTCAGGCTCTGTTCCAGTGCCTGACGGTGCTCCCGGGCTAAATATTTTTTACTTACCCCTGAGTCTATATGATCCCAGGGCAATATATCCTCGTAGGCAAAACGCCGGTAAGCATAATGCTCCGGGTCCAAGCCGGCTAACCGAAAAGCTTCCAGCCACTTTTCATATTTAAAGCACTCTGTCCAGCCGTCAAAGCGGCAACCCAGCTCCCAGGCCTTCTCCAGGGCCGCGCCCAGGCGACGATCACCTCTGGCAAATACAGCTTCCAAAAAGCTGACCTCCGGCTCGTGCCAGTTAAATACTACACCGCGCATCCTCAGTTTTTCTTTTAAATAGCGCTGCTTTCTTTTTATTTCAGCCAGCCTGTCCTGGGGTTCCCATTGAAAAGCACTGTGCGCTTTAGGTACAAAAGAAGCGGCGCTGACAGTAACCTTTAGGCGCCCCCTGGGAACTCGCTGGGCCAAACCAGTCTCTACAACCCGGCGGGCCATTGAAACAATACCGTCTAAATCCTCATCTGTTTCTGTCAGCAGTCCAATCATAAAATACAATTTAACTGATGACCATCCGGCACCAAAAGCACCTGTAACGGCATCGATCAGGTTTTCCTCGGTAACACCTTTGTTAATCACATCACGCAGCCGCTGGGTGCCTGCCTCAGGGGCGAAGGTGAGACCCGACTTGCGCACTTTCTGTACTTGGCGGGCCATTTCCAGGGAAAAGGCATCTACCCGGAGTGAGGGCAGAGAAATATTAATACCTTTACCGGCATGCCTGTTCAGCAGATCCGTAATAACCTCTTTAACCTGCGAGTAGTCGGCTGTACTGAGAGAAGTCAGTGAAATCTCGTCATAACCGGTGTTCCTGGCCAGCTGCTCCGCCTGCCGCAGCAGTGTATCAGGTTTTTTCTCCCGCACCGGCCGGTAAATAACCCCGGCCTGACAAAAGCGGCAGCCCCTGGTGCAGCCGCGAAAAACCTCCAGCATCATCCTGTCATGCACCGCACCCAGATTGGGCACAACAGGTTTGACCGGAAAAGGCGCCTGATCAAAGTTCTTCAATAATCTTTTAGTAACCCTGGCAGGAACAGGCGGCCCGGGGATTTCCATCTTCGCTTCAACTGAAGCCAGAAAACCGTCTTCGTTATATTTAACCTGATAAAGAGAGGGCACATAAATACCCCGAATGCCGGCAGCCAGCCTGAGAAAATCGGCTCGCCCGGCCCTGTCAGCACCTGCTTTCCATTCTTTATACAAATCCAGCAGTTCCCCTATTACCTCTTCTCCTTCACCTATGACAAACAAATCGATAAAGTCGGATAAAGGCTCAGGGTTATAGGCACAGGGACCGCCGGCAATAATAAACGGATCGGCGTCTCCTCTTTGAGAGGAGCGAAGCGGTACCTGCGACAAGTCAATCATATTCAGGATATTGGTAAATGACATCTCATATTGTAAAGTAAAGCCTATAATATCGAACTCCCGCAGGGGATGCCGCGATTCCAGGCTGAATAAGGGCAGACTGTTTTGCCTCAACTGCTCCTCCATATCCAGCCACGGAGCAAATACTCTCTCCATCAAAACATCCTGGCGGCTGTTCACCACATGATAGATGATCTGCATACCCAGGTGGGACATGCCCACTTCATAAACATCGGGGAAGGCAAAGACTGTTTTGACAGCAACGCTGTCCCAATCCTTTCTTATACTGTTCCACTCGCCGCCAACATAGCGGGCCGGTTTTTGGACTTTTAACAATATTTTATCCAGTGAAGTAATACCCACTTTTGCTATTCCTCCTGCAACATACAAGCCAGAACCTGTATTCCTATTATTGCCCTATTCGGGCGGGAATATATTCCTAGTATAAAACTGTATTTATTCTACATCAATAGTTAAATACCCTTTCTAATTAAAAAATTACCTTTTAATTTTTCCAACGGGAAAGTCCAGGCCGTGCAGCAGCAGGGCATCAACTATCTCCGCTTCGGTTAAAGTCCCTTTATACTGCCAGTTTCTGTCCAGCATCATGACTAAATAAAACTTTTGCGGCACTATGAAGCGTGCAATATCCCCCAATGGAGCATGCTCAAAAGTCACTAACTGTTCAGCCTGCAAAACACCGGATCTGATCAGCTCATTTTTTTTATGGGACAAGTGACGAATAAACAAATAAGGAGCCATTCGTTTTTCTTTTGCCGCAGCATAAAAGAGAAACAGGCCAACTACCGGCACATCCAGACCGCAGTACCTGTAAGCCAGGCCCAATCCTCCCAGCAATACTATCCCTACAGCCCAAGCCTGGGCCCATGTAGCCGCCCTATAAGTTGCCTTCTTATAACCGATACTGCCGGCCAACACGGCCCGGTAAACTCGTCCACCGTCAAGCGGCAAAACAGGCAGCAGATTAAAAAGAGCTATGGTCAGATTAGTCTGCAAAAAATAAGGCCCCAACTGCTCCTCCCAGATCCCGTAGTTCTTTAATGCCAAGCCAAGGGCAAAGAGTACGAAGTTACTGAGAGGACCGGCCAGCGCCACTAATATTTCTTTTTCCGGCTCCAGAACCAAATCATAGCCCATCCTGGCAACCCCGCCAAAAGGAAGCAATTCCACCTCAGAAACCGATATACCCATACGCCTGGCAGCTATAACATGAGCCAGCTCATGGCAGAGCACTGCCGCAAAGGAAACCAGCCCGTGTCCTAAAACCCCGGCTGCAAAAAACAGCACCAGCATGGCCAAAAAAAAGGGGTTGACATATATAGCTACGCCATAAAATTTACCCAGTTTCATGTCTGCGTCCCCCTACCAGGCCTGCCCGGAAAACTGCAGTTTTTTTAGGGGATCAACCAGTTTTTTGTCTTCCCGCATCTCAAAGTGCAGACCGAAACCTTTTATATCTCCCACAGTACCGGCTTCACCAATAACCTGCCCGCTTTTAACCTGATCGCCTTCTTTGACGGAAATATTCTGGAGCTGGGCGTATAAGGTGGTAATCCCGTTGTTGTGCTCCAAAAGCAGGTATTCCCCCAAACAAGCGTCTTTGCCGCTTTTCTTCACGGCACCATCCATTACCGCCTGTACCAGGGCCTTCTCGCCTGTGGCAATATCAATTCCGGCATGATAACGTTCCATACCGTCCAGATCATCTTTTACCCAGCCAAAATTCTTTACCAGACGGCCTGAAACCGGCAGGGGCAAACCATGGCTGTTTTTTTGCGGAACAAATACGGGTACCGTTATTTCATTGCTGTCCACATTGGCCAATCTGAGTCCCAACTGCACAACTTTTTGCACTACAGGCTGATAATCCCACTCAGTGGTCAGTAAATAGCGCAGATCGGTTTTTATCTTTTGTCCCAGCGGGTCAGGCAGCTCCCGCAAAGCCAATATAGATAAGAGGATTACCGCAGCCCAAACAGTTCTCGAAAACAATCGCCTGCCGAAAGTCTTTTTCTTAGCACAACTCTTCCCGGGTTGGGGCAGATTAGCATAAGCTCCCCAATCATCACTGCTGTATAACGGCTTCCTTCTTCTGCGCAGCCAGTTTCTAAACCCATATATTATTTTTTTCACTGCCTGTCCCCCCTAACTTTTCATAGCCGGACAATAAAGTATATTGTCCGGAGGGGGGAAATATGCCTTACACTTCTCTGTGCAGTACAAAATCAACTTTGTCGTGCAGCATAACCACGGCTATACTGTCCTTGGGCTCATATCCCTCGGCTGAAGCCACTACCCGAAAGGTACCGGCTTTTATATCACTGAAATTATATTTGCCTTCACTGCCTGTTGTGGCAGTGAACATGGTTTCTCCATGTTCCAATTCCTGAACGCTAATCAAAGCATCGCGAATAGGTGAATTGGTTAAAAATTCCTTAACCGCGCCCATCAGGGTTGCTCTGGCTATATAGCCTATCTCCAGTTCAACGACCCCTTTGACATAAACCTGTCCGGGACGGTTTGCTGCTTTCTCTACTATCAGTTTATGATTTACATACTGAATATCCTTTGTTGTCATATTGTGATGCATATTCACATAACCGGATACTTGAATAATGTTGGTATAAATTTTTTTTTCGTCGGAGTGTTCATTCAGCTCCTGCTCATTTTCCTCATCATGGACAACAAACAACTTTATATCGACATTTAATTGCAAAACATTTTTCTGCCAGGCTATTGTTGGTTCCAGTTTTTCAACCCTGGCATATATGTTGGGTTTCCAGCCAAGTACCGGTACTGTAACTACACCTGACCAGTTAATATTCTTGTTAATAATTTTTCTTACCGCATTATCCTCGGTCATATAGCTCTCACCCGCATCTTATATATTTGAACAACTATACTTATATTGCCTAAAACTGCCGCCAAGGATACATTCGCAGGTAAGTTTAAAACATCAGTTTCTGCCTTCTCATGTATATATTCAACAATATGCCTAAGGAACACATATTAGTCAGCATCGAACTGCCCCCGTAGCTGAAAAGCGGCAGCGGGACTCCGGTTACCGGCATGATCCCGGCTGTCATACCGACATTAACCATAATATGAAAGGCTAATTTGGATACCACACCTATTGCCAGCAAGTTACCATAGGTATCTTTGGCCTCACTCGCAATTTGAATACCCCGGTAAACCACAATGAAAAACATGACCAGCAGAGTAACGGTACCCACAAAACCAAGCTCCTCACCTACTACGGAAAAAATAAAATCAGTATGCTGAATAGGCAGGAAATTCAACTGGCTTTGACTGCCGTTAAAAAGTCCTTTACCCCAAAGTCCTCCTGAACCTATGGCAATTTGTGACTGAATCATATGATAGCCGGCACCCTGCCAATCCTTCCAGGGATCCAGAAAGATAGTCAACCTGGTTATTTGGTAATCCTCAAGAGGTATCCAGACTCCAAAATTAAAATGGGCGTAGAGCCAGATACTGATGAAGCATACCCCTCCGCCGATAATCAGCAGCAGATGTGCAGGACGTGCGCCCGCGGCAAACAACATACCAAACATAATGGCTATAAAGACCAGTGAGGTGCCTAAATCCGGTTGTTTTAAAATTAATAGCATGGGTATTCCTATATAGGCAAAACAAGGAAATAAGTCCCTAAATCTTTTTAATCTCCCATCTCTTTTGGTTAGGAAATCAGCAAAAGTAATAATAATTATCACTTTTGCAAATTCCGAGGGCTGGAATATAAAAGGTCCCATGGCAATCCAGCGCTGAGCTCCCATCGCTGTGTGGCCCAGAACAAGTACGGAAGCCAGCATGACCAGATTTAATCCGTATAGAAATTTACTGTAATTAACAAAATTCTCATAATGGACCATCATAACCAGAATGACCGCAACAACACCCATCAAGATCCAGATAAGCTGCTTCTTAACATAGTCATAAGAATCACTTTGATCACCGACAGCAGAGGTAACATGAGTGGCGCTGCTGATAATTACCAGGCTGAAGGCCAGGATTAGGATAACTGTTAGAATTAATGTATAATCGAGATTCCTCAATAGTCTATTGTAACTCAAGCCAACCACCGCTTTCAGTAGAAAAAATTAAAACCATATCATTATACCATATTTAAAAATTTTTTTTAATAAATCTTATCCCACAAGAAAATCACCTTAAGCAATACATAATTTCCCAGGGTGCAACCTAAAAAAACCCCGTACGGGGTTTTTTTAGGTTGCACCGTTTGCCGTTCTCTTCATGCTTCTCACCGGAATATTTGCCACCAGAGCCACGGAATCATTTTCACTGTCCAAAGTAATTTCTAAAGCATCTTCATCAATTTCCATGTACTTGGATATGAGACTGATTAACTCACCTTTTAGGGTATGCAGCAAATGAGGTGATATACTTGCCCGATCATGGATCAACACCAGGCGCAGCCTCTCCTTGGCTACATTTTTGGAGGTGCTTTCTTTATTGAACAGCTTACCGATAAACTCAAACACAGTCATCCCCCCCCTTCCAAGCAACTAATAATTTTTATAAGACTACTTAAGCCCGATAAACTTTTTGATCCTACTTACAAAACCTTCACTTTCTTCCAAGTTCATAAAAGGAATATCTTCTCCTTTGATGCGCTGCACTATATTGCGGTAGGCCTGTCCGGATTTGGTACCATTACCCTGCACTACGGTCTCTCCCCGGTTGGTCGTTACAACAATAGCTTCATCTTCAGGAATTACGCCGATTAATTCTATAGCCAGAATATCAATCATATCTTCAATATTCATCATATCACCCTGCCGGACCATCTTGGGCCTTATACGGTTGATAATCAATTTCGGATTTCGAAGCTCAGCCGCTTCCAATAGACCTATAATCCTGTCGGCGTCACGCACTGCGGAAACCTCAGGAGTAGTAACCACCAAAGCGGTGCTTGCCCCGGCAATCGCATTCTTAAATCCCTGCTCAATACCTGCCGGGCAATCCACAACCACATACTCAAACTCTTTGGCCAGCTCGGCACAGAGGTCACGCATTTGCTCTGGGGTTACCGCAGTCTTGTCCTTGGTCTGGGCTGCCGGCAGAAGATGAAGTCCTTCTATTCTTTTATCTTTAATCAGAGCCTGCCGCAGGCGGCAATTTCCGTTTACAACATCAACCAAATCATAAACAATTCGGTTCTCCAAACCCAAAACAACATCTAAATTGCGCAGTCCGATATCAGCGTCCACCAGGGCTACTTTGTGTCCTACCGCCGCCAAACCGGTACCTATATTTGCTGTAGTGGTAGTTTTTCCTACGCCTCCCTTGCCGGAAGTCACTACAATTACCTCTCCCATTATTTTTCCTCCCTCTAATATCCAGATTTGCGGCTATTAGCTGCCTTTTCTCTGCCTTTCACCACCGTTTTGGAAAGCTTCAATCGTAACAATCCCACCTTTTACTCTGGCAATTTCCGGTTGTTCAGATTTAACCTGCTCATCATCCGGCGCCCGTGTAATATGATTAGCTATGCGCAGTTGGGTAGGCAATAATTTAAAAGCAATGATTATAGCTTTCTCATCACCGTTTACACCGGCATGAACCACTCCGCGCAAGGTACCCAAAACAATAATGTTTCCTCCTGCCACCAGTTCGGCTCCGGGATTGACATCTCCAAGCAGAACAACGTTTCCGTCATGATATATACTCTGACCGGATCTTAAAGTTCGTTGAATTAATATAGTGTTTTCATCCACTAAATCTTCAATACCATTAGGCAACATTTCTCGGATATGAGATATGCCATCTGTCAAAATTTTACTACAATCGTCGGCATTCATTGCCATCATCCTCCCGAACCACAACTGATTGTATAATTTCTACAATTGACCAGTAACTCCTGCTAATAAAATACAAAAAGACTGGCTTTTTTAAATTTATTATTTTAATTGGTTAATTGTACAGTTTTCTTATACAGGAGACATATCTTTTTATAAAGATACGTTATTTATTCAGGACTGGTGGGATTGGTAAGACGTGTTCCATCTTTCACTTGAAAATACTCAGCCAGCAGTTCCCTGACCACGGGGCCCGCAGTGGTACCGCCATGACCGCCGTAATCTATAACTGAGGCTATGGCTACTTCCGGCTTTTCATACGGGGCAAAACAAACAAACAGGGCATGGTTGTCCTTGCCGTGCACTTCCGCTGTTCCGGTTTTAGCTGCCACTGAAATAGGAAAACCGGCAAAAATTCCCGCGGCCGTACCATTTGGATACAAAGATACCATATGCATACCCTCCCTGATGATTTGCAAATTATCTTCGCTGACATTAACTTTCCGTTTAACCACCGGGTTGAATTCCTTAATCACACTGCCTTTGGAATCTGTAATTTTCTTGACTATATAGGGCTGGTATAAAGTACCCCCGTTGGCAATTGCCGATATATAATTGGCCAGCTGGATGGGAGAATACTGGTTGTCACCCTGTCCGATAGACATATCCAGCGTATCATATTCACGCCATTCCAGTTCCCAGGCATAGCGATCCGCAGCGTATTTTTGCTCCACAGCTTTTAATTCCTTATCTTTTTCCGCCTGCAGTTTCTCCTTATTCTCTTCGGTAAAAGCTTTGGCAATTAAGTCGTCATACTTTTCATTTATTGATTGAATTTCCGGGCCGTACTTATTATCCAAAAGGCTTTTCCACTTATCATGCTTATAGGCAGGTGTAGGCACTACCCCGGAGCTCTCACCCGGCAGGTCAATTCCTGTCAACTGGCCCAATCCAAAGTCTGCGGCGAATTTACCTATCCTGTCAACTCCTACACTAAGGCCTATTTGCCAGAAATAAACGTCACAGGAAACCTGTATGGCTTTACGCATGTCAACCCGGCCGTGCCCGGCAGGATTCCAGTCTGTTTTATTTCTGAAATGTCCCGGGTCATTTATTGCATATGTGGCACTTACTATTTTGTCCTCCAGAGCGGCAGCTGCCACGATCATTTTAAAGGTAGAACCAGGTGGGTAAATACCCAGAGCCCTATTGAAAAAAGGCCTGGTCGGATCCCTAAATATTGCATCCACATCGGCCTGGGTCATACTCCCGGTAAACTTAGCCGGGTCATAGGAGGGACAGCTGGCCATAGCCAGTACTTGCCCGGTATGAACATCCAGCATAACTACGGCTCCTGCTCTGGCATCCCGAAAACCCTGCCTTTGAGCCTTGGCAACAGTATCAGCCAGGCCTTTTTCGGCAACTTCCTGCAATTTTGAATCAATGGTAAGCTGCAGGTTGCTTCCGGGAACAGGTGCTTTAACACCTAAATCACGTACCGGCCTGGCCATATTATCCACTTCAACCTGCCTGGCACCCTTACCCCCCCGCAGGTATTTCTCATACTGGTTTTCCAGGCCGGATTGGCCGTATTCATCCCCCAGAACATAGCCTTCATCCTTATGCTCCTCTAACTGTTTTTCCTTAATTTCCTGAACATATCCCAGCACATGTGACAGCGAACTGCCGAAAGGATATTCGCGCACAGGCTCTACATCTATAATTACACCTGGCAGTTCCAGGCGCTTCTCTTCAATTTTAGTTAACGTTTCCACCGGAACATCAACAGCTACTTCCACCGGCTGGTAAAGCTTCAGTTTCTGAGCATTGATTTTATCCTCAATGGATTTTGGATCTATGCCTAAAATATTGGCCAGACGCTTTACAACACTACTGGTGTCCTTTATGCCAAGGTATTCCAGGGATACGGTATAAATTGGCCTGTTGCCCACCAGCCGCACGTTTTTGCGATCAAAAATCTCCCCTCTGGGAGCATTAATGGGGTTAATCCTGATGCGGTTCTCACGGGCCAGTGTCTGAAATCTGTCCGTCTGCACCAGCTGCAGATAAGATAAACGAAGAATCAGTATTATAAAGATGCCCGACAAAATAAAGAGGAACATTTTCATTTTTTTATCTTTCAATTTGCTTTCCATGTAAATTCACCCTCTTTTTACATTTCCTTTTCCGAAAACAAACCTCTGATTCTGGAACGGTAAAAGAGTTTAAAAAAGATGGGAACCAGCAGAGTATTATAAAAAGCCACAGGCAGAATAATCCTGAGCAAAGCCCAGAAAGGCGTGACCATAACACCTAGAATAATTAACAGAAGGTAATAAATGATCTGGCAAAGCACAGACGCCAGAAAAGTCACCCCAAACAAAACAAAAATGTTATCTTTAAATAATTTGGACTCGGCCAAGCCGACCAGATAACCGGAACCCATCTTGGCCAACGCATTAAAACCTATATAATTGCCGCTAAGCACATCCTGGCATAAACCGGCCAAAAAACCTAAAAAAGCCCCCTCCTTTGACCCCCGGAGGAAGGCGTTAAGAATTACGATAAGCAATACCAGATCCGGCTGCACTCCACCCACCCGGATAAAACCCAGCACTGTCGACTGTATCAACATAGTTATTAATAAGATAATTAATACCGTAAAAACTCTCAAGGATTATCCCCCTCCGCCGGGAGTTTCTCGGGAAACTGGACTTTACCGGTCAGAATAATCACTTCTTCCAGCCGGTTAAAGTCCACATAAGGTTTTATCACTGCCGTCTTAAATAACCCTGAAGATTCTTTGTAGAAACTTTCCACCTCTCCCACAGGTATGTCTTTAGGAAAAATACTGCCAACACCAGAGGTAATTACTACCTCGCCTTTTTTTATATCCTGAGCCACAGGCAGGTGAATAAGATTTAAAGTACCCGAGCCGCTGGCTACACCTTCCAAGATACCGGGAGTCCTGCTACCCTGTAAAATACAACCAACCCCGCTGCGGGGATCAGTAACTAAAAGCACCTCAGCCGTATGATTGGATACAGCTATTACCCTGCCGACCAAACCGGCAGGACTCGTAACGGTACAGTCTACCTTTACACTGTCAGCCAGGCCCCTGCTTACTGTAAAGGTACCAAACCAGTTGCCAGGGTCCCTGGCAATAATTGAAGCAACCACCGCGGCACCCTGCAATTTATTATCATTTTCATAATCTAAAAGCTTTCTTAATCTTTCATTTTCCAATTCGTATTCCTTTATCTGGCGAACCTGTCCTTTAAGTTTGTCAACTTCCTCTTTAAGCTGCTTGTTTTCGCGTGAATAAAAAGCCATTTTAAAGGGAAAAACAATCCAACCCCGTGCGCTTGTACCCAAATGAAGAATACCTTTTTGCAGCGGCGCCAGGGTATCCTTGAGCATCGACTCAATTGGAGTTAAATTGCTTCTTCCAGGAGCTGTTATATGCATAGCAAAAACAGTGAACCCGACCAGTATTAATAAAAAAACCAGATTCCTGGCAGAAACCAACCGGCGCAATCCCCCCAACACCCCTTTAACTTACGCCAATTTCTTTGGCTGAATCAGAACCCTGCGCAATAAATTAATATTCTCTAAAACCCTACCGGTACCATAAGCTACGGCCAGAAGTGGGTCATCAGCCATATGAACCGGCATACCTGTTTGCTCACTGACCAAATGATCAAGACCTCTCAGCAAAGAGCCGCCGCCTGCCATAACAATCCCTTTATCCATAATATCCGCGGCTAACTCCGGGGGAGTCTGCTCCAGTGTTGTTTTAATAGCATCGCAAATAGTGGCTACCGGTTCAGACAAAGCCTTGTAGATTTCCAGAGAAGTAATCTCCACTGTTTTGGGCAAACCGGTTAATAAATCCCTGCCCCGGATCTCTTCGTTTTCTATATCATTTAATTCATAGGCTGTGCCGACATTAATTTTTATCTGTTCGGCCGTGCGCTCACCGATAAGTAAATTATACTTCTTTTTCACATGGTAAATTATGGCATCGTCCATTTCGTCTCCGGCAACACGTATTGATTTGCTGGTAACGATGCCGCCCAAAGAGATGACAGCCACCTCGGTCGTCCCACCGCCTATATCCACTACCATATTGCCGGTAGGTTCATGTACCGGCAACCCGGAGCCTATGGCAGCAGCCATAGGCTCTTCCATTAAGTAAGCTTCTCTGGCTCCCGCCTGCAGCGCCGCCTCGCGCACAGCACGTTCCTCCACCGCAGTAACGCCGGAAGGCACGGACACTACCACTCTTGGTCTGATTAAGTAAGTGCGGCTGCGTTGAGCCTTATTTATAAAATACTTAATCATGGCCTGAGTAATGTCAAAATCCGCTATAACCCCGTCTTTCATGGGACGAATAGCTATAATATTACCGGGAGTCCGGCCTATCATCTGTTTCGCCTCATCCCCTACCGCCAGTATCTGTCCCGTGTCCCTCTGAATTGCTACAACCGAAGGTTCCCGTAATACTATACCTTTGCCCTTTACGTACACCAATGAATTGGCGGTACCCAAATCTATCCCCATATCCTTGGAGAACAGACCAATTCGCATTTTGCGGCCCCTTTCCTGGATTCTAATAATCAAAACAATGTTTAGAATAATCCTTTTACCTTCAAACTTACAAATTTATTATCTCCAATAATTATATGATCTAAGACATCTATGCCGATAATTTTCCCCGCTTCTTCAAGCCTTTTGGTCACATCAATATCTTCTTTACTGGGAGCCGGATCACCGCTGGGATGATTATGAATGAGAATTAAAGCAGCCGCGCTCTTTTTAATTGCTATTTTAAATAGCTCCCGCGGGTGCACAGCGGAAGAACTTAAGGTACCGACTGAAATAGTTTCCAAACTCAAGACGCGGTTCTTAGTATTTAAAAGCATGGCCCTGAAGTACTCCCTGTCTAAATAGCGCATATCCTCCATAACCAGTCCCGCAACATCTTCCGGACTCTTAATAAGAGGCTTGTCCTCCATAGTTTTCAAAGCCATACGTTTACCCAGCTCCAGTGCGGCTTTTATTTGAGCGGCTTTGGCCAAACCAATACCTTTAATCTCATTTAATTCCTGCACTGTAGCATCCATTAAAGATCTTAAACCTTGAAAACCGGTCAGAATAATGGTTGCCAGTTCGATAGCTGAAACAGAAGCAGTCCCGGTTCTCAGCAGTATGGCCAGGAGTTCAATTTCAGACAGAGTTTCTACCCCTTCATTAAGAAGTCTTTCCCGTGGCCGCAAATCGGCAGGCATTTCTCTAATGGTTAAACGGTAACCGGATTCCAAAAAAAACACCCCGCTGCAAGGTTTTAAAATACCCGCACTTCAAATGTTTTTAAAACTTCCGCCAACCTGTAAACAGGCAAACCCACTACATTAAAAAAGCAACCTCTGATACCTTTCACCAGCACACAGCCAATGCCCTGTGCCGCGTAAGCCCCGGCCTTATCCATAGGTTCGCCGGTATTTATATAGTCTTCTATTTCCTCTCCGGTCAGGTCTTTTAATATAACTTCCGTTCTCTCACTGAAAACTTGCTTTCTACCGTCGGCAGCATTAATTACTGCTACACCTGTCCAAACCTCATGGCTGCCGCCGGAAAGAAATTTCAGCATCTCAGCGGCATGAAGCCGGCTGTTTGGTTTACCTAGAATACGACCGTTCTTAACGACTACGGTATCTGCCCCAATAACTATTCCTCTGCTTAATTCCTGCGCTACCGCACTAGCCTTACGCAGGGAAAGCAACTCGACATTTTGGGCAGGTGTCAGTTTTTCGTCAATATTCTCGTCCACGTCACGAACTATAGTATCGAAAGGGAGTTTTATCAGTTTTAACAGGTCATGACGCCGGGGTGAGGATGAAGCCAGTATGATTGGTTGCACGGTATGCCCCCTCACCTTATGTCCTTTGATATATTAAATAGGCTAAACCCAGACCAAGAATTGTTAACGGATTAATGGCTAATGATACACCAAAAGTAACATCTAAGAAGCTCAAATCCAGTGTTGTAGGGGGAAAACCAATTGCCGTGGCAGATTTCAGCCAAGAAAACTTCGGAGCCAGCATAGCCCCAACCGCACTTCCCGATATTCCTCCGACCATCAACAGCAAAAACAAGGTCCAGTTATTTCTCCCACCTCGGTTAATCTTGGCCATAAATTAATTCACCCACATCAATATTTTATATTACATAAGCAAGAACTTAACCTGTACAAGCACTATACTACAGTTTAACACCTCTATACCTTTATGACAAGCATGGTCAACTTGAAGATTAACGGATCTGCACAATCATTTCCAGCTCTACGGCCGCATTTAACGGCAATTCGCTAACTCCCACAGCTGAACGGGCATGCCTGCCTTTTTCGCCAAAAATCTCAGCTAACAACTCTGAAGCGCCGTTAATTACTTGCGGTTGACCGGTAAAGCCCCGGCCGCTGTTGACAAAACCAGTCAGTCTGATAATCTGGACTATCTCATCCAGGCTGCCCGTGAAGCTTTTAACCGCTGCCAAACAATTTAAGGCGCAGATTTTAGCCGCCTCATATCCTTCCTCCAACACTAAATCTTGACCTATTTTGCCTGTATACTTCAATTCACCTGCAACCAGCGGCAATTGTCCGGAGGTGTAGATATAGGAACCGCTTTTTACCGCCGGGACATAGGCGGCTACAGGCTGCGGCGCAGGCGGCACGCTAAGACCAAGGGATTTAATTTTTTCTTCGGGGGACATTTTATTACCTCCCATATTTTTCTATTATAATTTTAAAATTTCAACTAATGGTTAAAAAAAATATAACCTTCACTTTATCTGTCCGCTAACCACTGCTCCCACAAAAATTATGTAAAATAAGCCGCCAAAGCCTGCCAGGAGGCGGCTGTCCATACGGCCTTGCCTGCGTACTGCTATATAGGCGGCCAGCGCTGAGATGATAGCTAAAACACAGCTTAAAATGGCAATGGGACTGAGTTCCCAGGGTGTCAGAAAAATGCCGACAGCCGGGATGAGTGAGCTTTGAAATACCATGGCACCGGTCAGATTGCCCATGGCTATTGTATCTTTACTCTGGCCAATCCAGATAAAGCTGTTAACTTTCTCCGGCAGTTCGGTAGCTACGGGAGCTACCAGCAGGGAGAAGATAAAAGCCGGTACACCCAGTAAAGTTGATATGCGGCCTATACCGTCAACAAAGTACTTAGCTCCGATGATTATTAATATAAAAGCTATTACAACTTGAGTAATAATCATGCCGGTATGTGGCTTTTCTTTATTCCGGGCAAAATAAAGAGCAGCCAAAGCCTCATCTTCACCGCACTCCCGGCCATCTGTCAATGTTTTATAGACAAAATAGATATAAGCTGCAACCAGAAATGCAGCTGATGCATATTTACCCGCTGAAGGTAAAAATGAAGCGGCAATAGCTACACTGTAAACGATTAGGAAAAAACCCAGATCCCTGCGCATTACTAACGGATCGGCATTCAACCAAGGGTATTCTTTCCTCTTGTGGCGGTAAAATACAGCAGCTAAACCGACAAGAAAAAAGGCAATAGTGCTTAACATAAAGGGTGCTCCCAGAATTGCCCCGATGCCAATGTCGTGAGCGGACTCACCGCTGGCAAAGAGCACAGCAATTATGGGAATAACCGTTTCCGGCATGGCAGTCCCTACAGCGGCCAAAATACTGCCTACCGCACCCTCGGTCAGTCCCATTTTCCTCCCCAACCACTCAACACCGTTGGTAAAAAGCCCGGCAGCAACCAGAATTACACCCAGGCTTATAATCAGTAAAGCAACATCATAAAGCACCGGATCACCTCATTGTTTTATTGTTTCTAATTACTGCTGTAAGTCAAATTATAAACCTATCAGGTAATGAAATCCACTTTTTTAGCGACATAAAAGGCTCCATTAAATATTTTCAGATTTCTCAAATAACTCATAATTAGAAAGTCTCAACGGAAGACTAAAACAGGCTATTGCCGGATCAAACTATTTTCTCATCCACCCTTACAATTTTATAAAGTGATTCTTGATTACAGTTGCGGTCTGATATATACAAAGATACAATTATAGCTTGCCTGTTAAAAGGCTCTCTTAATCGCAAACCTTAAATCAACTATAAAAGAATTTTCAGCTTTACCAAATGAATTTAAACAACCACGCGACCGGTAAATAAAAAGGTTTTTTAATCCACGCAACGAATATATAATTTGCATATGTGAAGTCTGAAAATTCCTTGAGGAGATGATAGCCTTGGAATACAAGGAAGCTATGAATTACCTGGAGAACTTAACCAAGTTCGGTTTTAATTTTGGTCTGGGAAGAATTGAAGAATTATTGCGTCGCCTGGGCAATCCACATACTAAAATAAAAGCGATTCATATCGGCGGCACCAACGGCAAGGGCTCTACTACGGCCATGCTGTCCGCCGTTTTAAAAGAAGCCGGTTTACGCGTGGGTATGTTTACTTCACCTCACCTGCATTCTTATACTGAAAGATACAGGATTAACGGCGAGCCGGTCGGACAGGAACGGATAGCGAAAATGATCACCAGGCTGCGCCCTCATTTGGAGGACATGGTTCGGGAAGGCTTTGAACATCCCACGGAATTCGAAGCTGGTACAGCCATGGCTTTTCTCTATTTCGCCGAGGAAAAGGTTGACCTGCTGCTGCTGGAAGTCGGGCTGGGCGGAGCCATAGATTCCACCAATGTAATTACGCCTGTAGTTTCCGTGCTGACCAACATTGCCATGGATCACATGGACTACTTGGGTAATACTATTCAGGAAATTACTGCTGTCAAAACAGGCATCATCAAATCTGGAATTCCGGTGGTAACCTCGGCCAAAAACCCGGAAGCGCTAAAAATTATTGAGGCTGCCTGCCGGGAAAAAGCAGCTCAGTTAACTGTTGTCGGAAACCAAGTGACTGTGGAACAGAAAGAGTTTTCCACTGCCGGACAGAAATTTTCTATATTCACTGACAGTAACCACTATGAGGATTTGACCTTGCCGCTTTTGGGGCGACATCAAATAACCAATGCCGCAGGTGTTGTGGCGGTAATTGAGGTACTGCAGCAGTTGGGTTATACTATACCGAAAGAAGCAGTGCACAGCGGTCTGGCTAAAACCGATTGGCCCGCCAGACTGGAAATTATGCGTCAGAAACCGACCGTCCTGATCGATGCCGCCCATAACCTGGACGGGGTGCAAAGCTTAAAGCAGGCTCTTTTGGATTATTTCCCCTCTAAAAAAGTAACTTTGGTTTTAGGCATGCTGGGCGATAAGGAGCGTTCAAAGGTAGTAGCTGAATTAACACCGCTGGCTGAAGCAGTGGTAATCACCAAGCCAAACAGTCCCAGAGCCGGTGATTGGGAACTGCTGGCAGATGAGGCCAGGAGGTTTACGGATAAAGTTACCTTGATTGAAAATATCACTGAAGCGGTTGACGCGGCTATGAGTATGGCCGGGGAAGAAGATTTAGTCTGTATCACCGGGTCTTTTTATATGGTGGCTGAAGCCCGCGAGCATGTTATGCATTAGTGCTTAATAATTATGATTAGTTCATCCATCTATATTACTCGTTTTTCGAGTCAATTAGAAAATAATTAGATTTAGCCATATCCATATTTACTATTTTGTATTAAAATATTAAGCTTGGGGTTATTGTAAAGGCAGTCTTCCTATCAAGCAATAATTCACTGATGTTATATTTTGTTCTATTATTCTTGCTATAACTGCCTTTAAGAACCTCAATATTATTGTTGCCAGGTACCGTATTTTTTTTCTATAAAAACTTTTCATTGTCCAGTCATTAATATGTCGAATTTTAATCTCTATAGGAGCATCTCCCATAGAGATTCGCTGTGTTCCTGAACAGTGATTTGCTCTGCTCAGGAGACATCAGCCTGAAAAGTTTTCCTGGCTGAGTAGTAATCATTGTCGTCTTCT
Source organism: Desulfofarcimen acetoxidans DSM 771 (assembly GCF_000024205.1). Lineage (NCBI taxonomy): Bacteria > Bacillati > Bacillota > Clostridia > Eubacteriales > Peptococcaceae > Desulfofarcimen > Desulfofarcimen acetoxidans. The sequence goes on from NC_013216.1 coordinate 3,548,698, forward strand.
CTGAAATTCCAGCAATCCGCAACACCACTTATGCTGAGATGAGGTTCCTTATATCTTTGTTGCTCCTGCCACTCTCCATAGCTATTAGGTTCATATCCTATAGCACTACCCGCATTGTTATTTACTCTCATCTGTCTATCTCTATGATAACTATTTGCAGGACATTTTGGTGCGTTAACCGGTATCTGATGATGGTTGACACCAGGTCTATATCTTCGCGTATCGCCATAAGAGAACAATCCGCCCCGAAGCATTTTATCCGGGGAAAAACCTATTCCCGGAACTATATTTGCGAAATTAAATGCTGCTTGCTCAACTTCTGCAAAACAGTTTTCAATAATTTTTATTGTTTTAAATTGATTAAAATCCAATCAGCCTGTGCTCAGATTTTAGTCATTAAGGAGCCGGTTTGATAATAAAAACCTGGCAGATACCTGCTTTTTCAAATCGTTAACCACTGGCATATATTTTGCGTGTGCAGATAATAAGTTATCTCATCAAACACAATATTTGAACTTTTCTGACTTTCAATACTTAATCATAAAAAAATTAAACTTTACATATTAACAAAATTACAGGAGGTGCGGATTATGAACAAATGTGTGGTTAGTTGGCCCTGCAGTCGCAGTGAAATATTGGAGGTTGTTTATAACATCGGCTGCGGAAGATGTGAAGTGAAAAAAAGAAGCAGTATCAGCAAGTTGTGGTCGGCCATCATTTCTCTTATTTCTTAAATTGTCATCCTCATTTAAAAGCCACCCGGATCCGGGTGGCTTTATTTCTTTTCACATTTACTTCAACACAGAAATTCTCTCCGCCAAAGCTTTTTCCTTGGCCGCAAGCTCTGCCTCTTTGCCCCGGTCTTTTTCAATCACTTCTGCCGGTGCCTTGGCCAGGTAACCGGAGTTGTTCAGCTTGCCCCGCACTTTGGCCAAATCCTGCTTAACTGATTTAAGTTCTTTTTCCAGCCGGGCAATTTCTTTGTCTATATCAATAAGACCCTTCAGCGGCACGTAAACCTCTACGCCGTGGGTCACCGCGTGAACAGCCTGTCCCAAGTCATCTTTCAACTGGCTGACTGTTTGCGAGCTGCAGCGAGCCAAATTTTCTATATAGGAAATGCCGCCTGTCAGTATTTCCCGCACTTCCTCGTCTTCCACCAGCAATATCGCCTCAGCCTGCTTGGATGGCGGCACGTTCATTTCACTGCGGATGCGCCGGATTTCTTTGGTTACTTCCATCAAAATTTCCATACGTTTTTCTGCTTCCGGGTCGATTAAGTCCTCTTTATAGACCGGCCAGGCGGCGTGCATGACAGTCTGCCCGTCATGCGGCAGGTGCTGCCAGATTTCCTCTGTAATAAAAGGCATGAAGGGGTGCAATAATTCCAGGGTACCCTTCAACACTGAAGCCAAAACCCGCTGGGCTGTATGGCGGGCCTTTTCACCTTCCTTGCCGTAAACCCTGGGCTTGATCAGTTCAAGATACCAGTCGCAAAACTCACCCCAGATAAATTCATATAGTGAACGGGCAGCCTCACCCAGTTCATAGGCCTCCAGGTTTTTGGTCACACTTTTTACAGTTGCCTGGTAGCGGCTGATCATCCAGCGGTCAGCCAGACTGTAATCCTGACTGTCCACCGGCTTCTCCGGATCATAGTCAGACAAGTTCATAAGTGAGAAACGCGAAGCATTCCACAGCTTATTGGCAAAATTGCGTGCTCCGTCCAGCCTTTCGAAATGAAAGCGCAGGTCATTGCCGGGGGTATTGCCCGTAACCAGCATGAAACGCAGGCTGTCGGCACCGTGGCTCTCGATTAAATCTATAGGATCAATACCGTTGCCCAAGGATTTGCTCATCTTGCGGCCCAGAGCGTCTAAAACCAGGCCGTGGATAAATACTTCTCTGAAGGGCACTTCTTCCATGAATTCCAGTCCGGAAAAAATCATGCGGGCCACCCAGAAGAATATAATGTCCCGCCCGGTAACCAGCACAGAAGTAGGATAGAAATGCTTCAATTCCGCTGTCTCCGAGGGCCAGCCCAGTGTGGAGAAAGGCCAGAGCGCCGAAGAAAACCAGGTATCCAGAACATCAGGATCCTGCTCCAATTGCGTGCCGCCGCACTTGGGACAAACTGTCACCGGTGTTTTGGAGGCTACCAGCTCGTCACAAGCCCGGCAATACCAAACAGGTATGCGGTGTCCCCACCAGAGCTGGCGGGAAATACACCAGTCACGAATGTTTTCCATCCAGTTTAAATATATTTTAGTAAAACGTTCGGGTATAAACTTTACACTGCCGTCCACGGCAGCTTTTATGGCAGGTTCGGCTAAGGGACGCATGCGAACAAACCACTGCTTGGAAAGCATTGGTTCAATAACTGTATTACAGCGGTAACAGTGACCTACAGCATGGTCATGATCGTCAATTTTAATCAAGTAACCCTGAGCATCCAGATCTTTAACGATTTTCTTTCTGCATTCCCAGCGGTCTAACCCCCGGTAGCGGCCCGCTGTTTCATTCATCACCCCGTGCTTGTCAATTACCTGAACTGAAGGCAAATCGTGTCTCTGGGCAACTTCAAAGTCGTTGGGGTCATGAGCCGGGGTAATCTTCAAGGCGCCTGTACCAAATGCCGGGTCAACATATTCATCGGCAATAACAGGTATCTCCCGGCCAACCAAAGGCAAAATAACGGTCTTGCCCACCAGGTGTTTATAGCGAGCGTCTTCCGGATGCACTGCCACGGCAACATCACCCAGCATGGTTTCCGGGCGGGTAGTAGCCACCACCAGATAATCTGCACTGTCTTTGGCCGGGTATTTAAGGTGGTAAAGGTGACCCGGCTTGTCCAGGTGCTCCACTTCAATATCGGAAATGGTGGTGTGGCATTTGGGACACCAGTTGGTAATATAATTGCCCCGGTAGATTAAACCTTTTTCATAAAGCCGGATAAATACTTCTCTCACAGCGGAGGAACAGCCTTCATCCATGGTAAATCTCTCTCTCTCCCAGTCACAGGAAGCACCCAGTCTCCTAAGCTGGTGCGTAATGCGCCCGCCGTACCGCTCTTTCCAGGCCCAAACACGCTCCAGGAATTTCTCTCTGCCCAGTTCGTGTTTCGTGGTGCCTTCCTGAGCGAGCTGTTCTTCCACCTTGGCCTGGGTGGCTATGCCTGCATGGTCTGTTCCCGGCAGCCATAAAGTATTGCAGCCCTGCATACGGCGAAAACGAGTTAAGATATCCTGCAGAGTGTTATCCAGCGCATGCCCTCCATGCAGCTGCCCGGTTACATTGGGTGGCGGCATGACAATACAAAAAGGCTTGGCCGAAAGATCGACTTCTGTGTGAAAAAAGTGGTTTTCTTCCCAGTGTTGATACCACTTCTCCTCTACTTCTTTAGGGTTATAGACGGTAGAAATATCGGGTTTATTCAACTATATTTACCTCCCTGAGGGTCAGTCAAAAGCTTAACCCTTTTTCACATTTATTAAACTAATCAACCCCGCAAAAGCACCTGCAAGAGCTACTTTTCGGGGTTGGGACAGTCATTGGCCGGAGGTGCCCGCAAACCATATATGAAATTTAAGGCAGCTAAAACCACCCTACCTCCAAACCTTTATCATCAATATATTACTCATTTTTACCCTGGCTGTCAACTTATTACCCTCCCTGGCAAGCTTGAGAGGATTTTCAATGATACACGCCATTTATTACAGGCAAGTTATATTATCTGTCAGCATCAATAAGGAAATCTGGCCCTGCGGTAAACACGGCGATGTGCAGGCAGTTTAACTCCCCAAATCCCCCCCACTGACCCGGCTATAAGTAAAGGCAGCATTTTAAAAAAAACCGCTAATAAATCCAAGGCCCGGCTATTTACAAAACCAGTCAGGCCCGTCAATAACAGAACATAAACGAGCCCTACCAGCATACCGTGCAGCCATCCCTGTTCACCGGCCACCCGCCCGCTGACAATCCCCCCAACAGTAACACCGCCCAAGGTAATCAGACTGGTTAAACCGCTAAGATAAAAAACTTCCCGGTTGCTGAACATTACCCAGAAGACTGTTAATGTAAAAGCAGCCACAATCACAGACAAAGCCCAAACTGTTCCCGACAAAACGGCTTTTGGACTTAAGCTTTGTCTAACCGGTCTGCGTCTTCTGAGAAAAGCAATTTTTATCATGCCGACACCTCATCCTTGGTTTAAATGCGCAATTTTATAGTGTAAATTATTCGGTTGCTGCGGCAGATATGACAGGGAAGACTGTTCTTATTTTTTTTATTCACTAATATCATATATGGGGGTGGTTTTTTGCGCTTACATAAAAGAACTCTTGTCATAATAGCAGCATTTGCAATCTTCATAATAACGCCGGCCTTATATTTCTATTTCAACAAGCTGCATAAAACCGCAGCAGCTGATACTCTTCCTGTAATAGAGGATTGCCGGTCTCTATCCGGGCTGCCGCAATATATTGCCATGAAAAAAGGATATTTTGAAGAGCAAAATCTGAAAATTGAACTCAAAACAGCCTCAACTTCGCAGGAATTGCATGAAGCTGTCAAAACTAAAAAGCGCTCAATAGTATTATGCGGCTCAGAAACAATAGTAAATTACCTCTCCCAAGACTCCTGCAATATGATGGTATTTGCCGGCTTAACAGACAGGGAAGATTCATTTTTACTGGGAAGGCCCGATGTTTCCGAATTCACAAAGGAAAAAGTCCGTGGTAATTCAATTATAGTAAGCAGCCCTGATTCACTGCAGAGCATGGTTTTAGAGAATATCCTGAGAGAGAAAAAGATTTGGCCCAATTACGAGGTTAACCTGATGCAAAATCTGCCGGACAATTTAAAAAGAGGCGCTTTTAAATCCGGCACAGCCACTTTTATAGTTTTAACAGAACCGGAAGCCACACTTCTGGAAACTGCCCGGGAGGCTAAAACTCTGCTTGCTTTTGCCGCAGCGGGGGGAGAACTGCCTGCCGTGGTTCTGGCCTGCGATAAACAATTATTATTAAGTAAACCGCAAACCGTACAAAAATATACTAACGCTGTCTATAAGGCCATCCTCTGGATAAACTGTCACAATACCGGGGATATTGTTGCTTTAATCAAAGAATTTTATCCGAATACTGATCAAAAGCTCCTGATATCCGCTGTCAACAGGTATAAAGATCTGTCCATATGGACTGAGACACCGGTCATAACACAAAAGAGCTACGAAAATCTTTTAAATATTATGGAGAATTCAGGTGAGCTGACCCGCCCTAAGAAATATAATGATGTTATAGATAATCGATTTGCCACCGAAGCAGTTCAAAGTATTACCTATACACCGGAAGAAGAGCAAAAGAAGGGATTTTTCAACACCATATTTAAACATTTTAACTTTTGGCAGCGCTGAATCATGCAAATATAAGAAAGTCGCTTAAAGCGACTTTCTTATATCCAGAGGTACTACATGCCCCGCAAAATTATGAGAAAATATCTTTCAATAGTATAGACAAATCGGTGAATATACTTGATTTCACTGTATCATTCTTTGAATATACTACCGGTTCTGAATATATTCCATTTTCTAAGGTAAATATTTCTAATGATTTATTTTTAGGCGACACTATCCAGTATTCTTGTATTCCAAATCTCATATATAAATCCATTTTTATTATATAGTCTTTAGATGATGTAGACGGAGATAATACCTCAATAGCAATTGTTGGTACTCCTGTGTAGTTGTTTTCATTTAAGCCACTCTTATCGCAAATAATAGTTATATCCGGTTGCACTCTGTGTTTTTCTTTTTTATCTTGAAGAACAACATCAAAAGGTTCAACAAAGTGTCTGCATTTTTTCCCTTTTAAATAAATACCAAACTCTGTGGACAAATTAGTTACTGCGCTCTGATGTTCAACGGAGGGTGCTGATTGCAAATACACCTCTCCATTAATATACTCTAATCTATCGTCACTGTTATCCATTTTCAAAAATTCCTCATATGTAACATTTTTAATTTTCGGCAATAAATCAAACCACCCCTGGTCCCATTTATTGGGTTTTATTTATTTTACCATATTAATTTTCTTTAAGCTATATTATTTATTAGCAAGTGAAAAGCACAAAACACCTGCCATCTCTGCCAGGTGTTTTGTGCTTTCAAGAAAGTCGCCTTAAGCGACTTTCGAACAGCCGCAGGCACTCGTGCTCCAGGAAATTATGCAGTACTAACCTTAACTTATCCACAGATCCATTACAAGCATAATTTCCTGGAGTATATAAAATTATTCTGCTTGCTCAGTTCCCGGCTGAACAATCTCCTCCAGCAGGCTCAGAAGTTCATCCTTGCCCTGCCCTGTAAGAGAAGAAAACAACAGTATTTTCTCCTGTTCACGTCCCAAGGCGGTTCTGATTACTTTCTCCTGTTTAATCTGCTGGCTGCGCGACAATTTATCAGCCTTGGTGGCTACCAACAGAGTAGGTATTTCGTAATGCTGCAGCCAGTCGAACATCTGCACATCCTGAGCGGTTGGCTTATGCCTGATATCCAGCAGAAGCACCACCCCGCTGAGTTCTTTGCGGTTTTTCAGGTACCCCTCTATCATCTTGCCCCAGCCGGCCCTGACGCTCTGGGGCACTTTAGCGTAACCGTAGCCGGGAAAATCAACTATATAAAAAGCCCTGTTAATCAAAAAGTAGTTTAACAGTTGGGTACGGCCGGGTGTTTTACTGGTTCGGGCCAGGTTTTTGCGGTTAACCAGCTTATTTATAAGCGAGGACTTGCCTACATTGGAACGCCCGGCAAAACCTATTTCCGGGTACTCCTGCCCTTCCGGGCAGAGTTTGATACCGGGCGAGCTGATAACAAATTCGGCACTGGTTACTTTCATGAATAGTTGTGGGTACCCTTCTCATTAATAACCGACTGGTAGCCCGCTTCTTCCGCGGTAATCATCGATTCTACCGGAATAAGGTCATCCGGCAAGCCGGAACTTTCAGCCAGAGCGATTTCCAGCACCCGGTCCATGTGCTCTACCAGTATAAACTCTAAACTGCTCTTAATGTTAGCAGGAATTTCCTCCATATCTTTCTTGTTTTCCGAAGGCATTATTATTGTGGTAATACCTGCCCTATGGGCAGCCAGCACCTTCTCTTTAATGCCCCCTACCGGCAATACTCTGCCGCGCAGTGTTACTTCACCGGTCATGGCCACTTCATGCTTGATTTTGCGGCCGCTTAAAGCCGAAGCCAGAGCGCTGGCCATGGTAATACCGGCAGACGGCCCGTCCTTGGGAATAGCTCCTTCCGGTACGTGCACATGTATATCCAGTTTCTTATGGAAATCAGGATCGATACCCAATTCATCAGCTTTACTGCGAATATAGCTGTAGGCGGCCTGGGCTGATTCTTTCATCACATCACCCAGTTTACCGGTCAGGGTCAAAAGGCCTTTGCCGGGGAAAGTAGTGATTTCAATAGCTAAAGTGTCACCGCCCATTTCCGTCCAGGCCAGGCCGGTGGCAACTCCCACCTGATCATCCTGCTCGGCTACCCCGAAACGGTAACGCGGAATACCCAGATAAGATTCCAGATCCTGGACCCCGATTCCGATCTCTTTAATCTCCTCGTCCGTCACTATTTTTCTGGCTGATTTACGGCACAGCGAAGCTATTTCCCGCTCCAGATTTCTTACCCCTGATTCTCTGGTATACTCACGGATAATCTTGCGAAGCGTATTTTCTGTAATATTGATTTGCTCCTCCTTTAAACCATGCTCTTTGATCTGCTTGGGCAAAAGGTGCTGCAAAGCAATCTGCAGTTTTTCTTCTTCCGTATAGCCGGAAATATGAATAACTTCCATTCTGTCTAAAAGAGGCCTGGGAATATTATGCGCGCCGTTAGCGGTGGTAATAAACATGACGTTGGAGAGATCAAAAGGAGTCTCTACATAATGATCGCTAAAAGCATTGTTCTGTTCCGGATCAAGTACTTCCAACAGAGCCGAGGACGGATCTCCCCTGAAATCCATGCTCATCTTGTCAATCTCATCCAAAAGGAATACCGGATTTTTGGTCCCTACCTGCTTCATACCCTGTATAATTCGGCCTGGCATAGCTCCCACATAGGTTCTCCTGTGTCCCCTGATCTCAGCTTCATCCCGAACACCACCCAACGACATGCGATAAAACTTACGCTCTAAAGCACGCGCAATGGATTTGCCCAGAGAGGTTTTACCTACACCGGGAGGCCCGACAAAGCAAATTATAGGGCCTTTCATCTTCTTAGCCAACTTCCGAATGGCCAGATATTCTAATATACGATCTTTTACCTTTTTCAGACCATAGTGATCTTCATCCAGAATTTGCTCGGCTATTTTTAAGTCCAACCGGTCTTTAGTGGTTTTACTCCACGGCAAAGCCAGCAGGGTATCCAGGTAATTGCGCACTACCACAGCCTCTGCAGCCATTTGAGGCATCTTCTCAAGGCGCTCTAACTCTTTCATTACCTTTTCTTCCACGGCTTTAGGCAGCTTGGCTTTGGCAATCTTTTCTCTTAATTCCTCACACTCTGCTACTCTTTCATCTTTTTCGCCCAGCTCTTTTTGTATAGCCTTAATTTGCTCACGCAGGTAATATTCTTTCTGCGTTTTCTCCATTTGCTTGCGAACCCGGACATTGATTTTGCGTTCCAATTCAACAATTTCCAGTTCTCTTACCACCATAGCACAGAGCTTTTCCAAACGCTCGACCATGCCCACTGACTCCAGAATTACCTGGCGGTCATCAACCTTAAGATTCATATGAGAAGCGATAATATCAGCCAGTCTGCCAGGTTCCTCTAAATTAACCACTGAAACTACTGTTTCAGGCGGAATGCGTTTGGACAGTTTGACATACTGCTCAAACTGGTATACCAAACTGCGCATAAGTGCTTCAATTTCCGCTGTTTTAACCGTAAGATCTTTTAACTCCTCAATCTCAACACGGAAGAACGGTTCATTCGCGGTATAATTAAGTACTCTGCCCCTGGAAATACCCTCCACCAGCACTCTTATGGTACCACCCGGCAATTTCAGCAACTGCTTAATTTCAGCAAGGGTTCCAACCACATATATGTCTTCCTCTGTTGGATCATCTCTTTGCGCCTCTTTTTGTGTGGCCAAAAAAATCTTGCGATCTAAAAGCATGGCTTCCTCTATGGCTTGAACTGACTTTTCCCTACCTACATCCAGGTGAATGACCATATATGGAAAAACCAGCACACCCCTCAATGGGAGTAAAGGCAATTCACTTCTTACAGGATCCACAAGCCTGCACCTCCTTAATGTATTGTATCTTGCAGGTTCATATACGCAGATCACAGCTATATTCTATCATATAATACAAAAGTTCTGCTAGACTCAATAATTGTCAACAACACAAGAAACCCGGCGCTATGCTGGGTTATTGTGAAATAATAGACCTGTTTAATAATAATGCCCTTTTCAAATAAAGATTATTTGAAAATTTAATAATATTCTTATTATATATAATATAGTTGTAAAGTATATAGAATTGTGCTAAAAATTTTTACGAAGTTGCTTCCGCAGCTTGTTGCCCGGACAAGACTCCTTGAGCGGCAGCCAGCTCAACCTTGTTAAACAAACCGGCTTTCTTTTCCGGCACTGCAGTGCGAAGCAAAGCCGCTTCCAGTACTTCTTCCAGCCTTTCAACGGCAATTATCTCAATCCCATCAATACTACGGTATATATCGTGCAGGTTTTCTTTGGGGATAAATACTTTTTCAGCTCCGGCCAGACAAGCTGCCTCCACCTTGGCCATGACACCGCCTACAGGCTTGACCATTCCTCTTATTGAGACCTCCCCTGTAATAGCAAGCTTATTATCCACCGGCAAACAGGTAATGGCTGAGTAAACAGCAACTGCTATGGCTACACCGGCAGAAGGACCGTCAATTGGCCCGCCTCCGGGAAAGTTAACATGTATGTCATAATCGCGCGGGTCTACTTCGGTTACCCGCTGCAATACAGTCAGGACATTCTCCACCGAATTCCTGGCCATACTCTTGCGCCGTATGGTCCTGGACTTGCTGCCCAGTTCCTCCTCTTCCACAACCCCGGTAACAGTAACTTTGCCCTGGCCTTTAGCTACCGGCAGAGCTCCTACTTCTAATTCCAGCAGCATGCCAATATTCGAGCCGTAAACCGCCAATCCATTGACCAGGCCCACTTGAGGCTGCAACGGAACCTTTATTTCAGTACGGGGTGAATACTGAGCGCTGTGCACCACCCACTCAACATCACTCTTGCGTATTTGCTTATAGCCTTCTGTCGTGGCAATACCGGCAGCCAGCTGCACAATATTGACAGCCTCTCTGCCGTTGGCAGCATATTTCTTAATTACCTCCAACACACCGTCCTCAGGCTTAAAAGCAACCTTCCGTACAGCTTTTTCAGCTATAGTCTCAATTTCAGAAGCTAACAGCGGTCTAAAGAAAACCTCCAGGCACCTGGATCTGATAGCCGGAGGAATATCCTCAGGGCTGCGTGTAGTAGCTCCGACCAGGCGAAAATCCGCCGGCAGACCGTTTTGAAAGATATCATGGATATGTCCGGGTATATTCCCGTCCTCAGAACTGTAATAGGCACTCTCCAGGATAACTTTGCGGTCTTCCATGACTTTTAAAAGTTTGTTCATCTGCACCGGGTGCAATTCCCCTATCTCATCGATAAACAATATGCCCCCATGCGCTTTGGTCACGGCACCCTGTTTGGGCTGGGGGATACCGGCCATACCCAGCGGCCCGGCTCCCTGGTAAATTGGATCATGCACTGAACCAATCAGCGGATCCGCTATACCTCTCTCATCAAAACGAGAGGTGGTGGCGTCCACTTCTACGAACCTGGCTTTTTCCTTGAAAGGCGAGTGAGGATTTTTTTTGGCCTGCTCCAGCACCAGCCTGGCAGCGGCTGTTTTTCCGACTCCGGGCGAACCGTAAATAATCACATGCTGCGGGTTCGGCCCGCAGAGAGCCGCACGCAAAGATTTCAGTCCTTCTTCCTGCCCCACAATATCTTCAAAAGCAGACGGCCTGGTTTTGGCCGCCAGAGGCTCGGTCAAAGAAACCGCGCGCAATCGCTGCAGTTTCTCCAATTCCTTTCTTGATTCTTTCTCTACCGCAGTTTTATTCCCCTGCTGGGTTTTTAGCAAATTCCAGAAATACATGCCGATGACAGCGGCGAAAAAAACCTGTACAACGGTCAGAATACCACCTATACCTATACTCAGGTCAGCCACATCTTTTTCCTCCTCATAAAGCAGTATATTTCTAGTATTGCTATTTATAGTTAAATTTATCCTCCTTTCTCAATAAAAAAACACGCCCGACTAGGCGTGTTCTTTATTATTAAGCTGATTCTTCTTTTTTCTTCTTCCTGTCAACCGAGATGATTACCGGATCTTCTTTCTTCTCAATAGTGTCCTTATTGATAATGCACTTGGCTATATCATCTCTGGTCGGAATCTCATACATAATATTCAGCATGACATCCTCCAGTATAGCCCTCAGGCCCCTGGCTCCGGTATTACGGCGCAGGGCTTCCTTAGCTATGCACTTAAGAGCGTCAGCTTGAAATTCAATAGCTACTCCGTCCAGCTCAAACAGCTTTTCATACTGTTTAATCAAAGCATTGCGAGGCTCGGTCAAAATGCGTACCAGAGCATCTTCATCCAGCATATCCAGTGTAACAATAACCGGCAGACGGCCTACAAACTCAGGAATCAAGCCGTATTTGAGCAAATCCTCCGGTAAAATGTTGCTTAAAATCTCACCGATACGCTGTTCGCGCATTGCTTTAATTTCGGCACCAAAGCCCATAGACTTTTTGCCGGTACGGTTTTGAATGATTTTATCTATACCGTCAAAGGCCCCACCGCAAATAAACAGTACATTGGTGGTATCCAACTGGATAAATTCCTGATGCGGGTGCTTGCGGCCTCCCTGGGGAGGTACACTGGCCACAGTCCCTTCCAGTATCTTTAATAAAGCCTGCTGTACCCCTTCACCGGATACATCCCTGGTAATAGAAGGATTTTCCGACTTGCGGGCAATTTTATCAATCTCATCAATATAAACTATACCTTTTTCTGCTTTTTCCACATCATAGTCAGCAGCCTGGATAAGCTTCAACAGAATGTTCTCAACGTCCTCACCTACATAACCTGCCTCTGTCAAAGAGGTGGCATCGGCAATAGCAAAAGGAACATTCAACAGGCGGGCCAAGGTCTGAGCCAACAGCGTCTTACCGCTGCCGGTAGGACCAAGCATAACAATATTACTTTTCTGCAATTCAACATCATCAATTTTACCGCCCAGATTTATCCGCTTATAGTGGTTGTAAACGGCTACGGCAAGCGCTTTTTTGGCACTTTCCTGTCCTATAACGTACTGGTCCAGTATTTCTTTGATTTCTTTTGGTTTTGGAACATCACTCATATCCAAATTTAAGTCATCACTTAATTCCTCTTCAATGATCTCGTTACAAAGTTCAATGCACTCATCGCAGATATAAACACCTGGCCCGGCAACCAATTTTTTTACCTGATCCTGCAGTTTACCGCAAAAGGAACACTTGAGCTGACCTTTCTCGTTAAACATATATCCACCTCTTTTACCTTTGCTTGCTGACCGCAAATACCTCTTACATCTCTATGGCTGTGGCCATTTTAGCTTATTTCAATATTACAGCATTTATTATAGTCAGGCAATATATAGACTATAAATATTTACGGAATTCCAGATATAGAATTCCGTAAATAAAATTTTTAACCTTAAAACACACTCTAATAATATTCCGAAAAAGCGGTTAATGTTACTGTTTTTATTCGGCTGCAGCCTGCTCAACTATATTGGATTTCTCTATTATTAACTTAACCGTTTTTTCACGTTGAATACCCTCAACAAAAACTTCATATCTTCCCTGGCTTTTCATAATCTTGCGCAGAATCTCGGCATCCTGGTTATACTGCTTACTTAAATTTTCAAATGCTTCGTTTACTTCTTCTTCAGTCGCCTCAACACTCAGAGCTTTGCCGATAGCTTCTAATACAAGACTGGTCTTAACAGCTTTTTCCGCATCAACACGCAGTTCCGCTCTCATCTGCTCTCTGCTGGAATTGGTAAATTTCAAATAATCGTCAAGAGAAACTTTTTGCGCCATCAGCCTGTGTTCCATATTAGACATCATGTCATCTATCTGAGCATTAATCATTACTTCAGGTATTTCCGCTTCGGCGTTGGCTACAACCTTATCAACTGCTTGATCTTCTAAACTTTGCTGTACTTGTGTCTCAGCATTTAGCTTTAATTTATTCAGCAAGTCTTCCTTTAATTCCTCCAGCGTGTCAAACTCGCTGACATCTTTGGCAAACTCATCGTCAAGGGGAGCTATATCTTTACGCTTGATGGTTTTAACAGTTACCGTAAATACCGCGTCTTTAGCGGCTAAATTCTCTGCATGATAATCCTGCGGGAAGGTAACATTAATTTCTTTAGTCTCTCCGGAGGACATCCCTACCATTTGCTCTTCAAAACCGGCAATAAAGCTGCTTGATCCTATTTGCAGGGAATAATCCTGGGCTTTGCCACCGGCAAATTCTTCGCCGTCTGCTTTACCGACAAAATCCATAATTACAGTATCCCCGTCCTGCACCTGTCCTTCATCCAGGTTGATCAATTTAGCATAGCGGTTTTGCAGAGCTTCAAGTTCTTTGGCCAAATCTTCTTCCGCAACTTCTATTACAGGCCTGACCAGTTCCAAATCAGTGTACTGGCCTAATTCCACTTCAGGCTTAACTGTGACCGTAGCCTTAAAGATTACGGGCTTGCCCTCTTCAACTTGAACCAATTCCATCTGGGGCTGGTCAATGGGAAATATATTTTGTTCCTCAACAGCTTTCATGTAGGCATCGGGTATAATAGCTTCCACCGCTTCATTATAGAGAGCTTCTTTGCCAAAGTAGCGCTCAATAACCCTCTTAGGTGCTTTCCCTTTACGAAAGCCCGGAATATTTACATTCTTTACAACTTTACGATAAGCATCATTTAATGCCTGGGAAAATTGCTCCTGATCCACTTCAACTTCCAGCAGAACAGTATTTTTTTCTATCCTGTCTACAGTAGCTTTCATTATTTTTTGCTCCCCCTTATTATATTAAAAATGAATTATTATTTTCCGATTTTTATTAAGTCATCATATTATAAATATTCTAGTAAGCAACCCTGTTTCCCTTTGTCATAAGCGATATTTAAGATTAGTTCTTACCAGTTTTGCTTAAAATCATAAAGTATATTATAAACCCTTATTAATAAATTATCAACTCTTTATATATTAAATTACGGAATTTTTTTACATTATGTCTAAAACAACTCCGCAAACACAAGAAAGTCGCTTAAAGCGACTTTCGAGCAGCCACAGGCACCGTGCTCGTGGTACAGATCCATCATAAGCAAATTTGCCGAAGCAAAATAAAAAGCCCCTGATGGGGCGAGGAAAATGGGATGAGGGAAATATTTAAATCAGTTGATTGACTTTCATTGATAAGATTTTACTTCTAGCAGTCCATTTAAGATATAGTTTAGGGCCGAAAAGACATTTTTGCGCATTAAAAGGGCGATATAGTTGTTGAAAAGCCGTTTGTTTGCAGTGAAAACATGCTTTGTCTGCTCTCAAAGATAGGACCCGGCAGTTGACGTTCACTGCTGCCTAACAGGCATAATTGTAAAAGGCCGGTTATATAACAACCGGCCTTTAATTTAGTCTTTTATAATTGTATAATCAATTAAAAAGAAAATACTAATTTACCCAACACTATACTTATCTTCTTAGCCCACAAGTAACTGTTGGTCACATCATTGTTGAAGAAGTATAGCGCACCGTTGGTCGGATCCCAGCCGTTCAGGGCATCTTGTGCTGCTTTGACAGAATCAGCATTGGCCGGGTAGTTGATTCTCCCGTTTAGTACCGGCTCAAACTGGTAATGGCCGTCTGTGACCTGATAGATAACACCTGCAATACTGTTAGGGAAAATCGGGCTGCTTACCCTGTTCAGTATTACTGCACCGACCGCAACTTTAGCTTTGTACTGCTCACCTTCAGCTTCTGAGTGGATTATGCGGGCTAAAAGGTCAATATCAGACCTGCTGATGTTGCCCATACCCCTGCTCACAGTTGAACTGCTTTTCCGCGAGTTGTCCGGAATATAAAGCTTTTGGCCTGGATAAATTGCGTTATCCTTGAGACCGTTAGCCGCTTTTACAGTATCAACAGTTGTTCCGTACCAACTGCTTATTTGGTAAAGGCTTTCTCCTCTGCTCACTGTGTGGGTAGCGGCAAATGCTGCTGACGGCAGTATTACGGTAATACACAAAGCTAATAATATTACTCGTATCCGGAAAAAAAAGTCCATCTCGTCTACCTCCTCATGTATACCATATTTGGTTGGCTAATATGGCTTTTGTTTTCCAGTTATAATTATACTAACTTTCCTTTGCTCTGACCATTCCTTAAATCCTGGACAGGCTGCCGTCTAAACCCAAGGGTTTTATATCAGAACTAAATTGTAGTATACCTTAGTATCACTCCCGCAGTTAGGACAAACAAAGAGATGCAGGCATTGGCCGTTTTCCAGTTCAGACATGCCTGAACCAAGGATAGTATCCCTTGATTCATAAGGGCTGTAAGAATCATAATAATCGCTCAGTTTACCACCGTCTTCCATTTTTGAACAGCAATGATGACAATTTTTGCTTATTTCAGTCATGCCATTACATAATTTACATACTAGTTCCATTAACATTCTCTCCCTATGCATTCATATTTATCATAGGTTTCCCTTTAAATTAGAAATTATTGAGGAGATGTATCATGAAAAACTATAACAAGAGGCAACAAAAATGGGAAATAACCAGGGATTTAACATTGGCTGCTCAGGGAAAATTAAAAGCTGATCTGGTAATCAAAGGGGGTAAACTGGTTAATGTAAACACCGCGGAAATCATCCCCGATATTGATGTGGCTGTTAAACACGGCCGTGTTGTACTGGTGGGTCAAGCTGGCCATACTGTCGGCCCGCAAACAAGTATAATCGACGCGAACGGCTTTTACCTGGTACCCGGTCTCATGGACGGGCATATTCATGTAGAAAGCAGCATGGTAACAGTCAGTCAGTATGCCAGAGCAGTTCTACCTCACGGAACAACAGCTATCTTTATGGATCCTCATGAGATTGCCAATGTATTAGGGCTGGAAGGGGTCAAATTAATGATGCGGGAAGCTGAGAATTTACCGCTCAAAGTTTTCACTACAATGCCATCCTGCGTTCCCGCAGCCCCCGGCTTCGAGGATGCCGGTGCCCAATTCGGCCCGCAGGAGATTGAAACAGGCCTAAAATTGCCCGGTATTATCGGCCTGGGTGAAATGATGAATTTCCCCGGCGTTTTAGCCGGTAACGAAGATGTTCACAAGGAACTGGAAGCCACCCTAAAAACAGGCAAGGTGATAACAGGTCACTACTCCATCCCGGAAACAGAGGTGGGCCTGCAGGCATACACAGCTGCAGGGATCAGTTCCTGCCACGAATCAACAAGAGCGGATGAGGCGCTGGCCAAAATGCGGCTGGGCATGTACGCCATGCTGCGGGAAGGCTCGGCCTGGCATGATGTGAAAGCAACTATTAAAGCCATTACTGAAACTAACATCGATTCCCGTTTTGGAATTCTGGTATCTGATGATACTCATCCCCACACCCTGCTCTCGGACGGTCACCTGGATTATGTGGTAAGGCGTGCCATCAGGGAAGGCTTGAATCCGCTGCGGGCTATACAAATGGTGACTGTCAACACTGCCCAGTATTTTGGTGTGTCTGAAGATTTAGGCAGTATTGCACCCGGCAAGTGCGCGGATATTCTGTTGGTAAAAGATTTGACGGAAATGAGCATTCACATGGTTATTGCAGACGGTAAGGTTACAGCCAGGGAAGGCAAGTTTTTACCTGAACTGCCGTCCTTCAATTACCCTCAGTCAGCTAAAAACTCGGTAAAGCTAAAAAGTGCTTTAGAGGCACAGGATTTTATAATCAAGGCTCCCGGTGTATCCAAAGCTCTGTGCAGGGTTATGGAAGTAATTGAGGCACAAGTGACTAACAGGCACAGGCAGGTTGAGGTTCCTGTCATAGAAGGGCAGATTATGGCCTCAACAAAACAGGATCTGGCTAAACTAATGTGCTTGGAGCGTCATGGAGGTCCCGGTACGGCCGGTTTGGGCCTGGTCAGAGGCTTCCAACTGCAATGTGGCGCGGCAGCTTCTACTGTAGCCCATGACAGCCATAATCTTTTAATCATGGGCATGAACGATGCGGATATGGCACTGGCCGGAAATACTCTGATCAAATGCGGAGGAGGCATGGCAGTAGTAAAAAACGGAGAGATACTGGCTTTGCTGCCGCTGCCTATTGCCGGTCTGATGTCTGACCTGGCTGTGGAAACTGTGGCAGAACAAGTAGCGGCATTGGATCAGGCATGGAAAGCCCTTGGCTGCCGGCTGGTTTCACCGTTTATGACCATGGCGCTGCTGTCACTGCCGGTAATACCGGAATTAAGGTTAACCAACCGGGGCCTGGTAGATGTTATAAACCTCAAGTTTGTCGAGCCAGTGCTGCCGTCAATTTATTTACCCTAGAAGAACATAGCAAAAATATGTTCATAATTATATGATTTCCCGGAATACAAAAAAGACCACCTTCCGTAAAGTGGTCTTTTTACATTAATCAATTATATTTTTTTCAGAAATTACCTGCCCCAGTACTTATGATTATTTTTATCAGCATTGCCTCTTGGAATAGAACTTTTTACACTATTATTTGTTTTTATCTGCTGCTTATCGGTTTTTCTTATCGGATGCATATTGTCTTTCTGTTTTTTTAGACGCCGCTGTTGGGTAATATTATTTTCGGTGGTTGCTTTATTGTCAGCTGATTTTGATATGCCGTTTAAAGTTTTTACGGGTTGAGACGCGCCAGGTTTGTTCTGTGACCGGGCTTTATCGGTTTGACTGAATTTATTGGTTTTATTATCGAAATTTTGATACACATTCGGATGTTCTGATCGTTTCTGCTCAGGCACGCGCTTTGGAATAAGTTCTCGTATTTTAATCTTCTTATCATTTTGCAATTGGTTTATATCAGACTTTTTCAACTCAGTTATACTGATAGGTACGCCTTTTTTTTGGGCCTGCACATATAAAAGATATTTGCCGGTAGAAACTCCTGCTTTTTTAGCCTTTAACTCGGTGTCCTGATCAGCGGTTCCAACCAGCACCTCAGTCTTAATATCGGTGGCTTTCAAAGTCTTGTTGATTGCATTATAGACATTTTGCTCACTGACCGGTGATTTTGCGTCCTGTGCCGGTGTTACAGCAGATAGCACTATATTCTCCTTTGAGCTTTCCAAATAATTACTTTTTACGGCTTCAGTTATTACCAATTCTATCCCCTTGTATATATCCAGGTTTACTGTCTCAATTCTATGCAGCAGTTCTTCGCCCTCTGTGTTCAGTCCACTGGCCTTAATAATCTTTTGCTCGGAGTCAACCGCAAATTCCACACTGGGGTTTATATCCAAAGACACATAGGCAGCCGCCGCAGGTGTCAGGGGAAACAATCCCCTATACGCAGGAACGGCACAAAGCACTAATAAAATAGAAGCTGCCACCAGAAAAATTTTTCTATATTCAAATAGCTTATTAACAGGATTAATAATAACTTCTTCACCCAGTTGCACCGTTCTTCCGGGCATAGGTATTTTACAAAACTCCCCTTCCGGGGTCAGGACGATGCAGGACCGGCTCTGTTTTTTTAATACCAGCCCCTTCTTTTTCTCCATCCTCAACTTTCTCCTTTCCCTGAACCGGGGATATTAACATAAGAACTTAAATAGAGAAAATCTTCGTGGTAATAAAATATCAAAGCAGTAGCAATAATGTATTTGCGGCCCCTTTCCAGTGTTTTTCGGTGTATACCCGCTATTAAAGATAGTTCTTGAATAGGCAGCTTTTTTTTAGTTAAGAGATCTTGCATCAGGTTTGTATCAGAGGCCAATATGCGGGCCGCTTGTAATTGCGCCAGCCTGCTGTCACGGTGCTTTGGCGAGGATTTTACAAGGTTATCGAAACTGATACCGTAATTGCTTAACATTTTCTCGTACTGAAGGATTTCCAGCTCACTTTCCCTGGCAGCCACTTCCTGGTAATAATTATCCCACGATTTAGCAATTTCCGCCGGGTTTTCTCCCTGCTCACCATCGTTGAAAAACGGCTGGAGGTTGGCTGCATTATGCCTGGCTTCCTTTCGAAAATAATCGGTCAGCCTGCTCCTGACAACTATTCGCGCGTAAGCCGGAAAAGGTACCCGGCAATCCTCCTTATACCGGTCTATGGCTTCATTAAAAGCAATTAATCCAATACTTAATTCATCATCTCTGCCCCATTCCAACCTGCGCTGGCATAGATTTGACGTAATTTTGCCGATTAATGGTTTATACATTTCCAAAATGTCTTCCCTGGACTTAGCGTCACCTTCCCTGGCTATCCTTAGCTTATCTATTAAATCATATTTCGGAAGCAAACTGTCACTCCCTTCTCCCCCGCTGGAACAGCCACCTCTTTCCGACAAATTGCCCTCATCAATGATTATACGTAAAAAGAAATTTTTTTCAGGGGGTTTATAGAAATTTATCACAATATTTATTACAGATAAATCAATCAATAACATAAAAGTACCTATTATATTTTTTATGGAAAACGCCCACTTGTCCAGTGAGCGTTGGTTGCAAATAAATATATGCAGGCTACGGTTTACTCAATAATTGCTGTGTCTGCTAAAACTTCTGCGTTGCAAATAAATATATGCAGGCTACGGTTTTACTGTAAGGCAATCTCTTTAATTTCGCGCAAACCTGTTAAATCATTCAGCTTAATCTCCGCATCTGACATAGTGTAAAGTACATTTTCAATATAAAGGGAGCGGCGAACTTCTGACCTGTGTTCAACTTTATTCATCAATTTAATGCCTTCTTCCAGGGAAACTTTGAATGCATAAGCTCCCTGCCATGGCTGCTCATAAGCATCATGCTTCTGTTGGGCTGCAATACGAAAGAGCCTGTCTGATACAGGCAAAACCAGAAGGTTTTTCTCCCTGCTAAACAATACCGCCCTGTGATCATGAAGAGCCGCGGAATCAGAATTATCGCTCTCCACAACATACTTAGACATTTCCTTAGGTGCGGCAGGGTTGCTTACATCAAACAGAGCAATCTTTACACCTTTCTCTCTACTCACCGGCTCAATTATCATTTGCTTCTGAGAAAGCTGCCCAGGCAGACGCTCGACAACTTCTTTGCCTATACCAATTATATGATTCTCATCGTAAGGATGCAGGTAGTCCGAATAACCAGGTATTTTCAGTTCGCCGGCTACTCTGGGAAAGGCCGGATCTTTTAAATCAATAACAAAAAGCGGGTCAGTTTTGCGGAAAGTGACCAGATAAGCTCGCTCTCCCATAAACCTGGCACTAAAAATCCTCTCATTGACAGCCAGGCCAAGGAGTTTTCCTGTTATCTGCATATTTTCATCTAAAACATAAATGTTATTTTTAGGTGCCGGCGACTGCCCGGTTATGCTCCAGCTGCCCTGGGAAGTGGTAGCGATACGAAAATATCCGTTGTGTTCATCCATAGAGAACTGGTTTAACACATAGCCGTCAACTTCTCCTTTGCACTTGTAAACAACCTGCCCGGCATCAACCGCCAGCTTGTATATGACAGTTTTATTGTTTTCCCTCTCAATATCTCGCCGGTAACCTTCTACAATCCGGTTGATCTTTTCTTCTATTGCCGAAGCTTGCCGGTAATCAAGGCTGATTAAGTATTCACCTGCAATTTCCTCTAATATTTGCAGTCTCTGCGCATAGGTATTGCAGGAAGCCTGGCTCTCATTTATTGTACTTTGCACTTGTTCCGGCATAAGTGAGAGCAAGCTTTTATAGAGTTTCTCTCCATAAAACTCATAATCGGGAGATTTATTGCCGGTTAAATAAATGTTATTCTCAGAAGCAAAGATATTTTGCGATGTTCCGGTGAGATAAATCCTGCTCCGGAAATTTTTGCTGTCTTTTTTCATACTGACAGACGCCATTATTGAATAATTATAAGAGCTATCGGTACGGTCAAAATAATAGATTTCTTTCGGCTGAACAATTTTCTTAATACCGTTGTTAGTGAACACAGGCAGGGCAATATTCTGACCTGTCGCCTCGTTATAGCGGTAAACGGGAGTGTTGATTACTGCATAGACATTCTCTCCGATTTTCCTGGAAGTAACATAATTGCCGTCACAAGTTAACTCCTGCAGCATTAAAGGTGATTTACGGTCGGCAATATCATATTTGCGTAAAAACATCTTTTGCCGATCGGCTGAACTGCCAAAGACCAGCAAACTGTCTCCGTCAATAAATATCTCCTGCGGACGGCCGTCAAAACTTATTTCTGTTAGTTTTTTTGCTTCCTGAGCAGGATAAGCCTGCAGAATGACTAATTTTCCGTTGTTA
This sequence comes from Desulfofarcimen acetoxidans DSM 771, assembly GCF_000024205.1. Taxonomy (NCBI): domain Bacteria; kingdom Bacillati; phylum Bacillota; class Clostridia; order Eubacteriales; family Peptococcaceae; genus Desulfofarcimen; species Desulfofarcimen acetoxidans. Next base: position 3,570,360 of record NC_013216.1, read on the forward strand.
ACCAGATAAATATAACTGCCATCTGTCTTAACCAGATCAGCCTCATCCACCCCCCGCACCTGGTTGTTGGTCTCTGAGAAATCAGCTTTTTCTTTTGCCGCAGAAGCTTTCTTTTGATTAACCGCCATATCTGCTTTCATGGCAAAACCATTATCCACACTGTTTAACGGCAAAGACAAAGATTCTTCCATAACGAGTCCCCGGTGCGTCGTGCTCAGTCCAAAAACACCTGATACTTTATTGCTGTTTTTGATATACTCGGACAACTGTTCATAATCCGGAAAACTTTTCAGCTGCCCGGACGAAGAACCCGCCGGCTGCTCTGATGCCATGCTATTAACCGTCAAAATAAGCAGTATGCATACCAAGAGCGGCCATAATTTTCCGACTATTGCTACCTTTCCCTTCACAGATATACCTCCTTAAATTCTCTTTTCTAAATTGACGAATATAATAGATAATTGTTCCAATTAAAGATAAAAATTTAGGGCGAGCTTGCTTATCCAAATAAGTAGATAAGCAAGCTCGCCCAACATTAAAGAGATTTACGCAATTCTTCAGATTCCCACGCAAGCAATCTTTTTTTATATTCCGGCCTGCCGGCAAACCCGCCCAGACTGCCGTCCTGCCGGATAACGCGGTGACAGGGCAGTACCAGAAGATGCCGGTTGGCTGACAAAGCGTTGCCGACAGCTCTGGCAGCACGAGGCCTGCCGATTTTTTCAGCCAACTGGCAGTAAGATAAAACCTGGCCGCAAGGAATCTGCCTTAAAGCCTCCAAAACCTGTTTCTGAAACAAAGTATAGCCGGTCCAGTCTATCTTAATATCCGGCTGAAACCGCTGCCCGGAAAAATAACCTGTCAGCCAGTTTTTTAACTGGAAAACACCGGTTAAGTCAGTCTGAACTGAGGCTAAGGCTTCAACCGGCATATTTTCGAAAAGAATCGCCGGCCTGGATAATTCCTCACCTTTCAAAAACTTTCTGACAGCCATTTTATTGGTTAAAAACTCATGGGACTCTGAAGGATTTTTTTCCGGCAGGGTGACTGCGGCCAATCCCTCTGCTGACCAGGCAGCACACACCCACCCCCAGGCTGTTTCCATTGACAGGTAAAACATTTAATCACCCCAATCCTAAAAAACACCGGCAGACAGGTACCGCTCCCCTCCGTCGGGCAGCAATACCACTACCAGTTTACCCTGATTAGTCGCTTTTTCAGCCAGTTTCAGGGCAGCGTGCACGGCGGCTCCGGAGGAAATACCGGCTAAAACGCCTAATTCCCCGGCTAACCTGCGAGTCATGTTAAAAGCAGCTTCATCTGTAACGGCAACTATTTCATCCAGAAGTTCTGTTTGCAAAACCTCCGGTATAAAACCTGCTCCTATACCCTGAATTTTATGTAAACCGGCTTTGCCACCGCTTAATACAGGAGAAGCGGCAGGCTCTACAGCCACTATCCTGACTTCCGGCTTATTTTTTTTCAAAGCCTGCGCCACTCCGGTAATTGTACCGCCCGTACCCACACAGGCCACAAAAATATCCACCTGACCGCCGGTTTGCTGCCAGATTTCTTCACCGGTAGCTAAATGAGCTGCCGGGTTAGCCGGGTTAGTAAACTGCATAGGCATAAATGAATCCGGAATTTGACCGGCCAGTTCCTCAGCTCTGGCAATAGCTCCTCTCATTCCGTCAGCGCCTGGCGTCAGCACTGTCTCCGCGCCATAAGCCTGCAGAAGCTTGCGCCTCTCTTCACTCATTGTATCAGGCATAGTTAAAATCAACCGCCAGCCACTGGCAGCGCAAATAAGAGCCAGAGCTATACCTGTATTGCCGCTGGTCGGTTCAATTATTACACTGTCTTTATTAAGCAAGCCTTGCTCCCGAGCGGCCCGGATCATGGAAGAGGCGGTGCGATCCTTAACACTGCCGCCGGGATTGAACATCTCCAATTTGCCTAATAATCGGGCGGGCAAATACTTTTCTAATTTATTTAAACTGAGTAAAGGTGTCTGCCCTACTAATGAGGTAATATCATCAACGATTTGCATAAGCCGCCTCCTTTTTGTCACAAATCTATCACTTCCCAATAATAATGTCAATGAGTTTACCCCGGCCACGAAAAGGAGATAAGATTTATCAATTGCGTGCTTTTGCTGCTGCCCAAAGAAGCAGGGGTATTCCGTACTCAAAAGGAATGGCGTAATAAGGCCAGATTTCAGAGGCAAAGCTTATTTCTTCCACATAATTGGAATAAACAAAAAATGAAAGTGCTATTATCAGTATTCCTATTGGTATCATGATACTTCTGTAGTTTTGAATGCCCAAGCAATTTGCCAATCCCCAGTTAAACGCATAATAACAAATAGCAAACTTAATAAACATAAAACAAAACCAGTTAATTGTAACTATAGGAGCAAAAATATTGCCCACCAAAGACATGAAAGTAGATCCAAGAACAGGAAATAAATAACGACCTGAGCTTTCGACGCCTAAAACAAAAATCGAACGCAAGACCCCTACTTCTAAAACAATGAAGGCAACTAATATGCCAAATACAGCATGCAATAATAAGTTTCGTGATTTATTTATATTTTGATGATTAAAAAATAAAAACGCAAAAATTATCATTTCTCCGAAAGGAAAAGATACAGGTTCTATTGCACCCCTAATTATAGGTATATATCCATTTTCATTAATAGGGGTAATGCGACTAAAGTCAGCATTTAACAAGGACAGGAAAGAGAGCACCAGAAAAAATATTAACAATATTGGCATAATAAGAACCGTTATTCTGGCCAGCACCTCAAATCCCCCTATTAAAGCACCGAAAGTTACAATAACAATGACTATGGCTATTAAAACCGGGGGCGTTCTGGGCAATAACAGTAACTGAACAAAGTCTTCCGCATCTCGAAGAACCAGGACAGAAAGGTGTAAAACAAACCAGAGCAATAGGCCATTAATTATTTTACCAAATGGGTAGCCTAAAATTTGAACGCTGTACTGGATGATAGATTGACCCGGAAACATTCTTTGTAATGATATTAATACGTTGACAATAATAATAGAAGGAAATACTGCTATTAACACAGACAGCCATGCATCCTGCTTGGCATCCGAAATCACAGCGGACGGTACAAGCATTATTGCTGTTCCGATAAGAAAGCCAATAATTAAAAATGTAAAAGCAATTTCAGAAATATGTTGTTTATTACTCATAATACTTCCTTAAACGGTATATTTATATAAGATTATTATTAGTACAATTATGTTTTTGTATGTGCCTTGCGCAATTTTAAGTTCCGCTATCAGCAGCAAAATATGAAAAACCTCTCCAAAGTCAAGCAAGAAAAAGATCTGTCAACGTAGACAGATCAAAAGAAAGATATCATGAATATAAGACGCCCCGGCAAGGCTGTTCTATCTTTACATACGTAATTTTATCGTTATTGCAGCCAACATGCCATATTTTATATTTTAAAATTAACAACTATCGAATTAAGATCACCGGCTAACTTGTCTAAATTTCCGGCGGCGTTAGAAACTTCCTCCATAGCAGCTGTTTGTTCCTCTGTTGTCCCGGCAACATTTTGTACACCTGCGGAAACCTGTTCAGTAGATGCCGCTATAGTTTGCACCTGTTCACTGAGTTCCTGAACTGCCTTTATTATTTCATTAAAACTCTGTCCCACTTCGTTTGCCACCTCATTACCCTGTTCAACTTTTTCATCCCCTAATTTTATGGCTTGCACAGCCTGAATAGAATACCCTTCAATTTCATTCATTAGCTGTACTATCTCTTTTGTGGATTGTGCTGATTGCTCAGCCAGTTTTCTTACCTCTTCGGCTACAACAGCAAAACCTCTTCCCGCATCACCTGCTCTTGCTGCTTCAATAGCAGCGTTCAATGCCAGTAAATTTGTTTGATCTGCAATATTAGTAATAACTTCAACAAATTGCCCTATTTTGCTTATTGCCGTATTTAAATCTTTAATTGAAGTGCCTACCTGCATAGTAGATGTAGATATTTCCTTCATTTGATTATTCACCATTTCAATGCCTTGATGTCCTCTATCTGCATATTGTGAAGCTATACCGGCCCGATGAGAAACATCCTGCGCATTTTGTGACATGTTGTCTACCGTGCCGGCAATTTCACTCATTGTAGCGGCTGTTTCTGATGACCCTGCAGAGGTTTGCTGAGCTTGAGCAACCATCTGTGCAACCGACTCATTTATCTGTTTGGAGGAATTTATCAACTTTTGAATTATATCTTGAATGCTCTTCTGCATTTTAGTTAGCGAAACTGCCAGTTGACCCAATTCATCAGTCGATTTAATCTCAATTGCTTCTCTAAAATCTCCCCCGGCATATTTAGAGGAAATATCACTGATTTTCTTGAGAGCTATTGTAATTGGCCTGGTAATATAAAAAGCAAGTGTTAATCCTAATATTACTCCAAAGACAAGTATTACTAATGAAAAGGTTCTCGTTTTTATTGCTCTGTTTTGTACATTATCTCCTTCTTGTTGAATCTTTTGTTTTTGTATAACTATAAAATTATTTATCTCATTAATAGCTCTTTCATTAGCCGGAGCGGTAATGCCAGTCATGTATGAGGCAGCAGCTTTTTGTCCCTGTTCTTTATACATTGAAATTATTGCCATAGGATATTGTTCAAAATCATTTATAGCACTCTTAACTTGAGCAAAAAGCTGTTTATTTTCATCACTTGCAAGATTCTTTTCAATGTAAGCGGTTTCCTCATCTGATTCTTTTTTTGCCCGGGAATACTCATCTATAAATTTTTCGTTGCCGGTTGCTAAATAACCGCGAATACCCGCTGCTTGACGGGCAAAATTTAATGCCAGCTGGTATGAAGTATTTGTCATCGGAATTCTATGCTGAGATAAAGCTTCAGATTGGTCAACCAACTGTCCCAACTGATAGTAAGTGATACCTACCATGATTGTCATCAGTACCAATAAAGATGTAAAGCCTACCCAAATTTTAGTTGAAATTTTTTTCATTTTAATCCACCCCTAATTTTTTAAGCAAATTATGCAAAAATAACCCTGCTTAGTTTTAAGAACTGATATGCTCCAACTAACTCAGAATAACTTTCCAACCCCCTTTTGTTATTATTTATACTAACCGATAAATCAAAATAAAAAAGGAGGGCTGCTTTCCCCTCCTAAAGAATTTAGGTATTTGCAGCCTGGCAATCATAGCCATATTTTATGACCTTAGATCCAAGGTTTTGCGTCACCATCTTTCGTATGGTTTTGCCCATTAGTTATTTTTTATTTTTTAGACATTATAGCACAAAATCCTTGTTTTACACATAAATATATATTTTTCAAAGATAAATCACTAAAGCGTTGGCCTTCCATCAACCTAGAAAATTAAACTAATCATGGTTAATTGCTTCCGATTTTGCCAATAAATCCCTCACAATCAATATGTGTTAAACGTATATCTACTGAATTCAGAGAGATACTAAGCAAGGAAAATATCAATATAACTCACGAAAGGAATGATAAAATGAATCAGAATATTCGTTGTACTGTAGCTGACTGTCACTATTGGGCCTCAGGAAATATGTGTGCAGCCAACCAAATTCTTGTCACCACTGATAACGTTGCAGCTGTCGCACCTCCTCAAATTGACGCTAATATGGCCCATGCTATTGCACCTACAGCAGCAGGATTATCAATGGCTACAGCTTGCAAAACGTATGTGCAAAGAGGTTCCAATCAAGCCCTTGCAAACAATGTTGTGGGTATATCAAATTCAGGATTTAGGTTTATATAAACAATCAGTCTTGTCTGTTTTAAAAGGCGAGAGCTCACAGCTCACGCCTTTCTTATAATCTGATTACTAAAAATATATAACAGGTGATGAAATGGAAAAAGCAATGTTGTTTGTCCGTGAACAAAGCAAATTGAGATCAAACGGAGAGAATCCAAGTTTTATCTATGAAGGTTCAGTTGGAACCGATTTAAGAATCAATTTTAAGCATATTAGAAAAATAGAAATTGAGCAAATCGCTAAGCTGATCGGAGCGGAAGTGGTTTACCTGAAAGCATCCCAAAATGATGAGGAAAATAAGGATTCAGCCTCATCCTGGTACTATAAACTCTTTTGGAATATTTAATAAGCTATCCCTAAAATTATTGCAAACATTATTGTATATTACTAAAGAATTAATTAATAATATTATGGTGAACTTCGGGCCGTAGAGAATTGAGGGGGAAGACGAACAAAAGCGGAGGCAGGATGGGCTTGCGGTTTTATAGTCATATCGTGACCAAGCAAGTAAAAAGAGACCTCTCAAAAATTCAACGAACTAATGAAAGGCCTCGTTTTGTTATATATGAAGAAGCAAGCATCATTATTAAGTGTTGGCTTTTTTTCAGAGCTTTGTTCTAAGCAATAAGTTTTTCTGAGGCTGATTCAAAAACATACTCAAAATTTGAAACTACATCATTGATAAGGTATTGATTCTGGAAACAAGTTACCGGCTTAGGGGGAATGCATTTATCCGGTGGGCATCCACAGGCTAAAATCAGACAACAAATTAGCAGCAGAATAAACACCAGAGTCAAAATTAAAATAATCTTTTGTAGTCTTTCTTTCTTTCTTTTCTTTTCTTTCCTTCTTTTCTTTTTCTCTTTCCTCTCTTTTTCTTTCCTTTCTTCTTCGTGGTGGCACATAATATCCCTCCTTATCCTATAATTTAAAAAACCAGACCTGCTTCCTACTCAAAACACATCCATAAAAACTTTATATGGTATATTATGGATAATTTATAATATGAACTCGATAATTAATTGGTTACATAATTGTAATAATACTTTCTACACTATTAATATGGATATCGGATTAATAGCTATAGATATGAATTTTTGCTATTGGTTGTTATTTTTTGATGTTTTATTGTTTAGGCTAACAATTTAGGCTGGTCCGGCATAGAATAATCCAATGCCAAATGTTTTGACAACAGGCAGTTCTCAAAACCAGCCGATCTGGCAGCACAATCTCAACTTGTAAAATAAGGAGATTCTGATAATGGAGCTGTTAAAAACTCGGCGGGAAATGAGTTTCCTTATACTTTGGTTCACGGCAGCTATCTATCCCCTGGTAGTCATCCCTTACAAGCTTTGTTCCTCTTTTCCTTCAATTAACCAGTATTTTCTGGACTGCTTTTACGCACCCAGGTATATTATGCTGGCTGTTTTAGGTATCATGTCTTTAGTTATTCTAAGCAATGACCGGATACAGTTAAAACACCCTGCTTTTATTCCTCTGGGTTTATTTATATTCTTTGGCTTGCTTTCTACCCTTTTCGCCCCTGAACCCGTCACTGCCTGGATCGGCAATCCTTACCGCTACACTGGTTATACCACTTACCTGTTTTGTTTGCTGCTGTTTATTCTTGCTTATCGCAGCAATCATGCTGAACAAATATTAAAATATGCTGTTTGTACCGCAGTACTGGTATCATTTATTGCACTGCTGCAGTATTTAGGCTATAACCCGGTGCCTCATGAGCCCTACCGGGAAGGTATTCGCAGTTACAGTACTCTGGGAAATCCCGATTTTCTAGGCAGTTACCAGGTTTTTATCCTGCCGGCAGCTATGTTTTTCTACCTGAGAAAAAAAAAGCTGCGCTGGTTGATTTCCAGCGCCCTTATATACCTCGGCCTTATAGTATGTCAGACCAGGAGTTCATGGATAGCATTTTTTACTACATTTACATTTATCCTCCTTTACGCTTTGCCCCTTCCCAAGATAAGGAAACCAGCGGCCCTTTTATTGATAACATTTTTTGTTATTTTCTGCTTGTGTTCATTGAGCAAGGGGGGTGTCGTGTTTCTTAACAGGGCCGGCAGTATTGCCGGAGAGGCGTCAGCCGCACTGCGTTTTGAGGAAAATGCCGGCAATGGCAGGGTTATGATATGGAAAGAAACGCTGAAGTTATTGCCCGCTCATTGGGCTTTTGGTCTTGGACCGGATCACTTGGGCTATGCCGGGTTGAAAACTAAGCACCAGCATCCCATTGACAAAGCGCACAACATATTTTTGGAAATAGCTATTACAATGGGGGTTTTTGCTCTTCTTTTCTACCTGGCATTTTTGTCTTTCTTCTTATCTTTATATAGAACTAAATATGGGTTAATGTATTTGGCTATGATACTGGCTTATATTATCCAGGGATTGTTTAGTATAGAGGTAGTTTTGATTATGCCTTTGTTTTGGATTGTGCTGGGATTCTCACTCAGGTATACGGCGGGGGAGAAAGAGGGATGATGTTTTGTTACTCTATAAATAGTAAATATCAGTATATACATCGCCTCTTGTTGTATAACAACTTGGGGCTTTACTTTTGGTCAGATAAGGACAAGTAATTCATTGACAATAAGCTTTGTTAGTGTTAATATGGTCAAGTCACTGCTCGGAAGGAGGTGAAAGTATTGACTAAAGAATTGATAAATGAGATCCTGGAGAGCGTTGGGCTGGAGAGAATTGAGGAGGAAGACAAATAAAAGCGGAGGCGGGATGGGCCTTCGGTTTTATAGTTATATTATACCAAGCCGGTAAAAAAGAAACCTCTCAAAAGTTCAATGAACTAATGAAAGGCCTCTAATCTAACGTTACCTTTTGGGCAACATGGATATTATAAAGTCTTAATTCTACAGGGCTTCAAGGCACTTATTACATCATGCCGCCCATGCCACCCATACCGCCCATGCCGCCCATGCCGGCCATAGCATCCTTACCCTCTTCAGGTTTCTCAGCTATCAGGGTTTCAGTGGTCAGAATCATAGCAGCAATGCTGGCAGCGTTCTGCAGGGCAGAGCGGGTAACTTTAGCCGGGTCCACAATACCGGCATCGATCATATTGACATATTCACCTGTCAAGGCGTTGAAACCTACACCGTTTTCGGAAACCTTAACTTTTTCCACCACAACTGAGCCTTCAAGACCTGCATTGTTGGCAATCTGGCGCAAGGGATCTTCCAGAGCGCGGCGAACAATATCAATACCGGATTTCTCGTCTAAATTAGCTGCTTCCATATCTACAAGATCAGGAATAATGCTTACATAAGCAACACCGCCACCGGACACGATACCTTCTTCCACGGCAGCCCTGGTAGCATTAAGAGCATCCTCAATGCGCAGCTTCTTCTCTTTCATTTCAACTTCAGTGGCAGCACCAACTTGGATTACGGCTACGCCGCCGGCCAGCTTTGCCAAACGCTCCTGGAGCTTCTCGCGGTCAAAGTCGGAAGTGCTTTCTTCGATCTGTGCCTTGATTTGGTTAACACGCTGTTTGATTTCATCCACACTGCCGGAACCGCCGACAATGATGGTTTCTTCTTTCTTAACTCTGACTCTGGAAGCTCTGCCGAGCATATCAATAGTAGCTTTATCCAGCTTTAAGCCGAGTTCTTCAGTAATCACCTGAGCACCGGTTAGAATAGCTATATCCTGCATCATGGCTTTGCGGCGATCACCGAAACCAGGAGCTTTCACTGCTACACAAGTGAAGGTTCCGCGCAGTTTATTGAGAACCAGAGTAGCCAGAGCTTCGCCTTCCAAATCTTCTGCAATGATCAAAAGCGCTTTGCCGGACTGAACCACTTTTTCCAAAATGGGCAGAATTTCCTGAATGGAGGAAATCTTCTTGTCTGTCAACAGTATGTAGGGCTCCTCCAAATCTGCTTCCATTTTATCAGTATCGGTAATCATATACGGAGAAATATAGCCGCGGTCAAAATTCATACCTTCCACTACATCTAAAGTGGTACCGATACCCTTGGATTCCTCAACAGTGATAACACCGTCTTTTCCTACTTTTTCCATGGCGTCGGCAATTAAATTACCGATAGTTTCATCATTAGCAGAAATTGAAGCAACCTGGGCAATAGCACCTTTGCTTTCAATCGGCTTGGAGCTGTTTTTAATAGCATCTACTGCTTTTTCCACAGCCTTCTCAATACCACGCTTGATAATCATCGGGTTGGCACCGGCAGTAACGTTTCTTAAGCCTTCGCGAACCATAGCTTGAGCCAGTACCGTAGCGGTTGTGGTACCGTCACCTGCTACATCGTTGGTTTTGGTAGCAACTTCTTTTACCAGCTGAGCGCCCATGTTTTCGAATACATCCGGCAGTTCAATCTCTCTGGCAATGGTGACACCGTCGTTGGTAATTGTCGGCGCACCGAATTTTTTATCAAGAACCACATTCCGGCCTTTCGGGCCAAGGGTTACACGTACAGCTTCGGCTAATTGATTGACTCCTTTTTCCAATGCTTTGCGGGCATCTTCGTTGAAGATAATTTGTTTTGCCATTTTATTTTGTACCTCCCTTTAAATTCGATATGATTATTTATGATTTATCCCCGTTTCAATTACTCAATTACGCCAAGAATGTCCATTTCACGAAGGATTAAATATTCTACATCGTCAATTTTGATTTCATTGCCGGCGTACTTGGAGAATAAAATTTCATCACCGACTTTTAAGTCCATTGGCACACGCTGGCCTGTTTCTAAAAGACGTCCACTCCCAACAGCTACAACCTCACCTTTCTGAGGCTTCTCCTTAGCTGTATCCGGAAGAACGATACCACTCTTTGTTACCTCTTCCTTTGCTGCAGGTTTTACTACAACCCGATCTCCTAAAGGTCTGATCATTTAAAACCCTCCTTATTATATTTATTCAAGTTGTTAGCACTCACTCACTATGAGTGCTAGTATTTACCCAAGTAATATAATATAGAATTAGAAAACCAAAAGCAAATTTTTTATTAGGCAAATAATAGGCATTTAAACCTGTTTAGATAAAATATTATCTTATTGCTTATATTTTCTCGCTCTATATAATTATTACTTGTGTTTACAATTATTATGGCAATATCTAGACATATTTTTTCCGCAAGTTTAGGTTTTTATACAGGTAATACCAAATATTTTTTCATGTTTTTCCACACTTGCCGAAGTATTCATTTCAGGGTAAAATATCTGCAGGTTAAAACAGCCGCAAGGCAATTAATCACTAAGACAATTTCCGGGGGGGTATGTTATGAAAAAAATAACCCTTAAGCTGCCTGTCACTAAGATCAATAACGGTATTGCAATTACTGAAAAAGATGCAGTGGCGCGTGAAACACCGCTTACCATTTTTCTAAACAACGGAGAATTTGTAACTCTCGTATGCTCACCGCAATATCTTTGCGAATTAGCCGTAGGATTTTTGTGTTCCGAAGGAATTTTAAGAAACAGACAGGATTTGACCGACATTAAACTGGAAGAAAATAAAGGAATTATTCTGGTCGAAACTGCTCAACCTGTATTAGAAGAAGAAAGGTTCATGCGGCGGTATATAACTTCCTGCTGCGGCAAAAGCAGATCGTCTTTCTATTTTATTAATGACGCGGCTACCGAACCGGTACACGGAAGCACCTGTGTTTCCGTGCAGCAAATCAGAATCTTAACAGACAAATTGGAAAACAAGGCTCAAGTATTCCGCACTACCGGAGGAACACATGGAGCAGCACTTTGTTCGGCAACAGAAATGCTGTTCTTTTACGAGGACATTGGAAGACATAATGCGGTAGACAAGCTTTTCGGCAAAGCTTTTTTCGAGTTGATTAATCTGGATGACAAAATTTTAGTTCTAAGCGGCCGCATTTCTTCAGAAATATTAATCAAAACAGCCAAAATGGGTATCCCTGTCATCATATCCCGCGCAGCACCCACCGATCTGGCCGTAAAAATGGCCGGAGAACTGGGTATTACTGTAGTCGGCTTTGCCAGGGGCAACAGGATGAATGTTTATACTCATCCTGACCGGATTCACCGCTAAACCGGTCAGTCCCTCCCCGCAAGAAAGTCGCCTTAAGCGCGACTTTCGAGCAGCCACAGGCACGTTGCTCAATATTCTCATAGGAAAACCTCTGACTTTATAACCCCTTTTATTGTTTTAACTAATACAACAAACCACAGAGTAAGCAATAAATATAAGCAAAAATATCCATAGCTTAAAACCGCTGAAGAATTTAAAACAGTTGAAACTAAATAAGTTGCACCTGTATATGCACCAAGTGGGAAAGTAAAAGCCCACCACGATAAGCTAAAAGGCAGGTTTTTTTGACTTAAATAATAGGATGTTAGTACCAGTGCACACATTAACCACCAAAAACCGAAACCCCAAAGAAAGAGAGCGCCTATATTAAGAACGGACTGAACATATTCTCCTAAAGTAGAAACACTAGCAGTACCAAGGTTTATTAGTGAAATCGTACCCACTCCAATAGGTCCTAAATTAATCCAAACAGTAGGTGCCAGCTTGCCGGGCAAAAGTGGACAACAAATAAACCTGTAAATACATATTACTTCTAATATTAGAAAAAGGAAAAACCCGCCGCTCCATGAAATATAATTAAAAACCAGCATTGATTGCTGCCACGAGATTGGCCAAAAAGGAATTAGTTTAGTACCGGCAACAGGTATCACGATTAAACTAACCGGCGGCATAAACCATGCGGGATTTATATTTTCTATTTTCACATCCTGGTTGATAAAATTCTGCAGCGGAATAATAATAGAACCTGGCAGTGCTATTAATACTCCGGTTAACCAAAAAGTTTTTGCTAACTGAATTGCAATATCTGCATTCATATAATGTATGCCGACAATCATTAAATCTACCGCTATAACTAAACAAGCTATCGGCATGGTAGCATAGAATTGGCCTGTAACAGCATCCTTAAAATCCAATGATGCTTCCTTTTTATATAACATAAATCTGAGTACCCACGGAATTAAAATTATCAGAAAAAAGAGCATAGTAAAAACCCAACTTATTATAGCCAATCTTTTTAGGAAAATACACTGCTCGGCATAAAGATAACTGTCTACGGCAACTATTCCCGTACCCATAACACAGGCAAACCAGGACGGTGAAAACTTTTGAATTATATATGATTTGGCCAACTTAATCACCCCGTACATCCATAGCAATATCGTGACTGCCGATTACTACAGTGGTTTCCAGTACTTCATCAAGGGGCCTATGCAGTTCTACCTGCACAGTTTCAGCAGCGTTAAAACCCTCACTGGTTCTAGGCACACGGAGCATCCCGTCGGCCCGCACCATGGACATAATTACTCCCGCACCGCGCGAAATGGGCGTGGCAATAATCTTTTCTCCCACCCGCCCCAGCTTAACCTGCACAAACTCCTCCAGGCCCAGAGGGGATACAAGTTTCCGGGAAACAATGGCTTCGGTTTTGGCTACCGGCGGGGGCAGCAGGCCCTGCTTTCTATAGATAATCGGTTTCAAAAATAAATCCATGCAGAGTATGGCAGATACAGGATAACCGGGCACTCCGATAACCGGTTTTCCCTTAATAACCCCGAGAATAGTTGGCTTACCAGGCTTTATGGCTACACCGTGCGTAACCATGACACCCAGTTCACTAATCAGACTGCTGGTAAAGTCCTCCCTGCCTGCAGACGATCCGGCATTAATAAGTAGAATATCCGCTTCTTCCACAGCGGACAGCATGGTTTTTTTCAATAAATCATAATCGTCCACCGTAATCTCACGCCTGATAGGAATACCGCCCCACTGACGCACCATGGCAGCCAAAACCCCGGTATTATACTCAATGATATCCCCCGGCTTTAACTCGCTGCCCGGCTGCACGAGTTCCGTGCCGGTTGGCATCAAGGCCACCTTAGGCCTGGCATGAACAGCTATTTCAGTTATACCTCCCGCCAGCACGCCACCTATATCGGCAGGCTTAATCTTATGGTTGCCCGGCAGAATCATTTCCGCAGCCACTATATCTTCACCCATCAGGCGCACATGCTGCCAGGGTGAAGCCTCAGCCATAATCTCTATAGTCTCATTATCCGGATAATTAACATCTTCTATCATAATAACCGCATCAAAATCTGGGGGTATTGGGTCACCTGTGTCCACCACAACAAAGTCCTGATCAACTTTCAGCTGCCTCGGAGAGGTTTCGGAAGCGCCGGTTGTTTTAGCCGCTAATACCGCTACCCCGTCCATGGCCGAAGCATTATAATGAGGAGAGGAAATTCTGGCATAGATCGGCCCGGCAGTAATTCTGTCCAGCGCCTCCTCAACAGGGATTGTTTCAGGCGTCCCTGCAGTTAAAGCACCCTCTTCCGACAAAAAGCGCATAAAGTTTTCTAAAGCCTCTTCCAGTGGTTGATTGTTCAAATATACATCCCTTTTCAAAAAGACACCAACTCCTTGTTTTATCTCAAACCAAATTTATTAGCTTATTCAACTTAATTAAATAAAACCTTAACTTAGCTTATCTTCTAAAATATATATTTGACATGTTCAGCCGAAAAAGTCTATACTCTGCTGGAATTCAATTTATTAATTCGCATTACTATCTTTTTCGATAGCTGGCTGACTTATCCTGCCCGTTCTTATATTAACGAAAAAATATTTGCGGCGCACGGCAGCTATAAAACAACCGCCATGCTGTTTTTCTCAAGCTGCGTGTTATAATTAATTCAAATTACTTGGGAGAAGATATCATATGACCAATGTTTTCTTAACAGCTCACGATAAAGATTTTTTACCCGGTATGCAGGACGTGCTTCGCCTATTTTTTCAAGACCAGTCGATCCATACTGCTTCAACTGCCGTACCCGCCGAGGAGGATTTGCAGATCCGGGCAAATGCAACAAAACAAAATAACCGTCTCACCGCCGTAGTCTCTCTGAAAAAAGACCGGCAAACCATTACCCATTATGAAACAGCTGAAGACAACCCCGTTGACAGCCAAAATGAAAGCAAGCGCCTGGTCAGGCTGGCTCTCTTCCGCTTATTAGAAAAAACAACAGGTGAGACTCCCAGTCCATGGGGCATACTTACAGGTATTCGACCTACCAAAGTCTTGCAAAGGCTCTTTGATACAGGCTATGAACGGCGGGAAATTATAAATAAATTGGTAGCTGAATATGCTGTGTTCCCGAATAAAGCCGAACTGATCACGTCCATAGCTTCCGTGCAGCGCAAGTTCTTGCCTGCCAATACACAAGCGGAAAAAACCGTCAGCATATACATAGGCATCCCGTTTTGCCCTACCCGTTGTCTTTATTGTTCTTTTACAGCCTACCCGGTTAAAAAATTTAAAGCCTGGGTAGAACCTTATTTAAACGCCCTGATAAAAGAGATTAAGGAAACAGGCAGGGCACTTAAAGAAAACGGTCTATCCGTGCAAACCATATATTTTGGCGGCGGCACCCCGACCAGCATCAATCCCGAGCAGCTGGCCTCACTTTTAAATAATGCAAATAGCTGCCTGCGCGGACCGCAAACCATCGAAGTGACCATGGAAGGTGGCAGACCGGATACTTTAACAGAGGAAGTTCTTCATATCTGCTCGGCTGCCGGTGTTGACAGACTTAGTATTAACCCTCAAACGATGCTCGATCAAACACTCAAGCTAATCGGGCGCAATCACAGTGTTGAAGATATTTACCGGGCCATGCAATCAGCCAGAGCAGCCGGGTTTCCGGTTATCAACATGGATATAATTGTAGGCCTGCCGGGCGAAAATGAAACCTCTGTAATGCAAACAATCGAGCTGCTAAAACCGCTCAAACCGGAAAACCTGACTGTTCACGCGCTGGCATTAAAAAACGCCTCGCTTCTTAAACAGGAAATTGCTCAGCATAATATGCCGGCAGCAAAAGAAGTCCTAAAGATGTGGGAAATAGCTCAAAAGGGCTGCGGCGATATGGGCATGCTTCCCTATTACCTGTACAGGCAAAAAAGAATCACCGGAAACCTGGAGAATATCGGCTACGCCCTGCCGGGAAAGGAATGCATCTATAATATTCAAATGATCGAAGAAAGACAAACAATTATCGGACTGGGCACAGGAGGCAGTTCCAAACTGGTACAGGCCGACAAACAACATCTTAATCGCTACAACCCCAAAGATCCTCTGTTATATATAGAAAGAATAGACGAGCTGATCAGCCGGAAGTTAAAAGAAATTACAGATCAGGGGTCTTTGCTAAATAAAAATACTGATTATAAAACAAACCGGTCAATCTAAAAATTTCTATCAGGCTCATATATCATGAAGGATTTTTATATCCCCCGTCAAATATGTATAACAAGGGAAAACCTTGTTTTAGGCAACAATATTAACCATAATATTGAATTTGACTTTTATATAAGATGTTGCAACCCTCTGCAATAGTTTGCCCAATCAATTCTCTCGCTTTAACTTCAATCAATCCACAATTCTATCACATCCCTATCTGACAACGGCGTCAGGTAGAAATCCCAATACGATTTGTGTTGATAAGGAAATGATTATATTGCAACACCCTAAATGTTGAAAAATACATTTAGGTTATTTTCATGCATGCCTATAATAAGATATTTTATTAAATCTAATAAATTAGTCATATTTAATTCTTCAATTGCATGAAATATAAAACATAGTAACGCAAAAGGCCATATACACCAGTATATTTTAATCTTAAATTATCTGACTATAATCGCACCAGCACTTCTCAACTACTGAACGGCCTAGCTTTGCTTTACCAAGGGGTGTTTGAATGAAATCAGTAATGGTAGTAGGTGCGGGTCTGGCAGGGACAAAAATTGCTATAGACCTGGCAGAAGTAGGATTCGAGGTATACCTGGTAGAGAAATCAGCTTCTACCGGAGGAACTATGCAAAAGCTCGACAAAATGTTTCCTACTCACGATTGCTCACTATGTACTTTAGCACCGGATACAATGGATTTCGGCTGCAAATTATCTTCTGTTAACAGTCACCCAAACATAAAAACCATCGTTAATGCCGAAATTCTTGACTTTGCCGGAATTCCTAATAATTTTGAAGTTACCATAAGAGGAACACTGCATACACCGGAAGAGCGGCCGGTTTCCTGCGATAAGGATTTTAATTTATCTGTTATCAAGATAAATATAGATTTTGTAATATTAAGCACGGGCTTTAAAACTACCGATCCATCAGAACAAAGCTATTACGGCTATGGTAAATACCCCAATGTGATCACGTCTCTGGAGTTTGAGGCACTGCTAAAAGAAGCTCGAATTTTTCATACAAAAATCTTTAGACCGGGCGACCGGAAGAAGGTAGAGAAAATTGCCTGGCTGCAATGCGTGGGTTCCAGAAACGAAAGAATAGGAAGACCTTATTGTTCCTCTATTTGCTGTATGGTTGCAGTAAAAGAAGCGATAATGGCCAGGGAGATTTCCTCTGATACCAAGACTAACATTTTCCTGATGGACATAAGATCACATGGTAAAGGCTATCATGATTATCAACAAAAGGCGGAAAAGGATTTCCAGGTTGGCTTTATTTATTCCAGAATTTATGGCGTTTCTAAAGACCCCACCGGGAACTTAGTAATTCGTTATGCTACAGAAAACGGCAATATAATCACTGAAGATTTCGATCTGGTCGTATTATCTACCGGCATCGAACAACCGGAAGATATAAAAGATTTAGCCGAAAAATTTGGTATTATGCTGGATGAATATAATTTTGCTTTAACTCAGGCTTTCTCAGGAGTATGCAGCAGCAGGCCTGGTATTTTTATTGCCGGAGCCTTTGCCGGTCCCATGGACATACAGGAAAGTCTTACCCTGGCATCAGCCTGCGTGGCGGAAATTATCTCAAGCAGCGGTATTAATGAAAAACGTATCGGAAAAAAACCTTTCAATAATCATACCTCCAGGCAATTAGCTATCTCTGAAGAGCCAAACATCGGGGTATTCTTGTGCAGTTGCAACAGCCGCCTGGACAATATTCTTGACTTCCCTAAGCTAACAGGGGAATTGAAGAATAATCAAGTCCACATATTTTCAGATTTATGTTCCTTATCAGGCAAAGAAGCCGCGCAAAAGATTATACTTCAGAAAAGGCTAAACAGAATCGTAATAGCCGCCTGCAGCAGTAAAATTAATTCTTCTATAATGAAAAAGTTAGTTGCCGAATGCGGCCTGTCCGAAAATATGCTGCAGATAGTAAATATACGGGAACAATGCGCCTGGGTACATATGGATAAACCGAAAAAAGCAACCTATAAAGCTCTCGAACAAATAAGAATGGCGGTTATTAAATTATCTTTGTCAACAGACTTTACCCAGCACACTTCACAAATAACACAAGAGGCTCTCATCGTTGGCGGCGGACTGGCCGGGCTAACCTCTGCTCTTTACCTGGCTAAACTCGGATGCAAAGTTCACCTGGTAGAAAAAACTGCCGCTCTGGGTGGATTAGCGGCACAAACTATGCTTAGCAGCGATACAAATGATGAGAATATTTCCAAACATCTAAATCTACTGATTAATGAAACAACCGGTCGCTCTGAGGTAAATATATATCTAAATACAGAGGTAAAAAGCTGTACCGGTTACGTCGGTAATTTCATATCCAGACTGTCTGACAGCACAGTGCTGAACCACGCAGTTACTATAATTGCTGCCGGGGGGCAAGAAGCGGGTCATAACAATGACGGTTCGGCAAAAGAATATTTATACGGCAAAAGCAAGCTTGTCTATACACAAATGGAGTTGGAAGCATTAATTTCGCTTAATGATCCGCTTTTAAACAAAGCAAGAAATATTGTGATGATTCAGTGCGTAGGTTCTCGCGAAAAAAGCTATAGGCATTACTGCAGCAGAATCTGCTGTACACAATCAATAAAACAGGCACTGCGGTTAAAAGAAAGAGATCCTCATAAAAATATCTTCATATTATATAGAGATATTACGACCTACGGAAGCCTGGAAAAGTATTATACAGAAGCGAGAAGCAAAGGAATTATCTTTATCAGGTATAATATTAACAACAAGCCGACTGCGGAAGAAATCTCGATTCCGAATAAAAAGTTTATTAAGATACTGGTGGATGACCATATATTGGGCAATACAATTGAATTGGAAACCGATATACTTTGCCTGGCCACCGGAATCGAAGCTTCACCGGACAATCCCAAAATTGCCTCTGTATTTAATGTTTCTCTGGATGATAATAATTTTTTCAAAGAAAGACATATAAAATTAAAACCGGTTGATTTAAATAACGACGGTATATTTGCCTGCGGACTGTCTCACGCTCCCAAATCCGCAGAGGAGACTATTACTCAGGCCAAAGCGGCGGTTGGAAGAGCCTGCACCATTCTATGCAAGGGGATTTTACAAGCACACAAAACGGTGGCTGTCAATACCGGTGACTGCGCCGCGTGTTTAACCTGCCTGCGCACCTGTCCTTACAGCGTACCCAAAATCGTTGAGCACAAAGTATTCATCAATCCGGTTCAATGCAGGGGCTGCGGCATATGTACTTCTGAGTGCCCTCTAAACGCTCTTGAATTGCAAAATTTATCCAATGAGATCATGGATGCCATGATTGAAAGTTTGTTTTAGGCAACCGACAATAGCCCGTCGATAAAATATAATTAACTGCTAAAGGCGACTGAAAAACCCTTAATACATTGGTTAACTGTCGCCTTACTTATTGTTTTGAAAAGAAATACTGTTGTGCCGGGACAGTAAAACTGTTCAGCCCGGTAGTTTCCGGATAGGTTTTCAGGATGAGGCCTTCTGCAGGCACATCACAAGATGAATTGATTATGCTTGTACATACGCCAATTCACCATGAGGGGCGTATCCGTGAGGGTGCGGGTTCAAGTCCCTCCTCCGACACCAGAAAAATGAAACCGAATGTTGATAAAATGTTCGGTTTTTTTATTTCTCCCGGTCAGTAGATAATGTTATACGATGCAACTTACAGAAGCTGCCTTTTATCTACTTATTTCAACTCCAAAAAAATTCTTACTGTCTAATCTAACTTTATTGCTCTTATCATCAGTTAGTACAATTTCTTGAACGACACCACGTCCGGATACATTTTGAAGCTCTCTTCCACCAACAACATCATATCTATCTAGACTTAATGAGAAGGATTTAGTCTCATTACCTTCTAACTGGAAAATTGCTCGCTTCCCATCAAAAGTGTAAAAACTAATCTCTTCAATTCTTTTTTCTCTATCAAAAGGATTATTAATACATAAATAAAAAGTCTTTTTTTCGTTACTATAGTTAGTTAGTTTAAATTTAGCTGTAAATTCAACTAACTTATTATCTTCGGATCTGTAATTTATACTGCTATCACTGGAGTTGTATCCTATTGACAATAGTCCTGCCGAATTACTTTTAACATGTTTCACAGTCACTCCCGTAATTGAAGAAAAAACTATCATTAATACTACAGAAATAAAAAATACGCTTCTTCCCCTAATATTAAAACGTTTTATAGCATATTTTTCTACTAGAAACAAACTTAGAATAAAAAGTACTCCAAAATATATTACTGTTAGATGTATACCGCTATAATCACCCGTCCATGATTTTAATCCTATAAATTCTAACATATAATCACCTAAAGCATGGGTATATTTAGTTGTAAGCATCATATAAAAGGTCACTGACATAAAGAATATTAAAAGTCCGCCTTTTACCTTATCATTCACAATAACTCCACCTTCTTTGTCACATTTATCATCTAATGTTCATTATAATCTTGCTCCTTGTGCTGCTGCAATAAATTATATTTTACTTACATCAAAAACATATAACCGAAAAAGTAAACCTTTCTCCCCAAAATAAAAGGCTCACCAGACTAAGGGGCTGTTGACAAACTATGTTTTTATATAAAAAAGGTGGTTGAGAACCCAAGAAAATCAAGGATTTTCAGGCACCTTTTTCGTGAAAGATTGATCTTATGTCATTTGTCAACAGCCCCCAACCGGTTCATTTTCAATTACTCTTTTTATCGGCACCCCCTTTTTCCTGGGCAATAAAAAACCTTGCTAAAATTGTCCTTTAGCAAGGCTACATCCTCTCTCATTAGCAAAATTACTTCCATATATTTACACAAATATACTTGACGAGCGTTTTTTATATGTGTTAATATAAATGGGAATACTAATAACTAACAAAACGGCTCTGGTTGCCTCGTCTACCGAGGTTTTCATTTAGTCCCTTGAAACTGTTCCAGCAGTTTCAAGGGCTTTCAATTACTTACCTGCTATTAGTTAATTGAACAACGAGGGATAGTAGGATTAACACCGCTATAACGATCTGTATTGTATCGCTTATAGAGATCATCCGCCCCACCCCCTTTCAGGATTTGTTTCATCCCCGGCAGGTGAGGCTCCGTTTTGCTTAGTTATGTATTCCCGCATTTTATTCTACCACATTTTTCTGCTCACCTTACTTATTCCTTAAAATATCGTGGTGACCAATAGCATGAAGAATTAACGTATCGCTGTTGCGTTCAAAGATGATCCTAATATCCATGTTCACATAAGCTTCCCAAAAAGGAACACCTTTAATACGGTGTATTTGTAGATATGGATGTTTAGGATTATTATTTAACAATCGTAAAGATTTTCTTGCCTGTTTCTGTTCGGATTGTGTTAAATTCCGGAAGTCGATTTCAAATGGTTTAGTTAGTATTATTGTCGGCATCATCTTCACCAAGCTCTCTAAGTAAATCATCCATGTTGTTAAACGTCTTAATCTGTCCGTTTTGTAAAGCATCGGCGCTGCGCTTCATTTTTTCCTGCCATCTACTGGACCAGAAATATTCCTGGTTTTTGTCATGCCATGAAACAGGACGTATAAATATACCTCCATCCCGTTCTTCTAATAATACATAATCTCCTTCCTGAATATTTAATACTTTTGCAATTTGCGCCAGACTGATCAACATACGTTTTTGAACTTGTTGAATTAATTCAGGCATTATTATCCCTCTTTCTTTTCTATGCTGTAATTACAGTTTAGCTGAATAATATACTACCGTCAAGAAGGCACTGTCAATAAGTCAAAACTACTCCGATATTTACATTTTTCTACATCTAACTCCCCTTTTTCTTCAAATCATACTCCAACAATGGAACCTTGTTTATCTTTTCGTTAAGCAATGCAACATCAGGAACGTTGTATTTCACCCATTCAATTGCCTCTTCAGCGGATGCGAAAACATCAAACACAAAACCGTCCAAGATGCTGTTTTTTGAGTTTACCGAGATGCTGAAAAACGGGCAGTATGTGAAGCGATGCAAGCTCTGTGGGCGGTATTTCGTGCTGGCCGATAAGCGCAAACGGGATTTCTGCGACAGACCATACAAGGGGAAGCGGACTTGCAAACAGGTAGGGGCAAAGCTGTTCTTCGAAAAAGGGATCGAGGTCGACACATTTCTACAGCGATATCTCACGGAGTACAATAAGGTTTACTCCCGCCGGTACCGGGCGGCGGGAAAGTACGCCGAGGAGCACAGCGGCAAGGATTTAACCGAGGAACAATTCAAGGCTTGGTCTGCCGCCGCCCGTCAGGCCCGGCGGGATTATGCGGAGGGCAATATTTCCGGCGATGAAATGCTGGCGAAAGTGCGATTGGATTGAAGACGAAAGGAGATAAGTGATGAAACAATTGACATTCTCCCCATGGCTAAAGCAAGGGGATTCCGAGGTCGAACCCCGAGGGCAGTACAATCACCTCTAAGCAGTCGCTTACGCCGCTGCCTTACTTTTCTTTTTCTGGACTACCAGTGGTTTCTTACGGGGTGTATTTAGAACCTGCACCCGGTAGGGATTTAAGAATATATCCTTATCCAGGACGGAAAAATCCCCATCCGACCGGTACTTGCGGATGATATTCGCTGCACCGTTGATGTCGGCATGAATAACACAACCGTTTTTTGTTCGATACAACCCCCGCTTAATCCGTCTACCGCTGAAGGTATATTCATTTTTGTTCGCGGAATCGTACTCCGGCAAAAAATCCTTATCAAGGAAGCTGGCTTTACTGGTGTAGCTCTCCTCTACCTCAATATAGGTGATACCGTACTTATCACAGAGATTTTTCAGAATACGCCGGAACTTCCAGAGGGGGATTTGCACAAAGTTCTGGTTGTTAACATGGCCAATGTTGACTCCCTGCTTTTGTTCCTTATTTACACCTACTACCACGGTGCCAATCTCCAAGGAGATACTGAATTCCACAATATGTTTGGCAGCTTTCCGCAAGTAGTCGGTGATAAAATTTTCCCGGGATACGGCAAGGGCAGCCAGCTTGTGGGTTTCACTCTTAATGTTGTGCAGATCTTTAATAGACTGCAGCCTGGCTCTTTCTTTGTTATACCACTGGTTGGCGGCCTTGAGTTGCTTGCCGTCAATTAATAAGACATGCCCAGTGGTGGATGCACAGGCAGCCAGGTTATCTACACCCAGATCTATACCCAGGATGCGATTGCTATCCAGGGAAGGCAGCACTACTGGCTTGTCACGGTAGATATACTCCACTTCAAAGAAGTGGGCCTTATGAGCCGGATTGATGCGTACCTCCCGAATACTGGTTTTATCTAATCGCTCGGGAAACGGAAACCGGATGTCCTTGGCCTCCGGGTGGTCTTTTTTGAATACGTTTGATAACGGCAGCTGCAGGTACCCGGCATTTATGGTTATTGCGTTGGTTGACAGTACCAGTTGAAAGTAGCCGTCTTTTTTCAGGTAGCGTGGGATACGGACTTTCTCTGCCGGGTACTGGCCTTTAGCTGCTAACCTTTTCAATCCGAGAAAGCTTTTGAAACTTTGGGTAGCTACCCGGATGATCTGCTGGGAAACACCGGCCTGCAGCATCTTAAAGTTTTCGTTGGTTTTGCACAGGGCACAGTTTTTGGCGTAGCTTAGAAGCTTGCCGGTGACAAAGTAGTGCTGCCGTATGTTGTACAATGCCACATTGTACAGGTTTTTGGCATACCGGCAGAGGTTTTGCAGTAGAGCATATTGCTCTTTAGTTAGATGTTTAATACGGTTCTTTTGGGTTGCAAACATTTGGTTTCACCTCCCCTCTATGTAGAGATTTAGTGTCTTATACTTTCTTTTGGTTCTCAATGTACTGTTTAATAATTTCTAACTCCAGGATTTCTGATTGATGTTCGCTGCAAATCTGATATATCAACTCCTTTAGTCGAACATCTACACCTTGGGTTAGCACTTCACGACGATATTTAGGACACCATACTACATGATATTTGCATGAGTACACTACATTGTTGTTGGATTTATATTCCATGATATTATTATACAACATAAAGTTATATAACTAAATAGCAAGATTGCATAATTATCGGGCTTCGCCCGATGGCCCTTATATCCCCATGGCTAAAGCCAGGGGCTTTACGGGCCGTCCCGGTAATCATTGTCGAAGATGATCACAATCTGAACCAAGGTTTGTGCCTTGCTTTAAAAGATCAGGACCTTCAGATTGTTCCGTGTTTTGATTTAAAATCCGCCCGTGAACAGCTTGCTGATAGCGCGGCGGATTTGGTTTTGCTCGATATCAATCTTCCCGATGGCAACGGGTTGGAGTTGCTTCACAAAATTAAAACCGGGAGTGAACCTATTCCGGTGATTCTTTTAACTGCCAATGATACCGAGATGGACGTGGTCATGGGTTTGGAGCACGGTGCGGACGATTATATCACAAAGCCTTTTAGCCTGACGATCCTGCGCGCGCGAGTAAAGGCCCAGCTGCGCCGTGACTTGGCCCGTGTGTCCAAACCGTCTGTCATTGACGAGAAATATCTGGCCTGTCTTCGTGAGCAGGTGTAGACAGCCTTCCAAGAGAGGGTAACGTCACTTTGGGTAAATTCCGCACGCTCGTCGAGGAAGTATCCCAAAAATATGCGGGTATCGAATTTGTTTATGGCAAAGAAAAGCGGAAATCGGCGGAACAGCGCGAACTGGAGAAACTTCAGGAATGGCTTATCCGATGGGAAGGTTATGAAAAACAGCTGGTCATCATGGGAAAAGGCCGCAACAGTTATTCGCGGACAGACCAGGTTTAACCGTCAAATATTTATCCAAAGCTAATCCCAGTCTAGACCATCCAAGCTCTTTAACTTGCTTTAAAGGCCAACCTGCCTCACGCAAATCCTTAACTAACTCTATTAAGGCGGCCTTATCTTCAGAGTTAACAATTCCTTTGGTAATCAATATTCGCTTAGCCGACGGGATATAGTTTTGTTGAAGACGAAAAGATAATTCACCCAATTTAGAACCAACTTGTGATGGTGTTCCACTAGTAAGTCCAACCATTAGCTCAGCAGTTTGAGACCATTGTTTTGCCTCAAGAATCTGTCCGTAAACAATTGTTTTGAAAGCAGGATCCTCCCAGTTAATTTTTGGATCACTTATTATTCCTACCAGTGCGTTTAATCCACCTATAGTTAAATTTGAGAATGATGTTAGCCTATCAAGTGCAATATCCTCCCTATTCTTAATTTGAAGACATAACCAAATACCAGATACCATGGTAATTATAAGTAGCATCAATGATATAATTTTTGTTCTCATTTTGTTATGCCTTTCTGAATCTATTTCTTCTTATTAGCCCCCATAAATCCTGAAGTATGTTATATATGCCTATACAATTACCCACATAGCTTGCTGCTTTCATCAAAATTCCGATTAATATTATGTTCATAAAAAAGAATACGATGGTCTTAAGTATGCTATCCATAATACGCTCCTTTACTTCAAACTATTTTTACAGGAAAATATCCTTTTTAAGGTTACTGTGCAAATATTCTATAGACTGAGCCTAAGAGAGTGTTTCAAAAATCATAATTTTAAAAATTAACCACTATATATAGTTAAAATTAGAAGTATAAATAGTAGATATGGAAATCAAGAGATAAAAAATCTATTTTTGAAACGGTCTCTAGAGGCAGACTCTAATCCTAGTCTTGCTTAGAATAGATGATATAAATTATATTTTTGTTTCTATGTATTGAAAATAGAGTCACCTAATACTAAAGTAATTTATTATGGCGGTAAAAAATATATATTGGTATAATCAAAGGGCAGAAAAACATCCATGCTAAAGTAGCAGGTATCGACAATTTAGTAATTTTTCGATCTGTCCATATAAACCATGCTGCAAATATTCCTATTCCAAAATACATTATTAAAGAAATCATTTCAGTTAAATTGCTAATGAAATTGATTACATTCATAAAATAAAATTACTCCTTAAAAGGTTTTTATGCTCATTTATTATCTAATGTTCATTATAACCTTGCTTTTCCGCTGTTGCAATAAATTAACATGATTTGCAACAAAAATATTTTACCGAAAGAGTAAACCTTTTCACCAAAAATAAACAACAAGGCCGCCAGCCAAAGGACCAGTTGACAAACTATGCTTCTATACAAAAAAGGGGATTGAGAACCCAGCGAGCCTTTTGTTTTCTCCCCATATAAACTGGTTTCAAACCGCTTCCCTGTAATAATTCTCCGATAAATTCATAAATGGCGTATTCCATACAATATCTACATCCAGCTTCGGCCTATTGTACTCACCGATTTCATCTGTTTCCCTTATGACTATATTATCAATCAGCAAGCTAATATTCGTATTTGTAAGGGCTTTCTTATGAATAATTTCTTTCAGTACATCTATACTTTTAATAATATTTTCCTTCTCATATTCGTTCGACTCCTCAAGCTTCTCCAATTCGGAAAGCTATTCTTCAAATTTGGCCAGTTCCCTATTTGCATCGCCTGATAGCTCCAGGAACAATTTCTCATTGATAAAGCCCTGGGCCAACTGCTTTGAGTATCCCTTAATTTCTTCTTCCTCTTTATGTTACCTTTGGCATAGCATTCCCGTAATGGTTGTAAATGAAGTTGAATAAATAAAAAATTCCTGGTATAAAAGAAGGTGCCAACCAAATCTCAAATACCAGGAGGTAAAACCGATATGAAAAAACTTGTGATAGACCCTAAATACCTTGTAGTAGGCATCGACATTACCAAATCAATACATTGGGTGCAGTGCATAGATCCATTTGGTAATAAGTTGGGTAAACCTTTTGCCTTTCAGAATAACAGAGAAGGTTTCAAAAATCTAGTACTAAGGATTAATGAGTGTTCAAAAAATCATGGTTTTGAGAAAGTGGTATTCGGTATGGAACCTACAGACCACTACGGAAAGGCACTTGTTGAATATCTGGTAGACCTGGAACATACTTTTGTTCTTGTTAATCCTATGCACGTCAAAAAAAGCAAGGAGTTTAACGATAACAGTCCCAGTAAAAATGACCGCAAAGATGCATATACAATTGGAATGCTAACCGAAGTTTCGATTTTCCAGCTCAAAAATAGCAAAAAAATAAAATTCTGATCTCGTATTTACTGGGCTCAAAGGTTCAAAAATGGCCAAAAATGCAAAAGTAGTGACCCAAATAAATTTCCATGGAATCTAATTCCATTTACTAGATATCATTACTTTGATAGACTTTATATGGGAAAAATATGTGCATTTCATGGAGATATTCTACTAAATATAACCATAATTCAAAAGGACTGGTTTAGCAGAGTATCTACAAAGCATTCCCGGAGTGGGAGAAATCACAGGAGCAATGTTTCTAGCAGAAATCGGTGATCCAACAAATTATCATAACTGGTGTGAAATTCAAAAACTGGCCGGCCTAAATATTCGGGAAAATGATTCTGGAAAACACCATGGAAAGAGAACAATTACCAAGAGGGGCCGTGCTTCATTGAGAAGTTTGGCATACCAACCGGCACTAATGGCAGTTATCCACAACCAGGAATTGAAAGACATTTATACACAGCCTATTGAACATCCTAACCGTCCTTTGTGTAAAAAGCAAGCTTTAGTAGCAATTAGTGTTAGAGTGTTGAGAATTATGTTCGTATTGGCAAAAACAGGGGTAATAAAGAAAGAAGGTATCTCTAGTATGGTTAGAAAAGCAATCTATATAACTATAGCCTTGATAATTGCCAGCACAATGTTATTTTACTTAAGTCAATTTAGATTTAATATGATTTGGGGCAAACCGGTTGGAATCGTTGAGGATCTAAAAAGCATGGTCGTTAAGTACGACCCTAATGTATCTTCAACTTTCAAGAAACCTTATAACAAGCTTAAAAACGAACTACTCTACGCAAGGTTAACTAATACCGTAGAAGGTCAAACCGAACACACAATAATAATTATCCGGAACAAGGACTGTTTAATAAATATTGTGCGGGAATTCGATAAGCTAAAATCAACTGTTCCTCAAGAATATAATCCTGCAGAATATAAACTAAGTGACTTTAAATTCTATAATCTAACCATATGGCGGGAAGGCAAATCGGTTACATATGTTTTTGGTCAAAACGATTCTGATTATTATGAGGGAAGTACCGCATGGAGAACTAAGAATGGCAATATGGTTTTAAGAAAAATGCCAGAGAAGTTAATCCGATTGATTATGGAGCCTTCTACTAAAAAATAGAGAAGTTGATAGCAGATATTATTGCAGGTTAGGTGTAGCGGTTCGTGCTTCCTGGCGGTAAGCTAATATCCGTCACTGGCATTTAGCAATGGTCTTGGAATTACTTTCAATGACTATAGACCTTTAGATTTAAAACCAGTGCCAATGGCTTCAACTTTTCAGAATTCACCGCCACCGGCAGTGGTATATTAATCAAGAGTAAAGTGCCAATTTAAACTGAAAAAAGGTCAGTCAGTCCGTCAGTTTATCCTCGCGGTGGTCTTTAAAATTAGCTGTTTACTTAACGTAGTACTTCTTTTTGGTCTTGTAAGTCAAGATATCCGAATAAAAATTGATTTCCGGATACAAGTCAACAAGCTCTTTAAGTGCATAAACACCGGTTACAGAATTATGACGCTCAGCAGTAACACATTTAATATGGATAGGTAGGCTGTAGAACGAGTCACAAGCCGTAAAGCCATGGAATGTATGGCCATAATAGTATTGCTCATTATAGCTGTCCCACCCCCATGAGGCAGTGAGGTCAGAGAACAAGCGAGGGCAGTCGCAATGTTCACCGGGTTTTAGTTTGCAGTTGCAAACTTTTTTACCATAGGGAGAAGCATTAGTAGGCATACAAGTGCCATCACCGGCGGTATTAAATTTATTGGGGTCTCCAAGGATACCCATAGACAAGGAGGGCATAACAAAAACCTCCTTTAGGATATGATTTAAAGTAGTTTCCAGATTATCAGGAAGCTGGGAGTTGTTATACTTTAAGACTCTATCCACCAAGCGATTAACCACGCCAGGCTTTGAAAAATCCATTTTCTTATTTTTCTTTTGCTTCTTTTTAAGCTTGCGCTTAGACCTATGCAGTTTGGATTTGTAAAGAATGCGGTCTTTACGGATCAGCCTATCCATAAAATCATAATAGGAAATATTCTCCAAAATACATTATGGGGCGATTTGAAATTTATCAAGTCTTAAAAACGCGCATGAATCGTTATATAGCTAAAATAGGATAATAAATATCCCCTATAATAGCTTATTTATAATATTTAGCCACAACCCGAAACTTATGGTTTTTTGAGGTGAAGCTAAAAAGGCAAAAAAATAAAGCCTTTAGTTTTAAGGCTTTAAGATTTTTCGAATGAACTATATAATTAGAAGTGAGGGGAGAATTAGATTAATGTCAAGCTTTGATTTAACATTTCTATCCTTTGTTTTGATTGGTTTTGTTCTTTATGCCGTCAAATTCATGAAACAAAAGGATTCTCATGATAAAGAACTTCTAAAAAAGATAGATTATTTAATCCTTTTACTTGAGGAGAATAAACAGGAAAAATAACGTCTACACCAATGTCGTATTTTATAGAAAATGTTCATTAACTAATTATTTATGAGTATCCAATATATGGTTTCATCGCATTTTTCCGAATACCCTTTTTTTAGTGCTTCTACTCGTCTTTTTACATCTGGTATGGTTCGCCATTTCACCATTTGCCTTTTCTCGTCAGAACCGCAGTTTATACTGACCCCGACTTAAAATCGGATACTCCGTCCGGCTCACTTTATCCGGTAATCTTTCGGAAAAATCGTCTTGTAAAATATAATTAGCCAATCGGGCAAGCTGCTCTCTGTCAGGCATTTCGCCTGTCTGCGTAATATATGCATCGGTCAAATCTTCTATTGCTTTGTTACGCCAAGGCAACGGCATATTGTTAGAAACTAATTTATCAACAGCCAAACGAAAAAATCTAGCATAATCCGTTACCTGACAAAAACCTACCCGCATACATACAATTCCTCCTTCTGTTTATATAGCCTCTCGGCATTTACAAAGTTAGATGGTACAAAGCTTTGCTTGAAGCATCTATATTAAATTCCTCCTACTTTTTGTAGGGGGATTTTCATTTTAACAAGTATCCAACTGGAAATTAGCAGCGAATATATTATAATCAAATTTGCCAAAAACACTTGACATTTTCAAAACACCCCCATAATTACGACGGAAGGTATTTTTTACCTTTACTGCAAGTTCTGGGGTGCTTTGCTTTGAAACCTCTTATTACTTCGCATGAAACTTATCAAGAATTTGTCCTCGAACAACTACGACAGCACTACGCCGGGGGGTTGCTCGTTCTTGTGCATAGGGATTGGCTCCTTATCTCAAAACTCTGGATTACAGACCTGACTGAAGTAGCAACATTACTTCAAGATTGCTACAGTGTCAGGGGACCTGTTCCCCGTGATCCTGCCGCCATGCTCCGTTCATTTCTGCTTTTTTTGCTAACCAAACCATAAATCGGTATTACCGCATGGATGGATGAAATGTACCATGTTCCCCTTTATGCCATTCTCAGCGGTTTTGAACCAAGTGATGTTCCCGGCGTTGGCACGTTCTATGATCTCTTACTTTACCAAAACATTGTTCCGGAACACACGCCGAATATAGTTCCGTTCCAGCTGTTCGGCTTCGGCCAAGCCGGGCCGACTCGAAATGGTAAACCCGTCTGTAAAAGCTATCGTCTCAAGCGGCTGGTTGCATGCAAATCAGCAGACGGTGCATTGTTCTCTTTGAACAAAGGGTAAATATCCCCGACCTTCCATGCTAGTTTTATCATATGTACGTCGCTGGAATGACAGGAGTGAACCGACCTGATGACATTGCATCGGATTGCTATTACACAATCAAGCCGGGATGCCTTGCGAAAACTGGCTGTTATAAATCTCCGCATAGGTTCCATTACTCTTCAGAAGATCTTTATGTGTGCCAGTCTCCACAATATCTCCTTCTTTCATGACGATGATCTTGTCGGCATCATAAATGGTAGATAGCCTGTGTGCTACAACAAAGCTGGTACGTCCTTTCAGAAGCCGCCGCATGGCCTTTTGAATCAGCATTTCCGTTCTGCTGTCTACGTTGGAAGTTGCTTCATCCAAAATCAGAATATCGGGATTGGATATAAAAGCGCGAGCAATCGTAATAAGCTGACGCTGTCCTTGCGATATATTGCTGGCTTCCTCATTCAGCACTGTGTTATATCCGTCAGGCATCTTCCGCACAAAATCATCCACATAAGCGGCTTGCGCAGCGGTATAGACCTGTTCTTCTGTGGCGTTTTCATTGCCAT
The DNA here is from genome assembly GCF_000024205.1 of Desulfofarcimen acetoxidans DSM 771. Classification (NCBI taxonomy): domain Bacteria; kingdom Bacillati; phylum Bacillota; class Clostridia; order Eubacteriales; family Peptococcaceae; genus Desulfofarcimen; species Desulfofarcimen acetoxidans. The sequence continues at coordinate 3,601,909 of NC_013216.1, forward strand.
AACGGATATTCTCATAAATTGTACCTGAAAACAGCCATGTGTCTTGTAAGACCATTCCCATCTTGGAGCGCAGCGTATGATAATCCATATTTCGGATGTCGGTGCCATCTAAGAAAACACCGCCTTGGTTGATTTCATAAAACCGCTCCATCAAGTTGATGAGTGTGGTCTTGCCTGCGCCTGTGTGTCCAACAATCGCAATCATTTGACCTTTCTCTACATCCAGATTGAAATCGTTCATAAGCGGTTCGTCGGTATAACCGAATTTTACATGGTCAAATCTGACCTTTGCTTCGGTTGAAATATCGGTAAAAGGTTTCTTATATTCAGGGAGATTTTCAGCATCTAATACCGCAAAGACGCGCTCAGCGGAAGCGACAGTTGATAGAATACCGTTCCAAATCTGGCCGAATTGGGCAATGGGGCGTGAAAACTGGGTAGAGTATTGTAAAAACGCCTGCATGTCGCCAATGAGGATATTACCCGTCGCAACCTTAACAGCACCAACCATTGCAACAATCACATAGAAGATGTTTTGCAAGACCATCATGCTTGGCATGGTTGAGCCACCGTAAAATTTGCTTTTCCATCCCGATTCATACATGGCATCGTTGTAAACGTCAAACTTCTTGTTGGCATTTTCTTCGCCGTTGAAGCTCTTAATGACGGCGTGTGCGTTATAGCTTTCTTCAATATGCCCGTTCAAGTCGCCTTGGAGCTTAAAGAATTTTCTGAAATTGGCCTGTGTCCTTGGCATAATAATTTTTGCAACCAAGAAACTGCCCGGAATCATCAACGCGGCAATTGAGGTAAGCAGCGGGCTGATGGTGAGCATGAACCATAAAGTGCCAACTACTAAAACCACGCTGGAAATGAGCTGTGCCAGGCTCTGCTGCAAAGTGGTTGCAATATTGTCCATATCGTTTACAGCAATGGACATCAGGTTGCCATTCGAGTTTTTATCAAAGAATGAAATCGGCACATTGTTCATCTTGGCTTTCAATTCATTCCTTAGAACATAGGTGGTTTTCTGTGAAACATGAGTCATAATCCATATTTGCAGAAAGTTCGTAATGCTGGTGCCGACATAGAGTACCGCAACAATGGCTAAAATTGACGCTACTGACGAAAAGTCAATGCCCGTGCCACCCATTGCGCCGTTAAAAATCAATGTGGTAGCATTACCTAAAATCTTGGGGCTGAACACCTGCATTAACGTACCTGCAATAGCAATCAGTAACGTCAGCGCAATGAGAAAACTGCTGTTTTTCATGTACTTCATCAGGCGCTTTACTGTTTTCCACATCTTTTCAGGCTTTTGGAGCGGGGTCATGTTACCCTGACCCGGTGCCTTCATACCCCCAATAGAGGGACGCTGTACTATAGTATTTTCTCTGCTCATGCTACTTCCCCCTTTTCAAATTGCGATGCGATGATTTCTCTGTAAACCTCGCTCGACTGTTTCAATTCGTCATGCGTACCGACACCGGCTATTTTTCCTTCATTTAAAACAAGGATTTTATCGGCTTCCATGATAGTGCTGATTCTCTGTGCCACAATCACCGTGACGGCATTTTTCAGCCTACCTTTCAGCACCATACGGATTTTAGCGTCCGTTTTGAAGTCCAATGCGGAAAAGGAATCGTCAAATACATAAACATCGGCATTTTTCAGAATGGCCCGCGCAATACAAAGACGCTGCTTCTGACCGCCGGAAAAATTTCCGCCGCCTTTTTCGACAACACCATCCAACCCGCCATCCAGCTTATTGACAAACTCTGCCGCATCTGCGGTTTCCAGCGCCGCCCATATTTCCTCGTCTGTGGCCGCCGGTTTGCCAAGCTGCATGTTTTCACGAATAGTCCCGAAGAAAAGAGCGGATTTCTGCGGGATAAGACTTACCCGGTCATGCAATGTGCTCTGCGCAACATCTCGAATATCTGTACCGTTGAGAAGAACCTTTCCGCCGCCGACATCATAGAATCGGGGAATCATATTGACGATTGTGCTTTTGCCGGAGCCGGTACTTCCTATAATGGCAAGCGTCTTCCCCTTGCGGACACTAAACGAAATATCTTGAATGGCGTTTTTCTCCGCTCCCTGATAGCAATAGCTAACCTTATCGAATGTCAGGAAGACTTCTTGCCCTAATGTCTGCTTTGAGCTCTTGGCGTCACAGATGGATGGGGTCATATCCAAAACCTCGTTGATTCTTTTTGCAGAAGTCATACCGCGCGGGATGGATGATATAACATTTGTAATAAGCATGAATCCGGTCATGATCTGCACAGAGTAGCTGATAACGCCCATCATTGTACCAATTTCCATGTTTCCGCTATCAATGGATTTTCCGCCAATCCAAGTAATTGCTATGGTGGCAAGGCTCATAATCAAGCTCATAATCGGCATCAAGAGACCAATAATCGCATTGACGCGGATAGAGGTTTTCGTATATTCGTTGTTATCCTGCTCGTAACGCTCAAACTCCTGTTTTTCTTTCCCGAACGCGCGAATAACCTTAACACCATTCAACCCTTCCCGGAAAATCAAATTCAACCTGTCGATTGTTTTCTGTATTTTTTCGTACAGGGGATTGGCATACATGGAAATGCCAATCGCGGCAAGGGCAACAATCGGTACAATAATAATAAAAACGGTTGAAAGCGAAGGGCTAAGGCGGTAGGCCATGAAAACGCCGCCAATCAGATATAACGGAGCAAGAATCAAAAATTTCAGAAACATCTCTATTAGATTCTGCACTTGCGTCACATCGTTTGTATTCCGTGTAATGAGCGACGAAGTACCGATTTTGTCAAACTCGTCATTCGAAAACTGGGATGCATTTCGGTAAATATCTTTGCGCAGCCCACAGCCGAGTTTATATGAGATTCTGGCAGAAATATTGGTATTCAACAGTGCGGCGGCAAAACCGCCAAGCGAAATAAGAATCATAATCAAGCCAAGCTGCCAGATATAGCTCGTGTCTCCTTTTACAATCCCGTTATTGACCATGTCCGCTGTCAATGTTGGAATATACAAATCGCAAATCACTTGAATCAGCAGAAACGCTATGGCCGCTATTACCGGAAATAGGGATAGTCTCTTAATCATTTCTTTCATGAAAATCCTCCTTTAGGTAGAATTCTACCTATTTAATCAAAAAAATATTATTATTCACAATGCACAACAGTAGAAACGTAAGTTATTTGTGTTGGGATCTACCTATATGCATAAAATGGATACAGGCATTACTATGCCCGTTATATATTAAGTTTGTTGCCTGTGAATATTATTCGGTGGTTCTTCTTTCGCAAAGTCCGTTGAAACATTTGCAAGAGCCTTGTATAGCAGGGTTATAAACATCTCTTTTTCATCTTCCGCCATGCCAGAGAAAAGTTGTTTCTCGGTATCTAAAAAAACTTGGTTTATATCATCAATGATCTTATCACCCTTTTCCGTTACTTTAATTTGCATGGCTCTCCCATCATCCTGTGCCGCATAACGAATAATGAAGCCGTTTTTTTCAAGTCCATTCAACAGGCTTGTTACCGATGGCCCGCGAAGCCCCATTAAATCCTCCAAATATTTACGACTCATGTTTGCTCCGTCAAATAAGCTTCGGCGTATTGCCCCCAAAAGCCGCGCCTGCTGATTCGTGATGCCAAACTCCGACAGCTTTTGGTCCTCAATGCAACGCAATGCTATTGCAATATTACGGATATAAAAGTCAGGGCTTGGTTTTCCACCTCTCTTTAGCATGGGTTACCCTCCCTTTCGAATATGTAGAATTCTACCTTTTAATATATGCGTAGAATTCTACATTGTCAAGTGTTTTTTGAATTTTTTATTTTTACTTGGATACAGCTTTTCGTGAAATTGGGCAGGCATATTTGAACAGTAAAAAAGAGTTGGATAAAAAGGTGCCGGGACTTGCGGAATTTGTAAACGCGGCTATTAGGCATATCTACCAGTAGCCGATTTCTGTTCTCCCAAAATGATTATCTTGTGGGCACGATAGAAACGGCAACCAGGTTGAACCAAACCAACGATTTAACCCTTCTTTGCCATCATGTTTCATATTTTTCTTCACAAACTCCACCCGTAGCGGGTTGAAACCCGCATTCACCAACCAATCAGAATACTCTTCCACGCCATAAAAAGACATTTGCAACAAGAACATGAAACCGAAAGAGTAACTTTTCTACTTAAAATAAAAATAAGCTCGCCAGCCAAAGACAGCGAGCCTTTTATTTTCTTATATAAACCGCTGAGGCTGCATTTCCTAAACAGCCTCCCTATAATAATTCTCCGATAAACTCATAAACAGTGTATTCCAAGCAATCTCTATATCCAGCTTCGGCCTATTATACTCGCAAATTTCATCTGTTTCCCCTATAACTATCTCATCAATCAGCAGGCTAACTGACTTTATTCTCGGGTGATTCATTAGACTCTCCCTCGCAAAAAGACTTACCTTTTGATGGTAAACCCTTTTAAAATTTGAATTCTTTCAACTACCCTACTTCATAACTTTTTTCGGCTATTCCGATTATCGTGTTGAAATTGATAAAATCATTTCCAGTTAATCAGCTTATTTGTTGTACATAATTTGTGAAATGTGATATTAACGTAGTATTTAATAATATCCTATTGACAACTGGACATATTACTCTTAAACTGTGTGTTAATAAAATATTAACATTGTTTCTAGGGTTCCGCGATTAAACTATCGGACAGGTCCGAGAGAAACTGCACGTATATCGTGTTCACGGAGGGACAAAAGCCCGGGAGGATATTTAATTTATATCCCCGGGTTTTTTATTTTTGTCAATTAGAAAGGAGTATCAATATGGCTTGGGTCTATTTATTAATAGCTGCATTGTTTGAGGTAGTCTGGGCAATTTCATTAAAACAAACTAATGGCTTTACTCGGATAACACCATCTATCCTAACTATTTCCGGAATTGTGATAAGTTTTTATTTTTTAGCATGTGCTACTAAAACTTTGCCAATTGGAACCGCTTATGCTATTTGGACTGGAATTGGTGCAGTTGGTGTAGCTATCTTAGAAATAATATTTCTAGGTGAGCCTATAAATCCCTATCGAATCATATTTCTGATATTGATAATAGCTGGGGTCGTTGGCTTTAAATTTCTTGGTCAATAAAAACACATATGATGCACAACATTAACACAATGTGCAACAAGAACATTTAATCTAAGAATAAACCTTACTACTTAAAATAAAAATAAACTCGCCAGCCAAAGCCCGTGGGTCCTGTTTGTTTAAGTTTAATATACATTTTCCTTGAAATGTGCAATTTTCATGCACTGATAAACTTGACTAGATAATGTTAGCATGATAACATTAATGTTATCATACTAACATATGGTGAGGGGGATTAAACTATAAAGCAAAACGGAGATGCACAGGATTACTGCCTTTCGAAACGCACGTTATATGAATTAAAATCAACCTGGGATGCTATAGAGGATGTTTTTTCTATGCATTTTGCCCGTTACGGCCTTTCCTCGGCAAAATTCAACGCTTTAATTCATCTTTATATGGCCGGTGACCGGGGATTAACGCAGTCAGAATTAGGTAATAAAGTAATGGTCTCCAGACCTACAATCTCTGGGCTTATAGAGAGATTGGAAAAAGAAGACCTGGTGCTTCGAAATACTGACCCCGCCGATAAAAGAGTGTTCCGGGTTTGCCTTACTAACAGGGCTTTTGTACTTATGCACGCCTTTCTCCCCGTACACAATGATTACATGCATAAAGTCATGTTGACTCTAGACAGACACGAAAAGGAAGCATTGATTTCACTGCTGGAAAAAATCAAAAAAGGATTAGAACGAGTTTAATGCTGTTTTTGAAAAGAGGTTATAATTTATGTCTCAACTAAATAATCCTCTGGAAATTTATAAGTTACTACCAAAATCAAATTGCAGACAATGCCAAGTACCGACATGCCTGGCCTTTGCCACTTCGGTAATCAATGGTCATAAAAGTCTCGGCGACTGCCCTCACCTGGGAAATGATATAACTGAAAGATTTGATATAAAAATACATAAGCGGGTGACTATTGAACAGCAGCAGCAGCAAATACTGGGACAACTAAAAAGAGAAATTACCAACATAGATTTTTATTCATCAGCGAAAAGACTGGGAGCATCGCTCTCTGGCGAGAAATTAAAAATCAAGTGTCTCGGAAAAGACTTTTTTGTTGATTCCAATGGTAATATTACATCTGATTGCCACGTAATTACATGGTTATCATTACCATTACTGGACTATGTTTTGTCATGTTCAGGAAAAAATGTTACCGGAGAATGGGTTCCCTTTAGGGAACTGAAAAACGGGATGACATGGATTCCGCTTTATGAGCCGATATGTGAAAAACCTCTGAAACATATTGCAGATACCCATACTGATTTTTTTGAAATGATTTTACATTTGTTTGGTGGAAAGCTAGCGACGATAAATTATTCCTCTGATATTTCGCTAGTTTTACACCCCCTACCGAGAGTCCCAATTCTCATTTGTTATTGCAAGCCGGAAGACGAACTTGAATCCAAACTCAATATATTTTTCGATTCCACAGCAGAAGATAATCTCAACATTCAATCAGTCTTTGGTATTACCGCAGGGCTTGTTAGGATGTTAGAAAAAATCTCTCTCAGGCACTGTTAAGAATTTTATTATTATTTTTTATATGAGATTAAATTATGAAAGGAAGATCTTTTTATATCCATATAAGATTACCGACCACATCTTAACGTTAAAAAACTTTATTTATATATGAACCCCTCAAAATAAAAAAATAGCACATTATAATCACAATGTGTAACAAGAAGATGTAACCGCGAAAGTAAGCCTTTCTACCCAAACTAAACAACTATGCTCGCCAGCCAAAGGGCCTGTTGACAAACTATGCTTTTATACAAAAAAGGGGGTTGAGAACCCAAGAAAATCAAGGGTTTTCAGGCACCTTTTTCGTGAAAGATTGATCTTATGTCATTTGTCAACAGCCCTCAAAGCCAGTGAGCCTTATTTTTAGGTTTTATTTACTAATGCTTTTTTTGGGGAAATTTATACCAGCTTTATCCGGTAATTATTTAGTAACTATTAAAATATCTTAAAAATTCGGCCTTAACGTAAATAAAAATTAACATTAGCTTATAAAGGGTTTTTTAAACAATTATAGAATAGTAAAATTGATATATACACCATCTAAACAATAATATTTATACGGGATACTATGAAGTGAACTCTATAATTTGGGCATCTGGGGTTTACTGAGTAAGTGATGCAACCGGCCACTATTTTAAAATAGTGGCTATTTTATATCATAAAAATATAATTGGGGAGGTTAAAATCATGGACATATCATGGAGTGATATAATTAATTCCTCCAAGTGTTTTAAATTAATCTGGGGTGCTGAAGTGGCTATTTCTATTACTGATCTTAAAGAGTTTAAATATTATGAGCCCGGTATAGCAATTAATCATAATGTAAAAAAAGGAGACTTAATTAAGCCAGGATCATTAACGGATAGGGTAATTAAAAATCAATCCCGTATAGTAGATAAAATAACAGATATAAATATTTATGGCTTTGCATATGTGGGTAAGGCTGCTCCAATTTTTACAGATAATAGAAAAATGATCGGTACTATTGGTATTTTTATGCCAATTACTACGTATGAAGCACTTTTAGAACATGCTGACAAATTATTGATATCCTTGGATACTGTAAATAATTCAACAACTAATCTCTCCTCTGCTTCTCAGGAACTGGCATCAGTAACAGTTGACTTATCTAACGAAGTAGACACTATTAATAATAATATTCGACAAACAGATATGGTTTTAAATTTAATTAAAGAAATATCCTCCCAAACACACCTACTTGGGTTAAACGCAGCCATTGAAGCAGCAAGGGCTGGTGACCTGGGTAGGGGGTTCAATGTAGTGGCAGGGGAAATAAGAAAATTGGCAAGTCGCACAAATGGTTCTATTAAGGAAGTGGCAGATATATTACTTAAAATAACGAGTGCTATACAAGAGCTAGATCAACATATTAATCAAATTTCAACTATAGCTGAAGAACAGGCATCCTCAATGGAAGAGGTTGCCATATCAATTGAAGGTTGTCAAGGTATTTCAAATAAGTTAAAAGAAATAGCTGCAGAGTTAGTAAAATAGGCAACTTTACGACCAGCCATTTAAACTGAAAACTTTCTGAATAAAGCTAATATTTACATAATTGCAGCTCATAAGAATGTTATTAATAGCATCCTTTTCCATACTTTCTTTTAGGTCAGGACTTCATTTAAAAATACTTTTTTATTTCAGCAGTATTATGTACGACTTTAACACAAAGAAAACTATTGTTTGTGATATTGATTTTTTTAAAGATTCCTTACACCAACAATATGGTTAGAATATGGGGTAGCTTCTAATTCATATCGCCGGATAAATTCAAGCTTGGAGCAGCTATTGATGATATCTGTGGGAGTAACTGCATTTGCACTGTTCAGTGATTACGACAGGACACTTTAAAAGTGGCAACTTAATGAGAAATTATTCAAAGTTACATTGAAGGCTGTCAACAATGATCGTATTCAGAGGCAACAATCCATACATCAGTTTATTTTCAAAATGCTAGGTCTAAAACCTTCGTCTTTAGGCGAACAGCTTTAGTGTGATTATTTTGAGAAGGAAAAGGATAACATTCACATAGAGGTGAATGTTATGACAGAATATAGTAAAAGTAGTCACTCGGTATATGATATAAAATATCATATTGTATGGGTTACAAAATATAGATACAAGGTATTACGCGATAAAGTAGCGTTGAGATTAAGAGATTTGATCAGGCAAAGCTGTCAAAGTAAGTCTACCGAGAGAAGCTCGCCATTCAATTTTCTCATGGAATCATTATGGACACAAGAATTACTCCCCATTCCGCAACGACAGCCAAAGCCAGCGAGTCCTGTTGTTTAAAGTTTGATGTAAAATTTCCTTGTTTTACGAAATATAAAGTTTTTTTTGAGACTAAAGTCTAACTTTTAATTTTATTTAATATGCCTCCGGCCATATCGATAAAATTTATTCCTGTATTATAAATAGCCTGTTTAATACCAGGTGTATTAATCATTGCTACTAACCTGTCAAGGCCTTCGTTATCGAGATTTTCATATGGGGCTCTAATTGCTGAAATGTTTTCCACGTGTTTTTGTAAAGGTTTAACAAGAGATTCGTAATCCAAATCATGGATCATTGCTCTTGCAGCCAAAATACCACTTATAAGAGCTTCAACAGCACCTGTACCAAGTAATCTTTCTGTTAACCCAGCAGAACGACCCACAAGTAAAACATTGCCTGACTTAAAGTTACTTACCCTACCAGTAGAGAATATTGGTAATGAAAACTTATAATAAAACTCCAGATGTGCCAAATTTTCTTCTTCTAAAAAATTAGTATATAACCTATCCATTTCATATTCACTGCAACCGATGTTACATAAACCTATTATAGCCTGGGTAGAACTCCATGGCGCAAGCCTGGCATATCCTTGACCTGCATAACGGGTATTAAAATAAACTGTCGATGAAGTTGATTCAAAAGTTCCAAAGACCAGCCCTCCCCTAAGATGTACTACCCCATAGTCTATCCATAATCCCATTTCCTTTGCCGCAGTATCTTTACCGGTTGCAACCACTACATAATCATATTTTTTGGATAGTTCCTTATAATCTGCTGCCCGGTTGAAGTAAACCGGTGTTTTTTTTAGTAATGTAAATAATTGATTTTCAACAGATTCTCTATGTTTCCCCCGGGTCATGTCAATGGCTTGATACTCTTAATTGGCCTGATTGGTCTGGTATAAAATTAAAGGATTATTTGAAAATACAGTCAGCTCCTTCCGGGTATGCTCCTGGATCTGCAGAGGGATGGCACTTAAATGAAACTGTCTGGTATCAAACTTTCGAGCTTGATCCGGAAAAAAAGGTTACCGTTACCGAACAGCCAGCACCTCAACAACCCACCAATACTGATTATTATATTTCTGGTTGTATACTTAAAGATGATCCGCAACCAGATGGGGATATGTATAGCGCAACTTGGGTTATGGGAGTAAGGACAATTGATAATAAGTCCTATAATATAACAGAACCCATAAGAGCTAGAATTAAAATTTATCAATTTGGCCCGACAAAAGTTTTACCTGGTGTTCAAATTTTAGGAGGTGATTTACCACCTGATCCAATACCTAAACAGTTAGTAGTAGATGAAGAAATGGTATTTACAAAAGAAAATCCGGCATGGGTTAGGAAAATCAGTTTTCCTGCACCTACCCAAGAAGGTGGATATGGTCTCTTTGTTACCCATCAAAATATTGTTAAAGACGATTATTGGAATGGTGTATCTTGTGGAGTGAGTGATGGTCTACCTGTATCACGTTTCGCTAGTTGTATGTCATCAGATGATGCTGACGCAGGATTTCTACCGTGGGATTATATCACAGCAAAATACGGTATATATCCACGTTAGATGTCAACCCACAACTAACCCTGAAAACCGAAGATAATTAGAGTTTGTTGTAGCTGGAAATTTCCAGCTCGCGGATGTAGCAGTGCAGCAGTAACGCAACAATGCTCAAACCCGCATCATTATTGGATTTCTGTAAAAAAGATTAATGTAAGCAACTAGTAAAACTGTAAACACAGAAAAACACAAAACCCGCCGTAATCGCCCATCATGGGAGAAAACGGCGGGTTTCTGTTTTGTACGTTATGTTAACTAAGAAAAATTTGTCTATTATTGTCGGAATATTATTCTATTGAAATAAAAGGATTTATAGTTTTTTTATTGAAAATAAATAAATATGTTTTATAATTTATAAGTATTTTACCATGGTAGTAACAGGCAGGGTAGTTAACAGCATCCACTCTATTGGCTTTTCTCCTTCGGGTGGCGATTGTTCCTGAACAAGCAGGGCATTAAGAGTAGGTGCAGCTAATTTTTCTTTTCCCCGATGTTTCGGTGGTTTTAAGGTAACAGTGGCAGCCTGTAAGGTAAGAACAACAGCCTCTCGTTCTGGGCGCTTATCGGCACGTGGTATATTGATAACCGTACGGCCCAATACCGGGGCGCTTTCAACAACAGGCCATAGGTAATCATGCGACTGATCAATGCGGCGGTTCCAAGCAGCACGGACCAAGATATCATACTGATTAGCGCTGGCTAGGAGAAAGAGGTCAAAAATATCACTTTCTCTGTCACCCACCATTACTACTTTGGTAAAGGGAGAAACCGTTTCGGCTACTTCCCGGGTAACATCAATCCAGCGAACACTTTCCTTGTCTTCGATAGGTCGCTTTTTATGTGTTTTCTCCTTGGGTTCTAGTGAACGTACCCATAAGCGATGGGCCAAGATTCCTAATGGAACTCCTTCAGCGGATGCAGCAAGACAAGAATGTAGAAAGAAGCCGGAAAGACCCGCTTGACCGATAGGTCCCAACCCTTTTGTTTCTCGATGTAAGGTATAGTTGAAAATGGTGGTATCTTGGATGGCCAAAACCACCGGTTGATTCTTGATTTTTTCTATAGTGGCCTTTCTGTGTGCATCATATATGGCTTCAACAGTTACTTTCTCGTTATCAAAGAAACGATAGGCAGCCTTGACATCGCTCCACTGACCAAGTGCTTCAGGCAAAGATTTTTCTGGATGCTCAATAAGGCTTGCAGCCAGTGAAACCAGTCGATGAGTGAGACGGGTATCACCAAAGTTAGCCGTACCGCACTCTTTAGTTGCCCAAAGCATTGATTGATTTGTTGGTTTGAGAGATACAGGTAAATTATTCATGAGACAATTTTAGAAAATTTTTGACAATGCGTCCATTACCATATTTAAGCATCATAACCGATTTGGGTAATTTATCACACATTTTCTGCGTATAGCATAAGCAGATTCATTCTATCTTACTCAAGGACTTATGGGTAAAGATAAGGACTTTAGCCATGGGGAGAAATTCAAAGCTTTTCGGGTTTACTTAAAAAAAATATCTTCCCACTTTTAGTATGACCAATAACTTTAATCTGCGAATTTAACGGCCCGCTATAAAGGTTAAACCATATCCTCAAACCACCTTCCGTTTGAATTATTTTAGCCTGTTTTTCTTGTTTTATACCTTTTATACCGCTTGTTTCCACTACCACTCGTTCAATTTCTGGATCTTTATTTATCCCATAAATTAGGGATAATGATACATCGCTAAAATGTAAGGCACAGTAGTGCAAATCATTACCGGTGTTTAAGTCAACCCTTCCACCAGCCATAACACATTTCCATCCCCCCCGGACATCTTTAACAAGACCAGCGTTTACTCCCCCATCTTGTTCATAAAAAAACAGAACACCATTCTTTATCAACTCAAGGTGATAGATCTTATTAACTTTTAGATTTTCCTCTTGCATTACGAGGAAAATCTGTTCTTTTATTCGTTTTTCATTAGACTCATTTTGCGAACATACGTAAATTATAACTAGACAGAGTAAGCCTATTAGAAATAGTTTTTTTTTCATTTCGGTTCCTCAACTTTAATTTTATGGTTTTTTATTAACCACCAGAGTTGGGGTTTGTGTAGCAATGGAACAAAAAAGGCAATAGTGATACTATTATTTAACAGACTATTTTTAACATGATGGTATAATATTGCCTAGCTAATCCCGGTTATTCTTTACTATTTCGCTAATGCTGTATTCTTTTTGGTTATATAATTAAATTAAAAGTTTTTTTGATATTTTTATCTTTGACTTTGGGTATTGCATTCTCCAAACCTTTCTTAATGACCCACCTTCCGCAAGTTAAAAATTTAGACCTGTAAAATAGTGGAGCATAAGTAATATTAATTACAACCATAAAAATAACTGATCCATAAGCTGGAAGGATTTCTGTTTTTTGTGACAATCCCTCACTAATAAGAATAAATATTAGTGAGGGATCGTCATGGACTTACAACCTATTTTAGAACAACTAGCTAAATTACCCCCCGAAATATTGATGAAGATAATGCCCGAATTAAAAGTAGAAGTTCCGAAGGCAGATCCCTCAGGTGCAGTACTTATCGGTGTCTTTTTAGCAAGAAGCCTGGGCATTGGTAAAATAATTGACAACTTTATAGGCGAAGAATATGTTACTTATGAACATCTACGTGAAGACAGAGCCAACGATTCTAAATGTCGGGTAAGTACTGGTTTGGCATGTGAAATAATGGTTGGCGACATGCTGGGCAGAAATAAAGATCTCACCCATTTATATAAATTTGAAGAAGCTTGTGAAAACTGGCAAGTCGAAACAATACTCGATATACCGTCCGAAAAATTTAATGATGACAAAATGGGTAGAGCCCTTGACGCTATAAACTCAAATGCAAAATATATGGCTAATGTATTGCAGGATATTGTTTTATCAGCATCCAAGAAATTTGGAGTTCCACTTAACACTTTTTACAATGACACATCCTCCATTCCAGTCTCTGGTGTTATGGAGGATAACGATAAAGTTCAATACGGGTATGGTGGTCTACCGGGTTTAAAACAATTAATCCTTAATCTTACGATAGCCTCTGGTGCATCTTTGCCGATAACATCATCAATTGATTCCGGTAATGTTCAAGGCGGTACGACTTTTGAGCGTTCATTCGAGAAGGTTAAAGAGATTACCGATGACCAAGAATTTGAGATGATTATTGATCGTGGTATCCTAACCCAAGATAATATGCATTTGATGCTTACTAATAGCAACCAAAAGCCCTTTTTTATAGGTCCACTCAAGGATGAGCTATCGAAAAATTGGGTCTTAGAGCAATTAAATGAGGCTAAAAAAGATGATTTTGCTACTATTGACTATCGCTCTAAGAGAGAAATAGAAAGAAATCTACCCAGACACTACGAGGCGTTAGAGACAAAATATACGTTTAAGGTAAAACTTGAGCCTCCCACAGAGGGTAGTAAGAACAAAAAGCAACTCAAAAAAAGTAAGCGAATATTTGCGACACATACTATAAGGGCGGTTATTTATTGTGATTTAAACAAAAAACCTAAGGAACAAGAGCGTCGTCAAAAGCGTATAACCAGCACAGAAGATGCATTAGTAGAACTCAATGGCAAGCTTAAACGTAACTTAATCACGAAGGAATCCTGTGAAAAAGCAGTAGATAATATTTTTAAAGGGCAGCCTGAAATGCGTAGGCTGTTTAATGTAACAATTAAACTAAATCAACATAATGTTATTGTTATGTCCTGGTCAAAAGATGAAACTATAATTCCAGAGCTTGAGAAAACCGACGGTATCTTTGTGCTTTTAACCAACCATGACAAAGAGAAGGTTGATGCTAATGAACTGCTTACCCGCTATCGTGGTAGGAACGACATCGAAATCAGTTTTAGGTTTTTGAAGGGTTCTCTTGATTTACAACAAGTATTCCTTCGCAATCCTGAAAGAGTAGATGCCTATTGCTTTTTAAAAGTATTGGCTATGCTTGTGCTTAATTTAGCAGCCTGGCTGTTAGCTAAAAATGGCAAAAAGATGTCTCCCCAAAAATTACAGAAAGAACTTGGCGACCTAACTATCTCAGAACAAAGGTTGCAGCCTATTGGTATACGCCATTGGAATGGGACGAATATTCCTAATACTATTGATGTATTGGTTAATCTGTTTAACTTACCACATCCACTTGAATTAATAGAGGTTATTAATTCAGCAATCAATTTTTCTTATCATATTGAGAAATGGTTTAAGGATAATTTGAGAAAATAAGATTTGGCAGTGGTTCCCAGTTTAATGATCCCTTAGTGCAAAACCTGGGGTTTAAAGCTTGATGTAAAATTTCCTTGTTTTACGAAATATAAAGTTTTTTTTGAGACTAAAGTCTAACTTTTAATTTTATTTAATATGCCTCCGGCCATATCGATAAAATTTATTCCTGTATTATAAATAGCCTGTTTAATACCAGGTGTATTAATCATTGCTACTAACCTGTCAAGGCCTTCATTATCGAGATTTTCATATGGCGCTCTAATTGCTGAAATGTTTTCCACGTGTTTTTGCAAAGGTCTAACAAGAGATTCGTAATCCAAATCCTGGATCATTGCTCTTGCAGCCAAAATACCACTTATAAGAGCTTCAACAGCACCTGTACCAAGTAATCTTTCTGTTAACCCAGCAGAACGACCCACAAGTAAAACATTGCCTGACTTAAAGTTACTTACCCTACCAGTGGAGAATATTGGTAATGAAAACTTATAATAAAACTCCAGATGTGCCAAATTTTCTTCTTCTAAAAAATTAGTATATAACCTATCCATTTCATATTCACTGCAACCGATGTTACATAAACCTATTATAGCCTGGGTAGAACTCCATGGCGCAAGCCTGGCATATCCTTGACCTGCATAACGGGTATTAAAATAAACTGTCGATGAAGTTGATTCAAAAGTTCCAAAGACCAGCCCTCCCCTAAGATGTACTACCCCATAGTCTATCCATAATCCCATTTCCTTTGCCGCAGTATCTTTACCGGTTGCAACCACTACATAATCATATTTTTTGGATAGTTCCTTATAATCTGCTGCCCGGTTGAAGTAAACCGGTGTTTTTTTTAGTAATGTAAATAATTGATTTTCAACAGATTCTCTATGTTTCCCCCGGGTCATGATGTTGCCTAACTTTCCCTCAATACTAGTTTCTTTGTTAGGCGATTTCATTTTTAGAGTTCGCAATTCGTTGATAGGTTTTAAATCCAGTCTATACTTTTCTCTCAGGGATTCGCGTATATCACCCATTTGCCTTTGTAAGACGTTCAACCAGTGTACCGTACATGGCCATGGCCAGCCAACAGATTCATCTCTTTCAAAAACATCAGGTATTATTCCAAGTCTTTCACATTCTATAGCACAGGCCAACCCAGCCAAACCCGCACCTATAATAGCGATTTTCAATTGTTTTACCCCCTGGAGTATAAATATAGCATTTATATTATATCCATCAAGGTAAATTTAAATATTGATAGTAAATAACAATTGCATCATATTTGAAAGAGTAAACCGCTTTACTCATAATAAACAACCAGCCCCACCAGCCAAAGCCGGGTAGTCACAAGGATAAGTTGTGAACCCACCCCATAAGGCAAAGCAAATATGGAAAGTGCAACACCAATAAATTTAACAATCATATCAGGTATGTTACTACCTTAAATAAGAGAAATTTGCATTCCTTGCATGATTATATAAAGAATAACCCCGCTTAAAAGACAAAAACCGCCAAATACAACTCTTTTCATAATCGCCCTCGCTTTCACAAATTATACACTTCAAATTTTTGTTTTCCCGACTCTAAAACTACCCCACAAATTGGGAATTATTTGTTGTCGCCCTTAGACTTTTTGAAGACTAAAACAACACCGACAATCCCTATCGCTAAGCCAATAAGAATCCACGGAACGGTTACATCAGGAGTAATGTAATGGCCTAACCAATCCGATGCTAAAGTGACAAGTATTCCAAATAGAATTAACGCAATACCTTGAAGTTGCTTTTTCATTGCTCTCTCCATTCAAATTCCTGTTTTCTCTAATGCTTTTTACCACATAAGCCCATGTAGTTTATCTCCGCTTCTTCCTGCGCTCCGTTCTTGGAAAAACAGGTGCTCGGATTTTCCCAACGCTGGATAAGCGTATGGGCCTAAAAATTAAGGACTAACTTATTCATATTGATTTCCTTGATTATCACAAAAAGCCACTTTCACAGAATAGTCGTTGCTTGGAGCCTTATAGTAAAGGATTTTATTTTCTCTGGCATCAAGTTTTATTGGCTCAAGTTTTTTACCCTGTACGGCATATGTCACCTTTGCATAGTCTAATTCTGCTTGACTATACCAAAACAAATCATAGCCTGTTCCATTTATAACAGTATGTTCAGTGATTATTTCACCGTTATCTCGCAAAGATATTGTTTGAAGTTTATATTTATTATTATCTTCCGGCTCAAATATTGCCAACCCATACTTGTTGTTCGCATCAATTATTCCACTTATAATATGTTCATCTATTTTTATCTCCGAAGCAATGTGGATTCTATTATCTGATTGGTTTAACCGCAATTCTCTGCTTTCAAGTGTCGAACCATCAAGCTTGCTCTGTTGAAAAAAGAAGCTGATAAATACAACACTCAAAATTAAAATAGCTGCTACTGCAAAAATATACTTCTTTCTTTTCATTCTTATCTCTCCACTTGTCTAATATAAATAACGAATACACAGCTCTATACATTGGAATTAGATACCGAAATGAATAATGTATCTACTATACTCTTTGGCTTGATTAGCTAAGGAAATCAAAGATATATATTCCTCTTTACTTTGAGAATATAAGACCTTTGTAAATGCATCCATTGATTTAGGCGGTATAAGTGTAATACCACAATAAGCAAGACCTTTTTCCGGCCTTTGCAGAGTGTGCCAGTAGCAATCCACACCAGCTAAATCGGTTAAAATCGGTTCAATCAAATCATCATCAACCACGATACAATTGTATTTTTGCGGTTCGTAAGTATCAAACCGGTCTTTATCGGTGGGATATTTTTGCATAATTCCAAATTCATGCTTCGGCATATTATCACCCGTCAAATTTCCTGTTTATCTGCATATTAAATAATCCAAATTTAATTGTAATGTTAAATGTTGCTATTTAACATTACAATACCAGCGTAGATCTTTCCACCGAATCATTATCAATAATGGCTATAGCTTCCCGGCATGATATGTGGCATCCCGTATGACTAACAGGAGGCGGTACAGATGAACGATATACTGGATGAACTCTACCAACGGTTTTATCACCCTTCTCCTCAGACTGATTTACAACGGGAAATTGAGGACGCCCATCGGCAGCTCATTGAGCGGCTGGAGAAGCCGGAGCGAAAACTGGTATTGAGAATCATAGATACCAAAGACATGATTACGGGAAGCGAAGCTCAGGAGAGCTTTAACTGCGACTTTTGGCTGGCTTGGCGGTTATTCACACAGCTTCACAATTATAACAGCGGTCGTTTGGTTGAGGAAAACCTCAGTGAGGATGACCGCTTTTCTATGCAGAAGGGAACAGATGATGAAAATTAAGCTCAAGTATCTTGCGGCAGTGGGTACGATTGTATTGATGGTACCCTTACTGCATCTGCCCTACACTAAAGACGCAGCGCCTTCGCCCGAGAATCGCCCTGTGTGCGATCTGAACCGGGGGAGCGGAGATGTTGCCCTCCCGCCTTCGCAGCAGCACAGTACAGGACATACAGCACCCGAAATGCCGCCTCAAAACACATCCGTTATTGAGAACTCTGTGACGGTGACAGAACCGGAGCCACAGCTGACGAAAACACCCGAAAAGAAAGAATCCGTCCCGGCATCAACTCCATCGACGAAACCGACCGCGCCGCCCTCTCCCGCGCCTGTAAGAGCAGCCGAGCCCCAAATGGGCGATACCCGCGTGGTGGACGGACAAAAGCATGTCTACTTTCTCGGCTTCGGTTGGATTGAAGACAGCAGCGAACCAAACCACGGCGAATATGCTGCCGATATGTATGAAAACAGCAACAAGATCGGCGTTATAGATGGTGGGACCGCTGTGGGCGGAGATGGCGACATTAATAAAATTTGGCATCATGGGAGAATATCCCGCGAATAGAAGCAGGTGTACAACAAACCCTTACACACCTGTTTTTTCTCTGCTTTAATCCAATCACACTCTTTCCAGCATCTCCTCGCCGGAGATCCTGCCCCCCACATAATCCCGCAGGGATTGACCGGCTGCGGCAGACCAGACCTTGAACTCATCCTCGGTCAAATCCTTGCCGCTATGTTCCTCGGCATATTTCCCTGCCGCCCGGTAACAGCGGGAGTAGAGCTTATTGTTCGTACCTTTCATATAAGCTCATACATCAAAGTCAACCCCGGTTTATTCACCCAATATAATGGGCCGTACTTATTTACCTGTGAACCTCCTCCGGGACGAGCCCGGAGGCTTCTACCCGTGAGGTTTCTCATTTCATTGAGAACTGCCCTGGCAAAGCAAGGTCTTACACTCTCTCATGAGCTACAGCACTGTGTTACCACAGCCTTGGCCCGGTCCATGGGCATCTACTACTCATCGTAGATACGTTTAAGCAGTTTTTTTCAGTGCCAACACCTTCAGTCGTGCATATTCGACCTTCTCAGGTAACTTACGGCCTTTGGTGAATTTACCGTTAACCGATTTATCCAGAATTCCGGAAGCACCGACCATATCCCGGTGCGGGCCGGCGAAACCACACTTGCCGCATTTATAGGTGCGACCTGTTTGCTTGGTATACTCTGCACAAGCTGGACAAGTACCCGAAGTACCGCGTTCATCCACTGATATCAGCTTAATGCCATGACGCTTTAACTTATACTCCAGCATCCTGCGTAATTTACCGAAAGTCCATTGACTCATCCGCTGGTTGTGCTTTTTACCGCAGTCTTTCTTGCGCACGCCTTCTGGATTGCCGATATAGACGGTATTGACGTTATGCTCAAAGCACCATTTTGAAACAATAGTTGAAATGGTATGTATGACGTGCTCAATTCGGCGCTCAATATTGTTCAAAAACCGGTACTTTGCAGCTAAAAGCTTATTGCGCTGTTTTGAGCCTTTTTTAGTTTTAGAAATAGCTTTTTGCAACCTGCGCAGCACCTTATTCCTGAGCCGGTGCAGAGAACGCAGCAATCTGCCGCTCACTACCAAAGATTTCTTACCGTCTGTGATAGCTACAGCATGTACCTCACCGGGGTCAATGGCTGCTGTAACGCCGCCCTGTACTTTTTTCAAGGCCGGTTTTTCTACCGTTACATGCAGCCAGTAAAGGTTACGGTGCCATACAAGTTGAACCAGCTTAATGACGGCTCCGGAGAGCCTTTTGGGTAAGTTAAGTATGAGTGATTCCCTGCCGCGTCCGTTTGAGAGAGTCAGCATCTTTCCTTCGTAATTTATACCAAGTGGCTTCCAGGTTACAGTGAAAAAACGTTTCCTGCGATGGGGATAGCGCCAATCTGTAACTCCTTGTTCGCGCAGCTTCCCGGTGCGCTCACAGCACTCAAAGTAAGTTTCCACTATAGCCTGCGCCGACTGGGAATGAACACCGTATTTACCTTTAACGAATGCTTTCATGTCACCTTCGTCGAGCCAGCAGTGATGTTTTATATAGATTGTACGGTGAACAGTGCAAGTTGTGTTCCATACTTTGGCTGCCTCTCTTTGCAGGGTACGGGCCAGGAAAGTTTGCTCCGGGGTTAGGTATACAGGAAATTTATTCACCAAAATGTCGATGCCTTTTGACTTTGACTTCTTTGATTGGTTATTTTTACATTTACTCACAATTTCACCCCCTTCCAGAATATTTCTTTTTAAGCCAGGGAAAAGCGACAAATATTCTGTTGGCGGTAATGCTCTTAAGTATCCTTACAATCTCAGTGGGAGCCACGGTAGGCGGAGCAGAGAGGAATGTGTGCAGGTGATCCGGCATTGTTTCTATTTGAATGAGAGTGTATCCGTAGGTATTGCATATTTCTTGAATTATTTGTTTAACAGCATCCTCTACTTTACCCGTAATTGCTTTGCGACGATACTTTGGGCAAAACACGATATGATAGTTAATATTGTAGATGCAATGGTTTGTTTTTCTTTCCATGATTCAATTATACAGTAGAGGAAGTGTTTGTGTATATACTTGTCACCCTACCGGGCGACCGCTCCTTCATCCCACGGGACGAGCCCGTGGGTTTTCAGGAGCGATTTTCCATAAAATGGGTCAATCAGGTTTATCTATTTAGACATACTCAAACTCCAAATGCCGAGCTTAATTTTTTTAAACTAAAATAATTAAAGGAATTTTGCCAATTAAATAGAATTACCATGTTAAAGTGTTATTCATGTATTGGGATTTTCTCAAGTATTTTTGCATAAGATATTTTAATAAATTTAAAATGTATAAGTAGTTCTTACAATGGTTATTTTCTATTCTAAGGTGGTGAATGATATGAATTATTCGAGTTTTTCTAGTTTTACGGTTAGTGATTTTAATAGATGGATAGATGTAAATAATTATGATTATGTGAGTGAATACACTGTAGAGTTCTATAAAAAATATTTTAATGTTATTGCAGGATTTTATCTGCCTGAATACATACCAAAAAACTCTTGGCGTGATTTTATTAGAGTACTATCTGAAGAAACTGGGACAGACCAAAAAGCATTGGCTGGTTGGCTTGATGAAAAAGGGATTAAAATAATAAGATATTCACTTGATATATTAAAAGATACAGATAAGACAATAGAAATACTTAATTATTACAGTTTTAGACTAAATTGTGCGCTGGAAGATGCCGAAGAATTCGAAGATAAGAATTCTTTATTTTTAACCTTAATAGATATACCTATTTGTATAAAAAATGAATTAGGTACTCTAGGTCATTCATTTAATGAAAGTTTGACTGATACTCCATGGAAAGATATTAATTATTTATTATTATTTTCTGAAATTGCAATGCCTGCCAATGAGCAGGCTACTACTTTGTTAGGGGGCTATATAGAAAGCACATCCAAAAATATTTACACAAGAAAATATTGACTTGTTAACTAATTTGAATGAAGTACTTAATAAAAAGGATATTAAGCACATCATTGGATGTGTTTCTTATAGTACTAGTGACGCAATAATGCAATGTTTTATAAGGGATGGTTTCAGGACAGATATATTTATATTTTTTGGACAATATCAGTTAAAAAACTTGATCATGAATATGGCATGTTAAATAAAAAAGATGGCATATTATATCTCTAATCCAGCTACTCCCAGAATAAAACACGATTAACGCCCTTTCGGTATTCGCTGAAGGAGCTTTTTTAAATAATTTACATTTCACAGATCTATGTTTCTAGCCATAAAAATACAATTACTAATTAGATAAAAATAATCTCTAAGGAATCAAGGAACTTCCACTAATATCTTATTTATTTCTTCTTATTAGCCCCCATAAACCATGAAGTATCTTATATATGCCTATATAATTACCTACATAGCTTGCTACCTTCATGAAAATTCTAATTAATATTATACTCATAAATAAAAATACGATAGTCTTAAAGATGTTATCCATGATATATCACCTTAACTTTAATGCTATTTTTTAGGCAGAAATCCATTATAGCTAGTGCACATTCATTACTTAATGTTCATTATAACCTTGCTCTTCCGCTGTTGCAATAAATTAACACAATGTGCAACAAAAAAATGTAACCGAAAGAGTAAACCTTTCTACCCAAAATAAAAGGCTCACAAGCCAAAGGGGCGGGTTTTCCAATTACTTACACTATTGTCTAATAAATTTGTTAAGAGTTCAGTTCTCAAGGAGCAAATCCAAAAGCTTGCTTGCAATGTTAAATATTGCATGATATGATGTTAACAACAATGCAAGCAAGTGAAGGGGAGTTTATAGTGTATATGGCAAATGTGACGGAGGTCCGTCAGAATGTGAGTATGATTATATCTCGCGTAGTTGAAACCAGGGAACCAGCAGTTATTTTACAGAGGTCAAAGCCTGTTGTATATGTGGTGGAAGCATCTGCCTATGAAGAGTTGCTGAAAAAAGTTGAGGCGGCAGACAGGTTGTTGCGTGTGGAGGAAACAAAAAACGCTCTTCAGGATCTTGCCGACTTGAGAAAAAGGATGGCCTCAAAAGGTAAGCAGCAAGATTCCGTACCCCTTATCCGGGATTTACGGGAGGGGAAAAGCAGATGAGCAGTTACGTTTGCCTTGACAGCAGTGTCTTAATCAAGTTGCTCACATGGGAAGAAGGCAGTGATGCGGCAGCAGAGTTAATGGAAGAAATTGCAGCAAATGAGTTATCTATAGTTTTACCTTCTTTTGCATGGGCTGAAATTGGAAGCGTTCTGCGACAAAAAGCCTTGAGAAAAGAAATCATGGTCGAGGAAGCGGAAGAATCCTGGCGCATATTCAGGAGACTGAGAAACATTACCTACATGGACGATGAAGAAGTAATGAACACCGCATGGCAAATTAGCACAGAAGAAAAGCTTTCAACACTTTATGATGCTTCGTATTTAGCTGTAGCAGAAACAGTTACAAAACAATCAAATGAGGTATGTGAGCTCTGGACGGCGGATAAAAGGCTGGTTAATTCATTAAAAGGTAAGGAATATGTCAAATTGTTGCGAAATTTTGAAAAACCGCTGGGGCTATGAGCAGAAAAATGTGGTAAAACAAAGTATAGAAACAGATGGATGATCACCAATTACGGTGAAAATCATTTTTGAGGTGTATTTTTATGGATGTTACTTATTTTCCTGATAAGGCAATTGTTAAGCAAGCAATTTCAGAAGATATTCCTCTCCTTATGCTAGTATCTTATGATTCTAATAAAGTTTTACTAGCCAGTGGTAAAATTGATAATTATTTTAGAGTTTCTGTGGATAGTGAAAGTGCTCAATGGACATTTGTTTGCCCTAAAGATTATAAGAATATATTTGATGAGGAAAAGAAGATTACAAAGTTTTTTGAAGATGGTGTAACCACCATTAAAAAAGCTTTAAAACAAATAGATTATAATGTGGAATTAATAATTCCTAATAGGTTTCGTCGGCACTTGGCACTTGAATAAAATATAGTCAAACTATATTAAATGAGCAACTCCTTAAACTGATGCGAACAGTGCAACTAAAACACATGTCAAGATATTTATGTAAAATTACGGAATGCATAAAAATACGTGCTTAAAGCACGCTTTTTTACTAAGGAATTATCCATCTTCCCCGTACATTTAATTATTTTTTTCTTTGAGCAAAAGTTTAGGGGTTGGATGACAACAAAACTTCACCGAAAAAACAGTTCCGCTAGAATCGGTATTTACTTCTATGGACGCATTATGCCGCGCGGCAATGCTAAAACATACTGCCAGGCCTAATCCGGTCCCTTCATCCTTTGTAGTAAAGAAAGGTGTTCCTATTTTATCTAAAAGCTCCAAAGGTATTCCTGAACCTTCATCTTGCACTTCCAATACCACAAAATCCTTATCCTGAAATGTTTTTATAGTTAAGTTGCCGCCTAAGGGCATTGCCTCCAATGAGTTGCGGACCAAATTAAGTATAAGCTGCCGTATTTCATTCTCATCAAGGATTAGGTCCGGAACATCCTTTATCTCCATTTTAACATCATTATTCCTTTTCAATACATCGGCCTGGATTAACGGAAATATAGTAGCGAGTATAGAATTTAAATTTACCATCCTTAAGCTTACGGGCTTGTTCTTAGCCAGAGATAAATATTCCGTAATTATTGAGTTGGCTCTATCCAATTCCTCTATCATTAAATCATAGTATTCCTTATATTTGACGCACTCTTCTTTTGAGGCAAGCAGCTGTAAAAAACCGCGTACTGTAGTCATGGGATTTCTAATTTCATGACCAATGCCTGCCGCCATTTCTCCTACCAAATTTAGCTTATCTAAACGAGCTATCTCTTTTTCCATTTGTTTACGCTCAGTTATGTTTTCTGATGCCCTGAGAAAATGGGTAATAACCCCTTCGTTATCCTTAAACGGTATCATGGAAACATACTCAATGTAAATTTCGCCGTTCTTTTTTTTGCTGAAAAGTTCTCCGGACCACTCATTGCCTGATTTCACAGTTTCCCATATCCGTGAGTAGTCCATATTATGGTTTACCAGCGGATCAGCTATATTTTTATTAAATATCTCAACAGATGTAAATCCGGTTATTTGCTTAAATTTACTGTTAACATATTCAATATTGCCGCTAAGATCCGTTATTATCATAATGCTGGGACTAAGTTCAACTGCACGAGTCAGCTTTCGCATCTCTTCCTCGGCTATATTTCTTAAATGGATTTCTTTTTGAAGTGACAGTAAGCTCTTATTTAAAGACTTCCTATGCTGCGCCTCAATACCGGTAATCCTGCCGGTAAACCAACCTACTATAAATAAAACACTGATAAATATAATATTAGACTCTATAACTTTTATAATATAAATATTATCTTTAGTAAGGAGGTCATGAAAAACTAGGATTAGTGAACATATGAAGGCCATAAATATGCCTGTATTCTTACCCATAATTGATGCTGCTATTAAAACAGGTATGAATAATATGGTTTCCTTAAAAAGTACGTTATTGGATATAGTAAAAATGGCTATGGATGAAATAATAGTTGGTAAAACTATACATGGTATATTTACCCAGTTAAATCTATTATCATTTTCTTGATCATTACAATATTTATTATAAAATACAATTATACCAATATTACTTAACCCAAGCAATAAAAAAATAAAAATATTAAAAGTTGTATAACAACCTATAAATGGATGTATTTTATAACTAAATATTAGGCCAAACAGCAGGAGCATATTACAATAAATATGCATAGAAATTAAGTACTCATTTATTTCCGCCTGCCTGTTATCCTTTCCCATGTTCGGGCACGCCCCCTGTTTAAACTAAAGAGAGGTGGAATGACCACCTCATCTAATATTACTTTCTCAGTGATTCAGGCACATCCGGTTGATAATTAGTAACAGCACATGTTGACGCTGATGATATATTGGCTAAAAACAACAGTAGTGAAACAGTGATAAGAAAAACTTTAGGTAATAATTTTTTCATCTTCTTTCACCTCCTTCTCCATTGAAAACGTTCGATCTATCCAAAAAAATAAATTATGCCCTAGTTTGCTCAAAATCAGGGAAACCCATAAAATACCAATAACTAAACTAATCTGTATTTCCCCTGCATAAGTCCAGCTACTTTGTCGCAGAACAACTACTGCAATTGTTGCCATTAGAATTATAGCAATAGAAGAAGTTTTTAATTTTTTTCTCCTAGTAGGAGAAATTATTGGTGCAGCGGGAGAATCAACCGGAGCCAGTCTAGCTATTGTAACTACGCCAACTAAAATTGCTATGATTGAGAAAACATCTGTATAAATAAGTGCAAATGAAGAAAGAATATCGGCCAGTAAAGCTATTAGAGGAAAGATAAGTATGGTTACAACAGCACATCGCCAGGGATTATTGGAATGAGCACCACCAGCAGTATGCCTGAATAAAGCAATCATGAACAGGCAGGAAGCAGTTCCCGGCAACACACCAAGCAGCTGTCCTAAAAGAAGACTACAGACTATACATACAATAGTAATAACTAACAATTCAATTATATATGTTAGGATAATCTCCTTCTCTCTGGAGAGTTCCGTCTTTCTTCCAAGATAACCGGCCCAGGTTTTGCTTAATTTTAAATAACTCATATTCTCCATGCACCCTCATATGGTTTTTTATATTTTGAGATAATTATGGCAAAAATTATCATTAGAATACCCTGAGGCAAACCCAATGACTTCCATAGAATTATATTTGAAATAATATAATCTGGATCATATTTTGTCATCATTACAAATATTTTATAAATTACTAATTCCAGCAAGGTTAATGTAATGAGACTCAGGAAGCTACCCTTAAAACTTTGCACTGGAGATGTGTGAGTGACTTTTCTAATCAAAAGAGACAATAAGAACAAAAGAATTGCGGTATGCAAACCAAAGGTTGTCTGCAAAATTCTTATCGTATAAGTGACTGCAAACAACAAAATGCCTAGCGCTGTAATGCGCCCCCAATACAAAGGAACCCTCACTACAGCTAAACTGAAAGCAGCTACACCCGTCAACTCCAATATACCTTGCAACAAAATCATCGCATAAGACACCATATTCGATAGCATATAAACCTCTTTCTGGCATAATATTTAATCTATAGATATAATACTCTAAATTTTTTTTATATCCTGCAAATATTTAGAGAAATTTTCCGACATTTTACAACAATTATTTTATTTAACCGTGTCATTTTTAATAATTAGCAGTTTATTATAAAATATGACCAGTTTATTCTTTAACTGTATAAATAGGAGTACTGTAACGCTAAACTAAAATAACAATCCTTTTTCCTAGCCGTATCCAAATCAAAAGACACCCTTTTTACTCATGTAAGTAGGGTGTCTGAATGATTTACATACAGCTTCCGTTAAAACGCCTCAAAAGTAAAACCGGGTACAATCTGAAACTAATTTTATGTAATATTGCTGCCAAATTCAAAACAAACTTCAAGCTGAAATCCAGTCTCAACAATAAACTCTATGATTATAATCAATGAATATCCGGAATAATATTCATAGCTTTTACACGCAAACCATATTTAGTGTACTCTATAATATTTAATGAGCCATAGTCCTGCCCCATGCGAAATAACTCGGATAAACTAACTCCTAATATATGGCATATAATTACCCTGTTTACTCCGGCATGAGCAACAATCAAAATTCTTTCTTCCATATTTTTAATTAATTTATCCCAGATAGGTACTACCCGCTTTTGCAAATCTGCAAAGCTTTCTCCTCCCGGCGGGCGATAATCTGCTATAGACTCACCTCGCATACGAAATTCTTTGGGAAAACACGAACGAATTTTCTCCACCTCAATACCATCCCATTCTCCTAAGAATATTTCCCTTAGAGAAGGAATTATATGGACAGAAGCAAGCCTTTCAGCCGCTATTATCTGAGCCGTTTGTCGAGAGCGCAGCAAATCACTGCAAAAAATACGGCTGAAAATAACACCGGATAGTTTTTGTCTCCACCAGTAAGCCTGCTTTAAACCTCTGTTATTGAGAGGCAAGTCTGTTTGACCGATAAATCTCTTTGCCTGTGTTAAAATCTCACCATGCCTCATGAGATATATTTCTTTTGTAGCCATCTTTTTTTATTACTGTCTCCCTCTCTAAGGATAGATATCCTTTTAGTCAATACTCCCTTTCAGGCTGAGATAATTAGCTTTTTCTTCTCTTTCAGCCAATAAAAACTCGATTGATTTACCGGTACAGGCCTCTATTTTATTTATGATGGAAACAGCATTTTGCCATCTCCTTTCAATTTTATTTATCACTGATTGATTGCCCGCATGCTTTTCCAGCATTTTTTTAAATCTTACTTCAGGCAAGACAACTGCGGCACCTTGAACCAATTTGTCCGACAGATAAACCAATTCCTTAAAGTCAACCTTTTTATTCTCTGACACATTAATATCCATATGAACGGCAACAGCCCCGGCTACAATAGGAAACCCCATATCCATAAGAATTTGCGCGCCTGCGGAAGCATGCTCAGGCCTTCCTTTGGCCAGATCATGCAGCAAGCCTGCTGCTGCCACCAACTGCAAATCAAGAATGCCGTCATCCAAATGTCCGGCGTCAGAAATATCCGGAGTTTCCGCTCTCGACTGCTGTATGAGCGCTTGATTAATTTCCTGTGCAAGGTATACCGCCAGACTGGCCACAGCCCGGCAGTGGCTAATCAATCCCGCTTTATCCGGCAATTCCAGCTTGTTTAGAATCACCTCGCACTCTCTTGTCGTGGGAATCCCATACCTCTGCCATCTATCAAGCAGTTTACGGTAATCAGCCTGGGTATCTATATCAAACAAAATGTTTTCATCGGCCGTCTCAACATTTATAGCTTCAGATTCATGTTTTTCCAGGAGGCCTCTCAGGCCGCCCGCTCCGTTCCAACAAGCAATCTCCTCCCTGTAGAGGGCGGAGATAAGCGGTGGATGGCCACGCTCCCCGTTAAAGCAAGGATAATAGATCTTTCCTTTATTCAGCCGGTATTCCCGCAATAAGCGGTGGATGGTCTGCTGCCTGACCAGAGGAATATCCACGGGCAGCAGCATAAATGCGCCCTCCATTCGCTCCAGGCTTTTAACTCCTGCCCTTATCGAAGAAAACATGCCTTCATCGAATCGTTCATTAAAGACCGGGCGTATATTAAGCCGCTGCAGCAGAGAGGACAAATCAGCCGCCCGGTAGCCGCAAACCACTCTGATATCGGATAAGCCGGCAGACTTAAAAAGCATAATTACCCGTTCCAAAACGGAACAATCCCCTAATCGCAGCAGTGGTTTAAAATCTCCCATGCGGGAAGAATAGCCGGCAGCCAGTATAATTGCAGTTATATTTTCCACCTGCATGACTAAGCCCTCTGAGCCCTGTGTTTAACCAGTTCCGCTACAATGCTTACCGCAATCTCTTCCGGTGTCTCGGCGCCTATTTCCAGGCCGATCGGGCAATACACCCGGTTTAAATCTTCCTGTGTAAAACCTTCCTGTAAAAGAGCAGTGTAAATGGCATCACGCTTACGATTACTGCCAATCATACCTATATACTTTGCTTTTGTACGCAATACTTGTGCCAAAACCGTTTTGTCATGGCTGTGTCCTCTGGTTACTATAACGACATAACTGTCGGCACCCGGCGCGGGATCAGCAAAAGGCTCTGTAAAAGAAGTTATGACCTCCACCCGGTCAGCCTGTTTAAATCTCTCCCGGTTGGCAAATTCCTTCCGGTCATCCAATACAATTGTTCTAAAATCGACCAGTGCCGCCAGTGAGGCCACCTGCTGAGAAACATGACCCGCACCGTATAGGTAGACGGTTCCGGTACCAAAACAAGGCTCAACTATAATTTTTTGATTTTCCACATTGAATACAACCGGATATCTGGATTTATCCGTTATGCTGATTAATTCATTTAATTTCTCGGTATTGAAGGCAGTATCCGATAAAATACTTTCTTTCAAAACGCTTCTCTCATCAATAACTGCCCGGTATAAAAGCTGTCCTTTGCTGTCAGGTCCCTGTCCCAGCACGGTTATCAAGTAAAGCCTTTGGCTTTTTCGCAGGGCTAAGTCAAGTTCTTTGTATATTTGCAGGTTAGCAGGATCCGAGGTGACATACTCTATTAATATTTCCAACCGCCCCCCGCAAATCATATCCATGCTCTGAGCATCGGCACCGGTCAAATCGAACACTTTAACCTGTGCCCCGCCTGCCGCCAGCCATACTTCCGCGGCAGTCTTTTGTACGGCGGCTTCAACCAGTCCTCCTCCGATGGTTCCTATAATCTTTCCATCGGATAATACTATCATTTTTGTGCCGGCTGTGCGGGGGGTTGAACCCGACTGGCTCAAGATGGTTGCCAGCACCAGATCCTGGCCGTCTTCCAACAGGCGGCAAACGGATTGCAGCATATCGCTCATTTTCTTGCACTCCTCATACAACGGTATTGTAAACACTCATCGCTTAATCATTCATTTCTCTGCTATCACTAATAGTTCTTTTGGCAGTACCTCTTGAGGGGCGAATTGACCGGTCATTAACGACACCGGTTAAAATTAATCTGCTTTCACCGAAAACCTCACGAATAGTTTTTAATTCCAATAATGCCTCGAGTACTGAGCTGACAGCATGCCTCTCCGCTCCCGGTATTACATGCAAAGATATATCCAGTATTTCATTGCCCTTTCTGCCGGACACTCCGGCCCGATAATTCATTATTGCCGGTACAGGGAAAATTGCCTCGTCCAGGTCGGAAATGCTCAGCGACTTGCCGCCTCCCAGGCTTACTGTACTGCCCAGCCTGCCCCTGACTTTTTCCATACGCTTTAAAACAGTCCCGCAGGGACAGGGTTCAGGTAAAAACCTGGCCAGATCTCCGGTACGGTAGCGGATAAGCGGCATGCCTTTGCGGGTAAGAGTTGTGAAGGCAATCTCCCCCAATTCGCCGTCCGGCCTGGGACTGCCCGTTTCAGGATCAATGATCTCAAAATACAGGTCTGCTTCCCGCAGGTGATATCCTGATAAAGCGCGGCATTCCACCCCGCCGCCCAGGCCGGTCTCAGTCATGCCGTAATGATTAAATACAGGGCAATACCATATTTTTTGAACTTCCCGCACCACAGCGGCAGGAACATAATCAGTGCTGAGTAAAATGCTTTTCACGGTTCCCGGCGGAACATTTCGGGCGTCACTGTGCCTGATCAGTTCCAGCAGCTGGGCCGGGATACCTACCAGGCAATCAGCTTTAAAATCAATGATTTCTTTTATTGTTTCACTTGGATTAACTACCTGCCCATGTACCCTGCCTTCAACTCCCATCCGCTCCAAACCTTTAACCAGCAAGTCTCCCACACTGCCGGGCCTGTCTCCCGGCATCAGTATCAGTACTCTTTGCCCTGTTTCCACCAGATCTGCCATACCGTATTGGAAAAAGTCAACGGTCAGTTCCAGGTCTTCCTCAGTAAAGTAAAGTCTTTTTGGCTCTGACGTTGTTCCGGAAGAATTTAGAGCAACCAACTGTAAAGGAGTTTGTGTATCCGCAAAACCGGTTATATCCCCGTCCGTAGTGTTTACTGTCACCACCCGCGCAACATTACTGTGGGACACGCAGAGAAAGTCCAGGCTGTTTTTCCTTAAATCATCGGGTACAGTAAAGGGAAAACAGTTTATGTCTTTTAAACCCGCCAGTGTGCTGCCGGATAAGCCTTTTAAGTGACGCCGGTAATAAGGGCTGTTCTCTTTGGCATAGTCAACGGTTTCTCTCAGCTTATACAGTTGATAGGAGTTGATGGCTTCTCTGGTCAGGGTTTCATCGTCGTCAAGCCCCAACTTTCTTATCGTCATATCTTCTAAAGACGTCTTTCGCATATGATTTTTTCTCCATGAGCATTATCTTTTCACCGGTAGAGGCCTTCTCCGTGGCAATTAGTCAGGTTATAGGCACAGAAGGGAATCAGCCTGCCATCCGGAGCAACCACATGAATACAGCAGTCTTTCAGTCTTTCCAGATCCAGGTTCCAGGCATCCTGAAAAGCCATAGCTGAGACAGAAAAGCTGTTGGTTCTGGCATAGTCCAGAAAATCATGCAGATCAAAACTGATTTCATCATTCCCTATAGCACTGCCGCTGTTTTCGCCTTGGACAGCTTTATTAAATCTTCTATTTGCTTCGCCGTTATCTGCTGCATGGTTTAAGCCCTTGTTCAAGCCTTTTATGCCGCCCTGCCAGCTGTCTGTTTTAATTACCGGCCCGGCCCACTGTTTGGCTACAAAAGAAACGGCACGTCTTGCGCCTTCTTCCGCTTTTTCCGCACCTTTGCTCCCGCAGCAGGAGCCTTGCTGCCGGCCACTGAATGCTCGCAGTACACCGCCCGGCATTTTTATAAAGCTGCCGTGAAAAGAGCAAAGAGCGTTTTCACAACCGGGAGGTTTAAGGTTGGCTGCTTTAATCATGCCGCCTGTCTGTTTTTCTATCTCCCGCATAACTTCCGGCAGGGTAACCCTGCTCTCATCAACAGGAGACTCCGGATAACGCCCGAAATAGCTTACCGGCTGAAAGTGCACCCCCCTGACAACCGGCGGCATACCGGCGGCCAAACGAAGGATTTCCCCAATGTTTTGCACATTTACCCCCGGCACAAGCGTAGGCACCAGTACAACACCGATACCGTTTTGAGCGCACCGCTCTATGGCCGCCAGTTTTTCATTCAACAACGGCCTTCCCCTGATAGATGTGTAAATAGCATCTTCCGTGCCGTCAAACTGCAGAAAAACGGAGGATAAACCGGCCTTCCTCAGCTGCTCGGCATAACCCGGCTGAGCCAGGAGAATTCCGTTGGTGTTTAGCTGAATAAAAGAAAAGCCCATTTTTTTTCCCATAGCAATGATTTCGGGTAAATCTTCACGCACCGTCGGTTCGCCGCCGGACAGTTGAATATTGCAATAGCCGCTGGCCCTTATAACTTTTTCATACCAGCCCTCAATGACCTCAAGCCCTGGATCAGCGCTGTCGGACAAGGAAGATGAAGCGGCAAAACAAACAGGGCATTTTAAATTACAGCGGGCCGTAACCTCCAACAGGGCAGTACAGGTATGCTGGCGGTGTGCCGCGCAAAGACCGCAATCAAACGGACAACCCTCACTTACTTCGGTATAGCATACTTTTGGTTGAGTGGGGATTTTGGGCCGTGTCCAGCTTTCATAAGCCGGCCGGCCGCGCCAGACTACAGTTTTAAATTCACCGTGCTGTTCACAGCTTTTGCTTAAATAAACCTCATCGCCGCGCAATATCTTGTAAGCCGTCAGTTTTTTCAGGCAGTGAGGACAAACGCTTTCCGTCTGCGCTAAAATACGCTCTGAATTATTTGCTTGTCGCATGTTTTCACTCGTTTCTGCCGGTTGACATATCGATATCATTGGCCGCGAGAATTTGGCTTATCTTTATATAAGTATCAGCCACAATATTGCCGCAGCGGCTCAAGTCAGGCTCCCGGCCCGTGCCGGCTCCCGTGATTTGATCACAATTAATGCCGCCGTATTTCTGGCCTATTTCCTCCTTAAACCATTCGGTCAGTTCTTCAGTCATCAACATAAAGCGTTCATCCTGCCGTTCATTATCAGCACCTTTTCCGGCATAGAGAGCCAGCACACAGGCGCCTCCTGAAAGAGCGCCGCAGGTTAAACCGCTGCTGCCGATGCCATTGCACAGACCGGCCATGCTGCGCACCAGATCAGCATTGTTTTTTTCCTGCGTTTCCAGCGCCAGTATCACTAAAATCTGGCTGCAGCAATAACCTTGATGAGTTAATTGAAGCAGACGAAACAGAAGATCATCCATCGTTCAGGACCCCTTTCCTGGCAACCGCCAAAAAGTAACCGGGCTTGGAAGCGTAGCCGGTACCGCATTCACTGCCGTTATTTTTATTACAGGACAAACCCGGGAAGTTTTCCAGCGATCCATAAGTAAAAATTATTTGCCCGGCCAGTTCTTTTAAAGCCTTAGTATGATCCTCCCAAAGCAAAAGCTCAAAACCGGCGGCAGCCAACCGGCCGGCTGTTGCCTGGCGGCTAACCGCACCGTTCAGGCAGCATTGGACCGGCAAACCCTGCCGGCTGCTGCCGCCGCCACTGCGGTCATACATATCCGACAAAACCAGCAAACCGCCTTTACCTAAAGCGCGGTGAAACTCTTTCAATACTTTTCCGGCATCCGCTACCAGGGTAAGCACACATTCACAAAATATCCCATCCAGTTCACCGTCCCGGCAGGGCAGGTTTTCCGCTGTTGACTGCAGCAGGGGCAAACACGGGTTACGCTCCAAAGCGTTTTTCAGCATAACCGGGGAAGGATCTATACCCCTGCTGTTTACATAGCCGCGGGCAAGCAGGTATTCCACTGTGGCTCCGTAGCCGCAGCCGACATCCATTAATTTGGCTTGAGGGGAAAATTTGCAGTAAGCCAGAGCCCTCT
Source organism: Desulfofarcimen acetoxidans DSM 771 (assembly GCF_000024205.1). Taxonomy (NCBI): domain Bacteria; kingdom Bacillati; phylum Bacillota; class Clostridia; order Eubacteriales; family Peptococcaceae; genus Desulfofarcimen; species Desulfofarcimen acetoxidans. The sequence goes on from NC_013216.1 coordinate 3,636,215, forward strand.
CGCTTAAAGTTAATCCCCCGGGCCGCACAGTATCCCCGCAAACATCGTGAATTTGTTTTGTTTCGTATAAGCGGTCTGATTGGAGTGAAATCATAAGCATTTCTCCCAAAAGAAATTTTACCTATTATTTGTCCTCTAGCATCTTCTCAACTTCCAGCATTTTTCCCAGAGCCAGTTCTTCAGAAATCAAAACCAATCCACAGAGGGGACACTTCAGCAGTTCCACTGTGAAGTTGCTCCCCATATAGATGATATTTACCTTGCCGGGTTCAAGCACAACACCGCACTTTTCACACTTCCAATTTTCACCGCCCGATACTTCCCTGAATTGAGCCATTACTTCACATCCTCAACAATTTCCATACGGTGACAGTAAGCATTATAAATCTCATAGCCGTCCTTTTCCGGCAAATAGTCAACCCAGTAGGTTACCTGCACCGGTTTATAATAGGCCAGCAGGCGGCCGGTTTTGCGGTTCTGCAGTTTATTGCCCGTCTTTTCCGCATGTTCTATAACCATTTGCAAATCTGATTTGAGAATCCGTCTATCTTCCAAACGTTCCTGAACTTCCGGAGAAATAAACAGTCGCACTTTTTCGTAATTCTCCTTTTCTTTGGGCTGTTCGCCCCATAGTTCACATAATAATTTGTTCTTCAAGCGGGCACGGTTTTCCCGGCGCTCGGAATAGCCCGGCCTTGGCCTGGCTGCCGGATCCGTTTCCCGCTCAAGAGGAAAGAGCAAATCCAAGACATGCATTGTCCGTTTGCCGGAAGCTGCCAGGTTATCCCGGCACATGGCGCAATAGGTTACATAATCTGCCGGGCTCTCCGCAGACCTTTTCCTGGTCACTTGCCGGGCCAGTTCCGGGTCAACATTGGACAACAAGCCGCCAAAACCGCAGCAAGTAGTCCTTTCCCGGCTGTAATTCAATTCTTCTGTTTGGCAGCCAAGCTGGGCCAGTATACCCCTTACTGTCTCCTGGATTTGCTGTTCGTGTCTGGTGGTGCAGGGATCATGCAGCGCCAGAGGCTTGTTTGCAGCAGCTCCCGCGCATTGAGAGACCTCCGCGTTTTTTTCAGGGCTGACCATACCGGTCGCCGCCGCTTCTGAAGCAGGCAAACCGGAGGCTTCAAGCACTTCCCACAGTGATATTAATTCAGCCTCAGGCAGGTGCCGCTTTAATTCACTGTAACAGGTTGAACAGGCGGGGATAATTTGCGGCTTGCCCATGGACTCCCATTGAGCTCGAATTTCAGCCAAACCGGCCTGAAACAAATCCTCCCTGGCAGCCCAGGCGGCAGGAGCACCGCAGCATCTGAGCATTAGGCCCACACCACCGGTCAAATTATGCCGCAAATAACCGTATACTTGTTCCACCTGCCCCGGTGAAGAAGCACTGAGCTGGCAGCCGGGGAAAAACAAGTAACTGCTTTTTTCACTGCCCGGTTCATGGTGCGCCATAGCAAACTTATCACTGTTGCTGAAATGCATGTCCATCAGAGCAAAATCATGAGCCGAAGGAGGCATCTTATTGTTTTTTACCATATTTTCGCGTGCCGCCATACAAACCTCGGCCATAGACAAGCCGCCGGGACAAACAGTCTCGCATAAACCGCATAAACTGCAGGAATTAATCATCTTATTGGCTACATGAATACCTTTGACTATGGATTCGTTATTGTAGACTTCCCTCACATACCTTTTGGGATAGCTGCCGTACTTCTCCAAATAGGCACAGGCCTTAACACACTCCAGGCACTGGCACTGGATGCATCTCTCCGCTTCGCTAATCGCAGCCTCCTCATCGTACCCCCGCTCCGGGCTGCTAAAAGGCACGGCGGGCAGTGGAGATATGCCCTTCAAATCAGTATAGAGCAGGCTGCTATAGGGTCCTTCTCTATCTCTTCCGATAGTCTGAGAGGTTCCCTGGATAAAGCGATCTACAGAAACAGCCGCCCGCCGCCCTTCCAAAACATCAAAAACCGGTGAATATTTTCCTTCCGCGCGGCTGAGACCACCGGCGAACACTCCATCCATACCGGCAAACATGGTCGCAGGATCAATTTTCAGATTGCCCCGTTCATCTGTCGGCAGCCCCCATTCAGACGCAGCATTAAGCTTGCCGTCCTCCAATTGCACAAAAACAGCACTAAACTCTGCAATAAGACCGGATAAAAAGCCCTCCTGACTGATATCGGTTTTCAGTCTGCTCTCTACACCCAGGTCACCCAACAAAGAGATTTCATCTGCGATGACCTGCTCCGGCAAAACTTCTTCCGGATAATCCCAGAGCCTGCCCCCCAACCTGTCGCCTGAATCAAATACAGTAACACTGTAACCTTTACGGGCCAGATCGGAGGCTGCCGTCAAGGCGCCCAAACCACTACCGACTACAGCTACCCGGCGGCTGTTTTTCGGGATCAGGGGTATTTTTGCCCGTAAATTAGTCTTCTCAATACAAACTCTTTCTAAAGCGCCGATATTAATAGCATCACCGACCTCACCTCTTCTGCAGGCGGCCTGGCAGGGATGGTCACATATGCGCCCCAGAATAGCCGGAAAAGGCATTGTTTTATTTAATGTTTTCCTGGCTTCCCCCCATTTACCTTTACTCACCTGATTAACAAACGCGCGCGCGTCGACATGAATAGGACAGGCGGCAGTACAGGCAGGGGGCTGTTCCTGGATACACTTGCTCTCTAATTCACGCAATTCTTTTTGTTCCATAAACCCTCCGCCCTTTCCATAATAAAGATAATTAACCTAAAACAGATTCGAGAAGAATCTCAAATCTGTCTTAGGTATTTATTAATCCTTAATTACTTCGCGTTCAACCCCGCCAATACCTTCTCGGGCAGCGCCGGAAGATGAGTAATGCGCACTCCGCAGGCATTGTAGATAGCATTGATGACAGCAGCGTGCGGTGAGGTCAGAGGCAGTTCTCCAACACCTGAGGCACCGTGCGGTCCCAAATCTCTCGGAGTTTCCAGGTACATAATTTCCAGAGCATCCGGAATATCTTTGATAAACGGCAGGCCGCAGCCGATCATGGTTGTGTGTTTCTTCAAGTCCTCAAAGTCTTCGGTCAAAGCCAAACCGATACCCTGTGCTAAACCACCGTAAATCTGTCCGTCTGTCACCAGCTTATTGGCAATCTTACCTATATCAGCGGCCAAAGTCATTTTAGTTACCATAGTCTTACCGGTTTTGGTATCCACTTCAACCTCGGCCAGGAATACACCGTACATATAGGTCGGGAAAGGATTGCCCTGACCGTTTTCATCGCAGGCAGTGCAGGGAGCGGCCCATTTGCCTACATATTTCACGGGGATACCTTCCGCCACCATTTCAGCATAGGTTCTGTAAGTCCCGTCAGCCTTCTTCATGGCAGCTACTAAAAGATCGCAACCGGCCTTTACAGCATTACCGACAACTACCTGGGAGCGGCTGCCTCCGGCCGGGCCACCGTCCGGAGCAAGAGCGGTATCATTCAGCACCAGCTTAATTGCTTCCGGCTTAATCCCGATGGGTCTCAATGCTTCATGTCCGGTAGCCATAACACCCATATCAGCACCCTGGCCGTGATCATGCCAGCAAGTACTCAGGATAACGCCGTTCTCAGTCAATTCTGCCCAGGCTTCGGCTCCGTCCGGGCCGTCCAAACCGCAGCCGTAAATACCTATGGATACGCCGACACCGTGTTTCTTCTCGTCTGTAGATAATTTCTTGGCATTTTCTAAAGCTGCCTGGTATTTCGGTCTGATCATATCAATCAATTCAGGCAGTGTATAAACCTCCGGAGGGCAACCGGAAGGAGTGGTGTCACCGGGTCTGTAAACGTTTTTATAGCGCAATTCCAGCGGGTCAACACCCATTTTTTCTGCCAGCACATCCATCATGGTCTCTGAAGCAAAGAAGCTCTGGGGAGAACCATAACCGCGGAAAGCAGAACCCCAGGCATGGTTGGTAGCTACAGTACGGCCAATACCCCTGATATTGGCAATGCCGTAACCTGCTCCGATAAACTGGGCGCCACGAACTGTCAACAAATCTCCGAATTCTGAATAGGGGCCGTGGTCAACTGCCCATTCACTTTCCATTGCGGTAAGCTTGCCGTCTTTATCCGCTGCCAATTTAATATCAACGAAGAAAGGCGATCTCTTGCCGGTGTAGGTAATCTGCTGGAAGTAATCAAAGTTAAGGTAAACAGGCTTGCCCGTAACCATAGCGGCCACACCGAGCAAAGCCTCAATGGTGGGGCTGAATTTGTAACCAAAGGTGCCGCCGGCCGGGTTCTGAACCATTCTCAGTTTTTCCAGCTCAATGCCTACGCCGGGTGCAATCATAGCGGCGTGCAGGGCTAAACCGATACTCTTGGAATGAATAGTCAGGCGGCCTTCTTCATCAAAGTAAGCCAGTCCAACGTCAGGTTCAATGGGCAGGTGCGGCTGGCGGCCCACATACAAATCTTTGCCTTCCACCACATAAGCGGCTTCCTCCATGAATTTTTCGGTATCTTCACCCTTAACGATCTTTTGCTCGAAATAAATATTAGGTGTGCCGGGATGAATCTCAATAGCATCCTCAGCCATAGCCGCGGGAGCACTCATATAGGCCGGCAGCAATTCTAATTCTACTTTAACTTTACTGACCGCTGCCTGAGCATTTTCTTCCGTGTCAGCACAAACAATGGCTATGGCATCCCCGAACTGGAATACTTTTTCGTCACAAAGAATGGGCCTGTCCCAACCGTCACCCTTATTGCTGGGGAAGGTGATTAAACCGGTAATACGGTTTTTACCCTTAACGTCTTTATGTGTGATAACTTTATAAACACCGGGCATCTTTTCCGCTTCAGAAGTATCAATGGATTTAATATTAGCGTGAGATACTTCGGCCTGCACCAGTTTAAGATGCAGCGTGCCTTCCGGCATCTTTAAGCCCAAATCCGCGCCGTAATCACAGGTGCCTGTAACTTTGGCAATAGCGGAAGGACGGGGGATATTGCCGCCCCAGATTTTATTGTCAGCCGGCAATTTATAAGCCAGTTCCTCCATGGTCATTTCACCGCGCACTACGCGGGCGGCATCCATAACAGCATCAACTAAAGGCTTGTAGCCTGTGCAGCGGCAAGCGTTTCTGTGCTTCTGGAACCAGTCGCGGACATCGTCTCTGCTGGGATTGTTGTTTGTGTCCAAAAGACCCTTGGCCGAAACGATGAAACCAGGGCTGCAGAAACCGCACTGAGCGCCACCGTGCACGGCCCAGGCCAATTGAACCGCATGCAGGTTTTGCGGGGTACCGATACCTTCAATAGTAGTAATATTAGCACCGTCAGGTACACGGCTCATTTTTGTTACGCAGGAACGGATAACCTTACCGTCCATCAACACTGAGCAAGCGCCGCACTGGCCTTTATTGCAACCGATTTTTGTACCGGTAAGCAATAGTTGTTTGCGTAAAACATCAGCCAAAGTGGCATCGGGATTAACAACTATTGTTTTTTGAATACCGTTAACATTGACCGTCTTTTTTTGCATTCACTACACTCCTCATTTTTAAATTTGATCTTATTGCCTTAAAAAGTTAAATTAATTTTGATAATTGCAAAAACCTTATTAGCTTTTTACTGCTTACACCTTGCCAAAACCACAAACCGGGTACCTGCATTCAGGACAACCCGAGCATAAGCCTCCATGACCAAGAGCTATAATATCCTCTTTCGTCACTTCTTCACCGGCCAGTATGCGCGGCACAACTAAATCAAAAATACTCGCCTTGTTATACATAACACAACCCGGCAGGCCCACAACAGGAGTATCATTAATATATGCCAGCATAAACATGGAGCCGGGCAAACAAGGAGTACCGTATATAACAACTTCCCCACCGGCAGCACGGATACCGGCCGGAGTCTGATCATCAGGATCTACCGACATACCGCCGGTAACGGCAATCATATCAGCCCCTTCATCGATCAAATCATGTACCGCCTGAGCTGTCATCTGTACATCATCAGACACGAAGATCTGCCTTAAAACAGTGCTGCCTAACAGAGAAAATTTGGATTTCAATACCGGGCCGAACTTGTCTTTGATCCTGCCGCGGTAAACCTCACTGCCGGTTGTCACAACACCTATCTTCCAGGGTTTAAACGGCTTAACCTCCGCTATCGGGTAATTTTCTCTGCACACGTTAATTATGGAAGCAAGCTTTTCTTCCTCAATAACCAGCGGTATTATTCTGGTACCGGCAACAACGCTGCCGGCATCTATTCTGTGGTTTGTATGCAAAGTGGCCATGGCCGCTTCATCAATTTCATTAATGCGGAATAAGGCTCCGGCATTAATTTTCAACAAGCCGGAAACAGTTGCCGTAAGGTTAACACGTCCCTCTTTAGGCTGGGATATCTCAATGCCGGGACCGGCAGCCGCCTCTGCAATCCTAAGAGCGGCATCATCTTCATGAACAAAGCCCTCCTGCAAATCAAATACATAGATATTTTCTTTCCCGATATTTAAAAGTTTCGGTATATCTTTAAATTCAATTACATGACCTTTCTTAAAAGCAGGGCCCTTTACTTTACCGGGAACTATTTGCGTAATATCATGACCCAACACCATGCCCACAGCCTCTTCTACTGCTACAACTTTCATAAGAACACCCCCTCCCGGTTATCAGAAAACGGAAAATATAAATTTCACATAATAATTTTTTATAATCTGTAATTCCTTCTCAAGCAGATCATTTGCTAAAATAACACTAACATCTTATATTATCAATTATCATGCACATTAAAATGCAAAAAACATACCTCACTTTTTATTATTTTTAAAATAAAGTAAATTTTCTGAGACCATTCTAATTACTATTGACATTTATAACTAAAATCCACTATATTAGTGCATCCTAATAATTAACATGTATATTTTTTTGTTTTTTCATGTACTTTTCAATATAAAATGATCTTTATTGGAACAATTTATTGTTCCAATAAAGATCATTTTGTTATGCTATAGAACCTCCTAAAATCAATATATCTTTTTACAACAAAAAACATCGCCTTTAAGGCGATGTTTTTTGTTGCTGCTTTTATTATTTTTACTTCATTATCATAACAGAAGTTGCTTTAACGAGTGCAAACACATCGTCTCCAACCTTTAATCCCAACCTTTTTACCGAACCGGTAGTTATTACGGCACACATTTCCTGACCGCCTACATCAAGGACTACCTCTGAACTTACATCATTCGACTTAACATTTTTAACTTTAGCTTTAAGTTGATTACGGACACTTAATTCCATGAAACAATCCTCCCATTCATTACATTTTTTTGCTAAATAATACTTTAATATCTGCTATTTGTCAACAAACGGCTAAATAAAACGAATAGGGCCATATTGTTAATATTTATATACTTTTAACCGGCATATTATTAATTTAGAGAAAGTTCTGTTACTACCCAAATAAAGATTTGTTTTATAACATATTGACAAGCATCATAACATAACTTACTATTACTATTATAGCATGTTTTATAATGTTTAGTTTTTCACTATCTGCGTCGGATCTTCTTATTGCAGCTTATCAACCTTGGCATTATTGCGTTATATCATTTTTTATAGCAATTTGTCATGTCAACAACCAAACTGTAATTTAGTTTTCTTATATATAGTTATCTTCAGGAGGTGGTAAATGAAAATACCCAACCCAAAAGTGAGGGGGAGAATGCACTTGAACGAATATTGCGCCATTTTATTTAACTTATTTAAGTGGATATTAATTCTCATTAGTTTTTCACTGATACTTCACCTGTCATTAGAGCGCTTTTTTCCGCCCAAGGGAAAAACCAATGAAACAGAACACACAGAAAATTTCATACAGGCCTTACTGTGAAAAAAATAATCAGCGGAGAGGGGAGAATACTTTAATGAAAAAATTTTTATCTATCACCGCGCTTATATTATTGGTAATAGTTGCTTTAAGCGGTTGCGGTGGAACCAAAGAAAAACCGGCCCAGCCTCAGGCAGAAGCTGTCAAGCTTAACATTGCTGCTGCAGCCAGCCTTAAAGACGCCGCGGAAGAAATTAAAACCATCTACTCCAAGCAAAATCAGAATATTAATATTACATACATTTTTAACGCTTCAGGACCTCTTCAACAACAAATTGAACAAGGCGCGCCTGTAGACATGTTTATTTCCGCCGCTAAAAAACAAATGGATGCTTTAGATGAAAAAGGACTAATCCTCAAAGAAACACGCAAGGATTTGCTGGGTAACGATCTTGTACTGATTGCCCCAAAAGACACTAAAATTACCGGTTTTGAAGACCTTATAAAACCGGAGACAGACAGAGTCAGCATAGGAACACCGGAATCAGTTCCAGCCGGCAGTTATGCTAAAGAAGCTTTAACCAAAATGCAAATATGGGATAAAATACAGACCAAGCTTGTGCCGGCTAAAGATGTGCGCCAGGTACTTCATTACGTTGAAACCGGCAACGTTGCTGCCGGAATGGTATATAAATCCGATGCGTTAACAAGTCAGGAAGTTAAAATCGTAGCCTACGCTCCGTCAGATTCTCATAAGCCAATTGTCTATCCGATGGCTGTTTTAAGCAATTCTAAACAACAAAAAGAAACAGAAAAATTTGCAGATTTTCTAAGCGGAGAAGAAGCGTCTAAAGTATTTGAGAAATACGGTTTTAAAACTATTAAAAAATAAACGGGGTTTACTATATGCTATTTCAACTGGCAGACTGGTCTCCGGTATTTCTTTCTCTACGCACGGCTGTTCTTGCGGTTATTGCGGTTACCTGCTCCGGCCTGCCACTGGCCAGGGTTTTAGCTCGCAAGGAATTTCCGGGAAAAGACTTATTGGAATCTGCCATCACTCTGCCTATGGTACTGCCGCCATCAGTAATTGGCTATGGACTGTTAATACTTATTGGCAAAAACGGTTTTATAGGGCAAGCTTTATCCGGCCTGGGGATAAGCATTATTTTCACCTGGTGGGCAGCGGCACTGGCTTCTACGGTAGTCTCCTTTCCGTTGATGTACCAGAGCGCCAAAGCAGCCTTTAAAAGTGTAGATTTAGATTTGGAAAAAGCGGCCAGGACACTGGGGGCAAGTGAGGTAAGAGTATTTTTTACCGTAACACTTCCCCTGGCCTGGCCAGGTATTTTAGCAGGAATAGTATTATCATTCGCCCGCGCCCTGGGTGAATTCGGAGCTACATTAATGGTTGCGGGCAATATTCCCGGACAGACATCCACTATACCATTGGCTATTTTCTTTGCCGTAGACGCGGGGGACAATGCCACAGCCAAAACCCTGGTTGCAATTGTTACCCTATTTAGCTTCGCAGTAATTTTCTGGGTTAATCGCTGGTCCAAACGACAGAACTACTAGCAAACAATTTCTTTAATCTTTTAAAATTGAAATTATATTATTGCTGTTGAGGAATCAATATACTAGTGGGTGACATTATGTTGGAAGCATCTATTCAAAAAAAATTATGGCATTTCACTCTGGATTTTAATTTAAGAGTCGGAAAAGAAATAATGGTTCTTCAGGGGCCATCCGGTGCCGGAAAAACTACCATTCTGCACTGTCTGGCCGGCTTGCTTAAACCTACCTCCGGATATATCAAGCTAAACGACCAACTATTCTATTCCTCCAAAGAAAAAATCTGCCTGCCGCCACAGCTGAGAAATACAGGATACTTATTTCAGGATTACGCTCTTTTCCCCCATATGACTGTCAGACAAAATGTTTTATATGGCTTAAAGTGCAGAAAAGAGCGGGATATAACCGTAAATCCGGTTGATTACCTGAACTCTTTTGGTGTCGGTCATTTAATTGATCGTTATCCGCGACAGCTTTCCGGCGGAGAAAAACAGCGAGTAGCACTGGCCAGGGCATTGGCCGTGCAGCCAAAATTGCTTTTGCTGGATGAACCCTTTAGCGCTCTGGATAAGAACACCAGGGAATCCCTGCGGTATGAGATGAAAAACCTGCACAGGGAGTGGCAAATACCTTTCATTCTGGTTACACATGATGAGGAAGACGCACGATGCCTAGGAGACCAAATCATTACACTCAAAAAAGCCGCCTAAAGCAGCTTTCGAACAGCCGTAAAAACATTGTTTTATAACTATTTTTTAGAGGAGGTATTGCATCAAATGAAAACCCGCGTTTCGTATATAAAACTAATTATTTTTAGCTTATTGCTCACTTTTTTAATCAGCGGATGTACCGCCGGCACTCCTAAAGATGAAAACACATCAGCCGCTCAGCAGCCCAAACAAAACCTTTTTGCCTATGTTGGAGCCGGCTTAAAAGAGCCCGTATCGGAAATTGCCCAACTCTACGAACAAAAAACCGGGGTTAAAGTAGAAATCAGTTTTAATAATTCAGGAGTATTATTTAATCAACTGGAGACAAGCAAAAAAGGAGATATTTATATGCCGGGTGGCATGCCTTATTTGGAAAAAGCAAAACAAAATGGTTACATTGATGAAATGGTAGGTCCTATTGCTATTCACACGCCCGTCATTATTACACCCAAGGGCAATCCGGCTCAAATAAACAAAGTACAGGACTTGGCAAAACCCGGCGTGAAGATAATCATGCCCGATAAAGAAGCAACAGCCTTGGGCAAGTCTGCTTATAAGACTTTCAACAAGCTGGGAATCACAAAAGATGTTGATAAGAATGTTCTAACCACTGTGGAAACTGCTCCTAAAGTAGCCACCACACTGCTCATGGGTCAGGGCAACGCAGGCATTACCGAGTACAGCAACTACACCAAGGATAAAGAAAAACTTGATCTTGTTGAAATTGATCCTGCTGTTAACGAAGTTGAAGAAATACCCTGTGCTTCATTAACTTTTTCCAATCAAAAAGAACAGGCCAAAGATTTTCTTAAATTCATGAAAGAGGAAGGTTCCGCGATCTTTGCCAAACACGGTTTTAAAGTCAAAGCTTAAAATGAAGTTAAGAAACATATTCAGTCTGCAAAAATATATATTTTACAGCTTATTTTGGTTAATATTTATATTTACCTCTATCTTCATGATCATGTTGATAGCAGGCCTGTTTATTTTTGGAGAATTGAGTATTTTTCTCGATGTATTAAAAAACCCTGAATTCCAATTCGCAACAATCTTTACTCTATGGACTACTGTCTTAGCCACTGTACTATCCGCCCTAACAGCGATTCCCTGTGGATATATTCTGTCCAGATATAATTTTCCTGGTAAAGTAATTATTGACACCATACTTGATGTACCTCTGGTACTGCCACCCCTGGTCAGCGGGGTGGCGCTGTTAATTTTCTTCGGCCCGCTGTTCGGCGAAACACTGACCGATATAGGTCTGGACATTATTTTTTCAGCTAAAGGGGTTGTAGTAGCGCAATGGTTTATTGCCGCACCCTTTGCTATAAAGACTTTTAAACATGCCTTTGACTCTATTGACACCCGCCTGGAATACGTTGCCAGGACTCTTGGATATTCACCGGAAAAAGTGTTTCTGAAAGTCACTGTTCCACTGGCAAAGAATGGTTTGCTGGGGGGACTTACCATGACCTGGGCCAGGGCGCTGGGGGAGTTTGGAGCCACGGCCATGCTGGCCGGTGTTACCAGGTTAAAAACAGAAACGCTTTCCGTGGCTATATTTTTAAATATGTCCATAGGCGATACTCATTTTGCTCTGGCTACTGCCATAATAATGCTGCTATTGGCACTGGCATTACTGATAACTTTTAAGATTTTTACAAAAGTCGAGGTTCATCTATGATTGAAACATTGCTTGAGGTTAGCAACCTGACAGTAAAAACAGGCAAATTTTCTCTTAAAAACATTTCTTTTGATCTAAAAGCTGAGGAATATCTTATTGTCCTTGGACCGACCGGTTCCGGTAAGACAATTCTGTTGGAGACTCTAGCCGGGCTTAGAACCCTGCAGGATGGCAAAATACTGCTTATGGACCAAAACATCACTCACCTGCCTCCTGAACAAAGAAATTTCGGGTTTGCCTACCAGGACAGTCTGCTATACCCCTTTTTAACAGTAAAGGATAATATACTCTTTGGCGCCAAAGCCAGAGGAGTGGCAGGAGAAACTAAAATCCAAAAACGTATGCGGCAGCTGGTAGAAATCATGAACATTTCTCATCTTATCGAACGGTATCCCCGAAATTTAAGCGGCGGTGAAAAACAAAGAGTATCTCTGGCCAGAGCTATTTTAACACAGCCTTCTCTGCTATTATTAGATGAACCACTCTCAGCTTTAGATCCTGCAACACGGCAGCTCATGAAAAACTTACTTCGAGAAATACATAATACAGAGCGTCTGGGCATAATTCATGTAACACACGACTTTTCGGAAGCCATACAGATGGGGACCAAAATAATTGTTTTAAATAATGGCAGTATCGAACAGTCAGGCGCCCCCCTGGATATATTTTTCCGCCCGGCATCCTTATCCTTAGCGCAATTCCTCCAGGGGGAAAACCTTATCGGAGGAACTCTTATTTCACAGAATAATCAAACATGGTTTAAACCAAGTAATAATGAACCAATGCTTGGACCACTTAATGATTCCTCGGTAAACGGTTTAGAGAAACATAAGCCTGTGGTAATGATGATTCGTTCCGGCAACCTTTTCCTGCATCGACAATACGACTCTTCTCAAGAATTTATTAGCTGGTCGGCAGAGATTAATCACTTATCCTTTGACAGAACGCACGTAGATGTCTTTTGCAAAGGAAACGGTTCATGGCAAACCAGCTTATCCCTTTCTCAGTGGCTGAATCTTGAATTATCCGAGGGTGACCTGGTGAAATTATCTGTTAAACCGGAAAACTGCCATTTTATCTCGTGCTAAACTTAAGTCAATTACTTGCTCTCTACATATAAAATTTTATTGACTTACCTACCGTTGAAACTTTAAATTATAATTAGATACTTACACTTAAAACCGGGGGGTTGTGCTGTTGTGCAAACTTACAATAGTTCGTTTTTTAAACAACTCAGCAAAGCTTTTAATGATTTGGTAGATCCTTATAATAAAAAAGAAGTCACTATTAACGTCAAGGCATTTCCGCTTAAACCGGAAGATGCCATCGGATCAACCCAGAGAAAGGATTTTGTGCTTTTGAAGGGTAAGGAACGGTTAATCCAGGCAGAAGTTATGGGCTGCAAAGGGCAAGCTTTTACCTCCGCCATAGGAGATTATAACGGTACACTGGAAGATGTATTGAAACTGCCATTAATTGATGATTTCCAAAGGGCAATATATATCGCCACTCTTAATGCTATCGCCTGTTTAAACCAAAAAGTAAGCAATACTATTCACTGTCGCAATGAGGGGCCGGAAAAATGCTGCCGTCAAGCAGCAGATTATTTTAGAAAAGCTTACGGAAATCCCCGCATCTTAATGCTGGGTTATCAACCTGCAATTGCGGAAGCGCTGAACAAAGAATTTCATGTAAATCTCCTAGATCTTGATCCCGCCAATATCGGACGAACAATTAACGGTGTCCGTATAAGAGATGGTGTAAATGAAGCCGAGCAATGTCTAAATGACAGTGATGTAATCTTTTCCACCGGCAGCATTATCTGCAACAATTCCATAGACGATTATTACAACGCAAATAAGCCCCTTATTCTTTACGGGACAACAGGATCAGGAGCTGCGGCCTTATTAGGTATACCTAGATTTTGTCCCGAATCTTTGGATGGAAATATGTAGTGAACTTGTACTTCATTAAACATGACCTATCCGCAAATCTATCATAAGAATAATTTCCCGGAACATAAAACAACCCGTCACATCTCCTACAGGAGTAAATGTGGCGGGTTATTTTATACATCTCTAAATTAAATAGCTTAAGGCCTTCTTTTTCATTCCGATCAGCCTGGCATTTGTCAGCATATCACTAACAGCAACGGTTAGGTTGTTGAACTGTTCCCAATAAGCAATTAATGCCACTTTTCTTAACTCCCTCGACGTTAAACCGAGCTTACTCTTTGGTATCTCCAGAATATCGAAAGCTGTTTCTGTATTTTCAATTGAAATTTCAGAATAGCTTTTGTTAATTCTGTAGTAAACACAAAACATACTTTGCTCTAAAGTAGTCATAGGCGGCTCTATCTCCGATAACTTCCATATAAACATAGATAGCGCCTCTTTTTCCGAGTATTTTTCTGATAATAGCATGTCGGTCACTTTATCGATCATAACTTGCCGATGATTATATTCAAATGTCATCCATCACACACTCACTCCTTTATATTCCCACACCTTCTCATACCTGTCGTAATCTAAGCTTAACCCTATAACAGCAATCAGTTGATTATAAGAAATAAGGTTTAGCCGAAACCCAATAGGCGATACCGGACAAGCACAAAGCTATATCACTTAGCATAAATATATTACTAAAAATATTTTACATGATAAAAGTAAATAAAACATTACTTAACGTTACTGCTAAGTAAATAATAAAACAAGCTATTTAACTTGTCAAGATATCCGAATGGAATAAAAATGCATCAAAAATTGTTGGAAGCAAGTGAACAATGAAACCATTAGATTTCTTCGTTTATAAAATATTAAAAAAGAGGGGAACAAAAATGAATTATACAATTATGAAAAATGATACTTTAGCAGGGATAGCTGAACGTTTTGGAACCACAGTATCCGCCATCATGAATGCTAACCCCCAAATAAAGAATCAAGATTTTATAGTTGAAGGGCAAATAATAACAATTCCTGTCTCAGGCGCACCATCACCTCCGGCAGGACAAAAAACATACATCGTTCAAGCAGGCGATACAATGTTTACCATATCTCAGAAATATGGTATTGAATTAGAAACTCTCATCGCAGCCAACCCGCAAATAAAAAATCCTGATTTGATTTTCCCCGGTCAAGTCATAAATATTCCAGGAAGATCAAGCCTTACGGTTTACGCAGCAGCAAGCTTAAAAGACGCTTTTGAAGAGCTAAAAAGACTTTACCTTAAACAAAACCCGGGCGTAGATATTTCATATAACTTTGGCGCGTCAGGTACTTTGCAAAGAGAAATTGAACAAGGAGCTCCGGTAGATCTCTTTGTGTCAGCGGGCGAATCCCAAATGGATGCTCTGTCTAAAAAAGGACTAATTGTGGAGAGCTCCAGAAAAAATCTTCTAAGCAACCAATTAGTTCTAATTGCTAATAAAAACAGCAGGCTCAAGAGCTTTGAAGGCTTGACTGATCCGAGCATCACCAAAATAAGTATTGGAAACCCCAGAACGGTACCCGCAGGTGAATATGCCCGAGAAACATTAAAAACACTTGGCTTATGGAACAGCATTCAATCCAAACTGGTCTTAGCCGAAGATGTGCGGCAGGTGCTGCAGTATGTGGAATCAGGAAGAGTTGACGCCGGATTGGTATACCGTTCAGATGCTTTAACCGGTAAAAACATTAGAATAGTAGCGGTTGCCCCGGATGATTCACATAAACCTATTATCTATCCCATGGCAATTATACGCAGCTCTAATAACCGGGAGGAAGCCAGAGCTTTTGCCAACTTTCTCTCCAGCAATGAAGCAGCCAGGGTTTTTTCCAAATACGGTTTTATACCTTTGCAGTAATCGGAGGCGCACCCATTTCTATAAATGAATGCGCCTCTGTACTTACCTGCTATTAATTTAACCGTATAGAGTTAAATTTTTTATCCCTGACTTGCATGCCCGTCACCATTTACCGCACTTTCAACCCACTCCAAAGCAATTGCTGCTATTTGTCCTGAGCTTGTTATGCTCAGGACAAATAATCCTGACATAGTTTTTTATTGACTTAATTCGTACTTAGAATTAATATTTACATAAGCCCTTCATTGCGTCGTAATATGTTACATTCTGTTTTATCATCAATTCACATAATTAGACATTTATTTTTGTTTATCTGATGACATTCTTAATCTACCTTTCAGCACTTACCGGATGAAATAGAAAAGTTAACTTAGTTGACCATGTTTTCCCTGACCAGCTTTTATTTATAAAGGGGAGTTGGCGTATGAGTAATACAGAGAATATAGCAGCCGTGATTTTGGCAGCGGGATATTCTTTTCCAATGAAAGAGTTCAAACCTTTAATAAAATTAGGAAACATTACGGCTCTCGAACACTCTATCCTTAGTTTTTATTATGCCGGCATAAACGATATAAGAGTGGTGATAGGGTATCACGGCCTTGATGTCATAGAAGCATTAAAACATTATCCTGTTAGGATGGTACTCAATGCCCGCTTTATTGAAGGCATGTACTCCTCCGTTCAGGCCGGTGTCGGCAATTTGGAAGCAGAAATCCAAGCATTCTTTATCTTGCCTGCTGATATTCCATTTGTTATGGCAGGCACATTACAAAAAATGCTTGCTCGCTTCCGCTCTTCCGAAGGAGGAAATATTATCTATCCTGTGTTAAATGGACGCAGAGGTCATCCTCCGCTGATTTCAACAAAATTTTCGGGTGCAATACTAAGTGGTGAGTGCCCTGGTGGACTACAAAACCTTTTGAGAAGATATGAACATAATGCAGTGAATGTAGAAGTAGCGGACGAGGGAATACTGCTGGATATGAATAATCGGGAGGATTACCTCGAAATCTTGAATTACTTTAATACCACCTCCAAGACGCGAATTATAACAAAACGTCTCAGTACGCGTTGAGATAGTAACATCACTAAAAAGTTTTGCAATAGCACATAATCGCTGCTCAACCAGTTTTCATTTATCTCGTTCACAGTCCATAAAAATTACACCTTTAGCCCAGTACCTGGCTAACACACCGGGAATGACGATGCGAAGCGGCTGCCAATCATTTGGCAGGGGCTTACCATTAATAATATAGGCTAAGATAATGGGGCGGTTTGCCAAAATATTGTGCGGAATATCAACAGAATATTTATCTTTAGAAGTAAAATGTATTCGACTAAAATCCTTCTGCTTATTTCCGAACTGTCGCATGAAAGTATTAAGCAGCGGACCTGTCGCGTCTACACTAATTTTTTCTCCGTTAGCTCGCGTGGCTGAGCAAGCCTTGGTTACTGCCGGCAACTTTTTCAGATCACTTTGGGTTATTGCAAAGCTCTTCTCCTGCAGTCCTTGCACAATAACCTTCTCTGCATCATAAGGAGCAGAACTGGCCAGATTAATGATTTATCCGGGAAAAATTAAATTTGGATTTTTTACTGCTTGCCTAATTCATCTCATTTTTTAATTTTCGAACTACTTCTTTAGTCAACCCGGTAATTTCAATAACATCTTCAATACTGAAACCTTTTGCTAGGGCTGCTTTGGCCGTTTCCATTTTACCCTCTTTTATACCTTCTTCTCTACCCTTTTTTATACCTTCTTCTCTACCTTCTTCTCTAATCCACTGCTCGATTTGGGTCATTCTCAACACCTCCAGTAATTTCTTTTTGTAGTCTTCAGACATAAACTTATCGGTAACGGCTATAATTGTACCAATTATGAAGGTCTTCTTGATTTCACCCTCTACTTCTTTAGCCAGTTCTGCCGCGCGAATAGCCATTTCCTCTTCGGTTTGCTTGCTCTTCATCAGGGGTAAAAAGATCAGCTTCAATATATCTTCCTCATCCAACTCCTCGTGCTTGAGTATTTTATCATTCAATCTCTTATATTCTGCGTCTCCGTCATAGTCTTTCATATAAACATTGATTACCTGGTAAACTATGGAGCCTTTCTTTAGTTGATCTGGGGCTATTTTTATCCGCCCGGAGTAAACAACAGCGGTATTGACGTTCCGATTGTCTTTGTTGATTAGTCTGGCATCATAGAGTAAAAATCGTTTCAGATTTTCTAAATTAACGGTAGTTTGAAATTCCAAATGCAGGAGTGTGTTATCTTCTAACAGAAATATATAGTCTATTCTATTCTCTTTGACTTCCAAAACGGGTAAAATGGTAGGTATCACACCTATAATTTTTGCTGTATTCAAGCCAAAGAGACGAAGCGTTTTATCTTTAAAGGTTTCTGCCATTGCTTTCATGATCACATCATTGTTGTGCAGGGTGATTTCTGTTTCCAAATCATTCACCTTCCTTCTTTATGAAATTATATCCTATCTAATTGGCATTGAAAATGCGTTTTAAATTATTTCCAAAATTGTTGTCATTCACTTAAAAATAGACTACACAAATGCCAAAAAAATTCCTACTAATCAATAAACTACTGTAGGAATTTTGTTTGCTGGTTTTAAAAATGGATGACATTGTTGTGACAAAACATGCTGCATACTTGGATGTAGACGTTTTACATTAACTTTGGTTGCAATGGAACTTTCATAGATTCTTCAATAATACTCGTTGGGTGGAAGCAATACACCAATCCAAGTCTAAACTGTCCACCTTATTTTTTATACATTAACCTCGGCATAGAAAAAACAAGGTCACAGCAACCGAAACTGTGTGACCTATGTAAGTAAATAGCAATTATAATATGCCCATACCCTTTAACATTTGAACTAAAGATTTATAGAAGTAGTCACATGCTTCATCCTCTGTTGAAAAGAGTTTCAGCCCTGATTTTTGACCTCGCTCACTGTAATATACTTCCCACTTATCCCCATTTTGATTGAAGCAATACGCTTCATTTGGTAAACCGCCCTCTAAAGAATATGTATCTTTAGGGATATTGCTGTTAATCAACATCTTTCTTAAATCATTCTTAGTCATATTATGGTCCCACCCTTTTTATTATTCCCGCTTTTAACAGGTTGTTAATAGACTGACTAAATTCATATTGTATACCTCCACCAGGCTGGTCAAACCATGGTGCTATTTCACCAGCTTGTACCTTAGCTTAACAACTTCATAAACATTGTACGGCTTAGTTTCTGTTCCCGGTTCTAAAGCTCGATTTGCATATGGTGTTCCTTCAGGTGAAACAAATGTACCGCTATCATAGCCATATCTATCAATTCGCGTTCCCGGTTTCAATGTCGTTTCCACGGGTTGTCCGGCAAAACCTCTATTTACAGGCCATTTTATATTTCCTGCTTCATCAACCCATTGATTGGCCTTACTCGCGCCCTTATTTATCTTTATAACATTTTTAAAATATCTCCCAAAACTATAAATATTAGTAGGAATAGCACTCTGAGAAAATGCCCGGCCTAAATCAATTAATGCTTTTTTTCTTGAATTATATCCCCCGGTAATTTCCCCTGTCTCATAATTAAATTTTAACACATCACCATCAGGTGTTATATAATATCCTTTATGTTCAGGATCAAGTGAATGCCAAAGAAAGTTGTTAAACTCATAATCACTAAGGCATAAACTATATCCAACAGTTAGTCTCAGGCCAGATAAATCTCCATTATATCCCAGCAGGATATGTTCACTTTCGGCATGAGCACTACTTGCTATTTTAGGCATAGCTATAACCATATTTTGCAACCCTTACGGAGTTGAGGGAGTATATTCCTTATAGGCCTGTTCACCGCCACCATGTATGTTTAATACCTCTTGGCTGTGGTCTGTATAGCTAAAGCCTAACGAGTTATATCCAATAACCTCTCCATAATTATTCCATACCGCATTGGAATAATCTTCTTTCAAGCCGCTGCCATTGCTTGAAATTGATGATACATTGCTTGATTTACTACCGGAACTTTTTGATCCGCTGCTGGAGCTGTTATTAGAACTGCTAAGGTGGAGCTACTGCTTGAAGAGCTCGTCCATGGTTTGGACGCCTGTTCTTTACTGGTATGCGTATCTGTGGCTTTCTGACTGTAATCAGTATAGTCCGATCCGGAGGTAGTACCTATTACTTCACCGAAACGATTCCATACTTTGCCTCGTCCCGAAGGGTCAATCATGTTAATCGGGTCGTTCTCACAATAAGTGTACAGGTTCAGGCTTAATGGACTGTCAATCTGACCGGTATAGCTATCCTCTGACATAAACCTGCCGGTATAGCTCTCATAGTATCGTGCCCGTAGGTAGTACAACCCGGTTTCACTGTCATAGAACTCTCCGGCGTACCTGATGGTATTCGCGTATTGTTCTGTTGCCAGGGTCGGGTTGCCAAAGATGTCGTAGTCGTACTGGTTTTCAACTGTGCCGTTTTCGGCGACGGTCTGCACCACATCACCGTGCCCGTTGTACATAAAGTAGGATATTTTGTTTGCTGCATCTATCGGCAGATGTAGTTTATTCCCTGGATATACCTTGTTTTTACATTATCGGACACGTCTGTATCCAGTATAACATGCGAGCCGCTGTAAAGGTAGTTAGTTACTTCGGGCGTATAGCCGGCGTCCAGTTTCTTGACCACCTTTTGAATTCTCAGATCGTCTCCGTTATAGAAAAATTATGCCACTGCCCGCTTGCCGGATTTGGTTGTTTCGGCTTTTTTCAACCGGTTGAAGCCGTCATAGGTGTTGTCTGTGATTTCAATGGTGCTGTCTAAGGGCTGTTTTATGTTGTCACTGTATGCCCCAATATTTATTGTTTCCATTGTGCCTGTTGCTGCCGGTTTGAGGAATTCCGCCAGTGAGTGTGTCTGGTTGCCGTTTTTGTCGTAGGTGTAACCGGTTTTCTTTTGCAGCAACTCGCTACCGGCCGCGTCCCGCATGCTCTCTACGATACTTAGCAGCTTGCCGGTGTTGGAGTAGAGATACTGGCTGCTCTTTACTCTGTATTTTATATTACTTCCGTCATCGTTTGTATATCCGCTGGACTGGTCGGAGGCATAGGTTTCGCTGGCGGTCTGCCTGTTCCCCGCACCGTCATAGGTATATACGGTGGTCTTGCCCGGCGCGGTGACTGTCTTTATCTGCCCTGCCGGGCAGTAGGTGTAGGTGGTGGTGCCGCAGCTGTCGGTCCTGGTGTTTTGCAGCCCGTTGTCGTAGTAGGTGTAGCTATAGTTTGAAATTACACCGCCGCCCGGGTTTTTGTTGGTCAGGGTCAACAGTTTGTTGTTTTTGTTATAGGCGTATTCTTCTTTCGTCCCGCCGGGGTAGGTGATGGATTGCCTGTTGCCGTTTGCGTCATAGGTGTAGATTGTTGTTTTTCCGCTAAAGGTTACTGTGTACATCCTGCTGCAGCTGTCATATCTGTAACTGGTTATGAAACCTTTTTTATCTGTAACCGAGAAGATATTTCCGACGTCATCATACTCGTAATGGATCTGGGTTACCCCGCCTTTTATCACGTCTTTCAACCAGTTGTTGTTGTAGTAATTGTAAGTGGTTGTCCCAGTGGCGTCGGTCATGCTTTTCCTGTTGCCCGCGGCGTCATAGTCGTAGCAGTTGTCATACCGATAGTCGCTAACTAAATTATTCCCTGCGTGTATCTTTCTTTCCTGTGTTACATTTCCATTAGAAGTAAAATCATACTCGATTTTTAATGTGGCAGCAGCATCTTTCTTCCATGTTTTTGATCTCGGGATATGATATCTGTCGGTTGGGTAGGTATACGTAGTTGTGTGCTCACTATCCATTGGATCGCCATAGCCATCTCTGTCTGCCAACGGGTCAGTATAACTTGTCATATTCCCAAAAGCATCAAATATATAATTTTCCACATGCATCGCTCTATCCCTTATTGGTAGGCCTAGTTTATAGACCTCTCGAACTTTTTTTGTGGAAGCCTGTTGGGATCAAAGGCTACGGTTGTCACTTCCTTGTAATCATCTCCATAATCCTCCACAATAATAAGTTCACCCTTGCCATCGTAGATATACTTTACTTTTATCCCCCTCATGTCTGTTTTTTTGTATAATACTTATAAATACTTTTATTAGTGATAATTCAAAACAAAAAACAGAAATCTTTCCAATTCATAGATCAGTTATTTTTATGGTTGTAATTAATATTACTTATGCACCACTATTTTACAGATTTTAATTTTTATCTTGCAGAAGGTGGGAAGTATGAATGAGTGAATGGTATTTATTTAATGGTGCCAAACCCCGGTAAAGATTTGGAAAGAATGATTTTCTCTTTTCAAATTTTTTCGAGCACACCTAATATTCAGCAGACTTTAACTTATACCCAGCCGGGCGAGGATGATTTACAGAGGGCTGTGGAGGAGTTAAGCTGGGTATAAGAAACGATAGATTCTTAAGCACATGCGTTAAGAAACGAAGGAGCCGTAAGGCTTCTTTTTCCGTCTATAGAAAAAAAGACCGAGCCTTTGTTGCTCGATCCGTTTTTATTTAGGAGTATAGCCAACACCGCGAGATAACTGATAGTTTATATACTGGTTAAGGCTAATATTTTCCTCTTTCGCTCTTTCAGCTAATATTCGATGAAGTGTTTTGGGTATACGAATTCTTAATTGGCCAGAATGTTCATCGGTTATTGGTTCAGGTACAGGGCGGCCAAGTTCGCGGCATGTTTCAATCCAGGATTTTTTAGCATCTTCGATATTTGCAAGGGCTTCTACTGGTGTGTCGCCATCAGACATGCAGCCAGGAAGTAGCGGGATTTGAGCTAACCATCCTTCACCCTCATCTTCCGTGAGTTTTCGTAACTTTATATCATAATTGAGTTTGAGATAATATTCCATGTTTTTCAATTTACTCATCCTCTTTTCTTAATTTTTCTATTGCGGCTATGGCGATTTTAACGTAAATGGCTTTAATTGGTTTATCTTTTGGGACTGTGACTATATCATCTATTTTATCGTGAAAGTAAGTGTAATGGCTGGAGCCTTTACTTGGTTGCCGCCGTTTAAAGTTATATTTTTTAAAAATTTTATCAAGCTCATCAAATTCTACATCTTTAGGATTACGAACTATTTTAGTGTATAGCTTGCTAAATTTAGTCATTAATGTCACCGCCTTAATGCTATGGTATCATATGTGGAACCAATAATCAAGAAATTATACTGGCGTAGTTTAACGGTAAAACGAGTGACTTATAATCGCTTGATGCTGGGTTCAACTCCCGCAGCCAGTACCAGACGCTCCTGCCACGCCTCTTGGCCAGACGGTCAATGAGTACCAGGGTAGGACTCAATGTCATCAGGTTATGCTACCAATATCTAACTAACCATATTATGTATTTTTGTTTCACTGGCTTTGTGTAGAATGCGAAAGATAGTCAGAACAATAACTTTTGTAATTAAGGCAATAAAATGCCTGGGACTTGTATCCTAAGTTTTACAGTCCTTATATTCTTGATACACAACTATCCAATTTGAGATGATTTAGTCCTGTATTTCGCAAACTTAGATTAATATTCAGTAAAATATTAACTCAAGTGGCATTTACTTTGATTAAAGAAAATTATAAGTTGAATTAATCATCTAATGTATATTTAAAAAAGGACACAAATCTCTCGTTGTATTAAAATAATATCCATCTACAACCATATTGACGTATACAAAACAGATCATCCTTTTAGTACCAGAACAACCACCTTTTTAATAAAAATTGACATACTAAGAAGCTAAGACTAACAAATCAACAATACACGAACTAATTTATAGCATTTTGATCTAACCAAGTTTTATACCAGTCATCAATTGCCTGATCTAAAAGAACAAGTGTTTCTGAATTCAATTCATCAACAACTTTTATTGGATTAGGAAGACCTAATGTAGTCCAGAACCATTCAGCAAGTGAAGTATCATTGCCCAACGAGTAGGCAGTTAAATCCAACAGCTGAATTTTATTGCCTATCAGTAACATATCACCAAAAGACTCTTGAATCTTTTTTTCGGTAGTTTTAATTCCACCCTTTTCCTCAGCATACCACCGGAGAAAGGCTAAAACAAAATACGCGAGTGTCTTAGGAAACACATACGCTTCAATACGTTCGGGAAGTTGGAGAAATATTCTTTCTAAATCCAACAGGCCCTTTAAATCTTTAAAGTTTACCTCAATCTGATTACGCTCCCTGTATTTCTTAATAAGTTTATTTGCAGATACTCTGTCTGCGTCATAATTTGTCAGCAGAGCGAATATACCATCAAGTTTTTCTTCATGAGCAAGTGCCACTTCATCCCAAGTCCAGTTCATAATAACTGAATTATGCTCATTTGTTGAAAACACAACATTAACAAATGATTTTATCTGTTTATAGCCATTCAACAAGGTTCTTAAGCTATTTTCACAAGCTTCTACCGTTTTTAGGCTACGTAGATTAATTTTCTTTTGAAATCCTTGTAACGCCATATCAAGTTTTTTGCGATTGGCTTCTCGTCCGGTTTTTTCATTAACTGCTCGTTCTTCATGGCGAAATATAACGCAACGCACAGGTATTTCTACATGCCGGATCGAGCCGTTTGGACGTCTTTTTTGACCGGGATCTAATTCAGGCTTAATTTCTTCCTTCAGTACCCACGTAGTTTCATATGCAGTCAACGAAGGTGGTATCTTATCACGAATTTCTTTGGCAGAGCGGTATTCAATCAGTTGCCATGAGTTTGATTCCCAAATACTAAACACCAAGTTTTTAAAATGCTTTCCGGCTAATCCTGTTTTTAATGGGGAAATCCAGTAACATGGTCTTTTATCCCATTGATTTTGTAAAAATAAAATGTTACTGAGGGTTGGGAAAGCCCGGTCCATAATCAACTCAATAGATCCCGGCGGGGCTACCCGATCTATTGCTTTAAAAGCATTTGGTAGTGTGTGACCATCAAAGGTATTACCCGGCCACAATTCGGACTTAATAGGAATACGCGAACCGGCTGCAGCAGTCAAACTTGCAATCAGCTGGCTGAATGAATTTCTACCACGACCGGGAACAACCTTTGGAGCCTTAGTAAATTCGCCATCTAACTCTAACAACGAGGTATCAAGGAAAAAACGATCCAGAGGCACACCAAACTTTTTAGATACGTGTATGGTTAGAAGACCCACCTTCCGCAAGATAAAAATTTAAACCTGTAAAATAGTGGAGCATAAGTAATATTAATTACAACCATAAAAAAAATTGATCCATAAACTGGAAGGATCTCTGTTTTTTGTGTCGAATTATCACTAATAAGAATAAATATTAGTGAGGGATCGTCATGGACTTACAACCTATTTTAGAACAACTAGCTAAATTACCCCCCGAAATATTGATGAAGATAATGCCCGAATTAAAAGTAGAAGTTCCGAAGGCAGATCCCTCAGGTGCAGTACTTATCGGTGTCTTTTTAGCAAGAAGCCTGGGCATCGGTAAAATAATTGACAACTTTATAGGCGAAGAATATGTTACTTATGAACATCTACGTGAAGACAGAGCCAACGGTTCTAAATATCGGGTAAGTACTGGTTTGGCATGTGAAATAATGGTTGGCGACATGCTGGGCAGAAATAAAGATCTCACCCGTTTATATAAATTTGAAGAAGCTTGTAAAAACTGGCAGGTCGAAACAATACTCGGTATACCGTCCGAAAAATTTAATGATGACAAAATGGGTAGAGCCCTTGACGCTATAAACTCAAATGCAAAATATATGGCTAATGTATTGCAGGATATTGTTTTATCAGCATCCAAGAAATTTGGAGTTCCACTTAACACTTTTTACAATGACACATCCTCCATTCCAGTCTCTGGTGTTATGGAGGATAACGATAAAGTTCAATACGGGTATGGTGGTCTAACGGGTTTAAAACAATTAATCCTTAATCTTACGATAGCCTCTGGTGCATCTTTGCCGGTAACATCATCAATTGATTCCGGTAATGTTCAAGGCGGTACGACTTTTGAGCGTTCATTCGAGAAGGTTAAAGAGATTACCGATGACCAAGAATTTGAGATGATTATTGATCGTGGTATCCTAACCCAAGATAATATGCATTTGATGCTTACTATATAGAACAGAAATAATAAATATCGTTATAAATTAAACGCAAAGTCTCTTTTTCACATCTTCCGAACAGCATTTGATTTCCTCTAAAAACGAGTCAACAGATTTTTGAATTTCTGAAGCATTTTTATGAAAGCGATTATAAATAGCTGTATTTTTTAACCATTTCCATAACTCTTCTATGCAATTCAGATTGGGTGAGTAGGGTTGAATAAATTTCAAAAACAGATGATCCTTATGCTCGTCTAAAAAGTCTTTAAGTAATTTTGCATGATGAACTCTTGCATTATCAAGAACAATGTAAATTTTAGAAATGTCATCTTTTAAAAAATGTGATACCAATTTTTTAAGAAAATCTTTGAATTTTTCTGCATCGATTTTGTCATAATTTACACAAAAAACTTTACCCGTATAGTAGTTTAAAGCACCGTATAATGTAACTTT
This sequence comes from Desulfofarcimen acetoxidans DSM 771, assembly GCF_000024205.1. Taxonomy (NCBI): domain Bacteria; kingdom Bacillati; phylum Bacillota; class Clostridia; order Eubacteriales; family Peptococcaceae; genus Desulfofarcimen; species Desulfofarcimen acetoxidans. Next base: position 3,662,491 of record NC_013216.1, read on the forward strand.
TGCATGGTGTCCATAGGTCTTAATCTTTTTTTGCTCACCTTTTGGGAACCATGCTCGTTGTAAACCTTGATAATCCCTAATGTGAGATGCATCCACATATAGGAGTATTTCACATTCAGTGAGATTTTTTTAACTCTTCCAGCTCATCTTGAAAAGCTTTTTGTTTTTCCGGATCAGCTTTGGCTAATACATAAGTGGGACGATTATAACGAAAATCCATCTTAAGAAGCATGCGCCAAACACCATCTGATGTATATTTAACGCCGTATGTATCATAAATGTAAGCAGCGAGGGTTTTACAATTCCAAGTAGTATGGGTACTAAAACCAACCTCTGATGGTGATTGTTTCAGTACCTCTTTGACCTCTTCTTTTTGTTCATTGGTTAGCCTTGGCGGTCTTCCCGGCTTTTTTGATACATGAAGCAGTTTTTTAACTCCACCTTCATTAAAGTAAGCAACGTATTTTCTTATGGTTTGTTCACTTATATCAAGATATTCGGCAATCTGCTTTGCTTGTCTCCCTTTCATGACAAGAATAACAGCTTGAACTCTGCATCTTAGTTTATATGGTGTTTCTCTTTTTATCTTATTCAAATCCTCAATGGTTAAATTTTGTGGATTGTTTAAATGCAATTTCCTCATGGTAATAATACCCCTCCCCACACTTGATTCTATTTTACAGGATAGGAGTAAAAATTACCATTACTTTATTAATCACTTCTATTTAGAAGGAGGACACTTATTCGAATTTAACGGTTTGAACAAGCTGTTTTAATATCCGTTACAATAAAAGATAATGTTATAACCTAAGCCTAGTTACATAATTTACCATACCGCATTATACAAAGATCTGCGGGTTGTGGCTAACTCATGTAGTCCCAAATAAATTTTAGGGTTTATAAGCCCAGTAATATCAAGTATTGGCAGGTTATCTAGTATGGATTGGGACTACATTTTTTAAGAATATCCCTTGAGACCCTGATATTCATGGCGTTAGAAATAAATTACGCCAAACTCGGGTTATAATTTATTTTAATTAACAAAGTAACCACTGTAAATACTGATGAAATATAGTGATATTTTTTTAATAAAATTGCTTATTTTATTACTAGGGTTAATAGCCAAATTTTTATTAATAAATAAAAGAAAAGAAAGGTGAAAAAACCAAGGATGAAAAAAGTAATTATTTTCGCGATAGCCTTTATCCTAGCTATTATTGTAGTATTTCCAGCCCTATCTGACCCGATGTACCACTACTTCCAAGATGATATCAAAATTATATCCGTCGTCTTCAAAATCAATACCCCTTTTTATACAGTTAACAATCCCCCAGGTGCCCCAATGGATGTATCACCGTTTTTGCATAACGACAGGATTTATGTACCTGTAAGGTTCCTTAGCAACGCCTTCGGTATAACTACTGGCAACATTACCTGGGACGACTCGACTCAAACAGTAACCATAAAAGATTCTGATACCATACTGCAAATGACAATAGGGCAAGATCAAGTCACTATTAACGGAAAGATTATGCAAATTAATGTAAGCCCTTTATTAATTCAGAATAGAGTTTTTCTCCCTGCTAGGTATATTGCCGAAGGTTTGGGCTATCAAGTTGCATGGGACAACAAGAACCAAGCAGTCATTTGTTGGCCGCAAGGACAGCAACGAACCGACGTTAGTGGTGCTATTAATTGGTTAAATGGGCAATCCCATCAGCCGATGAACCCTTCAACGCAGCTATTAACGGCTAGTGACAGCACTTGGGTAGATATTACTGGTAATGTAAATTTTAGTGGACTTGAGGACATAGCGGTGGACAGCTCCGGCAATGTTTATGTGGCAGATACAGGTAAAAGGAAAATTAAAAAACTGGTTAACGGCACTTGGACGGATATCATCTGCAATTTTGATTCTGACATTCCTGTTAAAGTGGCTATTGACAGTTCCGGGAATTTGTACGTGGTAGGTGTTAGGACAATCGAAAAATTTGTGAATGGCACATGGATAGACATCACTGGCAATGGAGATTTTAAAATGCCTCATGGTTTGGCTGTGGACAGTTCCGGAAATGTGTATGTTGCAGATACATGGCATAGCAAAATCAAAAAACTGGCGAACGGCGGCAATGCCTGGGTGGACATCACCATCAATTTTGACGGGGAACCTTATGGAGTAGCTGTGGACGGTTCTGGAAATGTGTATGTTGCTGATCTAAATAATAACAAAATCAAAAAGCTAGTGAATGGCACCTGGACGGATATTACTGGCAACGCATGGCTAATATATCCTGATAGTTTGGCGGTGGATAATTCCGGCAATGTGTATGTTATAACCAATAGATTTATTGGTGGCGTATTGTATCCTAGGATCGGAAAGCTAATGAATGGTATTTTGACTGACATTACCGGTAACGAAGGTTCTGAACGGCCTAGTGGCATAGCAATTGACAGTTACGGTAATATTTATGTATCAAATGCAGGTAGTAAAACGATTAAAAAGCTACTCAGATAGATGCTGCCTATACATTTATAGAGTGTCAAGCAATGTTGTGCTTGGTAATTAGCTAAAGATGAGGGCTACACGAACTAGACTGTTTCAAAAATAATCTTTTTTTGATTTACATTAATAATTTCAACTATCTCATTGGTATTAATAGGTAAAACTACAGTATTTGGTGGTTGTTTCTATCGAAAGATCATCAAACAATTTAATTAAACAGCATAATGAAGCATACACAATACTATTCTTCCATATAATTCCTAACGAATAGACGCACTTATCCCTATACAACTATCGCAGGATTTTTTTAGCTAAAGAAAGTATTGCTTTGATATTATGTAAGGCCATATGGAGTTGCAACTTGAATCTATTTTTTTCAAGTCCATTATATTTACCCTTTCTGGCTCCATTTTTAGTAACACAATAAATTATTCTCTCAATCCGACTACGGAAACGATACTCCTCTTTAAACTCTGCTGTTTGTTGTTATTTACGTGCCTTTTGCAATGATGCTTCATGCGGATGTATTCTTACTGTCCTGCCATCTTTGCTTTTGGTGCATTGATTTCTTAGATCGCAATTTTGATACTGTTTTTGGGGAAATTTACAGCATACTTCCTTTTCTCCCAGTTCCCTATCTATTTCAAGTCGAAATCCGGCGGGGCATTCTATAAATTTGTTATCCAGATCAATGATGAATTTGTCTTTATTAAAACATCCATTTACATTGGTTGACGGAGGTACTTAGTGGTTTTTTTATTGTTAAGGTAATCATCACGATTGAGTTTTTGTCTTATATCTTCAATAAAGCCCTCAACGTCAGCCTGGCGTAATACCCGGGCTGTGGCTTTACGGATCACGGTAAAGGTACTTTGACGGGCGTCCCCTATTACTGGAATATAGATGGGCAAAGTCATCGTCTGGCAGGTTTTCTTCTGCCCATTAACGTACTTTATGCCAAAATGAATTTTGGGGTATTCGTTTATACCATTCATCTGTATCAGAAAAGTTAATTTGGTTTGTTAGTTTACCCATCATGGCTAAATACCCCCGCATACGGTTATTTATTTTAATTATACCATATTTACTCGTATTTTTGGGGATTTTCTTTGGATCTTATTAATTGGGTTAGAGCCTGCTTTGCAATATCTATACATTATGTTAGAGAAATTGATTTTTAAAACAGTCTCCTGATATGGAATGAACTTGTCAAGAATCCCAATAAATTCTATAAACTATTCACTATCCCTAATATGTGGCCATTCCTCAGATAATAACGGCAATAAAATGCGTTCAATTCGCCACGCTTTTCCCTGCACAATTTCCCATAAAACAGCCACCTTATCCTGACCCTTCAAAGCAAACTTGTCGATCTTTGCTGCCAGTTCACTTAAGATTACGTCAACAGAAGCACCGATAATATAACCGTCCTCATGCTCCCCAATAACCTCTATTCCCATATTTTCTCGGCTCATCAAGCGGAAGCCCCAAAGGATCAATTTTCAAAAAAATTGACACGGCCTCAGGTATTTCAGGTAGTCCCTCCTGCTGTCTCATAGCCGTTGTTTCCTGCCATTCATCTCGAAGAGATGCAACTGATCTTCTTAAAAAATTGGCATGCCCAGCACAATTCTTCTTGTTTTGAGCTGTTACAGGCTTATTTTCAAATTTTCTCTTTGGTGGCTTTTTACGCGGAACATCTTTAACCAAGATTAAATTAATATGTGAAAAGGGATTCACTTCTGCCAATTATTCGCCACCCCTGTTCTCCAAAATAGCTTCCGTTAAATCCTCCTGAGTCACTATGTCATTGCCTTCCAGAACCACCTGCTGGAAGGTCGATAAACAAAAAGTCACCAAGCAGATCTCCTTCAAGAGGTTTTTCATCAATATCATAATTAAAATCCCTAAAAAGTTGCTCATATTCAAGCATTATATGGCCATTTTTAACTGTATAGTCGTCAATATAATAATGAACAACATGATTATTATATATTGCTGTAGCTATTCCAGCTTCACTATCCCAATATATCGAACCTCCAACAGTTTCAATCCATTGTCTTAATCCTATTAAACTAAGCTTTGATTCTAAATATTGTCCATAATCCGTAAATAACCATTTCCAATTGTCATCATTAGCAGCAATCAAAATTCGATTACGCTTGGATGAAGACAATTCTCTAAAGCTAGTTGTATACCCAACAGTCGCAACCATATTTTGCAACCCTTGCGGAGTTGAGGGAGTATATTCCTTATAAGCCTGTTCACCGCCACCATGTATGTTTAATGCCTCTTGGCCGTGGTCTGTATAGCTAAAGCCTAACGAGTTATATCCAATAACCTCTCCATAATTATTCCATACTTTGCCTCGTCCCGAAGGGTTAATCATGTTAATCGGGTCATTCTCACAATAAGTGTACAGGTTCAAGCTTAATGGACTGTCAATCTGACCGGTATAGCTCTCATAGTATCGTGCCCGCAGGTAGTAAAACCCTGTTTCACTGTCATAGAACTCTCCGGCGTATCTGATGGTATTCGCGTATTGTTCTGTTGCCAGGGTCGGGTTGCCAAAGATGTCGTAGTCGTACTGGTTTTCAACCGTGCCGTTTTCGGCAACGGTCTGCACCACATCACCGTGCCCGTTGTACATAAAGTAGGATATTTTGTTTGCTGCATCTATCCGGCAGATGTAGTTTATTCCATGGATATACCTTACTTTTACATTACCGGTCGTGTCTGTCTCCAGTATAACATGCGAGCCGCTGTAAAGGTAGTTGGTTACTTCGGGCGTATAGCCGGCGTCCAGTTTCTTGACCACTTTTTGAATTCTCAGATCGTCTCCGTTATAGGCAAATTCCGCCACTACTCGCTTGCCGGATTTGATTGTTTCAGCTTTTTTCAACCGGTTGAAGCCGTCATAGATATTGTCTGTGATTTCAATGGTGCTGTCTAAGGGCTGTTTTATGTTGTCGCTGTATGCCCCACAATATTTATTGTTTCCATTGTGCCTTTATTACGTAAAAATTAACGTAATAAAGGGAAAGCCGAGCAGACAGTTAGCCGCTGCCCAATACCATCAAATTAGAAATAAAGGTCAAAAACTCCCTCTTGACAATCGGGTCTACGTAGCATAAACTTCTATTAAGGTCTACAAATAGTAGCACAAAGGGGGTTTAACCTTATGGTTGATTATAGGTTAGCAGAAGCAGAATCAAAATTCGTTGACTTGATTTGGGAGAATGGGCCAATTAACTCGACAGAGCTTGTCCGTCTGTCGGAGGAAGTGATGAAATGGAAAAAGTCCACGACATACACCATTTTGAAACGGCTGTGCGACAGAGGAATTCTCAAAAACGAAGGTGCGGTTGTGTCTGCGGCGATTAGCCGCGATGAATTTTTTGCGGGTCAGAGCCGCCGCTTTGTTGAGGACAGTTTCGGCGGTTCACTGCCACGTTTTCTCACTTCATTCATCGGTGGGAAAAAACTGTCCGACAAACAGGCAGAAGAACTCGTGCGTTTAATTAACGATCATAAGGAGGGCTGATTTATGGAGAAAATTTTCCTTTCTGTCCTCAATATGAGCCTGACAGGGACATTTGTTATTGTGGCTATCACGCTTGCACGACTACCGCTTAAAAAAGCGCCGAAGATAATTTCTTACGCACTGTGGGCGGTGGCAGGGTTTCGGCTTGTGTTCCCGTTTTCAATCCAGAGCGTGTTCAGTCTGCTTCCGTTCAAAGCTGCGCCTATCCCGCAGGACATTGGAATGCAAGCCATTCCGCGCATTAACAGCGGGATAAAGATTGTTGACAACGCCGTCAGCGCGATATTGCCCGCCGCTGCGCCCGCCTCCAGTGTAAATCCGTTGCAAATCTGGCTCACCATCGGCTCTTATATCTGGCTTTTCGGCATTGCCATCATGCTCATCTACAGCTTTGTATCAATCGTTTTATTAAAACACAAACTTCGTGGCACAGAGTTTATTGAAGGCAATATCTATGAAGCCGATAATCTTAGAACACCGTTTGTCATTGGGCTTTTCAGATCAAAGATTTATATTCCGGCGGGGCTTTCGGATAAGGAACGCCGCTATATCGTTCTGCACGAGCAAACACACATCCGGCGGCATGACCACGCCGTCAAAATGCTGGCCTATTTTGTGCTGTGTCTGCATTGGTTTAATCCGCTGGTATGGATTGCGTTTATTTTGATGGGCGCAGATATGGAGATGTCCTGCGATGAGCGTGTGATGAAGGAACTCGGCGAAGACATCAAAAATGCCTATTCGCTGTCGCTCGTCCGCGTGGCGGCTGGACATAAAATCCTAAACGGAAGTCCGCTCGCATTCGGTGAGGGAGGTATGAAAGAGAGGGTCAAAAACGTGTTGAATTTCAAAAAACATTCGCGCGTGATTGTCATTGCGGCGCAAGGAAGCAAAACCAGCTTACCTCTTACTTGTCTGATTTGTTCAACAAAGCCTACGCGCCGCATTACGACGGTCTACGCTACGAAATGACCAACTATGAGGAAACCACTGACTCTCTCGGCAACTATAGCTCGACATTCCTTTGGACAATGCATCACAAGGGCAATGGGCTTGATGTTCCTGACGATTTAGGCAAAGAGCAGGAAGGTAATTTCTTATTAAAGGCAACCGCAAAAATCAAAGCTACTGGTCTGCTTGACTTGGATACTATAGAGATACTCGCGGATAACAGCGCGACCGGGCCGTCGAATTATGAGATTCCGATTGAAGACTTCTTTCCCGAAAATTAAGATCTTCAAAACGCTTAAGAACCGGCAGAAGTAGAGGATGAGGGAATACATAATATCAGCGAAATCTTTCATGTGTTCCATAAAGAAACAACTGTTTCATTTTGTAACACATTAATGTATCATTATGAAACACTAATCCAATGCAATACTTGCAGTAATATGAGTATAAAGGTGATGGCTGAAAATAACACTATCACAACGTAATCGGCAAAATTAAAGTTCAATCGTCTGAGATAAGTGCGCCGTGTATAGGCCCTAAAACCCCGCGCTTCTAAAGCAACCGACAGATGCTGGGCTTTAAGCATCACCCCATAAACCACTGGAAAAAACAAGCTGCGGTATATTGTAATTTTGCGACTCCAGGGAACTTTCTTCAGTTCGACTCCCCTCAATTGAACTGCGTTAACCGCATTAATCAGCTCGTCCCGGAAAACCGGTAAAAAACGCAGAGCTATGAAAACCATAAAGGCAATTTCATAGGGGACTTTCCACTGCACCAGCCCCAGGATAAAATCACGGGAACTAAATGTGGTTAACAGCATAGCGGAGGCAATAACCACCATGCTGCGCAGAATGAAACAGGCGCCTGACGACAAACCACTGCTGCTTACCAGGGGTACCGGACCCAAAGAAAGCAGCACCTTGCCACCCGAAGTAAAAATACACTGGAGAACAAAAACAATCAGCATCAAAAATAAAAAGGGTTTCAGGTATCCCCATACCGCGATTACATTAAAACGAAAAATCAGCAACAGCGCTATTGTGGCCGCAAGGACCGGCAGAAGACGGACCGGAGTATCGTAAATCAAAGCTAAACCGGAGAGACAGACAACCATCAGCATTTTTGTCCGGGGATCAAGCTTCATGGCCTGAATCTCCTTTCCGCCCGTCATTCCCGACAATCCGTCCTTCTGCCAGTGTGATAACACGCTCCGCCACCTTGTTCACAAAGGCCAAGTCATGACTAACCAGGATCATGCCCCTGCCCAGCAGGGCTGTTTTTATTAAAAAAGCTTCTAAAAGCTTCTTGCGGTAAGCATCCAAGCCGATTGTGGGCTCATCCAAAATCAGAAAATCAGGTTCACTGGCTAGTACAGCAGCTATCGCCAGGCGTTGTTTTTCCCCCTGACTCAAATATAGCGGAAAAGCATTGCGACAAGCTGCCAGCTCAAAATAATCCAGATAGAACTCAACCCTTTCCCGCACCGTATACGGGTTGCAGCCGCGGTAGATTAACCCGAAACCTATTTCCTCCTCCACAGTATTGCAAAAAAGCTGCAAATCCGGGTTTTGAAAAACATATCCAATGCGGCACCCGATTTCAGCCAGCGAATAATTGTCAATAGATCGCCCCGCCAGATAAATTTCCCCCGCACTGGCCCGTAACAGCCCAACCATTAGCTTGGTCAGAGTGGTCTTACCACTGCCATTCGCTCCGACAATAGCTGTTATTTCTTTTTTCTCCAATGCCAGGTTAATCCCGGTCAACAAAGTTGTTTTCTTACGGGGATAGGAGAAAGCTACCTGGCTCAACTCCAAATATGCCACGTGTTACCACTCCTCAGCTTTATCGGCTTTAAAATCAGCAAATTAACCGAATGGCAGCCATAAAGTCGCGATCGGCCAAAAGCGTTTCCATCCGGTCAAAGCGAACCGCTGCCCCATTCTCCAACACCAGCAGACGATCAGCAAAAGCAACAGCTTCCAGATCATGCTCTACAACTATAATTGTTTTTCCCCCGTCGCGAAGTTTTTTCAACACAGTTGACACTCTCTTTTTACCTGCTGCGTCAAGCTGAGACATAACTTCGTCCAATATCAGCACCGGCGGGTCAAGAGACAAAACCGCGGCCAGAGCCACCAAGTGTTTCTCGCCACCGGAAAGCTGGTAAGGATTTGCCTCTCTTAAGTCAGCAATTCCCACTAAAGCAAGCACACCATCCACCCGTTCCCGAATACGATCAGGCGGCAAGCACAGGTTCTCCGGTGCAAAAGCAATTTCGTCTTCCACCGTGGGTGAAAAAAGCTGCATATCAGGATCCTGAAAGACCATTCCCACTTCCAGGGCCAACTTTGCCGCTCTCATTTCCCGGACATTTTTACCGTTTACCACTACTTCACCCTTCATTACCCCATAACGGTTGCATTGAACAGTACCGCTGATACAACCACAGAGAGTGCTTTTGCCACAGCCGCTCAAGCCAGCTACCACAACCATTTCTCCTTGGGTCACCTTAAAGTTTATACACTTTAATATAGATGGCCCGCCTGCCTGGTATTGATAAGCTAATCCCTTAACCGCCACAGCATCCATAAGCGAGCTTCACCTCTCCATTTTTTGCTGCCGCATTACATTGAACGCGGTTTCTTTTGCACATATGCAAACAAAACGTCTTCACCGATATTCAGTACTTCACTTGCTTCGGAGTAAATTTGATCATTTAGCCTGATTTCCACATCACTTTCTCTGCCGATAAGCTTTAGCTTCCACTGTCCGGGTGAGGTATTTTTCTCTTCAAAAACCATGTTTCCCTGTAAAACACTGCACCCGGTAGCACCCTCAATACCCTGAGCAAAGAAATGCCCGCCTGCAACCTCAGCTACAACCGCTTCTCCGCGACAGATGCCTATTTCCTGCAATGCTTTGGCTCCTGTCCTGAGCCCCAGAGTAAGCCCGACATTAATAGTATTCCAGTGAAAATGACGGGAAGTGGTAATCAAATCATTAGCTTTACACCAATTCAACGGTGTTTCCGCTAAAGGAAACGCGTCATAATGGGGAATATAAATTTTTATGTCCAAAACCGGAGTTCCGTCAAGAGCGTCAAGACCTTTGACATAGATACGGTTCTCTTCACGTTTAACCAGTTCAACAACACAGGACCCCATGGCCGAAGGACGTGACGGAGAACGTGTGGAATAAACTCCCTGGCAGGCCGGTTCGCCGGCAAAGGGAATTGTTATGGGTGGCTCAGCTTGTTCCCATTCAATCAGTTTCAACCACTCTTCCCTGCGATGATGGTAATAAATTACATGAAGATGGGAAAAATATTCGATACCGATGAGAGCATTTGTAAGATCTTCTCTCATGCATACAATGCTTTCTTTACTATAGTCAAAAGTACGGCTGCATTTTTTAAAATCGGATATAACAACGCCTACCGGCTTGATTAAAACCGGTTCTTCCGGAACAATGGCCATTTGCATCAACCCCCGTTAATTAACTCTTATGACTTAAAAATAGTTTCTCATTAAATAATGCAAAGTAATATTTATACATTTAAAAACAACTCAGCCCACAATTTGTTATCCTGTAACCACATTCATCACATACATTGCCGAACAAAAACGTACTGACTCCCAACTTTTCAGCCATACTGCGAGCCTGCGCGCAGCTAATCGATCGAGCCGCACACTGCAACTGCAGTAGATGTTTGATTCTTTCCCTTTTTTCCATATAACCGGCAAATAAAACATCCAATTCGTCTTTCATTCCCTTTAATGAGTCTTCCTGACCGTTTTTAGCTATATTAAGAATATCAGGACAAATTTTTATTATTTTATTTATTAAATCTTCGTTTTCTTCGTCTTCTAAGCTATTTAACACAATGATATCCGCTTTCCGCATCCAATCAATGGCCTGTTCCCAATCCGACACAGGCAAATGAACCATAACAAATTGGCAGGCCCAGGGAAAATCAGTGCAGCCATTACACCCATCCAAAAAAACCTTTTCAAATTTCTTCTCTTCGTCAAAAAACAACATTTGACGAACAATTCGCTGCAATTTATCCTTGGGTCCACGGAGTTCCAAAAAATTTCCGGATTGATCCCAGAACTTTTGAACATGCTGTTGTAAATCTTCATACTCTTCCGGTTGGCATAATTGCAGCCGGTCTTCCTTATAATCCTGAGAGCAGCTGAGCTTAATCACCTTAAAATCATCAAATAACCCCAACAGCTTTGACCCCAAATTTTTTTCCTTTACCGTTCCCAAATAATTTAACGCTACCGGCAGCATTTATCATCCACCTTTAACAGATATTAACTGCATATAAAATTTCAAACATACTTTAGAACTCTTTTATTTCAGAAAATTAGCAATAACCGTGACTGCCTCCGCCCTTGTGGCATTTCCCCGGGGCAAAATAGTATTATCCGGGTATCCCTTCATAATCCCATTGCTGACTGCAATGGCAATGGCTTCTCCGGCCCACTGAGAAATATTTTCGCTATCGGCAAAGTTCGCTTTTTCCGTTGTCATGTTAAGTTTCAAAGCCTTAACAATCATCACTGCCATCTGCTCACGAGTAATCAGATCATCAGGTCCAAACCTTCCGGCGTCATAACCGCCGGCTATCCCGTTGGCTGCTGCCGCGGCAATATAGTCTTTGGCCCAGTGCCCGGCTGTGTCTGCAAATGTTTTGCCACTCTGAGGCGCCAGTTTGAGCGCTTTTACCAACACGGCAGCAAATTCGGCCCTGGTAATCTTATTGTCCGGTTTGAAAGTTCCGTCAGGATAACCGCTTATGCAGCCCATATCCACCAGCTTATTGATGCTGTTATGTGCCCAGTGATTGGCAATGTCCTTGAATGCTGCCGGCAATTCTCCGGTTGTCTGTGCTTCTTCTTTTTCCGCAGTCATTACGGCATACTTGGTAAAGTGATCCACCTGAACGCTTATGGTGTTGCCGGATATGGTACCACCGAGGTTTATCCATTCACCCTTTGTCTCATCGCAGCGGTAAATAGCCGGGGTTTTCTCTGAATCAAAAGAGCCGGCATCAAAGCTCAGTGTAACAGTCACTTTCTTGGCAAAGCTGTAACTGCTCTCACCCCCCACGCTGAACTCGTATATGCTGCCCGCCAGCCTGAAACCCGCAGGAATTGCGGGAGTAACAGTTAATTTTTGTATTTTTACTTCCAATGCTTTACTTCCGGTCAGAGCGTAAGCAGGTATATTAACTGCAGCATCGCTGCCGAGACTGATATTACCGCCCGCATTGGGTGTGACCGCAGCAGATCCGGTGGTAGACTTTACTGCCTGCGATGTTGCACTGCCCCCGCCACCACCTCCACCGCTGGATTTTGCAGCGGTGGTAACGGTAATACTGGGCCCGTCAGTACTCCAGTTACCGGCAGCATCACCGGCTTCAACCTTAAAAGTATAATCGGTGCCGGCACTTAATCCGGTAACATTGTAACTCGTACCGGTAAGCGGCTCTGCTGTAATCAGGGTGCTACCCTGGTAAACCTTGTACCCTGTCACCGCCAGATTATCCTGCGCCGCGTTCCAGGTCAGGGTCAGGCCTGTTTGGCTGATGTTGCCGGAGTTTAGGCCGGCATTAGTCCAGGTCGGAGGCGTCGTATCGGACTGGCCTGCCGCCACTGTCATAGTCCGGTTAGCCACACTGCTGCCTTCACCTGCAACTACCGTCAATAAACCTGAAGCACCTGATGGCACTTTGAAATTTATGCTATAATTCCCGCTCGCATCTGATTTTGTCTGGTCATAAACTATTATAGATCCGAGTTCATCTACTACCTTGAGGGGAACCCATGAGTTTTTTTCTGCCGTGCCTGAAGCTGCAACATTTTCTCCAGCTGATACATTAATTTTGCTTAATGACAAACTTATATCAGTTAAAGTTGCTGCCGCGGAAACCGAAGGCATACAAACCGTTAACAGCATCAATACTATTTGAAAATATGCTGCAATTCTGAGTTTCAAATTACATCACCCCTATTTCTTTCTCTAATCAACTGCTTGCAATATAGTCGGATTAAAGTTAATATCGTTGGTTATGTCATCAACAATATAAGCATTGACTACATCTCCGGGCTGAACATTAAAACCGGCCTGAGCAATATCAACCAAATCAAAATCAGCCTTTGTTATATTTAAGCTGAGTTGGACACCGTTTCTTGTATGAACAAAGACAACCGCTTCCAAACCATCATGTGCTGTTGCCGGCACTACCTGTACACCAAAATATTTCATACCGGAATGACCGTTTTTTACTGTCATGGTATTAATCCCTTCAACATTTGTATCGTTTTGATATGCCGCATCTGCCACAGGTATTACTGTATACACCGGATTTGTCACCATACTGTTAATTATCTGGCTAACATTTGCATCCCGGTAACCAGTTGCTTTAACCACAACCTGATACGTTCCGGCAACAGTAAAGACACCGGCATTGACGGCAATCTGCCCGGCAGACAAAGCATACTGGCCGGCAATTGTATTGCCGTTAACAGTGATATCACTTATATTGCTGCGCCAGCCAATATCATCAGTAAAGGTTAGATAAACAATTTGTCCCACAGTGTTATGAGTCGTGTCGGCTATTACAGACGGAGGGGTTGCCGGAAGCAGATTACCGTCTACATCAATCTCATTAACATATTTGGCAAACCTGCCGCTGGTTGCATCTGTTATATTATTGGGATCCTGTCCAAAGCAAAGCCTCAGCGTATTTACACCATCCATCATGTTAAACTGCGGAGCAGTATCAAATCTTTTATAGTAAGATTTAGTGGCCAGGATTGGATCTACCTGTATCCCGCCAGCCAGAGCATCACCATAAATACAGTGATTTACCGAATCCCAATAAGTAGTTATATTAGGATAGTAGTAACGGGGCGTATCCAGCAAATATTGTTTGGCTACTGAGATTGAATAACCGTCCGTCGACTTAAATTTAATATTTTGCACTGAATTGACGTCGATCCCGGCATCAGTCAGTATATCTGTCACCTTGACACCTCTAGCCGCCGTCATGCATGGCGCCGGCATACTGTCAATCGAAGAGTAACCCTGCGTAACCTGAGTCATACCTTCCAATTCACTAATTGAATAGGTTTTCACCGTATTATCATTAAGTTTAACCGTTAGCGATGTTGCAGGTGTCCCGGTTGCCGCATTGGCCGTGACCGGCAAAAATGTCCCGAGAACAGCGAATAACAAAGTTAACATGATCAAACAAGTAAGCATCTTTTTTGTTCCGCGTTCAAACACAAATCCCGTTAATTGCATTTTTCCTCCTCCTTTTTTAACAGAGCTCCAGATAATATGCTCCTCTATCAAACAGTGCCGCAGCGCAATAGTTGCCCTGCAACCCTTCTCTCCGATTAATATTTATTCCGTATGCCAATAATTTCTTTCCTTTGAAACATCTGCGCAAATATCACCTTTTATTGTAAAACCTTCGGATTCGAATCAACCTCATTGGTTAAACCATCTACCATGAAGACTTTAATAACATCTCCGGGCTGAACATTAAAACCGGACTGAGCGATATCAACCACATCAAAATCTGCCTTAGTAATGTTCAAGTTAAGTTGGATGCCGTTTCTTTCGTGTGTAAAGACGAGCGATTCATTTCCGTGATGCTCTGTAATCGAAGCAACTTGCACACTAAAATATTTCATCCCGGCAACACCGCTATTTACTGTCATTTTGCTTATCCCGTCTTCCGCTGCATCGGACTGATAATTAACATCGGGCAGCGGCGTGACTGTATACGCGGCATCAACATTAACCGGCTGCTTGATATACATGTAACTGTCAATAACCCGTCCCTCGGCATCTTTGGCTGTCAATGACAAAGTATCTCCGTTGATGTTTATAACTTCATAGTTGCTGGCATTGGACACTTCTTTGGCGATATAATCATAATTGGGTCCGGCTGCGTAATATTTGTTTCCTGCAAGGCCCATGATGTAAACAATGCCCTGTCCGTCAGGCTGAACCTGATTGCCCAGCAGCGGTTTAGTCCGCATATAGACATGCTGGTGCCCGACAAAGACCATGTCGACTCCTCCCTGTTCAAAAAGGGGAACCCAGTTTTCCTGAAGATTTTCCGCATGATTATCCGGAACAACCGGGTATGGCGGGTAATGCAGAACTACAAACTTCCATTGTTTGAGACTGCCGGCAAGATCGTTCTTCAGCCAGGTACTAATCTTGTCATAGCCCGAATCGGCAGGTGTGCCCAGATAATTGCTGTCCAGCACAACAAAATGACAATTGCCGTAATCAAAGGAATAGTCTTTTTCCTCATACCCTGAAGGCCCGTTTCCCGGCAAGGCAAAATATTTAAAATATAATGATGCGTCGGTATTTTCATGATTGCCTTCGGCAGGCATTAAAGGAATATAATTAAAAACACCGGCAGCCGCGCTGAATAACTGCGACCATTGTTCCGGATCATCCGCTTCGTCAACCAAATCACCCGCTTGCAGGGCGAATTTTACATCCGGACAACCGGCAATGGCTTGCGCCAAAAGCTGCTGCCATAAACCCGCACTCATATCATTATGACCGGCGTGCACATCACCCATAAACATAAAGGAAAATTTATCTGTCGGGGCCGCTGTGGTAAAGGCGGCCGGTTCACTCCAGCAACCGTCAGAACCTACGCGATAGACATAGTCAGTACCCGGCTGCAGATTATCCAACTCCGCCTCAAAATGGTTAAATCCGCCATGCAGCTCAGTACAGGCAGCAGCCTTCTCCAGCGCACCGCTAAAATCATCTGTTTTATCGCTTTCCCTCATATACTGAATCTTGCCGCTGCCAACAGCGTACGCCCGCCAGCATACGGTCTGGGTAGTCTCAGGCTCACCTGTCCATGACAGTATTATTTCATCGGGCCTACCGGAACCGGCGCTGTTATCAGCGGCCATACATTGATTAACCACCATCAATAAGCTGCTGACTATACCCCATATAACCAGATAACGAAATATCTTAGAGTGTTTTGACTTGCCGTTTCTTTTTATCAACTTCACATAATTCCCCTCCCATTAGGCAGGCGACTAATTTTTATTGGTATAAAAATCAAATAAATAGGCGGCAAACTCCGGTTATTGTTAAAAATAAATTACAGAGCATCCAATCTTCTTTACTGAAAGTCCAAACCCGTTATGGAATACGCCAGTAAGGCACAAACATATTATTATTGCTGAATATCGCTTCCGCTCCGACTAATTTACCGGACATGCTTCCCTGATTGGCAGTAATTATAACTTTACCGGACCATTTACTGATAATTTTAGACAGATAATTATCTAACGAACTAATTGCCTGCATCGTCGGCCTGGCTATTTCACCGTAACGCTGCCCGGTTTCATCAATATCATGAAAGCGAACCATTATTAAATCATAGCCCTTATCCAGATTAGCCAAGGCCGTTTCATACAGGTCATCATCAGTATTGCCATCGGAATTCCGATCGGTAACGGGCAGTGGTTGTATTTCAGTATCAAGCCGGTTTGGAGCAGCCTCCAAAAACAGTACCTTTTTACTCAACCTGTTCGCCTCCGCAAAAATCGATGATGCTTTTAACTGCCGGTCTTTTTCGCTTACAATACCATTTTCTTCAGGAGCTTGACCGGTTAACAGAGCAGCCAAACCCACATTGGACGCAGGCGGATAAACACCGGAAGCCTTTACGGCAGTCCCGTATCTTTTTAGAAACGGCATATAGCCGTTAGCCGCAGCATAGCTGTACTGATTGTAGTTAAGCCCGTCCAGCACTAGCACCAGCAACCTGTCGCCTCCCTCAAGATAATGCCGTGCATCATAATAAGTGTCCATGATGCTGGCGGCGGGCGGGCGAAGGATTACTCCCCGCACTTGTTCCAGAATAGTCCGGTCCTCTGGCTGCAGGTAACTGATATTATTATCTCTTACTTCAAAATAACCGCTGTTATCCACCATACGGTATTTTCCCTTTTCCGTCATTACCAGGAGGTTATCTCCTTCTTTGACCGGCGTTACGTCACTTAATTTAAAAACCAGCCTCTTGGTGTAAACCTGAGATTCATAATCTTTACCATTGTTTTGAACGGCGGCCCTCCCCTCCGGGTAAAAATACCGCGTTAACGGCCTGCTCAGCAACTGCCCCGGTGTAACCCGCACCAGGTTGTTTTCCGTGTCTATAACATTTAAGGCAAAATCCCCGGAACTGCCATCCGATACAACCACGATTTCTGTAAGCATTTTGGTATTGCTGCTCACTGGGTGTTTCAAATTGACAGCTTCCCAGCCATTTTGGTGAGTAAAAGAAATATAGCAATCTTCAATCTCTGCTGCTTTGATAGCCGGAGTAAACCCATCCAGACCGGCTAAATACAGCTGACTTGGATTGGCCACCGGTTCAGCCTTACTGATGATATCCGACAGTTTAATGGCCTTGTATTTGGTTCCCTGAAAACTAATCTGTTCCAGCTTACCGATTTCGTTTGGGCTTTGCAGACAATAGCTGTTGGAAACATCACCAATTATCCTTAATGGCGGTATGTAACAGGGAGCCTTATATATAAAGCTTAAAGCAGCCGCCCCGATTACCAACAGCAGCAATCCCAAACAAAACTCCTTCGACAATTTTTCCTTAACTTTAATTTTTATTATCCCCTCCCTCACTGAGCCTTTGCACAACCACAGCTTACTTCAGAACCTCAATAGAGAGCAGATTATCCACCTTATTAATGCCGGATCCACCGGAGGTGATAAAAGTCAGAAATCCGCCGTCATTTTGATAAACCAAACCGTTGCCCAGATTATCAGCCGCTAATTCAACACTCCTGCCGTCAGCGCCGGTAAACCTATAGTTATTGCCTCCTGTCATGCCAATCTGCTTAAAAATCTGTGATAATGCAATTCCTTCTTTATTTTCAACAGTCTGTTTGGGCAAACAGGTTATTGCCTCAGTACAATCGAATATGGCAGTCTGATCATAGACAACATAAAGCAAATCACGTATATGCATACCTGTCGGAAGTGACGGCGCGATAAATTTAGGTGCGTCTTTACCGCTTATTTTGATATAGGCGGACAGAAAATTAGCACCGGTTTCATTTTTCTGCAAGCCGTCGCCGGCCTTTAGGAAAACACTGCCCACAGCTTTATCATCGTTGCCGACATATTTTGTTATAAGGTCCCTGGTTTTAATAACTTTATCCACACTGTCGAAGTACCGGTAATCCTCCTGGGGCAAGTTGCCGGCTGCCGTTTCGAGAAATACTACTTTATTGACTGACTTTCGGCTGTCACCAGTTTCAAAACCCATGAAAACAGTGCCTCTAACCCAATACATGGAACGCTCACCGGGAATAATGATGTGAAGCGGGTACCAATCTTCCGGCATGGGCTCCCCATCATTAATGTAGGACAAAATAATCTGCCGGTTAGCCAGGATCTCATGCGGAACGGCAATTGAATATCTGTCTTTAGCCGTAAAACGGACGCGGCTAAAATCTTTCTGGCTCTTTCCATACTGCCGCAGGAAAGTATCCAGCAAAGGGCCGGTGGCGTCTACACTGACTGTTTCTCCATTAGCCCGTGTGGCTTCCCCATGTTTGGTTACTGCCGGCAATTTTTTCAGATCACCCAGTGTTATTGTAAAGTCCCGGTCACGCAATCCCTGCACGATAATCTTCTCTCCGTCAAAAGGACCCGGGGTGCCGGCGGCTGCTCCCGGCTTCCAGCTTTTGCAGGCAGTTATGCTCATCAGCAAAAGCAAGCTCAACAACATCGGTATGGTAAAATTCTTATTCATCATTCGACTTCTCTCTTTTTAATCATTGTAATTCCAGGCTCACCAGCCAATTGGTAAAGCGCTGCCCGAACTCATCGTTACATATAATTATTTTCATGCTTCCTTCTCCGCCTGTTTTAGTTTTCAACGGTTTGCCGAAATCAGCATAAGCAATATACACATTATCAGGCTGGAGAACTTCAGACATATCTATGACAGAGGTATAATTATCAATACCTTTTGCAATAATTTTTTTATATTTTTGAGTTAAATCCTGGTCGATACTGTTTAAGACTGCCAGAAGGGGGGTACAGGTAAAATCACTCTCGGTATTACCCAGGCCGGAATGAACAGTCATTTTCTTTTCAACTGCCGGCAATTTCCTGATATCGGCAATACTTAAACTGCCCAATCCAGTTTCACCGGCTTTAATTACAAGCGTGCCTTCTTTCAGGACTGCACCGTCATGATTTAAAAAAGAGAAGAAGGCAATACACAGGAAAAGCAAAACTATAACCGCAGCAAGCAATTTATTTAAATTAAACAAATCGCCTTTTCCAACATTTGTTTCGACCATCCTGCCGCCTCCTTGCTTCTCAATTATGAGCTACGAATACAATACTCATTTAAACACAACACAGGTTATTTCAACACTTGCAAAATAGACGTCACAGCCTCCGCCCTGGTCGCCTTAGCCAGAGGATGGAAGGTATTGTCGGGATATCCCTTCATCATCCCGTTCGCTGCCGCGGTGCTAACAGCATCCCTGGCCCAACCGGAAATGCCATTATTGTCCGCAAAACGGTTTACTTCCGTAGCCGGGGCAAGTTTGGCTGCTTTGACAAGCATTACGGCCATCTGCTCGCGCGTAATCAAGTCATCCGGGCCGAAAATATTATCGTCATAACCGCTAGCTATACCATAGGAGACAGCGGCGCCGACATACTCTTTCGCCCAGTGCTCTTTCGTATCGGCAAAGACTTTAGCACTCTGAAGCGGCATCTTTAATGCTTTTGCCAAAACAACTACAAATTCTGCCCGGCTAATTGATTCATCAGGCTTGAAATTGCCATCCGGGTAACCGCCAACCGCGCCTAAGTCAATCATTTCTTTGATGCTGTTTTCAGCCCAGTGACCGGCAATATCTTTTAAAGCAACTGAAGTTTTTTGAACAGACGGAGTGTTATTTGTTTTATTGGCGATGTCATTGACTGCTGCGGGATTTACGGTTACAGCACATACAGCTGATTTGCCGCCGTCTGTTGTGGTCACAGTTATCCTGGCTGAGCCAGGTGCAACAGCGGTCACCAGCCCGGTACCGCTTACCTCAGCAACTGAACTGTCACTGGATTTCCAGGTCACAGCCTGGTTGTCGGCATCTGACGGAGCGACCAAAGCCTTCAGCTGCTCTGTGCCGCCGACAGTAATTATGGCGGAAGACTTATTCAGCGAAACACCGGAAACAGAGACAGCAGATGTAGATGCACCTGAAGACGAGCCTCCGGAAGAGGGCGGTTTACCGCTCAGCGTTACGTCAATCTGATACACCCATTTAACCGCATACGGAGCGGTGATTTCGGTCAAATCGTTATAGGGCTGGCCAATGACCAGTCTATACCTGGTGGAACTGTCCTGCGTACTGAAATCCGGAGCCATACCTCCCCGTACCCAGTTATCAGATATACACATCATCGGCTCGACCGGAACAGCACCTTCCAAAGCTTTATAAGTTACATCCGTAACACTATCCTCAGCCATAAAATTATGAGTGTCCGGGTTCCAATATTTCATTTCGTTTGGGTAGTAGTAACGTGACAAAAACAAAAAAGACTTGGTTAAAGTTTTCCATGGCCTGCCGGAAACATCTGTTGTATAAAATGACAATGATTCTATTTTATTAAAATCAATACCGGCTCTTGACAGGAGATTTTTCAGCGGTATTCCCGTTACCGCGTCCATGCATGGCGACGGCATGCTGTCCATAAAGGAATAGCCCTGTTGAAAGGCGCCGCCAAAATCGCTGTCGGTGAAAACTTTTGCCTCGGTAAAACTCCCACCGGAATAGCCAACTCTGATTGTAAGCGATGCCGCCGGACTGCTGCTTGTGTAGGGATCGGCGTCGGACGTACCCGGCAGGTTAACCGATAACATAAAAAACAGAGCAAGCATTAGCAAGAATTTATTAATTTTCCATGCTTTACTTTTTAATGCCCATAGATTCATCCATTCTTCCCCCTTGTCTCTCCGCTTGTTTCATAAAATTATGTATTATATAAAAAAGACCTGGCAGTGTCAGACAGTTGCTCTTTTTATTATTTTAAGAAAGCAAATTACCATCTTTAAATTAATTTGCTTTCTTTCAAACTAAAATAATGAAAACTAACCGGCGTCATCTTTAGAAGATTGCCAGTCCCGTTTTTGGAATTTCCATAGCCGCTGTACAATTTTAAAAGCTATCAAACCACCCAGGCCGCCGGACAATGCAGCGGTACTCAAACTTAAAGCCAAAGGAATTGCAGGAAGCCGGTAATAAATGAAATTTACCATAGCAGTACCGGCAATATTGCACAACGCCCCTGCCAGAAAGGAACAGGGCAGGCAGCAAACCCGGTGGCCAATGAGCAGCAGCCCCAGATCGGCCAAAAGTCCCGGCGCGGTATAACTCAGCAAGCTCATCACCCCTTGCGAGCCAACCATGCCGGTGGCCATTACCAGGATAGCCTGGATAAGGCCAATCAGGGTCATCGTTCCTCTTTTCCCGGTGATACCAAAACCCAAAACCAGCCACAACATATAGAAGCCGCCTGCCACAGCTCCCCCTGGTATAAAAAGTGCTCCGGTTATAATATGAGACAGGGGAACTATGATAGGTTTGACAGCTATTCCCAGGGCAGACATCATGGCTATGATAATCAAATCATAAAGAGAAAACCTATCCAAAAACCTTTGCCAAAAACTCACTGATATTTACCCCACCTTTTAACATTCATTACCGAATCATTTCCTTCGTTATTTTTAATGTGCTAAGTATTGGTACAGGGAATAATTAATTTACTGGTTAGTCAGCATAAAAAGCTTTCCCGTGGCAGGGTCTTTGTAGACCGTGCCCATCTTTTCATAAAGCTTGCCCTGATCCTGGGTTTCAATTAAATTGCTTTGTATATCCTGGTTTTGTGTCACTTCCTGACCACGCTTCATGTCAACACGGGCTCCTGGCTGATCGAGATTGACATTCCAGTGAATAACCAGAGATAACATCAACCCGCAGGCAAACACCAGCATGGCATCCACTATGTTAACAGCACCCTCTAAAGGATTGACCTCGTCGCGCATCCTGATTCTTCTACTCCTCAACCCCCCGTTCACGGGCAAGCACCTCCAGTAAGCTTTCCATCATGGCCTCAAGAGAACTCAAGTAATCCTCATACCACCTTTTCCGCAGCCTGGAGATAACAAAAGCAACACCGGCGGCCGCCAAACCGGACACCGTTGCGTCAAAGGCGGTGAGCAGCGAATCTGCCAGAGTTTTGGTATCACCCTGACCAAGGGCAATCATGCCCGGCCCCAGAGGAATCAGAGTGGCCATCAATCCAAGCATGGGCCCCAAACGTGCAACCAAATCAGTCCTGTTGGTTATTTTAACATAATGCAATTCCTCACCGGCAAGCAAACGGCGGGCCAGGGCCCGCAAGGAAGCGGCAGGCAAGTTGCTGTGCCTGCTTAGCTCGCCAAGAACTGCTTTCTGGCGCCGGAACAAGCGGCTTTTCTCAATTTCCTCCATGATCTTCCCGGCATTTTTCCCCTGAAATTTTTCGACCATTTCCGGCACGTTTATCTTTACCTTACGCCGATCCGTAAGGGCTTCCGCCAGCAAGCCACCCAACTCCACCACTGCCAAAGCCATAAACAGCAGCAAAATAATAATAGTAGGAATTAGTAAAGCAGACGAAATAGTATGCATCGTATCTCTAAGCAGCGTCAACATAGAAACTGTCACCTAACAACCTCCCTTATATGTTCCATGTATCTTTTACCTGACCCCCCAAGCAATAAGACACCAAGCAATACTGCCGCAAAAATATCCAGTGTATTTTGCCGCTTCTGCTGCTGCAAAGGCACAGCATCAGATGACATCTCATATACGCGCCAGGGCTGGCTGCCCGACTGTTCGGAAGCGGCAGGGGCAGCTGTGGAAACAGCGGCTGTGATCTCCTTTTTCGCCAGGTGTTGCCGGTTGTCTTCAGACACCGGCAACCCGAACGGATTATCAACTTCTCCGTTCTTTTGAGGACCGGCGCCGAAAGGCTCAGAACTTTGACCGGGCCCGGTCTCCCTGGGACCGTTTACGATACATGTTGCCGTTAAATTACCCACTACAGTACTGACTGCAATGGTAGCCGCGCCCGGACCCACAACTGTCACCAGACCGTTGTGATCCACTGTGGCCACACCGGGATCGCTGGAACTCCAGGTCACGCTCTTGTCCGTAGCTTCATACGGGGCCACGGTAGCCGTCAACCGTACCGTACTGCCTACTTTAAGATTGACTGCATTCTGATCCAGAGTAACTCCGGCAGGAGGCATGCCCCCCAACATCACATCGATGGAATGCACCCATTTGGCAGACTGCGGAGCGGTACATTCATCAGGCTCCTTCTGACCAAACAGCAGCCTGAACCTGGTTGAAGTGTCGTAAACGCTGAAATCCGGAACTTCGCCATAACGCTGCCAGTTATCCTTGTACGCAATAATAGGATCTACACGGATCGCCCCGTAAACTGCTTCAAGTGTAGAAGAACCCTTTTCATAGTCCCAGCCCGCAGGCAGATTAGGATAATAATAACGGGGGGTATCCAGCAGGTAGGACTTATCTAAACATTGATACCAGCCCTTTCTTATATCGGTGGCATAAAAATAAAATTTTTGCACAGAATTGACATCAATACCGGCATCCGCCAGCAAGTCTGTCAACCTGACTCCGGTGGCCGCATCCATACACACAGACGGCATGCTGTCAATAAAAGTATAAGCCTGTTTTACCTGTGAAAGCTGATCAAAATCACTAAGAGTATAAACCTTCTTTGTATAGTAAGGCCCGCCAAAATAACCAACCTTAATCACAAGCGTATCAGACGGCACTCCTTGTATACCGGTGCCACAGCCTGTACTGGCCATACCCGGCCCGGCAATGTACAACAGGCTAAGCAATGCGGCCGGAACCAGCCCAAGAAGAACTGCTTTTCGCAACCGGAATTTAAACTCCAACCATCTCAACCTCATTGCTCTTCACTCCATCGTGACCGGTTAGATACTTTTAATGTAAATCATTATCAACGCTTAAATTATTGCAGCAAGTTATATAATCGTAAAATCATGACAGCCGCTTCAGCCCTGGTAGTAAGCAATTGGGGGGCAAATCTGTCTTCGCTCACTCCGCTTACTATTCCACAGCTTACTGCCAGTGCAATATCCTGCCTTGCCCAGGGTGATATAGCATCTTTATCCGCGAACTTGTCAGTTGCCTGCTGTGTAATAGCATGGGACAAATCTTTAGTTGACTTCATTTTCAAGGCCCTGGTGATAATTACGGATATTTGTTCTCTGGTTATGCATTCATTCGGAGCATAAGTATTATCATCATTACCCTTAATTAACCCCGCCTTGACTGCTGCGGCTACATAATCGTGATACCACGCGCTTGCCGGCACATCCTTAAAGGAAAGGTCTTCGCCCTGATTAACTTCAATATGCAAAGCCTTAACGAGCCACTGGGCGAATTGGGCGCGTGTTGTTTTTTCATCCGGCTTGAATTCCGTTTCGGTTCCATCAATAACCCCTTTTTCCACCAAAGTGTTAATGTCTTCTTTAGCCCAGTGATTTTGTAGGTCTATAAAATCGCTGATCATGTCTTCTGCTTTATTGACCGTATTTTTCCCGGTCCCATCAGCAGGGGCAGATACCCCGGTGTTATATTGAAAAGTTTTTACCTCGCTGTCTAATTTGCCAAAACCAATTGTTCTTGCTTTAACTGTTACAGTACCATTAATAGGTATTGGTTTATTCATTTCCTCCGGGCGGAACTGAGGGTAGCTGATATTAAAAATATTGCTTCCGTAAGTTGGATCAGATCCATCCAGAGTATAGTACACCATAATATTTTCCGGTATATCATCAGGCCTTTTTAATGTTACTTTTGTGCCCGGGGCAACCGTACCGGGATTAGTATCAACAGAGGGAGCTTCCCAATGCTCCAGGGGCTCCGTTGATACTTCAATGGTTCCTCCTGCCAACATTTGCTGAATCATAACACAATCACCAATAGTTGGTTCATTCGGCTTCCGCTGTCCAAAGCAAATTCTTCCATCTGAATCATTCATTGCTATTATCGTTTCGACCGGTATTTTTCCTTTTTCACTGCGCTTGGGCGGCCATTCCACACAGTCACCGGGACTTTCACCATCAGGAAAATAATAACGCGGTTCCTCCAGTAATTGTGCTCTGGTATAATCCATACGCACAAAACCTCCTCCGGAAGGTCTGAGTGTAAACAAGGTGGCATTGTCTTTTAAGCCCGCCACATCTAAAATGCTCTTAAGCGTTGGTCCGGTTAGATTTTTAAATACTTTTAGTGAAGGCCAATGGTTATATCCGGAATAGGTATAAGTTTTTTGCGGCAGTGCCCTCAAATCGGCCATAGTGAAATTTACTACTTTATTAACCCCGTCGCCTTTAACCGTCAACACCACCGGTTCCCCCGCAGAAGACGCTAGCGGCGCAACTGTACTAAGCAACCCGGCAATAATACAGAGCGCCACCAGGCAGACCGGCAGTTTTATTATCCCATAAGTTTTAAGTTTTTCCATAGCTCTCCGCCTTTCCTGACTATCCTTAATAAATTTTCTGTATTACTGCAATTCCAAGCTCACCAGCCATTTGGTAAAACGCTGCCCGGTCTTGTCATTGCAAATAATCAATTGCATGCTGCCCTCCCCGCCTGCCTGCGTTATTAACGGCTTGCCATGATCAGCATAGACAATATACACATTATCCGGCTGCATAACTTCAGACATATCCAACACCTGGCTGTAGTAATCAACACCCCTGGCAATAATCTTGGTGTACTTTCGAGTAAGTCCGGGATCTATACCATCCAGAACTCCCAGTAGCAATGTGCCGGTATAATCATGCTCGCTGCTATTTGCAGAATTATTGCTACATGAACTACTACAATTGGTTTGAACCACCATTTTCTTCTCCACAGCCGGCAGTTTCTGAAGATCAGCTACAGTAAAACTACCCAATGTCCCGTCACCGGCTTTTATTACTAACCTTCCTTCCTGCTGAACGCTGCTGAAGTGGTTTAATAACGAGAAACCAACAACAGCCAGGACCAGCAGCATAATTCCTCCAATTAACCATTTTGTAGAGTTAAAGCCTTTACTTGCGTTAAACTTGGTTTCAACCATCCTGTTGCCTCCAGGTTAATTATGAAAAAATCAACGGTTTTGGGCACCGGTTCCGCTATCAACCGAGCCGGTGCTTTTATCTCCTATTTACGCATAATATTCGGTTTAGCCGGCGTTATTACGGATTTACGGTAAAACTCATGCTATGGTTGGGAGCAGCCAGCGGTACCTGGGCATCCCAGCCGTTCCAAGCATAAACATCCACATATGCTGTCCCGCTCAAACCGGACGGAAGAACAAAATCCGAAGTAACGGTTGATCCTGTAACGGGAATACCGGATGATACTCCAACACAGTCCAGCACTTTGCCACCTTCTTCAACCGTGGCTCCTGTACCATGTCTCACCTGCACAATAACTAACCCGTCAGTTGTCTCATTACTGTTATTAGTTATCTGAGCTTGCACCCGGTACCCGTGTTGCCCCGCTACAGTATTTATTTCTTCATTATTTGAAGGAGTCAATACCTGCACGTTACTGATATTAAGCTCATTTACTGCACCGCCGCCGGCATTATTGATTTGCTGAGTAACGGGAGCAACCGTCAGTCTCGGGAGGGTCTGAAGAAGAGAGTTAACTTCGTCTGCCAAACCGGCCGGTATAAAACTCAAAAATATGATGATGCAAATTAATAGCGACAATATTTTTTTCACTTTTTCATGCCCTCCGACTCAACAAATTAATTATTGAATTAACTTTCTCTCTTCTTACTTTAAGACGTAATATCAAAGCTAAATTTTTGATAAGGTATGTCAATGGGTACATTTGATTCATCAAAAACATAAACATCCACATACGCCTTGCCGGCCGGAAGACCGGACAGGTTAAAATCAGCATAGATATCCACTCCTACCACCGGAACGTCGGTCTTTAAACTGGCTATCCCCAATGGTTTTCCACCACAATTCGCTGCGGCACCATCACTACCACGCACTTGGAGCACAGCCACAGTGGTCTGCTGCTTTCCGGTATTATTGTTAAGATGTACCTGCAAGCGGAAAGCTCCCTGCACGGGAACGGAGGTTATCTCCTGATACGAACTGTTCAAAAGCTTGACGCCGCTTACGCTCACACTTGCATCCATACTACTGCCCTTATCAACCTTATATTCATCCAACACATTACCATCCACATCTCTGGTAATCATGGTCAGAACATCACCTTCTATTTTTATATACGTATAACAAGTCACATTTGACAATACTTTGGCAACGTAATCATGCTGTTTCGGATTGATGTAAAACTTGTTGCCCGCATTACCCATCAAGTAAGTAATCCCGCCTGTCGGTCTATCCTGAACCTGGCCCTGGTAGATGGGATAGGTGCGCATATACATATGCTGGTGTCCTACGAAAACCATGTCAACTCCGTTACGCTCCAACACCGGCACCCAGTATTGCCTGATGATATCGGAAGCTGCAGCGTCATTGTCACCTATATTGATGGTATAGGCAGGCACATGAAACATAACAAATTTCCATTTCTTATTACTTTGCTGTAAATCGTTTTCCAGCCAAGTTATGCCGGCCTGGTAAGCATCGCCATCACAACCCATCAGGCTGCTGTCCAGCACAACAAAATGAGCATTACCATAGTCAAATGAATAGTTATGTCCTTCATACCCAACCGGCCCGTTTTGGGGCAAGGCAAAATATTTATTAAACAGATCAGCATCGCCACTATCATGATTCCCTTCGGCAGGCATTAGCGGTATATGATCAAAAACACCTGCTGCAGCAGTGAACAGTTGAGACCAATCCCCGGTGTCTTCCGAATTGTCAACTATGTCACCGGCTTGCAAGGCAAATTTTATATCCGGATATGCGCTGCAGGCCTGTGCCAGAAGCTGCTGCCAGATACCGGCACTGGTATCATAATAACCGGAATGCACGTCACCCATAAACATAAAAGAAAAATTATTTGTCGCAGCCGCCGTAGTAAAGGTAGCCGGCTCGCTCCAGCCACTGTCCTTGCCGACACGGTAGACATATGTGGTACCAGGCTGCAAATTATCCAACTCAGCCACAAAATGATTGAAACCGCCGTACAACTGGCTGCCAGCAATATCCTTTTCCTGCGCGCTGCTGAAATCATCCGTACTGCCACTTTGCGGCAAATACTGAATCTTACTGCCGGCAACACCGTATACTCGCCAGGATACAGTCTGGGTGGTCTGCGGATCGGCCGTCCAAGTCAGGATAATCTGGTCCGGCCGGGTGCTGTATAGCTGGGAATCAACATTCTGATCTGCTTGCGCAGGAATCTCATCCACATTTAGAGCAGCACCATACACCTGCGAGGAAATTGATTGGACTGCCGACGAACTGTTCAGATCAGGCTGGGCAAGGGTTTCTAGTGCCAGCCCCTGTCCTGTAAAAATTAAGCCGGCTATCAGCATTATCGCTAGCAACAGGCTAAACCCCATTAACCGGCATCTTTTCTCTGCCATAGTGCTTCTCCTTTCCATTCTATTCATGCTCTGCGGTTTGCCTGAGTAAGCTCAGCCCCGGGCCGTAACCCCAGCCCAGGCCAAGCTTTGCTCAACTATTGTGTAATATTAAAAGACAAGTTTTGATTGGGTTTAGCCCGCGGCACCATGGTGTCCCAACCGTCCCAAACAAAAACATCCACAAAAGCCGGCCCGCTTAAACCAGCCGGCATGGTGAAATCAGCGCTAACCGGCTGACCGTCCACAGGAACCTCACCTTCCACCCCAATACAACCCAGTACCCGGCCGCCACCGCTACTGGTAGCGCCAGGGCCTCCACGCACTTGTAAGATAGCCAACCCTTTGCTGGAACCACTATTATTATTGGCTATACTGGCCTGGATGCGATAGCCACCCTGGCAGGCTACAGAATTTATGCTCTTGCCTGACGAATCGTATAGACCGACATTGTTGACGACAAAATAGTGTCCGGCCAACACATTAACCCCGGCCAGCAGTGCGTTCCTCTGCAGGGCATCACCTGCCGTCCCAGCACCAATATATTGAAGCGTACCATCCCGGTAAATGGCGGTCGAACCCCGTAATACCTTTAACACATTGGCCAAACCGGATACTTTTTCAACATCTATCGTTGATCTATACCCCCAGACCACGACACTGCCGTCTGTCTTTACGGCAAAGATACCATCATCACCGCTCGTTACTGAGGCAACATCATGCAAACCAACGGGCACATTGCGCCTGCCATAGCTATTATCACCCCAAACCACCACAGTGCCGTCGGCTTTTAACGCTGCGCAAGCAGAACCAACGGAAAGATCCACTACGTTGTTTAAACCATCCGGCACGTCATATTGTCCGGATGTATATCCCCAAACCACTAAGGTACCATCGTTTTTCAATGCGAAGGAGGTATTACCAAAAGCATAAATACGTGCTACGCCGGTTAAACCGGGCGGCACATCGCACTGTCCGTTGGTGTTATCACCCCAGGCCGCCACCGTGCCGTCTTCACACAAGGCAAGATTATGGTATGATCCCGCTGCTATGGCCGTGATGCCTCCCAGACCGGCCGAAACATCACATTGCCCCTTATTGTTTCTGCCCCAGACCACCACCATACCATCCTCACGCAAGGCAAGACAATGGTAATAACCCGTTGCTATGGACGCAACATCATTAGCTTGTTCCGGCACGTCACACTGACCGTCGGCGTTATTGCCCCAAACCACCACCGTACCGTCCTCTTTTAAAGCCACAATATCAATGGCAAGTGTCATTACTCCTATAGATTTAACGTTTTTTACACTTGCCGGCACCCTAGATATGCCAAATTGTTCATCTGTAATCGGACTGTTGTAATATAACTTTAAATTGCCATCCATATTTACTGCAACCTGATATTCAGCTACATCATAAACTTTAGCAGCAGCCCGAACATAATCGCTGGCAGCGTAGGCCGCCGGGGTCTGTGGAATATTGGGAACCGGGCCGCTATAGGGAGGCGGGTCGTCTGTAAGCAAGTTCAGCCCCTGAGGCACATTGCATTGGCCGTTATAATTACCATAATGTAAGTCAGTCAAATCACCCCAGGCCGCTACCGTACCATCCTCACGCAAAGTCAGCAGGTGTCGATTATTACCATAACCGCTGACAGCCAGAACTCTTTTATCTGATATTAGGGGGACACCCAAATCAACATTTTGGCCGGTATTATTACCCCAAACGGCCAGGCTGCCGTCCCACTTTAATGCGGCGGCATGGTATGCTCCAACTGCAATTGCCTTAACAAATTGCAAGTTTAAATTCTTAAATTCATTACCTTGACTATCTGTTCCCCAGATAACCAGAGTGCCATCGTCTCTTAAAGCAATACTGCTCTTGAAGCCGGCAGCAACCGCCACCACATGATCTAATCCGGCCGGCACCATACACTGGCCAGAGTTGTTGCCGCCCCAGGCCACCACCGTACCATCCGCTTTGAGGGCCAGCATATGCTCATAACCGCACTGAATGTCCACCACATTATTCAAGCCGGACGGCACCGTACACTGGCCTTTACTATTGTCGCCCCAGACTACTACCCTACCATCTTCCTCCAGGGCAGCAGAAAAATACCTACCGGCAGAAACAGCCACCACTTCACTCAAGCCAGTCGGCACATTACATTGACCTTTAATATTATCGCCCCAGGCTACCACCCTGCCGTCAGCCTTACAGGCCAGGCTGTGTGCATTTCCTGCCGCCAGGGCGGTGACATTGGCCAAGTTGATCGGCACGTTACACTGTTTTTTATCATTGCCGCCCCAGGCCACCACCCTGCCGTTCTTTTTCAAGGCCAAGCTGTAATTATTGCCAACAGCCAGACAGCATCTATAGCGGGCATAGTCGCTAGCCTGATAGGCAGCCGGTGTCCGGGGCAGAGGAGCCAGAGCAAAATCAAAACTGACCCGCTTGATATGAAGATCATATGTGCTCTGACTGCCACTTGCAGAAGTAACCGTGATGGGAATAAGGTTGTCACCCACCGCTAAATCCCGACCATAGACCACAGCAGCCACGCCAGCCGCAACCTGAACACCGTTAATCCGCAAAGTGGCAGTAACACTGGCAGGCTGGGCAACTATTCGCACTTCCTCCACCCCATAGGCCACATCAACCACGCTCTCGGTCTGCTCACTGCTGAAAGCGGGATAAAGGCCGCAGGAAATCACCTTCTCCGCCCCGTCCTGATAAACCAAGCTTGCCACGGTAAGATTGCCTAGCGTATTGTCATCACCGTCTGCATAAGTCACTGTCGCCAGGGGCAACGAACCAACCAACAGAGCCAGACAGAGGATCATTAAGCATATCTTTTTCATGGTTTCCTTCCTTTCCTAGTTTATCCTTTAATTAATTATTATAAAAATATGGACCGCAGCAGCTTGCGGCTAAACTATAAAATTTTCATTGTATAATGAACGTTGATTTTAAATTATTAATTATTGATATAAACGGATCTTACTAATGTTCTTCACCCAGTTGCCCATAACTGCCTCCGTTGCTGATGTCTGGCCATAAAAATTCCTGAGACAATCAGTAGAACTTATAGTCCCACCTAAATCCCCAAATTCGGTGGCAATTATTGCTGGTACAACTACATAATTTTGATTACTATCAATATAATAGCGGGTACCAAACAAATCGCTCTTGCTAATTGTTTTGCTGAAATCATCTGAAGTTCCTTCTGTTCCATCTGCTCCAATATCTAATATCTTGACACTGGTAATTTGGCTTAAAGAAACCCCGCTTCCATTTAAAGCAGCCGTTAGTACTTGCTCCAATTCTGGTCCATAGGCAGTGAAATAATGATACTGATAGTCCTTGCAATTATAAGATGAATAATCGTAAGCAGCAGTTGTACCAAAACCCTCTAAATCATTAGTATCATAAGTTGCAAGGGAATTTGCATTATTACCCAGATAAATGCTTACCTCACCTGTATTGGCAAGTGCAATCGCACTGTTTAAGCAGAGCACCAGGGACAACACCATCAATACACCCAGTATTTTTGCGCCTGTCTTTTTCATCCTTTCATCCACCCCGTAATTAAAATATTTTTGCTGCTGCGGCCCAATATAATCTAAATAATCTTCAATACTATGTTTTATCCCCCTCCCCTGTTGATTGATTATTGTCTATTTGCTGCTCAACAGGCTGGTCAGTGCTGATAAAATTAATATAGGTTAAGAACCGTTTCAACATTACCGCACTTTGAGCTCTGTCGGCATTTGCCTTGGGCGCAAAATTACCACCCGGCATTCCTTCGATAATCCCTATCTTGACAGCCAGAGCCACATCCTTTGTTGCCCAGGAGGCAATCTCTTTCTTGTCCTTAAACTGGTCCAACTGCTGAACCTGCTCGCTGGCGGATAAAGTATCTTCTTTCCCCGCAACTCGCGCTGCCCGGGCGATCATGACCGCCACTTTCTCCCTGGTAATGTTGTCAGCCGGCTTAAATAAGCCGCCGTCATAACCCGCAATGATGTTTTCACCTGTAGCAGCGGCAACACTGCCGGCATACCAGTCGCTAACCAATACATCCTTAAATTGCCCTTCATGCAAAACTCCTTCTTCCAGGGCCAGAGCTCTGACTAAGAGGGTTGCAAATTCAGCCCGGGTAATATTGCTGTCCGGTTCATAAGTAGTGTCATTTTTACCGGAAATCAACATCTTGCCAGCCAGCATTTCAATATCATCCTTGGCCCAGTTTCCTTGAATATCTGAAAAGCTCTTGCTTGACTGCAAAACAGTATACAAACTGTTGGTACGGTTTAAAATAATTGCGTAGCTCTTACCGTCCCTGGTTTCAAAGCGGGTAGGCACAGGTTTAAATCTATTTTTCGCCTCGTTCCAAACAGCACCCGTGGCACACCCGGCATTTACGCCTTTGTCCAGCTCGATTTCACGCTCCACATAATTACTGCCGAATGATTTATACTCCACTTTTTTACCGCCTGGAGCACTAATTTCTATGCTGAACTCCACCGGATCAACCAACATTTCTTGTCCCGCCTGAATACCGGCAACCAGTTTATTTTTAACATCTTCAGCTGCCCTGGAGATAACAATATTCATATTCAATTCTTTCGGCTTGACATCCATTCCGGCCGCTATTTCATCAAGGTTTAGAGAATCAAGCGGCAGTGTATAATTACCTATAGCACTATTTATACCCAACAACATCCCTTTTTCTTTGGCTTTTTGCAGTATAGTTGATGAAACTTCGGTGTTTACTTCATCCACTAAAGCAGTAGAATTAACCGCCAGTCTGCTCCCCTGGGTTCCCTTTTCTATGTCTTCCAGAACTCCTTCCTGTAAAGTTAGCTTCTCCCCTTTGCGACCTTTTTCCAGGCTTATTTCTTCTTTTTTGATATTCTCTTCACTAACGGTTTGTTGAGGGACTAAACCACCGCTACCACCAACGGGAGCCACCGGTGTTCCTCCGGCAACCGTAAACATCAAGGTTAGAACATCACTGCCCAGCTTGCCGTTTCCCTCAGCCATCGCTTTAATCGTAGTGTCTTGATTCACTACAATCGGTACGTTTAAAGAGGGAACATGGGCGCTGACATTGTACATCTTGCTGTTAATGTCCGGATTACTACCATCAGTGGTATAACGAAGTTTTGTTCTCGGCTCACTTTGCAAAACAATTTTGGAACCGCTTTTAATTTGGCCACCCTGCGTCGCAGTTTTTTGCTTGGTATCGGGATCGATAATTTGTGCTGTCGGCTTGGACCATTTACCCGGAGAATTCGTATTAACAGTAATATATTTCAAATGTTTAACAAAACCCATAAGGGTATAATCCGATTTTATACGCTGTCCGAAACACAAAACCGGTGTTTCACTTTCTGTCATATTGCCAAAATTAGAAGAAGCCTCTACCCGTTTCAAGGCTATTAACGGCTCCACCGGTGTTTGACCGGGAAATTTATATCGTGTTGTATTCAATAATTCATCTACGGTATAGTTCCAATAGTAACCGTCACTGCCGGTAAAAGTAATCATCTGGGCCCCCGGACTCATTTCAGCCTGATCCAATAAGGTGCGCAGCGGCACACCTTCAGCAGCCTCAAATAAATCTTGAGGCCAATCATTTGTGGCTGAGAACAGATCTCTTTCCTGATCCATAGCTTCCAACTCGGCACGGGTATAAGACACTTGTTTAGCCACCCCGTTGCCGTTTATGAAAAGAATAGCATCCGGTTTGTCAGAAGTACCGCCCCCCGGGCCTGTACCACCAGAAGTTACAGTAAACTGATAAATTTGGGCTGCAGCCAACCCATCCCCGGTTACATTAATTGTATAAGTACCGCCGACGGCGTCAGCCGCCAGGGTAAAAGCGGTGGCAAAACTACCGTTTTCTATCGGCGGTTGGGCCACGTAAACCCGCCCGTTATTACTGTTGCGAACACAAATAGCAATTGAACCTGTTCTCTGAGCTGTACCTTCTATTTCAACAACGTCACCTGCTTTAAAAGAACTATCGGCTACAGGTTTGTTCAGAGAAACGGCGGCTCCACCCGCACTTTGCACCTGAAACCGGTAAATTCTCAGATCAGGCAAGCCCAGGCAACCGATATTAATGGTATATTGACCTTCGGCCGCCGAAGCCTCCAATGTAAAGCCAGTGGTAAAAACACCGTCTTGCACCCGGGGTTGGGCCGTAAATGCCAGGCCCCCCTGTTCATTCCGAACAGCTATTGATACTTCGGCTAATCCCTGGGCCGTGCCGCTTATCTCTACAGTGTCACCGGGCTTGTACACTTGATGGGCACCAGGAGAAGTCAGATTTACAGCGACACCCTGGTTACCGGCGTAACCAACACCGGTTAACGGCAACAATATCGCTAAAATCATTAAGATACATAATAGATTTTTCCTGATCCGCAGTATCCTCATCATATTCTCCTTTCTCTTTCTTAAAACCGGTGGGGTAATAGCTAATTTAATTTAATATCAAAATTCAAATCATGACTGTCCTTGCCCAACGGGTTCTGTTCACTGCTATTATCCCAAACCAGCGCATCCACATAAGCCTTTCCGGTCAGATTACCGGGCATAGTAAATTCCACCGTAGCCTTGCCACCCTCAATATCAACCTCAGTTTGTAAGGCAACAAAGCCCACCACAACACCCCCGGTAGTTGCGGTTGCCTCATCACCACTGCGCACCTGAATAATCAGCAAAGCATTTTGGAGTAGATTTATATCATTGGCATACTGTACTTCAATACAATAGCCTCCGCCAGGTGCGACGGAAGTAATGAGCTGACCTGTATAATCCAGCAATTTAACACTACTAATGGTTATCTCATTTGCAATGCTGATCAAATTGATCATATTGATGTGTTTTAACCGGTTATCTACCAGGTTACTGCTGTTACGCAGAATTTCAATCGTCTGATCCCCGGACACATCGGCAATCTCAACACCATTAACTTCATAGGCCAACATACACTGCTGGTCTTTCAGTTCCTGTATCGAACCGGCCTCGATTTTTTCACCAGTGGTTGTAACAAACTCAACTCCCCACCTGCTGGAGACATTAAGTTGGTCAAGCAATGTACCCAGCAGCACACCTTTACCGGTCAGGGCAACTGTCTGCCCTTGTTCGGAGCATTGGTAGCTCACCACTGACGGAGTCATGCTTTTTAATGCTTCAACCGTATAGTTAGCAGGTTGGCTTAACCCTGAGCCCTGGATAGTGCAAGCCGGTACACCTGTATTGTAGCAAAAAGTCACTACATCACCATCCGATTTACCCCAACCGATTAACCTGGCTTTAATAGTTACATCACCATTTACCGGTATAGGTTTATTCATTTCTTTAGGTCGGAAATCGGGATAGCTAATGTTGTATATGTAGCTGCCGTAAGTAGGTTCACTCCCGTCCAGAGTATAGTAGATCATGGTATCATCCGGCGTTCCATCCGGGTAGGTCAGGGTTATCAGCGTACCGGGAACAACTGTTGTTCCTGATGGGATATTGGTATAAGGAGTTCCCCATTTATCAAGGGATTCAATGGACACATAAATGGTTCCCCCGGTGCAAATAGCTTCGATCATGGCACAATTCCCCCCCTGAGGTTCATTCGGAGCCACCTGACCAATACACAATCTGCCGTCTGCATTGTTCAAAGCAAGTATGGTTGGAACCGATACCTTTCCTTCTTCACTGCGCACGGGCGGCCAATCTGAACAATCACCTTCTTCACCAACAGGAAAATAATAGCGTGGAGTATCCAACAACTGTTCTTTGGTATAATCTTTATATGCAAAAGCACCACCTGCTCTAAACTTGAGCAATGTGGCATTATCCTTTAATCCCGCCCGGTCCAAAATACTTTGCAGGGTTGGCCCGGTCATATCTTTAAATATTTTTAAGGCCGGCCAGTGATTATAGCCGGAATAGGTATGAGTTTCCTGGGGCAGCGCCTGTAAATCGGCCATGGTAAACTGCACCGTTTTGTTAACTCCATTGCCTGTCACCGTCAACACCACCGGATCCGCCGCTTCTGACACCTGCGGTGCCAGCAGGATCAGGAATCCCAACATAATGCAAAATACTGCCACATTAGCCAACAATTCCATTAGAAAACTACTCAATTTTTTCATGCTATTTTCACCTTTCCATTGTTAAATGGTAAATGAACAATCAATTGGACGACAAAATTCCATTTGAGAAGGCTTTAGACTATTTTTATAATCTAAGAAATTATGCTTATGATAAATTTGTGAGTAAGCTAAGATTAACCATGCGAATTTAAATGATATTTGCCCTATCCCTTAAATTCAATTGTAAAAAGCTTCCGGTCATCAGCATAAAAAAACTCATCGCCTACAACTGGCAATCTGGCTGTTATCCTCAGGGTGCTGCCATTCTTTTCCCATATACTTTGTCGCAAATCATGGTTTTCAACATACTTAAACCGTGGGGGATTAGCCAAGCGCGCGTTACTTAAACCCTGCAGCACATCGGCCAGGCAAGGAGGACCGTTTACCGATACTTTCAGTTCCCTTGAATTGAGGTGACCCAAATAATCATCTGCTACAAGAGCCATGCGCACACCCAACAATAAATCAGCACATTTTTCCTGGTGGTGGAGCAATGCCTGTTTCATGAATATTGCTTGACGCATTTCTCTTTTTAGCGGGCGAAGATATGGAGTTACCGGTGAAAAAACGATTTCCTGCTCATAATAGGGTTTGATGTCCAGCACAGGAGTATCATCCAGGGCATCCAAACCGCTGACCCAAAGTAAATTGTCTTCCACCCGCTCCAATCGAACCAGGGATAAAGCAATGGGATTGGGCCGGTTAAAGGCGCGCAGGCAGAAAACCCCATATTCAGGAAGATTCGGGTTAACCTTAACCGGAACAACTCTCAAAATATCGCGATTCGCCTTGTGAAACCACAATTGAATCCACAGATGAGAATTTTCCTCAATGCGCAATAAACCATCCTTGTATTCGGGAAATATTTCGATCAGAGAACTTCCCCCCGTAAGCGGCACTTGATCCAACGCTTTAAAATCAGATCTGACAACCCCTACCGGCTTTATTGTAATCATGTCGGTTTCATTAAATGATGCCACTCTTACACATCCTTTCTAGATTACTTATTAACATTCATAATAGCCGTTACCGCTTCCGCCCTGGTGGCATTGCCCTGTGGCTGAACAGTGTTATTGGTATAACCCTTGATAATTCCTTTTTGCGCAGCGGTAGCGATGGCTTCACGGGCCCAACCGGAAATGCTATCGCTGTCGGCAAAACTAACCTCACCTGCTGTCGGTACCGGCTTTGCCGCCTTGACGATCATTACCGCCATCTGCTCGCGAGTAATAAGGTCATCCGGACCAAAGGTGCCGGCATCATAGCCGTTAACTACACCGTAGGCTGCCGCCGCGGCAATATATTTTCTTGCCCAGTGCCCGGCTGTGTCTGCAAATGTTTTATTGTCATTCAAAGGCAGCTTAAACGACTTCACTAACACAGCAGCAAATTCAGCCCTGGTAATTTTGCTGTCAGGCTTGAAACTGCCATCTGGATAACCGCTTATACAACCCATGTCTACCAGTTTGTTAATGTTGTCAAAGGCCCAGTGTCCGGCAATGTCCGTTAATGTTATTGACGGATTTTCAACCGACCCGGCTTCTTTTTTAACAGCCATTACGGCAAACTTGGTGAAATGGTCAACCTGCACGCTTATAGTGTTGCCTGATACAGTACCGCCAAGGTTAACCCACTGGGATAAGGTTTCATTATAATATTCGATAGCAGGTGTCTCTCCCTCACCAATCTCATCAGGCTCAAAACTGAATTTGATTGTGACATTCTTGGAAAAGCTGTATTTATTCTCGGCCCCCACACTAAATTCGTACACACTGCCGATCAGCCTGAAACCAGCAGGTGCAGCAAAAGTATTGGTCACTTTCTGTACTGTAACTTCCACCGCTCCGCTGCCTTTAAGCGCTCCGACCGGCAATTCAACACCGGCTTCGCTGCCCAAACTTATTGTTCCACCGGCACTTGGTGTGACAGTGGCCTTTCCGGTAGTGGATGTGACTGCTTTCAATGTTGAGCTTCCACCGCCACCAGTTTTAGAGTTATTGTTGTTATTACTGTCGCTGCTGCTAACCATAAAAGTAAATTCAGCCGGCTCAGCTAATTCTTCGGCACCAATTCTAATCGTATATTGTCCTGCTGCTGCACCGTCATTTAGTTGAAATTCCGTAGAAAAAGAACCGTCTGCCACGGCAGGCTGAGCTGCATAAACCATGCCGCCCCCTGCGCTACGCACCAAAACAGAAACCTGCGCAATATTTTGTGCTTTTCCGCTAATCGAAACGTTATCTCCCGGTTTATAGATTTGGGAAGAAGCAGGTGTATAGAGGTTGACTGACGTCTCATTACTCTCAGCAAAAGCAATTCCCATAAAAAGCAAGCAAATAAGCGGAACAGATAATAAGCCAATCAGTTTTCTCACAAATACCATCCCTTTTCAATAATTTGCGTTTGATAATTAAATCATCACTATGAGACAATACCTGGGCTGATGATAATCCCTTTTGTATCGGACTCAAACCTTTAAGACCTCCTATCAGATTTTCTTCTCCTTCCTGACAATAAATTTCAGATAACAGCTGCTGTTAACACTTTATTGGAGCCGACATCACCTCTCATTCAAGGCAAGCAATCCTACCTCATTTAATAACTAAAAAATATACTGTTTAACTTATAAGCTTTAATAATTATTTGGAATTTTCATAATGGCTGCGAAGAGTTGATATGAATTATATGAATTAAACCGGATTAATCTGGAAAATTTACATGAAGTATGAATGAGGTTAAAACTCGAAACCGGAGGACAGATGAGATTTTAAGTCTAGTTTAGCCCATCTATAATTTAACGATTATTTTTATCTAATTATTTTATACGTTCAACCATCCTGCTTGCATATCTCAATAATTAACTAATAATCATATTTTAAAGATTTTTAACAATTATACATCACAAACAGACACGACGCAACATAAATTAACAATACGTTATAAAATGATAGAACATAACGATTTTATATTTAAATTAATAATATATAAATAAACATAAATAAACTAGTGATAATTATAAACAAGAAGCTCCGAAGACCACAGTCTGCCGCCTGCGTTAGCAAGAACATTGCTTTGCTGTACAAGGTCATTTAGCTGCCACTAGCCTTATATCGGGTCTGTGATCGCCCCTGAGTTATTAAAATCCTTGCCGGATACACGCAAAAAAGCCCCTATCACAAAAAAAATGATACGGGCCTTTCCCAATTCACTTTTCGAACTTAATAATTTATTTCGGTAAATTATACTTTTCAACTAACAAGTCCGCTACGCCGACTGCATCATCCAACCCAAACAAAGGAACACCTATGTCCCATTCAGCATCTGTTACCAAAGCAATCAATTCATCCGGAGCACATACGAGTTCACTGCTGTGCTCTGTACGGTTGATTTCTATTTTAGGTTTATTCGACCTTTTATAACCTTCAGTCAAAAGTATATCCATATCGGTAACCATAGCCACCACCTGATCCAATGATAATTCTTCCGGCACCTTTTTTATGATGGCCACTTTACTTGGAGAAGAAATTACCACAGTATCAGCCCCGGCTTGAGCATGACGCCAGGTATCCTTTCCCGGTTTATCAATATCAAATCCATGCACATCATGCTTTATGGTACCGACTTTTATTTTTCGCAGCTTAAGCTCTTTTAACAGTTTTTCCAAGAAAGTTGTCTTCCCGGCGTCAGACCTGCCTACAACAGCCACAACCGGTGCCTCTTTCATAAAAACACCTCTTTTTTATTTTTTCAGTAATAATATTAATCTTAAATATTTTAAATTAATCTGTCAATTTTAAAAAATAAGCAGGATTTACTCATTAAAAATAGAAAATATAAATTAACTAAATATTTTTTATTTTCCGAGCTGTATTACCTAAATGTATTTACTGCACACGGTAATCATGCCGGGTTCTTCAATGGAGCCCCGGGTTTAACCGGAAACGGTTATGCCTCCACTTACTTTTAGGAAAGGAAAATTTTACGGCATTTAAGTGTCGCTTATTTTCCATGCCCAAAAGATGGTAAATATTGCCGGCACTTTTTTAATGCCATTGCGGAGGTTAGCATAAATGAAGTCTATCAGGGTTGAAGATGCAGTTGGATCAGTTTTGTGTCATGATATAACCAGGATTATTCCCGGAGAAAGCAAAGGGCCTGCTTTTAAAAAAGGTCATATCATAACTGAGGAAGATATACCCGCATTCTTGGATTTAGGTAAAGAGCATGTTTTTGTTTGGGAAGTAAAAGAAGGTATAATCCACGAAAACGAAGCTGCAGAACGCATGGCTATAGCTGCTGCGGGAGAAAACATTGTATTAATGGAACCGTCGGAAGGAAAGGTTACTCTAAAAGCAAAAATCAAAGGGTTGTTAAAAATTGATGTTGCCACCTTAAATATAATCAATGAAACTGATGAATTAATGATGGGCACATTACGCAATAATCGTCTGGTATATAAGGATACCATAATTGCAGGTACCAAAATTATACCGCTAATTATTGATGAAGAAAAAATTAAACGAGTGGAAGATATTTGTCAAAAACAGGGTCCGATTATCAGGGTATTACCTCTCTTGCCCAAACGTACAGCTATTATTATTACCGGCAACGAGGTCTACAGGGGAAGGATAAAAGATTCCTTTACACCTATTGTAGCCAAAAAATTAAAGAAAATGGGCTGCGAAATTTTTAAACAAACTATAGTTGATGATAATGTTGACAAAATTGCTGCAACCGTTTTAGAAAACCTGGCTGAAGGGGCTGAAATGATTCTGGTTACCGGCGGCATGTCAGTTGATCCTGACGATCTCACCCCGGCCGGTATTAAAAAAGCCGGCGGCACTATAGTCACTTACGGTACACCTGTACTGCCGGGAGCCATGTTTATGATGTCCTATATTAACGGTATTCCGGTTCTTGGCCTGCCGGGCTGTGTGATGTACTCTAAAACAACTATTTTTGATATTGTATTGCCGCGGATTCTAAGCGGAGAAGTTTTACAAAAATCTGATTTTGCTCAATTGGGTCACGGTGGTCTTTGCCAAAAGTGTAAAACCTGTCGTTTCCCCGATTGTGCACTAAATACCGGTAATTAGGGGATGACTGATATGTTACAATCAATTCCACTTGAAAAAGCCCTGCAAATATTGCATGAATTCTCGGCACCCAGAGGCATTGAGGAAATCGCTGTTGCCGAGGCTTTCGGCAGAATTCTGGCTGAAGATATTATTGCCGGCTTCCCGCTGCCTCCTTTTAACAGATCACCGCTGGACGGCTATGCTTTAATGGCGGAGGATACTTTTTCCGCAGCAAAAGACAACCCTGTACGGCTTAAACTAACGCAAACCGTTTATGCGGGTGAACTGCCTTCAGCACCGGTAATAAAAGGTGAGACTACAGCAATTACGACAGGCGCGCCTCTCCCCTCGGGTACCAATGCCATCATAAAATTCGAGGATATAAAAAAAGATGGGGATTACATTTTAATTTTTTCACCTTTGAAGCCGGGAGATAATTTTGTCCCGGCGGGAGAAGATGTAGTTGAGGGAGAAAAAATACTTGTTATTGGGGAAAAAATCACGCCGGCCTCACTCGGACTTCTGGTATCGCTGGGGCGAGGAACAGTAAAAGTATTCAGAAAACCAAGAATCGCAGTTTTTTCCTGCGGAGATGAATTGCTGGATATCGGTCAGCCACGGCAAACCGGCAAAATATATAACAGCAACCTTTACGCAATAACCGCGCAAATTACCGAAGCCGGTGGACTGGCTGTACCTATTAAGAGCGTTCCGGATGATAAAAACAAAATTGCTTCCGCGCTAAACCAGGCTTTACAGGAAAATGATTTAGTTATTACCACGGGCGGTGTCTCGGTAGGAGAAAAGGACTATGTAAAAGAAGCCATCAAAATTAGCAACATTAATACTTTGTTTTGGAAAGTCGGCATGAAACCCGGCACTCCGGCGGTATGCGGAGAAAGAGACGGGCAGTTGGTTATAGGCTTATCCGGAAATCCGGCTGCCTCTATGATAACATTCGTTTTGCTGGCCAGGCCAATAATTCAGTCTATCTGCGGCAAAAAAGGTGAGAATTTGCCTGAGGTAAAAGCTGTTATGGATGTTCCCTTTAAGAAAAAGAGCGGCCAGAGGCGTTTTATGAGAGCTGTTCTAACCTGGAAAGACGGCATTTACCATGCCGCACCGGCCGGAATACAAAGTCCGGGAGCTTTGAAGTCAATGCTGCAGTGCAATGCTCTGATTGATATACCTAAAGGACACGGGCCTTTGGATATAGGAGATGAGGTTAAGGCACTTTTGCTGCCGGAAGGCTATTGCATGTAATATTTCGTAAAGGATGAGACAAATTGAACATATCGGGCATAATTCTGGCCGGTGGAAAAAGCAGTCGTATGGGCACTAATAAAGCACTTCTGGATATTGACGGTATCCCACTGATAGAAAGGGTTGCCCGCATTATAGCCCCGGTATGTTCCGAAATAATTATTGCCGGCGGGGATGAAAAAACTTACGGACATACCGGTTATAAGATTATCCCGGATATTTACCCCGGCTGTGGACCTCTGTCCGGGATACATGCAGGCTTACTGTCCGCCAAACATTTTTATAGTTTTGTAGCAGCCTGTGATATCCCTTATCCTAATGTCCAAACCATTCAATTGCTGACAAAAAGCATAGAAGATTATGATGTTGTTATGCTTTCTATACAAAATCATTTAGAACCGCTGTTTTCCATATACAGCAAAAATTTTGCCGCGGTCGCGGAAACCGCTTTAAAGCAGGGAATATATAAGATTATTGATCTGATACCTCTAACCAGGTGGAAAACTTTTGAACTGCAAACATCCGATATGATCTTTGATCAACAGAAAAATTTGATGAATGCCAATACACCGGAGGATTTTAAAAAAGCAAAGGAATACAGCAGAATAAACCGGCGCCTTCGGCAATAAGTTTATGTTACATTGTAATTGCTCTTTTGGAAAGAATAAATATAATTTGGAAATACTTTTTGTAAAGCATTGACACCTGTACTTATATTATTTAATATTATTGTAGCAATGTTATGTCTATTTATATTGAGTTTAATAAAGTGCAACTAAATAATTTAATTATGTAGTATACAGTTATATTATGTATATTCATATCAATTAATTATATCAACAAACAATCATTTACCCTATAAACAACTTAAACTAATATAGAATTTATTTGTTCTGTGTTACTGTCATTATTGTATTGTAATGAAAAAACCGGAGCTCGACACTCCGGTTTCTTCTTTAAGCACCTATTTCTTTCGACTCTTGAATTTTTTCTAATTTAACAGCGGCCACCTTATACTCACCAGTCTTACTGATCGGGTCA
The DNA here is from genome assembly GCF_000024205.1 of Desulfofarcimen acetoxidans DSM 771. Classification (NCBI taxonomy): domain Bacteria; kingdom Bacillati; phylum Bacillota; class Clostridia; order Eubacteriales; family Peptococcaceae; genus Desulfofarcimen; species Desulfofarcimen acetoxidans. Next base: position 3,706,777 of record NC_013216.1, read on the forward strand.
AACGCATCGACAGTAAGCTCGTTAGTAGGTGTCTCCCAGTAGTGGAAGCTCATCCAAATCAATCCTGCCGGTACCTTGTCGGTTACGACGACCTTGGTTACCACAGAACCTCGGCGGGAAGTAACTCTAAGTTTACCACCTGTTTCCACACCAAACTTACAGGCATCAACCGGATTAATCTGAGCCATTTCTTCCGGTCTGTGAGCATCCAAACCTTGCGAGTAACGGGTTGTGATATTGTAGTGATACAGTATCCGCCCGGTGGACAACAGGTACGGATATTCAGCATCAGGCATTTCAGCCGGTGGAACATGATCAATACCCTTGAACAAACCCTTACCTCTGGTAAAGCTCTGCGTATGCAGTACAGGGGTACCCGGGTGATCCAGGGTCGGGCAAGGCCATTGCAATCCCTTCGCATCTATTCTTTCATAATTCATCCCACAATAGGAGGGAGTCAATGAAGCCATTTCATTGAAGATTTCTTCCGGCGAAGCAAAATTCATGGGATACCCCATATGGTTGCTCACTTCGCAGACAATTTGCCAGTCAGCTTTGGTATTTGCTATCGGATCAATAGCCTTGCGAACCCTCTGCACTCTTCTTTCAGAGTTGGAGAAGGTACCGTCTTTTTCACCAAAACTTGCTCCGGGCAGTATTACATCAGCGTATTTGGCTGTCTCTGACATGAATAATTCCTGCACTACCAGGAAGTCCAGTTTACTCATAGCCTTGCGGATATGATGAGCGTCAGGATCTGTGAGCACGGGATCTTCGCCCAATATATACATGGCCTTGACTTTTCCTTCCACCGCCGCGTCCATCATATCAGGAATAGTCAAACCAAGCTTGCCGGATAAAGGAACACCCCATGCCTTTTCAAACTTGGCCTGAGCATCCGGGTTAATAACAGGTTGGTAACCGGGATAAACGTTAGGCAGTGCACCCATATCACAGGCACCTTGCACGTTATTCTGACCGCGCTGCGGGTTCACGCCGGAACCGGGCCTGCCGATATGTCCGGTAAGCATAGCCAGGTTGGCAATACTCATAACGTTGAACACACCGCAAATATGCTCGGTGATACCCAGTGTATAGCAAATAAGCGCATTGTAGGAGGTTGCATAGAGTCTTGCCACATCATATAAGTCTTCTACCGGAATACCTGTCATTTCCGAAACTTTTTCCGGCGGGTAATTTTCTACCGTAGCCTTGAGTTCCTCAAAACCTTCGGTTCGCTCTTCCACGAACTTCTTATCGTAGAGATCTTCCTTGATAATAATATGCATTAAACCGTTTAACAACGGAATATCTGTACCGGGCTTAAGCTGCAGCCAGTAATCAGCCTTTTCTGCCAGTTCAATGCGGCGAGGGTCAACTACTACCATCTTAATGCCCTTCTGAACTGCCTGAAGCATTTTAGCACCTGCCATCGGGTGTGCTTCAGTTGCGTTTGAACCGATTACAAACAGCAAATCAGTTTTCAATATATCGCTAAAAGAGTTTGTCATTGCGCCACTACCAAAACTTGTAGCCAGACCAGCTACTGTGGGAGCGTGTCAGGTACGGGCGCAGTGATCGACGTTATTGGTGCCGATTGCCGCGCGAAGAAGTTTTTGTAGTACATAATTGTCTTCATTGGTACAACGGGCTGAAGAAAGTGCGGCTACAGCATCACTGCCGTACTTATTCTTCACTTCAGTCAATTTAGAAGCAACCAGGTCAAGAGCCTCATCCCAACCGGCTTCAACAAATTCACCGTTTTTCTTAATTAGAGGCGTGGTTAAACGTTTCGGGTTATGAATATAATCTATCCCAAAACGGCCTTTTACGCACAAATGACGGCCATTAACCGGGCTGTCGGGATTGGAGGTAGAACCGATAACTTTACCGTCGGCAACATTCAGGTCGAAGTTGCAGCCTACTCCACAGAACGGGCAAGTGGTGCGCACCTTTTTAATATCCCAGATACGTGCTTTACCGCTCATAGCTTTCTCAGTCAGGGCACCCACCGGGCAAACAGCCACACAACTGCCGCAGAATACACATTCCGATTCAATCAAAGGCAAATCCATGGCGGTGGCCACTTTAGCATTAAAACCCCTGTAAGCAAAATCAATCACACCGCGGCCCTGCACCTCTGCACAAGCGCGAACACATTTGCCGCACAGAATGCATTTATTCATATCTCTTATAATGAACGGGTTGCTGTCTTCGATAGGATAATTATGCTTCTCCCCGAAGAAAACGTCTCCCCTGATATTATAACGATAGGCATAATCTTGCAATCTGCAGTCACCGTTTTTGCTGCAAGTCAGGCAGTCAGCCGGGTGATTGGCCAACATCAATTCGAGAATTGTTTTGCGTGCCTCCACTACCGTTTCGGACTCAGTGTATACCACCATACCGTCCGTTGCTTCGGTAACACAGGAAGCAGGCAGGTTGCGCATGCCCGGTACTTCCACAACACAGATACGGCAAGCTCCGAATCTGGCAAGCTCCTGGTCATGGCAGAAAGTAGGAATATCAATTCCTATTTTTCTGGCAGCGTACAAGACGGAAGTACCCTTAGGAACCGTAACCTGTTGATCATTAATGGTTAATGTAACAGAACCCAATCAATTTTCCTCCTTTCCGGAATTCAAAATATCAAACGATTCAGCAAATCCGGTGTCCGCCACGGAATATCACATAAATTCCCTCAATAACAATATCTTAACCTAGTTTAATACCTGACTTACACCGGCTTAACCGAATCCCTCGCATAGCTAAAGTTCTTATCTATTTCTCATTACTATTGTTCATCTTTAAGATTTTTGCCAATACTTCTTCTATGTTCAGTGCTTCCGCCCAAGAAACTTGAGAGAATACACCGTCCTTCTTAATAAACGGCAAAGCAGGCTCATCCATATACTTCAACTGTAAACCCAAACGGCCCTTCAGACAAAGCGGACGTCCAACTGCTGTAGACTTGGGTACCACCCCGATAGTCTTACCCTGTTTCTTAAGTAAATTAAATTTACAGCCACTGTCGCAGAAGGTACAGGTAACTTCCTCTTTCTCCATTTCCCATACCCGTCCTTTTCCTGCCAGCGGTTTCCAAGTCAGGGCCCCGACCGGACAAACAGCTACACATCTACCGCAATAAACACAATCCGATTCAGCCAAAGGCAGATCCATACCGGTCACAATCTTGGTATTAAAACCACGGTAACCGAAATCAATCACACTGCGCTCAGGAATAGCATTGCAAGTACTGACACACCTGCCACATAGAATACACTTATTGGGATCACGCACTATATAGGGGTTGGAATCATCAAGAGGATGATTTTTCTTTTCCCCTTCAAACGGACTTTCTTTCACTCCGTATTGAAAAGCATAGTCCTGCAAGCGGCAATCGCCGTTTCTCTCACAGGTCAAGCAATCCTTGGGATGGTTGGCCAGAAGCAACTCTAAAATAGTTTTCCGTGCTTCTACCACTGCCGGTGATTCTGTGTATACTTCCATACCTTCCGTTACTTCAGTTACACACGAAGCAGGCAGGTTACGCATACCAGGAATATCTACCACACAGATACGGCAAGCTCCGAACCTAGGAAATTCTGGATCATGGCAAAAAGTAGGTATAAAAATTCCCGCTTGTTTGGCTGCGTCAAGCACAGTGGTACCCTTAGGAACATTTACCTTTTTACCATTGATAGTTAAATTAACAGACATTTATGAACACCGAAACCGCGCTGTATTACCCAGTTTTATGCTTTGCAAAGAAGACTGCACAACGCTTCCCGGCTTCCCTCCCTTCCATATATTATAATAATATTACCTTAGGCTTTGTAAATAGCGTCAAACTTACAACCGGCCAGACAGGCACCGCATTTGATGCACTTGGTGATATCAATTTCATGCGGCATTTTCTTCTCACCGGTAATAGCTCCGGCAGGACAACTCCTTGCGCACTTACCGCAGCCGTTGCATTTTTCCTTATCAATCACAAAGGTTAACAATTCTGTGCAGGCACCGGCCGGACAGCGTTTGTCATTAATGTGGGCAAGATATTCATCTTTGAAATAACGCATGGTAGAGAGAATCGGGTTGGCACAGGTTTGTCCCAAACCACACAAAGCTGTCTTGGTGATTACTCTGCCCATACGCTCCAGTGTCTCAATATCTTCCGGCTTACCTGTACCCTCACAGATACGGGTCAAGGTTTCCAGCATGCGCTTGGTACCCTCACGGCAGGGGGTACATTTACCGCAGGACTCTGCCTGGGTGAAGTTTAGGAAGAAACGGGCCACATCCACCATACAGGTGGTTTCGTCCATGACAACCAAACCGCCGGAACCCATAATCGCACCGGCAGCGTTCAGTGAATCATAGTCTACCGGCAAATCCAGCTTTTCTTCCGGCAAGCAGCCGCCGGAAGGACCGCCGGCCTGAACAGCCTTAAATTTCTTGTCGTCTTGAATGCCGCCGCCGACTTTATAGATAATATCTCTGACGCTGATACCCATGGGAACTTCCACTAAACCGGTATTCTTAATCTTGCCGGTCAGACAGAACACTTTACTGCCTTTGCTCTTCTCGGTACCCATGGAGGCGTACCATTCGCCGCCCTTACGGATAATGAAAGGCACGTTGGCATAGGTTTCAACATTGTTTAAGTTAGTCGGCTTCTCCCAAAGGCCTTTAACAGCCGGGAAGGGAGGACGCACGCGAGGCATACCGCGGTTACCTTCGATAGAGGTCAAGAGAGCTGTTTCTTCACCGCATACGAAAGCACCGGCACCGGCCTTGATGCGCAGTTTAAAGTTAAAGCCTGTATCTAAAATGTTTTCGCCCAGCATGCCAATCTCTTCTGCCTGGGCAATTGCCAGATTTAAACGGTGAATAGCCAGGGGATACTCGGCCCTCACATAGATATAGCCTTCATCGGCACCGATAGCATAACCTGCAATGATCATACCTTCTAAAACTGAGTGCGGATCACCCTCTAAGACGCTGCGATCCATGAAAGCACCGGGGTCGCCTTCGTCAGCGTTGCAAACGATATACTTTTTATCTCCGGGTGAGTTATGGGTAAACTGCCACTTCATACCGGTGGGGAAGCCACCGCCCCCACGGCCACGCAGGCCGGAAGTTTTGATCTCATCAATAACTTGCTGCTGAGTCATACCGGAGAGAATCTTCTCCAGACCTTCATAACCGCCGGTGGCAATGTAATCTACAATGCTCTCCGGGTTGGTTCTGCCCAGTCTGGATGTAACTGTGCGAACCTGCATTTTATAAAAGTCGTAATCTTCCATCAAGGTAATGCCTTCATAAGCTTTGGCACCGTTCTCAACTATTTGGAGAATCGCCATATCTTCAACCGGCTTTTTACCTATTACATGCTCATCAATCAAACGGATAACGTTCTCAGGATTAACATCCCCGTATATAACACTGGCTTCACCGGGGAGAGCTACTTCTACGGTAGGTTCCGCATAGCACATCCCGATACAGCTGGTAAAGTCGACATCTATATCCAAAACACGGCCGGCAACTATAGCTTGCAGAGCCTTCATTACTTTGTCACCGCCGGCTGCAATTCCGCAAGTACCAAGGCCAACCACCACACGGGCACGGGTAAACTTCTGCTTATACTCTTCTCCCATCTTAGCCCGTACTTCAGCCAAACTTTTCATCTTTTCACCTCCCGATTACTCGTATTGTTCCAAAATCCCCTGGATATCTCCGGGAACCAGACGGCCATGGGTGTCGTCATTGATCATCAATACCGGTGCCAAACCGCAAGCGCCCAGACAGGCCACTGTTTCCAGGGTAAAACGCAAATCTTCAGTGGTTCCGCCTTCACTAATTCCCAGAACCTTTTCCACCGCTTCGAAGATCTTCTTGCCGCCCCGCACGTGGCATGCAGTACCCTGACAGACGCGGACAATATTGCGCCCGCGTGGTTTCAAGTGAAACTGGGCATAAAAGGTTGACACACCGTAAATCTTACTAAAGGGAACCCTTAAGTCCTTAGAGATCTGCTGCATTACCTCTTTGGGGAGGTAGCCGTAAATATCCTGTGCTCCCTGCAGAACAGGAATGATTGCTCCTTTATATCCCTTAAACTTTTGCAATAGTTCCTGCAGGGCCTGCTGTTTCGGATCAATAGTGTTGTTTGAACATCCACATGTACAAGCCAATTTTTTATTTCCCTCCTCTCAACTTTTAGACAACTTTCATGATTACCCGGTTTTCAGTTACTATATAGTGTACCGGGCAATCATGACTTTAATGGCAGACCTTAACATAAATTTGCATTTTCATGGGTCTTTTTCATAATTCGCTTTTCGACATAAAAATTCCTCTATAAAATTCTGACTTATTAAAAGATTTAAATTCTTCATTCAAAAATTGATTTCCTCTAATGAAAGGAGGAAGTTTAAAAATCTTTTACTTATTCAGCTTTTTCCAGTTTAACAGCAGCTATCTTATATTCACCAGTCTTGCTAACCGGGTCAAAAGCATTAACAGTAAGCTGGTTAGTAGGAGTCTCCGCATGGTGAAAGCTCATCCAGATCATTCCCGGCGGTACTTTATCGGTTACTGCTATCTTAGTTGTAAGAGAACCGCGGCGTGATGCAACTTCCACTTTATCACCGGTATTAACCCCCAGAACGCAGGCATCAATTGGGTTAACTTGAGCCATTTCTTCAGGTCTGTGAGTGCCCAAACCTTTCGAATGACGAGTCGTAACATTATAGTGGTATAAAATGCGGCCGGTCGACAACAGATACGGGTATTCAGCGTCAGGCAGTTCTGCCGGAGGCACATGTTCGATGCCCTTTAACAACCCTTTGCCTCTGGTGAAGCTCTGAGTATGCAGTATCGGCGTTCCCGGGTGATCCAGCGTCGGGCAGGGCCATTGCAAGCCTTTTGCATCAATTCTGTCATAATTCATCCCGCCATATGAGGGAGTTAAAGCAGCCATTTCATCAAATATTTCTCCGGGCCAACTGTAATTCATGGGATAACCCATACGGTTGCTGACAGAACAAACGATTTCCCAGTCAGCTTTAGAATCCGCAATAGGCTCGATAGCCTTACGAACCCTCTGCACTCTTCTCTCAGAGTTAGTGAAGGTACCGTCCTTCTCCGCAAAACTTGCCCCCGGGAGTATTACATCAGCATATTTAGCCGTTTCTGACATAAAAATTTCCTGCACCACTAAGAATTCAAGATTATTCATAGCTTTGTGAATATGGTGCGCATCAGGATCTGTTAGCACCGGATCTTCTCCCATTATATACATAGCCTTTATTTTGCCTTCAACAGCGGAATCCATAATATCCGGAATCATTAAACCAAGTTTGCCGGACAGCTTAACTCCCCATGCCTTCTCAAACTTAGCCTGTGCCTCCGGACTAACCACTTGTTGATACCCTGGATACACATTGGGCAATGCCCCCATATCACAGGCACCCTGCACATTATTCTGACCACGCTGCGGATTCACACCCGAACCTGCCCTGCCGATATGACCTGTCAGCATAGCCATATTGGCAGTACTCATAACATTGTCCACACCGCACACATGCTCAGTAATACCCAGTGTGTAGCAAATCAGCGCATTATGAGAAGTGGCATAAAGTCTCGCCACATCATATAAGATCTCTGCCGGAACACCGGTGATTTCTGAGACTTTTTCCGGCGGGTATTTTTCTACTGTTGCCTTAAGTTCTTCAAAACCCTCAGTGCGTTCTTCCACGAATCTTTTATCATAAAGATCTTCTTTAATAATAATATGCATTAACCCATTCATCAACGGGATATCTGTACCAGGTTTGTGCTGCAACCAGTAATCGGCTCTCTCCGCCAGTTCAATTCTGCGGGGATCAGCCACCACTAATTTAGTACCTTTCTGCACAGCCTGAAGCATTTTAGCACCGGCTATCGGGTGTGCTTCAGTAGCATTAGCACCGATAACAAACAATAAATCAGTTGTTAAGATATCATTAAAAGAGTTGGTCATTGCACCACTTCCAAAACTTATAGCCAAACCGGCCACAGTCGAGGCATGGCAAGTGCGTGCACAGTGATCGACATTATTGGTGCCTATGCGGGCACGGATGAATTTTTGCAGCACATAATTATCTTCATTGGTGCAGCGTGCTGAAGAAAGTGCGGCAATGGCATCACTGCCGTATTTATCTTTTATTTCACCTAATTTGGCTGCCACCAGATCCAAAGCCTCATCCCAGGTGGCTTCAACAAATTCACCGTTTTTCTTAATCAAAGGCCTGGTTAAACGCTGCGGGCTGTGAATATAATCTGTTCCAAAACGTCCTTTTATGCACGTATGGCGCCCGTTAACCGGACTGTCCGGGTTGGAGGTAACACCGATTACTTTTCCGTCCTTGACGTTCAAGTCATAATTGCAGCCTACACCGCAGAAGGGGCAGGTAGTGCGAACCTTTTTAACTTCCCAGGTACGTCCTTTACCCAACATAGCCTTTTCACTCAAAGCACCCACCGGGCAAACAGCAACACAACTGCCGCAAAAAACGCATTCCGATTCTCCTAAAGGCAAATCCATGGCCGGGCTTACTTTAGCATCAAAGCCTCGATAAGCAAAATCAATCACACTGCGGCCTTGTATTTCCGCACAAGCCCGGACGCACTTGCCGCAAAGAATACATTTATTCATGTCTCTAACAATAAAGGGGTTTTCATTTTCGATAGGATAATTGTGTTTTTCTCCGGGAAAGGCATTTCCCTGAACATCGTAACGGTAAGCATAATTCTGCAGGCTGCAGGCACCGTTTTTACTACATATCAGGCAATCTATTGGATGATTGGCCAGCATCAGTTCAAGAATTGTTTTACGAGCTTCTACCACAGCTTCGGATTCGGTAAAAACCACCATTCCGTCCGTCGCTTCGGTAACACAAGAAGCCGGCAGGTTACGCATGCCCGGAATTTCCACAACACATATACGGCAGGCTCCAAATCTGGTGAGTTCCTGATCATGACAAAGGGTGGGAATATCAACGCCTATTTTTCTGGCAGCATACAACACAGAGGTTCCTTTGGGAACAGTCACTTGTTGACCATTAATAGTTAAAGTTACAGAAGACACTATTTTATACCTCCTCATGGAAATTAATTAAAGCATAACAAATAACAGGATATTATATAAATATCCACACTTTACATAATTTCTGTTACATGGGAGGCAGTCAGATTATTCACAGCAGGTATATCCACTATGCATACATTATAACTTCCCTAACTGGGAAATCATGGATGATGTCAAAAAGTAGAAATAAACACCCTGGCTGGCCTGGCTGCTTCCAAAACAGTTATTTTATTGGCTACGGCAATTTTGATTCCGCTTACAATTGAAGTAACGGACATTTTTTATCACCGAAACCGTGCTGTCACTATGTCTCTAGAAATTGACAACACTTCCCGGTTTTCCCCCTCTCTGTTATTAAATTAAGTAAGCCCGGCACACGCAAATACTGCACAGGGCAAGATAGAACTACGCAACAATCGGTAAAAAAATCTTACATTTCAACTCATTAATACCCTGACTTGCTCAACTAATCTTTACAAATGGCATCAAACTCACAGCCCCGCACGTGGCAGGCTGTACCCTGACAGACATGAATATGTTACGCCCACGGGGTTTTAAGTGAAACTGGGCATAGAAGGTGGCCACACCGTAAATTTTGCTAAAGAGAATCCTCAAATCTTCAGCAATTTGCTGCATTACCTCCTTTGGGAGATATCCGTAAATATCCTGCCCTCCCGGCAGTACAGGAACAATTACCCCTTTATATCCCATAAACTTTTGCAATAGCTCCTGCAATGCCTGCTGTTTCGGAATAATAGTGTTGTTTGAACATCCACATGTGCAAACAACCGGTTTTTTATTTCCCTCCTCTCAACTTTCAGACAGTTTCTTGATTACCCGGTTTTCTGTTACTACATAGTGTACCGGGCAATCATGACTTTGTTGATAAACCTTGGCATGAATTTGCATTTCAAAAGCCAGGGCTATAAATACTGTACCCGGCCTGGTGCGGGGTAGAAACCTGTCATAAAACCCTGCCCCGTAACCCAACCGGTTACATTCCTCATCAAAAGCTACTCCAGGAACAATAATTAAATCCAAATCCTCCGGTTCCAGAGGTCTAATGCATTCCTGTCTGGGTTCCAATATACCGTAAGTACCTTCGGTTAAGTCACCGGGATAATCCATAATCTGTGAAGGGGTAAGACGCTTGGTAGCAACATCAGAGACGGGTATGGATATTCTCTTCCCTTTGGAAAGAGCATCAATAATTATTTTATCAGTCTGAACTTCATTGCGGAAATCCAGATAAAGCATGATAGTGGAGGCCTTTGCATATTCATCCATAGACAACACCCGCTGCTGTATTATATCACTCTTTTCTTTAGCTTCCGCGGCAGGAATAGCTTTCCTGTCCTCCATAACTCTTTTTCTCAATTCACTTTTCGACACGGGAACTCCTCCCTAAAATTCTGACTTATTAAAAGATTTAAATTCTTCGTTACAAATAAAATTTCCTCCTGCAAAAGGAGGAAAAATAGAACTTTTCAAAATAAACTTATAATTCAAATACCGGGAGATTCCCGGTATTACAACCTGTATACTTCATCTCCGGCCAATATATTAACATTTTTTTCTTGTAAAGCTATTATGGCCTCGTCTATTTGTTCTACGCGAAAGACTACCAATGCAGCGTTGGAGGCTTTCTGTAAAAAGGCATACAAATATTCAATATTAATGCCCGCCTGTTTTAATACTTCCAGTATATTGCTGAGACCGCCCGGCTCATCTCTAACTTCAACTGCCAGAACCTCGGTGACACTGACAGTAAAACCGTCCTCTTTCAGCACAGTAAAAGCCTTGTCAGGGTCATTGACAATTAAACGCAAAATGCCGAAATCTGTAGTATCGGCAATGGAGAGAGCCCGGATATTGATATTATTGTTGCCCAGCACCTGAGTTACCCTGGCTAAACGGCCTGATTTGTTTTCCAGAAAGACTGATACTTGTTTTACTTTCACAAACAAACACCTCCTACGCAACTATTTAATAAATAAAGTATAACATATCGGTGAATAAAAAATATATACTCTGTTTTGGTTGCATACCAATCAATGGGGTTAGGGCTTCGCTGGGATAACCATAGCACACCCTACATCCTCCATATTTGAGAAAATACTTTACCATACAATATTGCTGTACCATTAATTAACCGCGAATTATAAAGCCACAACTACAATACCAAATTCCTCCGACAGGTCTAAGTAGGATTTGCCTGATAAATCCCTTCCCTTTAGATCAAAGGCCAAACCGGGTAAAAGTATTAAATCAGGCTGCCAGCCGGAATCATTAAGCCATTCCCTTAAAGCCAGGGCAAAATCATCTACAGTCAAAAGTCCGGCGGACATTATTGAACCTCCGAAAAAGTGGTTTGCCGCAGCCAGAACTTGTACTTCCGCCGGGTAATCAAAAAATCTTTCTACACCTATTTTGATTAATTGCTCCGCCAGAACAGAAGTCAGCACCAGTACACTGTTCGCCCGATTTTTTCTTGCCGCATCAACCATATCGTAAATCATATCAGGATGCAGGTCATAATCCATTACCAGTCCCGATGTTTGGCCTCTCTCTTTAAAAACCCGCACTTCAAGCTCTTCACTTGCATCGTCAATAGCTGCATTATACTCATAAGAAATATTGCCCGGCAAAGTTATACCGGATTTCTTTGTTCTTCGCACCCTCAGTCGAGGATTAGAGGCCACTAATATATTGCTGAAAACCTGTACCCTAGTTAACGCTTCTTTACCGTTTACAGACAGTACCCTGTCTCCGGCTCTCAGCCCGGCTGCCTGGGCCGGAGAGGCTTTTAACACACCGGTTATTTCCGCTCTAAGATCCGCCAGCATTTGGGGTTCAAAGGTTAAGGGGAGACTCACCTTTGACCTTAGCTCAAGCACGAAGTTTTTTAATTCCGACCAGAGGGAAAGCTTAAAGCGCAGCTGTTTTTCCGCCAGATTGGTATAGCCGGGCATGAATATTCTTACAGTTTGAGCACCGCAGCTTTCCATATAGAGAACGGTTTTCTCTATGTCCGTCCAACCGGTCAACCAGGGCATGGCTACTATGCTGCCGTGCCATTCTAAACCTGCACTGCCCAGTAACTCCGCTGCCAGCACAGCCTCTTGAGCCCGCCGGTCAGACATCAGTATCTGACGCATTCTAACATCTGCGCTGTTAAGTGACAGGTTAATGGTTATGCCGCCCAGAGAAGCTAAAAAATCAATCATTATTTTATCCAAAAGGGTACCGTTAGAAGTAATGCGAATATTGGCAGCAGGCATTCTTTCACGTATTAGTTTAAGCACCGAAACTATCTGCGGGTGTGTAAAGGGTTCCCCCTCCAGTATTCTGGTTACAGACTCACCTATGACAACAGGTTTGTTCGCATCCATAAAATCCAATGTTTCTTTTATTTCCCGCAAGCTTCGATGACCGGTACGAAAAGCCTCCACAGAAGGCGGATTCTGGCGGTGACTGCAAAATATGCACTGCACATTACAAACAGATGTTAGCGGTAAAATATTAGCGTTCTGTGCACTTTGCAAAACAAGAGTTCGAATATAGTTATTTGAGTTTTTTATGTACATATTCACCCACAGGCTAACCCCTTATATAATAAGTTATCAACAGACTTATCCACAATATCCACAGAAATAAATCCACAGACTCTTCAAGTTGTCAATATAGAACAGGATACTAAATTATTTTCGTATTTTCAACTAATATCGACATTCGCCCAGTCTTAAACCGGGTATGGCATTGAGCGTCAGCGGCGCAAATTCTCCTCTTATATATTTAAAGTGAGCAGCACAGCCGATCATAGCCGCATTATCTGTGCATAAAACCAGCGAGGGATATACTAAACGACGACCGGAAGAACAGACAGCTTTCTGAAGCTCTGTCCGCAAAAGGCTGTTGGCTGCCACCCCTCCGGCCAGCATAATTAACGACACATTATGCTCCTGTGCGGCGGTAATTGTTTTATCCACTAAAACATCCACAGCCGCCTGTTGAAAACTTGCCGCCAGATTGGGAATATGCACAGCTTCACCACGCTGGCGGGCCCGGTGCAGGTAATTGATTACCGAAGATTTCAGTCCGCTGAAGCTAAAATCCAAACTGCCTTCCTCCAGATAGGCACGGGGAAACATAACCGCCTGAGGGTTTCCTTCCACAGCGGCTTTTTCAATCTGCGGACCGCCCGGATAACCTAAACCCAGAGTGCGGGCTACCTTGTCAAAGGCCTCTCCGGCAGCGTCATCCCTGGTCCTGCCTATCACCCGGTATTCGCCGTGACCGGCGATATATACCAGGTCAGTATGCCCGCCGGAAACTACCAGACAGAGCAAAGGAAAGGCCAAATCAGGTTCGCGGAGAAAATTGGCATATATATGCCCTTCCAGGTGATTCACACCAATGAGAGGAATATCTGCCGCGTAAGCTATAGCTTTACCGGCAGACAGCCCTACCAGCAGAGCACCGACCAGACCGGGCCCGTAAGTCACTGCAACCGCGTCCAGTTCTCCAAAACAAAGCCCGGCAGCCTGCAAAGCCTCGGCAATAACATGATTAATTAATTCCAGGTGTTTGCGGGAAGCAACCTCCGGCACAACTCCGCCAAACTTGCGATGAACGTCAATCTGTGATGAAATGATGTTGCTCAGGATCCTGGTCCCCCCGTCCAATACGGCGGCAGAAGTTTCATCACAGGATGTTTCAATTGCCAATATTTTTTCAGCCATATTTATAAACCTCATTAATATTATCAGATAAGGTATTATAACACGATCGGAGCTATGCTGCCATTTATCAAGCTAAAGCATACACTATACAGAGATACTTTTTAAACAAGAGAGACGAATAATCGGGAGTTTAACTCATGACTAAACCAATAAAAATACTTTCCTTCAATATTCAAAGCGGTATGGGCATGGATAACCGGCGTTCTTTATCCAGGATCGCCTGGGTAATTAAGTGCAGTGGAGCAGATTTGGTAGGCCTGCAGGAAACGGATAAATATATGAAAAGAAGTTGCTTTAGTTCTCAAGCCAGGAAATTGGCCCGCCTGCTGGGAATGCATTATGTTTTCGGCGGAGCCTGCAAACCCGCGTTTTTTTCCCGCTTTGGCAACACCATATTGAGCAAATACCCTATCAAAGGACATAAAAACACCCTGCTGCCCGGTACCGGAGAGCAGAGAGCACTTTTAGATGTATTAATCAATATTAATAATAAAAAGATCAGGTTCTGTAATACTCACCTTGGTTTAAGTACATCTTCCAGGCAAAAACAGGTTAATAAGATTATTGAACTGCTGGGAGAGATACAACTGCCTACCATTTTAACAGGCGATTTCAACACCACACCGAATGATCCTGTTATTGAGCAGCTTAGAGCCTGTTTGGAGCGGAAATCAGTTTCTACAGAAAGCAAAAATAATGATCTTAAAACATACCCGTCTGACCGCCCGTCAGAAAAATTGGATTATATCTTTCTCTCAGCCCATTGGAAAGAAATCTGCCAGACAACATTGCCCGGCCAGGCTTCGGATCACCTGCCGCTGCTGGCAGCAGCCAGATTTATAAGCTAAAATAAAAATCCGTCATTATAGGATATTCTCAAAATTACTATGATCAAAACCAAGCTTTTGATCATAGTAACTCCTCAGCTGCGCGTTGCTAACATATAAAAAATTATTAACCTCCGGGGGTAATTCCGTTTTTTCACTTACATAAATTGTTCATCATGCGTTTGCCCCTGGTGTCAGGTTCGCTGGTTATGGGCCTACTTTTGCGTCTGGCTGACAGCGACGCTGGTATTACCCCTAAAACTAAGGCGGCTTAAAAAGCCGTCTATAACGTTTCCTTATAGAATAATTTTTAAAAAATTATTGACATTGATCTATGGTTCCCATGTATCTAATAATTAGCAATTAATCTATGTTAAATTCAGCAGTTAGGTCATATGTCCTCCGTTCAGGGTCATCTATCCGTTGAGTCGTTGAAACAGTTTTGCATACACGATACCTGCCTGACTGGTAATCATACTGTTCAGGGTATAAATGGATAATAAAGTCTTTAGACTCTTGAGGAAGCAAGATAATCATAACATCGTTAATGAAAACTTCTAATGGTATTTTATCCCAGGCAGAACCGTTGTAATGTTCAATAGAATAATCCAAACCGGTATAAACCTTAATAGAAGTGTTATTGGTGATTGTTACTTTCACATTGTCTACTGACGAGAAGTAGGCGTTTGGTACCGCTTTCATAATCATTTTCATTTCCTCTGATGAATTATTTTGCTCGGTAAAAGATAGGCTTGATGTTTTAGGAGTAGGCGTATCTTCTGTTGAAGAATATGAAGTTATTTTAGTTTTCTCTGAAAATTTATCACCTTGCATAGTGCTTTTGTCCTTAGTGTTTTGGCTACAGCCTACACAAAAAAGTAGTAGGCAAATAAAAATAATTGAACTTCGCCTAATCTTTTTGACCTCCTTTTCGTGATTTTTTTAATTTTGGCCAGCACAGACTTTTTAACTGCCGACCATTGTTTCCAATTTGCCATTTGTTTAAATTCAGGTTTCTCTTTAACCAGTTTATCAAGCAATATCTTGGGTATCTTCTCATGATCAAAGCCCAAGCCACGCCGGGCTATGACATAGCCTGCCGCTTCGTGAACAGCTATGCCGTACATATGCCAATGTCATCAGGTTATGCTACCTATGCTACCAATAACTCACTAACCACTTTCTGCCGGCTTATCCCGACGCTTTCGGAACAGACCTCAGCAAAAGACCTAAAGAAGAAATAGCCATAACATTTTGTATCATGCTGGTTCTACCTCTTTGTGTAATTGAGGTCGGTATTTAACAGGGGTCCGCCCCTTATATAAATATAAAGCAAAGCGAAGGGCATGAAGTTATAGCATAACCCTTGTATTATTAATATTGCCGTAGTTCCAATTAAAACATCCAGTGAACTCTGCTAGCTAGAGAACTGGTTAATAAGCAAATCCTAGCTGATAAGCTTTATTATTTCTGCATCAAAATCCTTTAGTCCATCCAGTATAATCTCTACGGTTCTCAGTTCGGTACGGGGATCTATCGGTTGGTGGGTTTTGGCAGAGCTATGTGCCGTAAATCCTCTGTCTCCACCATATGAGTCTAACGTTGAAAGCAATGCAGCATCGATTTGATCCTTCTCAATCCCTAACGGTTTAAAAAGTTTAATGATATCAACTTCCTTTATTCCATTATTTTGTGCTATCCTTTCTTTTTCAAATCGCTTAATTGCATCAAAAATCTTTGTTGAAATTTTATCAGAAGTTTGGATAGCACCAAAATGGCCTAGAATTGAAGCAACCGTTAAGTGAACCCGGTTATTTCTCCATTCTTTTACTGCGTTATCAAGAAGTTTCTTAGCCAAGGATTTAAATTATAATCTTCCTCTATTTGCTCCATTTTATACCCATTTAGTTCCTTCAAAAATTGAAGGCCTTTTAGTTTTAGATTATTAAATTCATCATTATTATCTGCTGCAAATTGTCTTAATGAAAGCAGCCGTTGTTTCCCATCAATTACAATATATTTATTCCTTTGCTTCTTATGTTCAGCAATAATTATAGGTGGAACAGGAATACCTAATATAAGTGATTCTATTAATCTACTTTTATCTTCTTCTCCCCATGCATCTCGACGTTGGAATTTGGGATTCAAATCTATATTCCCTTTCTTTAATTGAGAAATCATTGTCTCAATTGTCCAATCCGTACCCCAAATCACAGACTCACTAAAACGATTTATGTCCTGGATAATTAAGTCTTCTTCATTCTCCTCACCAATAAATTCAAACTCATCATATTCCTGCATTAACATGATAGAATACACCTCTCGCCACTAACCTTAACTAAACTTAAGGTTGGCAGATTTAATATACTTCAATTGCCACCCAATCACCTCAACCTTAGAATAGTCCTTTGGATCCGTCTTCATTCTTTCATCAATGAATATTCATCTCATCTAATGCTAGCTCTCACACCTTAAATCCCGCAACTCCGAATTAACCTGTTCCAGAAGGTTATTTTCATTAATATGTTTAATCCCGGTGGAAGAAATGATGACTGGAAAGTCAGCCACACATTCAGGCCTCAGAAAATATCTGGCATTAAAGTTCTTCACAGACAACCAGTCCATATCAATGCATTCCTTCAAAAATGCAATCAATTCATTATTCGAGATGTCCAACTTTTGCAATAATTTTCCCATGGCCAAATCACCAAAAAAAGAATGCTGCTGGGCAATATATAGATAAGCCAGCAACCTTTCCGCATTTAGACCATTATTTTCGTTTCCCATTTTCCCATCTCCTATACATATTGATACAGACGCTTTATGAAACAATGTTAACATATCTTCAGCCTAAAGCGCTATCTAATTTAATATATTTATTTTATAATTCCAATATAAACAATTTTAATATCTATCAAAGAAAGGGTTGATCCTATGCATACAGTTAGTATTGAAGATAATCTGGATACGGAATTGTGCAAGAATATTATGGATTTTCATTCAAGCAATCAGTTTGCCCGCTTACTGGGGATAGAGTTAATCAGACTGGGCAACGGTTACAGCGGCTTTATTTTTCAAGCAGAGAAAGACCATACCAATCCTTATGGTATAATACACGGAGGAGTAACAGCCACTCTGGGGGACATAGCTATGGCCTGCGCTTTGAGAACCAGAGGAATCCAGGTTATAACCGCTGAACTAACAGTCAATTATGTATCTCCAGGAAATACAGGTGTTGAACTCGAAATAACCGGCCAAGCCCTTCATTTAGGCAAAACTGTCTGCCTGGCAGAGTTCTCCGTACACGATAATGAAAAAAATCATTTAATAGCCTCGGGGCGGGGTATTTTTATTAGCCGTGGCAAGTTCATCCAAACCATATAAAAAGCGGGGTACTCCCCCGCTACTGCCTGTTTTTCACCTTTTCTCTTAATCTCTGCATTTCTATGTCTATATCCGAAGTTCCCTGTCCCAGTGCTGCCAGTTCATCATCCAAATTATCGCCGGATGATCTCAGTTCTATGCCTGCTTGAGCTTCTGCTTCGGCCTGCAGGACTTTTTCTTCCATACGCTCAAAGCCGCCGCGGGCGTTATTTTTACCAAAACCGGACATAACATCATTAACGCTCTTCTGAGCTTTAGCGGCCTGGGCCCTGGCTACCAGTGCGGCCTTCCTGGCCTTCATCTTCTCATACTCTTCTTTCATATCAGTCAACTGGAGTTTTAACCGATCAGCCACATCCCGGTATTGCTGGTATTGCGCGTAAAACTCATCTGCCTTGGTCTGATTTAGTCTCTTATCTTCCAGAGCACGCCGGGCCAGGTCTTCCCGTCCGCTTTCCACAGCTGCCATGGCCTGGCTCTCCCTCTTTTCAACCATGGCCTGAGCTTCCTGGTACTGCGCTTCAAATCTCTTAACTACAGCTATTTGTTTGGCTACCGCAGTTTCTGCTTCAGCAATGTCCTCAGCCATATCACGCAAATATTGTTCCAGCATTTTCACCGGATCTTCAGCTTTGTCCAGCAAACTGTTTATGTTAGCCCTGATATTATCACCTATTCTTTTGAATAAACTCACTCTTGGCATCTCCCTTCTCATGCAGCATTAAATATACATTCTAAGTAGAGCTTTAATACTAAAATATTTGTTTATGTGTATTTATTTTACATCATAAACTATAACAATTCCATATATTTTATTCTGGATATTGATTAGTATTAACTAATATCGAGAATTATGTATATTAACTATTCAACATACAGTTCTCCCATGCCGGCTTGCCTATCTTTACTTTGTTATACCGCTTAAACTTATAATTCGCATACTGGCTAATGGCCCCGGTTAGTGAGCATAATTATATAAAATATAGACACAATATATATACTCTCAATATGTAAGGGGGGCTTTCTATGGCACGTGAAGGATTAATTCCAACTGTCCTCGGTTCCGCCGTAACAGCGGCCGGGTTAGCGCTACGAGCCAGCAACCCTGCACTGGGCTGGGGTGTGGCAGGCTTTGGACTGGCACACATTATTTTAGGCTCCATTGATATGGTGCAGCATATGCCCGAAAGAGAGATGTAAAAGGTGAAGAAGGAAGGGTATTTACCCTTCCTTCTATTGTTAAATTTTTAATTTAATCAGTAAACATCTGAACAAACATCTTACCGTATTTTCCACCGTCCACTATACCGATACCAACCTTATTATAATTTGCACCTAAAATATTGGCCCTGTGTCCGGAAGAGTTCATTAAATTTGTATGAGCGCTCTGCACAGTAGACGCACCGGCCAGGTTTTCCCCTGCATAACCATAGGAAATGCCAAACTGTTTCATCATATCAAAAGGTGAACCGTAGGTTGGCGAATTATGGTCAAAGTAATTCAGATTAATCATGTCTTTAGCTTTCAAGCGAGCAACTTTAACGATATTCATATCAGCTTGCAACGCCTTCAACCCGGCCTTGGCTCTCTCCTGGTTAACCAATGACAACATTTGCTGCTCGTCCGCTGTCATACCGTTTACGGTGGCGGTTGTATTCGTTGGAGCAGCTGGCTGCGCCTGCGAAGGAACCTGAACAGCCTGGTTAGCTGCTCCAGCCGGAACATACAGGACTTGTCCTACATTCAGGCTGTACGTCTTTAAGTTATTAATACTGACCAGTTTATTTACAGTAGTGCCTAACTTTTTGGCTATTATATAAAGAGTATCCCCTGACTTCACAGTATATTTTTGATAACTAACAGTTTGCTCCGATTGGGTCGCGGTTTTATGCGCAATAACTATGGGCTGGCCCGCATAAATCATTGTGGATTTCAAATTATTGGCCTGTATCAATTCATCTACACTAACTCCGTATCTGTCGGAAATCAGCTTTAAAGTATCTCCCGGCTGGACATAAGTAGTAACATTTATATTCCACCCGGCAAAACTTGTTCCGGCAAAGCCAAACAGGGAGGTAACCAGAAGTCCCAATACCAGTATTAATGCCAGTTTGCGGTTCTTCATTATTTTTCCTCCATTTTTATATTTTCTATTAATTTTCATATTTTCTATCAATGAATATCTAATCCCGTACTATCCATTCACCACCTTTCTATTTATATATACGATACTTTATCTAATTTTATGGGGGTAATACAAAAATTTATAGCAACGTCTTGCGGGAAGCAAAAATTAAAACAACCGTCTGAAAACGATTGTTTTATCCTAAAATTATTCTATGAATTGTTTTTCCCTTTAAATCGGATACAAGCAAACCGGAGCATTTTTTTAAATCCCGGATAGCGATGTACCCGTCCCAGTCTTTGTAACAATCAAAATTACCGCCTGCCCCGGACATTACAGCCAACCAGGGAAAACCAAAGTGGCCTTCAAATTCTTGCCGCAATAAGTCCATGGCTGCAAATTCATTGTCACCAGGGTAGTCAGGCAAATCTACCCAAACCCCTTCCAAGCTGCCCACGGCAACTACTCTACGCACACAGTCTCAGCCTGTTTCAAAGAAGTATACAGGTATTCCCGCCGCCGCAGTAAAACGGCTTAAAACCCGGCCATCCATAGTTCCGTATACTACTACCGCTTGTTTTTCAGCAATGGACAAGCCGGTCATGAGCTGCCCAAATCCGGCCGCGGCTAAAATTACTTCTCCTGTCACAGTTGTGTTCATAAAACTCACTCCCGTGCAACCCTGAAGTTTATTCTTCGGCCAGCAATATTTTTCTTACTCTGTCCATCATGCTGCTGCCCTGCATTTGCACAGTTTCAGCCTGTTCAGCCAGAGGCCCGCAGCCAAAACCGGCAGCCATGTCAGTCAATACAGCTTTCAAAGCTTTCATACGCCGGCGGTAAAACTCCTCATAATCCACCAATTCTTCACTGACACCCAGCTTGGCCCGCAAAAGCTCCGGCCCGTACAAGAAAGGATTCATCATTTTAGACACGCCGGCCAGCATCCATTCCCTGCCGTTTAATTTCTCTGAGGAATAATTAATCAATTCCGTATAGATATCGGAAAACTCGTAATACTTATAGGCGTCAGCGTCCAAAAACCATTCATGCACGGTCCAATCTCTGCCTTCACCAAAACCCATGCAGTTGTCGGTTGGCGGTATAAAAAATATTTTCTCCTCTTTTACGGTTGATTCTCCGTCATTATTGTAGCGCACGGCCCTGCCCAGAGGAGCGGTTCTACAGTTGCGCGGACGGGCACCGTAAATACTGCATTTGCCATCTTCCATTAAAAAAGAACAGGGACCGGAGGCGGCATCCTTCAAACGCACATAAGGCCAGCGTGAATTGTTGTCAATTTCGTAATCGCAATACTCCTGGATAAACTGCTGCCCACTCATGTTTAAGCAACGGGCTATAGTTTCAACATCCCAGGGATCCAAATAAATATTGATCAGCATACAGCAACTTCCCATACACCCGTCAGTACAGCCGAAAGTAAATTTATCTTCCGCTTTTAATTCCTTCATATCCTCTACACTCATCTGGTTAAAATTCTTAATATGGTGATTTATCATAATATAAAAACATCCCTCCCAATAAATACACAACCAGGCTGACTATATTAATTAATTCTACGCGGACGGCTAATGTCCTTTTTATTATTATACTTAGGTAAAACCACCAGAACAGGTGAAATAAAAACAAAATGGTTCCCGGATTGACCTTAAATAATATGGGAACCATTACAGTAGCTCCAAACATAGCAAACAAACAGATGCCGCAAACTAAGCGGCAAAGTGGTTAAAAGCGGCGGCTTCTCCTCCTCCGGCAATACTCCTTTATATTAAAAACAGCCTATCCCCTGCATCCCCCAAACCCGGTACGATATACCCAACATCATTTAGATTCCAGTCTAAAGTAGCAGCCACAATACGCACCAGCGGGAACTTCTCATTAATCTGCAATATTCCCTCTTTAACTGCAAAGGCGCAAACCAGAATAATTTTGTCCGGGGAAAAACCTTTACCGGTAAGCATCTCCAGTGCCTTAACCGCACTGTTGCCGGTTGCCAGCATCGGATCAAGCATAAACACCATATCGAAATAATCGTGGTTAGACGGCAGGGAATTAAGATAGGACATAGCCTGTAAAGTGTCATGATCTCTGGAAATACCGATATGAGCTATTTTGGCCCTGGGCACCAGTTCTAAAAAACTCTCCACAAAACCCAAACCGGCACGTAATATTGGAGCCAGCAAAACTCTGGCTGAGTCAAGCTCCTCCGTCTCCACTTCAATACCCAGTGGAGTTATTACTTTGGACTTAATGGCAGGCAACCGGGAAGTAGCTTCCATGGCTAAAAAAAAGCCCAGTTCTCTTAAGGCACGGCGAAACAGCTCAATTTGAGTATCCTTGTGGCGCAGTGTCGTTAGGCGGTCACTAACCACGGGATGTTTTAACACAGTAACATTCCTCAATTAAATCCCTCCGTTTTACAAATCAATTGCCTGGCTTAAGTTCTGCCAGTATATTTTTAGCCTCACCACTGGAAACAAAAGTCAGGAAATCCCTGACAGACGGCTCAACTCGTTTTTCGGTAACAAAAACCAGGTGTCTGGTTAAAATATGTGACTCTATTTTTCCTCTTTTTATTATAATTGGCTTTATTTCTTTACTCAAATAATTTGAAGAAATATAACCAATAGCATATTTATCCTTAGCCACCATAGCCTTAACAGCCCCGGTCGAAGGAAGGACTGCAGCATTAGTACAGAGGTTTTGTTCCCCCATGACAGTTTCCCCAAAAACAAGAGCGGTACCGGAACCTTCCTCTCTGACAAGAACAGATATAGGGTAATCATTTCCGCCAAGCTGCTTCCAACTGGTAATTTTACCGCTAAAAATATCCCGCAGATCTGTGAAGTCAAGTCTTTCTACCGGGTTTTCAGGGTTAGTTATTACGGTGAGTTGATCTAATGCAACTTCATAAGCATTGAGCTCCTTTTGCTCATTTGCTGTCAAGGATCTGGATAAAGCTGCGATATCCACTATCCCGTTAATCATGCCACGCATACCGACAGTTGAATCACTACCCTGCACATTTATATTTATCCCAGGGTGTTGATTTTCATAATAACGGGCTAAAGTTTCAGATACCGGCAGCATAGAAGTAGAACCGGCAATTTTTATAGTGTGAACACCGCCTGAATTCTGCATAAAGGAACTACAGCCTGATAACAAAACGGCGGCCGCCACCACAATTGTAAAAAGCACGGTCCTTCGCATAATCCCTCACCCTTTGCAAAATAAAACTAACTATTTTTACAGAATTTATTATTCGAGTTATTAACAGGATTTTCTCTAAAGTATTCTTATTTTTAAACTATATAATATTTTATCAGCTTATGCTATTAATTTTTTCACACATTCTGCATTTTGATCATATGTTATTTGAGAAGCAACAACAGCGGGTGCCTAAAAAGCAGCCCGTTTAACATAAAGCCTGCCGCCATAAATGGCGGCAGGCTTTTAATTTCTATATCTAGCATTTATGCTTCTAATTTAAACTGTATATAGTGGTTGATTTTTAAAATTAAGATTTTTGAAACACTCTCTAAGAGGATAAAGAGGGATGCCTTATCAGCATAAATAATTCTATGCTATAATAATGATGAGGTGTTTCATTTTGTCATCTCTACGCCCGATATATTTATCTATTTTCACGAGGGATAAATAAAATGAGACAGAAAATATCCGAATTAAGCAATCATATTGTAGTCTGTGAGGCGGACGGACGTAAAGTTATAGCCACTCTGATGCATGAAAATATTCCCTTTGTGGCCATAGAAAAAACCAGGAGATACTTGAGAATCCGCGTGATTGGGCTTTCTATATATTATCGGGAACGCAACCGATGACAGGATACTAAACAAGGCCCGCATTGAACATGATGTTTTAATCGTCTGTGGCCCCAGAGAAAACTCAGCCCTGCTGGAAAAGACAATTACCGGTGAGGTTTACCAAATTAACAAAACTGCAATCAATTAGTAAACTAGAAAAATTAATTCACTAGGAGGAAGCGAAATGGCAGAAAATCCACAAGGGGCTATACTTCAAAGAGACAAGCAAACTTATGCCATTGTGCTAAGAAGCCCTGTAGGCTTGCTCAGTGCAGATAACTTAGAAAACATTGCCAAAGTAGTTCGCAAATATAATATCCCTACTGTAAAAATTACTTCCGCTCAGCGCATGGCACTGGTTGGGATTAAAGCGGAGGAAGCGGAACAAATCCGATCAGAAACAGGCATGGAGATGGCACTGGCCAGCGGACCGGCAATTCACTATGTACAAGCCTGTCCCGGGACAACCTTGTGCGCTTATGGTAAACAGGACTCACTGGGACTGGCGCTGGAGCTGGAAAAATTGTTTGTCAATAATCCTATGCCGGCCAAAACAAAAATAAGCGTATCCGGCTGCCCCATGAACTGCGCAGAAGGCTACGTCAGGGATATAGGTATTTTCGCTTCAAAAGAGGGCTGGACCTTGGTTTTTGGCGGAAATTCCGGAGGAAGACCAAGAATTGGCGACGTCATTGCCACTAATTTAACCAGGAAAGAACTGATTGCATTAGTCATTAAATGTTTGGCAATATACCAGGCTAATGCCAAAACAAGAGAAAGATCCTACAGGTTCATAGAGCGTTTCGGAGTTGAGGAATTTAAAAAAGCCGTATTAGAATAGCCCAAGAAAGTCGCTTAAAACAGCTTTCGGGCAGACACAGGTACTCATACATCTTGGGAACTACACAACTTAACTTATCCACAAATCCATCATAACACAATTCCAAATGGTATAAAAAAGAGTTGTAGCATAAAATACAACTCTTTTTTGAATAATCAAAATAGTTAGTCACTAACACATTTAGAACACAGGCCGAAAAAATGGACAGCAGCACCTTCCACCCAAAATTCACCCACCTGCTGAGGCAAACTGAAACTCAACAAATATACATTTAAATCAAAAACTTTTCGGCATTTATTACACAAAAAATGATTATGCGGTTTTGGATTAGGATCAAATCTTCTTCTTTCAGAATCAATACCAATTTCCTGAATTACTCCTGCTCCCGACAAAGACTCAAGCGTGTTATAAACAGTGGTCAATGACAATGAGGGAAAATTTGGTTTTATACTGTTGTAGAGCTCCTCTGCGGAAGGATGAGTAATATTACCCTCTAATAATTTTAGTATAGCTAAACGCTGAGGTGTAGCCCTTAATCCCAACCCCTTGAGGATAGATTCCATTATGCACCACACCCCCTCTTTCTTATACTCTCATTAAACAATGACTTATCCACAAATCTATCATAGGCATGATTACCATGAGTAAAACAAAAGGTCTTACGATAACCTCGCAAGACCTTTTTAATCTAATACTGCTTGAATACACTACCCTTTGCCCCACAAACAGGACAGCGTTCCGGCGCGTGATCCAGTTCAATATACCCGCAAATCGGGCATAAATGTATGGATTCTGCCTTTAAGTCTCCAGTAGCTTCCAAATCTTTCAGTGCCTTTTGATATAATTCAGCGTGAACCTTTTCAGCACCTAAAGCAAGATCAAAAGTCTTAAACGCTCTTTGATTATTATCGGCTTTCGCTTGTTCAATAAATTGCGGGTACATAACATCGGATTCATAAGTCTCGCCCTCAACAGCAACCTTTAAATTATCCGAAGTACTGCTAACCTTACCGGCAACATCTAAATGTTTTAAGGCGTGAATAGTTTCCGCCTCAGCTGCCGCTGTAAACAGGCGGGCAATTTTTTCCTTGCCTTCATGCTGTGCCTTTTTAGCAAAGGCAAGATATTTTCTATTAGCCTGAGATTCACCGGCAAATGCAGCCATTAAGTTGTCATCAGTTTTCAGAGAGGTAACCTCCTTATGATCTATAATTGTTTTTTCAACTGGCTCAGTTTCTTGATGTGACCGATTTCCTCATTGATCAGCTTGCCAATTACCTCTTGCGCCTTACCACCCACAACATTTAAGAAAGATTGAAAAATCATAATAGAATCTTTTTCAAAACGCAGGGCCATCTCCAAAGCACTTTTAGCATCGGTTATTTTATTAAATTTGTCCTCAATATCAGCCTGGTTAAAGATATGGCTTTCAATTAAAGAATCAAGATATTCCTTATACTCACCGGCATAGTTTTCGTTAGCCACAAACTCCTTGGCCAATTCGGCACCGAGTGCTTCAAAATCCTTAATATGCTGGCCTTCTTCATTAGCCAGGAACTGCAAGACTTCTTTTGCCCTGGCATCCGCAACTTTAACTGCCAGAGTGCTATAGAAAGTATATCCAGACTTCTCAATATCAGTAGATAACTTAACGATTTCTTCTGCGCTAAATTCAATTAAATTCCATGTCATAAATATTACCTCCAGTCAGAATACTTTACAAATGACTTTCCTAAAATCCACTAAAATTATAATTTGTAATTATTATAATTTACTATTATCATCCTGTCAATATCTCGTTCCTAAAATAGCTATATTCCTATAATTAGTTTTCTTATGACCTCCGTATGAATTGAAATATTAGGCAAAACCCAAAAGGATAAGATTACTATAGCAGTGGATACAGCTAGAAGCAGCTTGCTTTCAATATTCATGGCAATCCCTCCCGTGTAAATGACTTTTCCTATTATAAAAAATATAGATTGCAATTTTGTTCATATTAGGTTAAGTTTTCATTAAGAAGTTTTATATTATAATAATAACTTTAAATTAGAGCTCAGGTCAAGTTTTACATACTATTTCTTACAGGCGGTGATGTACCAATAGCAACAAACTCATTAAATACGACCGTTGCCCTGTTCTTTGGTTTTTTATCTTTTTTATCACCTTGCATTTTACCTCTTCTACCCGGCTATTTATCTTTTATTGCCGGCACTGATTTAAGTAATGGCATTCGGCCTGATAAAAAACAGACCCTGCTAAACAGCCTGTTTTTTGTACTGGGATTTGGTCTTATATTTATTGTTTTCGGTGCCGCAGCCGGCAGTTTAGGACAGTATCTAACATACCACCGGCCCTGGTTAACTAAATTAGCCGGCCTGATTATTATAATTTTTGGTCTTCATACCGGCAATATTTTTACAATAAATATTTTATTCAGGCAGTTTAAATGTCAGGCCCCCAAACTTTCCGGCCGGCTGGGCGCATTTCTTCTTGGCGTATGTTTTGCCCTCGGTTGGACTCCCTGTGTCGGGCCGGTACTTGCTTCCATCCTGCTACTGGCAAGCGGCTCAGATCCCGCCCGCGGAATGCTCCTCTTGACCGCCTATACACTGGGTCTGGGTTTCCCTTTTATTCTGGCAGCTATGTGCATTGGTTCGGTACATAAATGGCTGCAAAAAACACAATGGTTGCTACCATACATAAACGCTGTCAGCGGTGCATTGCTAATTACTATGGGCATCTTACTGTTGACCGGCACATGGCAAAAATTGGTTTTACTATTTTATTAGGAGGTTTTATATGAATCCCAAAATAATCACTATTGTTATTGTTTTCTTGCTGTTGGCTTTAGGATTTGGACTAACTCATCAAACAGCAAACGAATCTGAAATTCCCGGTATAGCCGGAGATGTCTCCATTACAGCACCCAGCGGAGTAAAAGAAAAATTGTCGCCGGGGCAACCGCCCTCATTTTTCATAACACGAGATAAAAAAACCACAACGCTAAGCAGCTTAAAGGGAAAGTATATTTTTATTAATTTTTGGAATACCTGGTGCTCTCCATGTAAAGGAGAGATGCCGGATCTAAACAGGCTTTATTTGGATTATAGTAAAAAAAATGTTGAGTTTATATTTATCAATATAGCCGCACAGGAAAAGAAAATCTCTGATGTACCTGCTTTCTTAAAACAAAACAATTTGCAGATCCCGGTTTATTTGGATAAAAATGCGGAGGTAGCCGCCACCTATGGCATAAATGCCATACCTACTACCATAATTATCAACCCGGAAGAAAAAGTAATCTACGCGGCTGAAGGACCTATCAGTTATGAACAGGCCAGCCAATTATTTAAACAATGATTAGTGGGGAAGACTTTCAATATCTGTTCCTAATAAAATTAATGCGGATTTCCCGGTACAATAAGGTAGGCAGGCAGAACCCGTATTACTCATGAATTAATACGGGTTTTTTATTGAATTCTACCCTAATTAGAATATTATGTCAATAATGGATTTCTATTTATTATCCTTAATATATAATACTAAATCTCTTGTTGCTATCCATATATTGAATCTTGCATTTAAAACAGGACTTTTGAAACAGGCTCTAAGTTCATAATCGTTTACAATGCAAATATATCCTTATGTCCGACTTCTTCTATATGAAATAATCCATTCAAGTTATAAATTTCCATATTATGCACACTATAGATACTATTTCCATATACATATTAATAAAAAGCTCTCACTAAAAAAGACCTTGGAAATGCAAATTATTAATTTCTGAAAGGAGAATGATTATGGCTATTTCAGCAAAGTTCAATTTTGCCCCTGGTGTAACTGTTACTATTGTTACCACAGGCCCCACTTTTACCGGAGAATTGATCAATGAAGTCGATAACTTCTTAATTATCAGACTCACTGTAGGCACCACTCCATTTTCAGCAGGCCAGGTTATTAGAATTAACACCAATAGAATTGTGGCCTTAGGTTAAATCTACAGCGAAAGGAAGATTTTAATGGCAATCTTAAATAGCACGAACTTTCCTACCGGAGTTACAGTTACTATTGTGACTACCAATGGCACTTATATAGGAGAGTTAATCAGCCTGGTTGACAACTTTGTTGCTGTCAGATTAACCGCCGCGACAGCGCCCTTCTTTATAGGCCAGGTTATAAGAATTAATACCGATAGAATCGTTGCTTTTGGCTAATAGTTGTTAAAATAAAAGAGGCACTCAATTTTCCTGAGTGCCTCTTTCTTTGCTGCTGCTAAGCAGGGAAGATACTTTTTTTCTGGTATTAGCCGGAGGTCCGGTTGATTTCTTAATAAAATCTATATTCTGTAAAGGAAATATTTTTACATTGCCCGAGTCTAAATCAATCCCTCGAATAAATTCATCTGCCACCTCTACGATTATAATATCTTGTTTTAGACCTTTGGTGCTGATTTGAACCCGAAAATTGTGCAGTTTTCTAATTTCATCGCTGAGTGACATATTATAACTCCCCTTTTTATGAATGATTATTACATATTAGGCACGTTTATTATCAATATATTTTTCAGTGGGATAATCACCAGGCTGGCCTGGGATATTATATTAACAAAGCTCTGTCCAACATACACAAGAACGCCCTCAAATCTTTCAGTTTTTATCTGAACTGTCACCCGCTTATATTTATAACTATTTAATTCCCGAACCAACTGGGAAAGGCCATCCTCATTTCTATTAAATTCCAATTGGGATTCGGCATGGTTCGCTAAGATATCTGTCACCCCCGGTCAAAAGCAGGATATCCGGCCTAAACATACTCAATAAAACCAATATTAATCATTTGAAAAATTACAGGTTCAACACTACCCGACTCGGCTGCTCGAACGGTGCTTTCACTTATATCAACAATAATTACCTCTTTAATACTATCATCGGTTTGTATTTTCACTTTTTTATTCAATAATCTTTTCATCTCATTATATAAGGTCATAGAATACCCCCTTTTTTACTTCTTTGCCTTAATTATATTATTCTCAATTAAAGGACCTGTGCATGTTAAAACAGCAGCCGGGAAAACTACAGAAAAGTTGTTTAAGTGATCATTAAGACAGCTCTAGGCACATGGAAATCTCGTAGGAAATTATTCAGTATTAACCTTGCTTACGCAAAACAAATTTGCGTTTAGTATAATTTCCCGGAGCATAAAAAATTAAATGGAGGAATATGAAATGCATCAATTAAAAGTTAATAACGGACAGGGAGACTGCGATCAAAAGGCAGGAATCACGGTCAAGTGTTTATGCCCGGATAAAAAGGACGTAAGCATTTTTTACAATGGTTTACTGACAAAATCGGGAGCTACCCAAGTTTATCTTCATACCGGTACAGAAGACAACTGGAATAATGTATATGATCATCGAATGGAACCTACTCCATACGGTTTTGAAAAAACTATCCAAATTGAGAGCAACCATTTAAATTTCTGCTTCAAAGACAGTGCCAACAACTGGGATAATAATAATGGTCAAAACTGGTCTTTAAGCATGTCCCAATAAATCCTTTGTAGTAAACAAGAGGTCCATACAGGCATATGAAAACTAAATTTATCCAAAAAGAGAAGGCCAGAGCCTACTAGGCCTGCCTTCTTGCATTGCCTTTAATCTGTGCTTTAAGTGAGGTATATCTGGCATATGATAATTTATGCAGAATTTACCATAATGGTTACAAAAATATAATTATGGACGACACGTAAGGCTAACCACATTTAAGCTAATCTCCCAAAGCCCGCATCACCCAAAAAGTGACGCGGGTTTGCTGCGACTAATTTTACTCTATATATTTTACTTGACAGTTAAAAGTTCTAGTTTTCCATACTATATAGTGTTTTATCTAATAAAATAAATGCTATATAGGTTCATATTTAGAGAACTTTTGACTCTCAGGTATTATAAGACAATATTATAAAATAACCTTATACTTACAGCAAATATATTCCGTATGGATTCGGGAAAACAAAAAGGAAAGGGTTTAACCCTTCCTCAATTAATTATCGAGATTTAGTTGCCATGAAATACTAATTATTTCCTATTGTTCAAACAATGAGGTATAATAATTTATTGCCTCTTCAGCATTACCATCAAACATTAAAAAGGCTTTAATTCTTTATATCTCAATGTAAACTCCTTCTGGCTTAATAATTATTAATTCATATATACTTTTTATTATATCCTGATTTTACTCAGCAACATGCCCTGAAGACTAATTTTTTAACATAAATTTAATAAGGCATACCATGATATTAACTTCGTTATTTCATAAAAATTATAGTAAACGCAAGATAATGAACGAATTGCAGCTAAAAAATTAACTTGACAATGTTAAAATATAATAACAGAACAAAACTGGCTTTTTCGTGCTGCTTTAAGCGAAGTTCATATTTTATTATTAATAATTTTTATGATAGAATAATTTTGAAGTTAATTAGCTATGTAATTGATGTAAAAGGAGTGTGAACCCATATTTATGGGTGATGATACGTCGTTTAGTATTATTGTTGCAGTACAAATTATATTCGCGTTGTTTTTGGTTTTTTTAAATGGTATCTTTGTGGCTGCGGAATTCTCCTTTGTTAAAGTAAGACCTACACGTCTAGCGCAACTGGCAGATGAAGGAAACCGGAAAGCAAATATTGCTCAAACTATCATAAGCAATATAGACGCATATCTTTCAGTGTGTCAACTTGGTATAACCCTGGCAAGCCTTGGCTTGGGTTGGCTCGGGGAACCAGTGGTAGCTAAAATTATAGAACCTGTTTTGGGTTACTTAGGGGTATTTTCGTCAGATGTGCTGCATTACATTTCTTTTGTAATTGCATTTAGTTTAGTTACGTTAATGCATGTAGTGTTTGGTGAACTGGTACCAAAATCTTTGGCAATCCAGAGAGCAGAAAAAATAGCCCTGTATCTGGCAACACCTATGCGTATATTTTATTATCTTTTTTATCCGGGGATAATCGTTTTTAACGGTACAGCCAATTCAATATTGCATATCATTGGTATTCAACGTACCAGTGAACATGAGGCAAGTCATAGTGAGAAAGAACTGCAAATGCTTGTTTCCGAAAGTTACAAATCCGGACATTTAGATAAAGATGAGTGGAGATTACTTCAAAATGTTTTTGAATTTGAGAAAAGAATTGCCAGAGAAATATTGGTTCCACGTCCGGAAGTAGTTTTTTTAGATAGAAGAAAAACCCTACAGCAAAATATTGAGATAGCACGGCAATCGGAACATACTCGTTTTCCTCTTTGTGACGGAGATAATGACAATGTGGTTGGTCTTATACACATCAAAGACCTTTTTAAGCTAAAAGATGAAACTAGCATTAATGATGTTAAACGCAATATTATGATGGTACCAGAGGGAATTCCATTAGACAGATTACTCAAGCAATTCCAACAATGCCGCCAGCAGATGGCTTTGGTAGTAGATGAATACGGCGGTACAAGTGGTATAGTTACTATGGAAGATGTTTTGGAAAAATTGGTAGGTGAGATTCATGATGAGTTTGACAATGAGATTCCAAAAATAATCCCAGAAAAAGAAGGGACTTTTCTTGTAGAGGGTCGATTGCTTCTGGAAGAAGCTAAAGAAATGTTTCACCTACCTGTAACTGAGGATACAGAATATGATACTATTGGCGGTTATGTTTTTGGTGAACTCGGCAAACGCCCCAAGGTTGGAGATATTGTGGAACTACCTAATCACCGGCTAGAGGTAACCAGAATTCAAGGACTCCGTATCCAACAAATTCGTTTAAATATCCTTGATAATAAGTTAAATAGAGATATTCATGCAGTATAAACAAAAATAACTCCGAAAAATGAAAGTACAGCTTTAATGTTTTAATCCTTTTGGATAGTAAAAAGGCATGAAAAATAAAAAACCATGTGCCCCTAAAATACCTTGCTTGCTTAGCATAGTGGTAAATGCCTTTTTCCTTAATTTTATTACCTTTTCAGTATGCTAGTTCTTACATTTTATTTATTGCTTTTTTAATTAAGGAAATTGCAATTTGAATAATTAAATATATACTAAACATACACAAAAAGCCCCATAAACCTGCGACTATATCTGCAAATTCCATATTTCCTCTATGTGTTATCTTTTGTTCAATTTCAAGACCAAACACTATCACTAATAATACCGTAAATGTATAGATAAAAGAAATAACTGACACATTAAACATGGCAATCCGCTTAAAAATAACATCTGTTACAAAAAATATAAATATTCCTAAAGCGCCGATTAGCCAAAAGTGCAAATCCTTGTCACTTAAATTAAGTCCTATTACTTTTGAAATGTAAAGAATAATATCATGTAGATTATTAACGAAATTGGATAATATATTTAATATTCCTGCCATTAGTTAAGCCCAATTTGTTTCATATTATTTCTACTTTCCTCTTCAATGAATCGCTTCACTTGTTTATTTAGCCAAATAGAAATTTTTATACTCGTTTTCATATCTTAAAAACCCCTCATTTCTCGAGTTATCTTTATACAACAGATTATTCACTATTGCTTAAATAAAATACGACTGAAACTCCTTTATGATATGAAACCATAAGTAATCAAATAAAACAATACCGAAACAGTCTAACTAAGCTGCAGCAAATATTAGTTTAACTAGCGGCACCTGACCAAGCGCCAACAACAAAACAAATTCTGCTTCATACTATGATCTTAATTCAAACACTGATACTTGATTTTATTGAAATGTTATCTATGATATAATTCCATCATTCAGCATGGCCATGGTGGCTTTGGATTAGATAGTTTTATGAGAGGCATAGCAACGGGTCTGCTGGGTCAGCCATGCTAGACAGCTTGTTTAGTGATAATGAAAATGAAGAAACAGATGCTGAAGATTCAGATACACATACAGGTGGTGGTGAAAAGGCTGACAGTGGTCTATTAGACTTCAATTTCAGTGACTCTGGAGACGATCTATTCTAGTCTCAAACGACATGAATTTCTTTGGTATTATTATAGAAATAAAATTGCTATAATAATACCCGGTTCATAGCCGGTTACTATCGCCTCACATTGTGCCGTCTATTAATAAAAAAAGAAGGCTCTCACGGTTAAGAACCTACCTTTTTCTTTGCTGTCTTTATGCAGTCATGCCCTGGTGTTATGCTTTAGCTTGCACGCTAGGAAGAAGAGTGGCAGTCTCTTATTTCTGCTATGCAACAGAATAATTAACTTATAATAATTATCTGGGTGTCCATATTATAATAGCCGCACCTATTAAGGAGATTGCAGACCCTATCCAATCATAGTGATCAGGTTTCTTTTTATCAATACCCCATCCCCATAACAAAGACAGTATAATAAAAATACCGCCATATGCAGCATACACCCTTCCGAAATTAGGATAGTCCTGGAACGTGGGAATAACCCCGTATACTACAAGAATAATGCCCCCAGCTAGGCCAACAAAAACATGCTTTTTCTCACGAAGACATAACCAAACCAAGTAACCGCCACCAATTTCCGCAAGTCCGGCCAATACAAATAGAATTGCTGATTTTATCATCACTCTTTATTCACTCCTTCCTGCAGTTCCTGTCGTGGAGCCCAAAGAATAATACCTGTTCCCAATAACGCTATAACCGTGCCAACCCAATCATAAAAATCAGGGATTATGTTATCAATCCACCAACCCCACAGTATTGACATTATAATAAAAACACCACCATACGCAGCATAAATTCGCCCAAAACTGGGGAATTGCTGAAATGTTGGAAATTGCCGATCTTATAATCATTTTTATCTCCCCCATTATTAATTGCCGCCTGTTTTTTATGATTCTACATGAACAATTCTAACATTTTTCGTTAATGATAATCAATATCAGTATTTAGTTGACTACATTTATTCATGTACGATATAATCCTGCTCCGGTAACAGATTTTTAAATTCCATTAGCCAAATTCCACCTTTTAAAATACCCGCTATGTCTTCCCCAGAAAACACGTCAAGGTAATTTCTCGACTATTCCTCCGGCTTTTCCTGCTTTTTTTATAATTTCATCAACCTCTTCAATTGATTTAGTGTTATAAGCAAGAGTAATACCTGAAAATCCTCGTCCATTAGGCGGCTCTTATTCGTTTATATCTTTAGCCGACCTTTCTAATGGATATAAAGTCGGGGTAAATTTATAGTTTCTAAATATTGCTTGATATCTCGACAGAAAATTGGTATTCTCATGTTGAGAACCAAAACGTGTATTGGGAGAGATAATTTATGAAAATATTATATTATGATTGTTTTTGCGGAATCAGTGGAGATATGAATTTAGGGGCATTGCTTGATTTAGGAGTGAACCAGAAGTACTTAAGACAAGAGCTTTCCAAACTGAATTTGGACGCTGAATATGATTTGCAGATTAAAAAGGATATTAAAAAAGAAATAAAAGGAACACGGGTGGATGTAATCTTAAAAAATGAAAAAGAGTGCCATAAGCGCGATCACACACATAACCACTCTCATGACCATCACCACCATCATAATCATCAGAAAGACAAAGAGCAGTACTTTTCAACGGTTCATACCGAACATACTTATCATGAGCATAGAAATTTAAAGGATATTGAACACATTATAAAAACCAGCGGTTTAAATGACAGAGTAAAAGAATTAAGCTTGAATATGTTCATGAAAGTAGCCGAGGCTGAGGCAATGATTCACGGAAATTCCCCGTACGAAGTGCATTTCCACGAGGTTGGGGCTACTGATTCCATCATCGATATTGTTGGAGCAGCAGTGTGCTTGGATTACCTAAAGGTGGATAAGATTATGTCCTCTTCCGTCCAGTTAGGAGGAGGCTTTGTAAAGTGTGCTCATGGCATTATACCTATTCCCGCCCCGGCAACGGTCGAAATATTAAAAGGCGTTCCTATTAAGTTCGGCAACGTACCTTTTGAAACAACGACACCTACTGGAGCAGCTATTTTAGCAGCCAATGTGGATAAATTTACAGATATGGTGCATTTTTCAATAGGCAGGACCGGCTACGGAATAGGACATAGAGATATGGAAATTCCCAATATTCTTAGGGTTTATTTAGCGAACGAAGAAAAAAATGAAGAAATAGAAACTCAATATATATTGGAGACTAATATTGATGACATGAACCCGGAGCTCTACGGTTATATTGAGGAAAAGCTTTTTGAACGAGGCGCTCTAGATGTATTTAAGACACCTATATCAATGAAAAAAGGAAGGTCAGCAATAAAACTAAGTATATTAATCGATGAAGGGCGGGAAAAAGACATACTGGACATAGTTTTTAGAGAAACCACTTCCATCGGCATCAGAAAATACAAGGTTGAAAAAATAATGCTGCAAAGAGATTTTGTACGGGTAAAGACGCAGTATGGTGATATAACTATTAAAAACTCCTATTACCAAGGGGAAAAAGTGAAATACAAGCCGGAATATGAGGATTGCAGAAAAATAGCCAGTGAAAAGAATATACCTATTTCAAGTGTATACAGAGAAGTATACAAAATAATAGAGGAATGTTAGCGTGAAAAATAATATGAAATATATAAAGCCAAATAATTATCCTTAAAAGGGAAATATCCTTTTAACCTTTTTCGGCGGAGCAGACGGTACTTTTTACTTAAAGTAACTAAGTAGATCTCTTGGTGATAACTCAAAAACAGTAACAATAAATACATTTGCCCTACATTATTCCTAAATGGCAAATCGAAGAGGCGAAAAATTTAGCACAGAAATTAGGCACTACCCATGAAATCATAGATGTGTCCATTATTGATGGCTTGTTCGTAATGACTTATTCTTTAATGGCCTGTATGATCTCCTCAGGCAACCGCTTGGGCTTCATTCCAGGTCCTACACACGCCAATT
The DNA here is from genome assembly GCF_000024205.1 of Desulfofarcimen acetoxidans DSM 771. NCBI lineage: Bacteria > Bacillati > Bacillota > Clostridia > Eubacteriales > Peptococcaceae > Desulfofarcimen > Desulfofarcimen acetoxidans. The sequence goes on from NC_013216.1 coordinate 3,743,610, forward strand.
TCACTTTACCATCTGCGAGCAGTTTTCCGTCAATAACCCGCAGCACTTGCTGGGCAAGGGTGAAAGAGGATTTTCTAATTTCCAGCACGACTGTTTCCACTCTGAGCAAATCGTCATGCAGGGCCGGGGCGAGGTAATCAATCTCCAAATGCACAACCGGAAAGACAAAACCTTGTCTGGCCATTTCCCCAACTGAAAATCCCCGCTCACGAAGGTATTCAGTCCTTCCTCTTTCGAAGTACTTTAGATAATTTGAATGATAAACCACTCCACCTGCATCAGTGTCTTCGTAATAAACCCGAATTTCCATAGAAATACCCTCCGACAAATATAAATGTAAGGAGCAATTGGTTAAAGTTGGTTTTTATATGTGTTATTCCATAAAAATTTGTTTACTAGTTGAAATGTCTGAAATAGTATAGTTAATCATTATCTAATATTTTGGAAAGAAACTTTTCTCTATGCTGCAAAAAATATTTAGTGATTTGATAGTGATCTGTCATTTCGTATTCCATTTCAGTAATTTTTCCATCATCAAAACTCAAAATTACAGAATCAGGATAGCCTAGTAGTATGGGAGAGTGAGTAGCAATAATAAATTGCACATCACCACTCCTAGTTAAGTCATGTATTATTCTTAAAAATGTTATTTGTCTATATAGAAACGATTAATAAAGTAATGGTAATTTTTACTCCTATCCTGTAAAATAGAATCAAGTGTGGGGAGGGGTATTATTACCATGAGGAAATTGCATTTAAACAATCCACAAAATTTAACCATTGAGGATTTGAATAAGATAAAAAGAGAAACACCATATAAACTAAGATGCAGAGTTCAAGCTGTCATTCTTGTCATGAAAGGGAGACAAGCAAAGCAGATTGCCGAATATCTTGATATAAGTGAACAAACCATAAGAAAATACGTTGCTTACTTTAATGAAGGTGGAGTTGAAAAACTGCTTCATGTATCAAAAAAACCGGGAAGACCGCCAAGGCTAACCAATGAACAAAAAGAAGAGGTCAAAGAGGTACTGAAAAAATCACCATCAGAGGTTGGTTTTAGTACCCATACTACTTGGAATTGTAAAACCCTCGCTGCTTACATTCATGATACATACGGCATTAAATATACATCAGATGGTGTTTGGCGCATGCTTCTTAAGATGGATTTTCGTTATAATCGTCCCACTTATGTATTAGCCAAAGCTGATCCGGAAAAGCAAAAAGCTTTTCAAGATGAGCTGGAAGAGTTAAAAAAATCTCACTGAATGTGAAATACTCCTATATGTGGATGCATCTCACATTAGGGACTATCAAGGTTTACAACGAGCATGGTTCCCAAAAGGTGAGCAAAAAAAGATTAAGACCTATGGACACCATGCAAAAGTTACATTATACGGTGCTTTAAACTACTATACGGGTAAAGTTTTTTGTGTAAATTATGACAAAATCAATGCAGAAAAATTCAAAGATTTTCTTAAAAAATTGGTATCACATTTTTTAAAAGATGACATTTCTAAAATTTACATTGTTCTTGATAATGCAAGAGTTCATCATGCAAAATTACTTAAAGACTTTTTAGACGAGCATAAGGATCATCTGTTTTTGAAATTTCTTCCACCCTACTCACCCAATCTGAATTGCATAGAAGAGTTATGGAAATGGTTAAAAAATACAGCTATTTATAATCGCTTTCATAAAAATGCTTCAGAAATTCAAAAATCTGTTGACTCGTTTTTAGAGGAAATCAAATGCTGTTCGGAAGATGTGAAAAAGAGACTTTGCGTTTAATTTATAACGATATTTATTATTTCGGTTCTATATAGATGGTGATAAAGCTGATTCTGGTTCATCCAATAAGTAAATGGCTTTTCCCCTAAAACGATTCAAAAACAGAGATAGAAATGCTTCTCCGTGCGATTGTCTATGAAGAGAAGAACCACCGTAATCTCTAAAACCGGTATCATCCACATCATCAATATGAGTAGCAAAATGATAAAAGGATTCTGCTCGTAAGAAGAATCCATTAGTAATCTTTGGCATCCATGATAGTCTAATGTAATCTCCTAAAGCAGACTCAGAAGCATGTACTTTGTAAATATTATTTCGTCCACCACCAGCAGTGTTAAAATTACACTTATCTGCAATTGCTTCTAGCAAAGTAGATTTTCCAGAACCATTCTCCCCAACAAAAAATGTTACATTACTCTTGAATTCAATTTGATACAAGCTATTAATGGAGGGTATAGAAAATGGGTAATGTTTAAAAGATGCTATATTTTCTCGTAAAAGTATAACCTTTTTTAAAAACATGCAAAATCACCTGATTATAATTTTATCATAATAACTCCCCCTTGTTTTATATTTCCTAATAATTTTTCAACGAATTTATAAAAATTCTTTCATTTTTCTAAACTATCTTCATTAGTTCTAATCTACCCCAAACCCCATCCTTAAACCTACTGATTCATGTTTTACAGTTTTTTTATCCTTTTTTCGTCCTGGGTTTATACGGTTGATTATGCTGAGCTCTAAATTCCAAATCCGTGGCAATACGTTTAAGTAATTTGATTGAAATATTTTAGCATTATCTGTAAAGGCATTCCAGAGTACCATATTGTGAACTACCCCCGCTTACGTTCCACTAAGAAGCGGGGGCTTCCAAAGGAACATCAACGAGCGTTTCCTGATTCATCAGCCACGGCCTACCGTTACAAAGAGCAATAGGTCTTACACGGCCTCCAGCAGGCATGACTTCGGGCGGTCCCCGCCCTACAACTATATATCTAAGCCGCTAGCATTTCTAAGCCACGACGTTCTATCAATATGGCTGACACCAAATCCCTGGGCATAACCATTCCACAAGCAGGACACCGGTGCACTCTGACACTCAAATCCTTTGGCACATTGGCACCACAAAGACATGTCTGGGAAGTGCCATGAGGAGGGACAGGAAGAAATATTTTACCATATCTGTGACATTTATACTCAACAAAGTTTCTGAATGTACCCCATGAAGCATCATGTATGCTTTTAGCTAGGTAGTGGTTTTTGACCATGTTCTTGATCTTTAGATCTTCCATGAAGACAATATCATGGCTCTGAACCACGTCTAGACTGGCCTTGTGTAGAAAGTCTTTTCGTTGATTAGTTATCTTAGCATGAAGTTTAGCCACTTTAGTTTTGGCTTTCCCTCGGTTGTTAGAACCTTTCTTTTTGCGAGAAAGTCTTCGCTGTTGTTTGGCTAACTTCCTTTCTGATTTACGATAGTATTTTGGGGTTCCTATTTCTGTACTATCAGACAATACAGCAAAATGTTCAAGGCCCACGTCTATTCCAATGGATTTGGTACTGTCGATAAGATTTTCGAGTACTTCCACTTCGGCAGTCAAATTAGCGTACCACTTACCACCGTGATACTTTATGTTAACCCTGGATATTTGACTGGCATCAAATTCCCGGTGAGTTGTCATTTTTACGAAACCTATTTTAGAAAGATAGATTTTACCCGGCTTAGAGAAAGTTTTCTTTACAGCATCCACCTGGGGATAGGTAAATGATGTGTAATGGTCACGGTTTTTGAACCGGGGGTATCCGGCTTCTTTGGCAAAAAACCGCTGATAGGCAAAGTCTACCCGGCGCAAAGTATCCTGCATTACCTGACTGTGAACTTGCTTGTATTCCAGATGTTCTTTTGTATAGCCCGGCAGCATATTCTGCTGTTTATTATATGTCAACCCTTGGCCGGTTTCTTTATACACACGCTGACGCTCAGATAAAGACCAGTTATAGAGTTTCCGGCAAAGTTTTAGTGTGTGAAACATTTTTTTCTGTTGCTCTTTGGTCGGACGCATTTCAAACCGGTAGACAATTTGCAAATGATTCACCTCTTTTCACCCTGGGTTTCAATGTACTTCTTAATTACTTCAATGGGTGCACCACCTGTAGTTAGAAGACAAAAACTTTGCGACCAAAAATATTCTTTCCACAGCTGCTTTCTAACTTCCGGAAACTCCTTTTTAATAAGTCTGGATGATGCACTTTTGAATGCATTGATGTACTTAGAAATTTCCGTATTAGGGTGAGCCTTGAACAATATGCGTGTGTGATCTTTGTCATGGTTGTATTCAAGAAAACTAATATTATATTTTGGTGCAATATACTCACCAATTTCTTTGATACGGTTTGCTATTGTGTCGTTTATAACTTTTCTGCGGTATTTTACTACCAAAATCAGATGATATGTGAGTAAGAAGACTGAGTGGCTATTTGTATCAAGTTTGCTCAATAATAATCAACCTTTCGTTATTGCGTCTGATTATATTTTGCCACATCATAGAGGCTTTGGCAAACATTTTATTAGTACACAAAACAAGGCCGCCATTCATCCCACCACCTTAGAGGTGGGGGAATTCTGGCGGGGTTTGGTTAAAATAAAATTCAGACTGAATAATACTACAGGTATAACTGTCAATTACTGCTATCAGTCTTAAACACCGTTTTTTATTTTTAACGGGATTAAGTATACTTGTCCCATCCCAAATATCACAAATCCAACTCATTACTGAGTATTGTCGTCGATCTCCGGTAGTGTAATTTTTCCGGCAGATCGACGATATTGTTTTGTGGCCTTTAGACACTAATATATCTAACTTTTAATGATAATGCTAAGTATAATACTTGTTTTAACTGTTTATTTGATGTAGACTTAAAAGTAGACATTCTAAGGTTTTAGTGGGTTTTTAGTCTACCTATGAGGAATTGAAACATGGTTCACGTACTTTTGGGTCCCTTTTCTCAAGTTCGTTTTTAGTCTACCTATGAGGAATTGAAACCCAAGATTTATTCCTAACATTGATGCAGTAATAAAGCGTTTTTAGTCTACCTATGAGGAATTGAAACTCTTTGTCTTTAGGCTTTTCATCTTCATCGCCCCAGCGTTTTTAGTCTACCTATGAGGAATTGAAACCACAATCGGCATGTTTAAAATGCTAAAAGCGCATACTGTTTTTAGTCTACCTATGAGGAATTGAAACGCAATTGCACAGCATCGGTGGTAAGTTTTCCATCAAGTTTTTAGTCTACCTATGAGGAATTGAAACATTGTTTCGAAGGTATTTATTGTGTCTTTATCAAAACGTTTTTAGTCTACCTATGAGGAATTGAAACTTATATTCTAACCCTGATGAAACATCTTCATTTACTTTGTTTTTAGTCTACCTATGAGGAATTGAAACCGGCTTTAGACTTCTTAGGTCTATTAGCTTCGTATAAGTTTTTAGTCTACCTATGAGGAATTGAAACTATCTTCAAACACATTACAATTGTTAGGCATACGAGTTTTTAGTCTACCTATGAGGAATTGAAACTGATACCTGCAAGCGCTCCAGTAGTGACATCCTAAGCGTTTTTAGTCTACCTATGAGGAATTGAAACACTAACCAATGAAAACAACTGTAGTTAATGTTAACTTCGTTTTTAGTCTACCTATGAGGAATTGAAACCCCGATCTTGTGGGCATGAAGAGGTCGTGTCTCTGGGTTTTTAGTCTACCTATGAGGAATTGAAACATGCTGAAAGCATTAACTAAAGTTATTTTCATTTATGTTTTTAGTCTACCTATGAGGAATTGAAACGATAACTGGTTAGCTATCTCAGTAGCCAGTGCAGCCGTTTTTAGTCTACCTATGAGGAATTGAAACCAGTGTCGGCTATCTCAGCAAGTTTATCTAATGTAGGTTTTTAGTCTACCTATGAGGAATTGAAACTCTTGCTGACCTAGCACACCGGCAAACTGCCAGGAGTTTTTAGTCTACCTATGAGGAATTGAAACAGTATATATAGGGGGATAGTGTCACGTATGTTACGCACGTTTTTAGTCTACCTATGAGGAATTGGTGTGAAAATTAATTGCCTGTGGAATGCCTACATGCTTCGGTAAACGGTATAGGTTTTGTCGACATGGAAATACGATCAGGTAACTTTGAAGGGTTAAGTGTTTGGTTGTTATTAACCCACTATTAAATTAGGATTTTCGTTTTCTGCCTCTTTTTTTATTCGGCGGTTTATCAATATTCTCAGTAGGTATTGGTGCATCAACAGATGCTTTTATATTAACGTTCCGGTTCTCGTTTAAAGAAATATCAGGAGAATCCGTAATAGGAAGATCATCATTTACAAAGCTAATAAAAGTTTCAAAAACATTAGGCTCAGAATTAGAAATAATAGGAAAAGTAGTAAGCAAAGCTTCAACTTTTTCCAGCATAGCATCATCACTTTCAATAGCCGATTCTAAGAGATCAGATGCACCGAAAAGATCAGTTATCTCGGCAGATTCATTCTTTAGAGAATCGGAGACGGCTTTTTTTTCATTATTTTGCTGAGTACCCCTAAACTTTTTTTGATCAAATTCTTCGTTTTTTGAAAGACAATCGTATATAATTCTCAAAATTTTGTGAGCTAAAGCCACAATAGCTCTGTTTTTACCTTTTTTCTTAGAATTGGTTAATGATTTTTGGAGAGCATTGGATCTGAAGAGAACTAAAAAGAAGATGAATAAAACCGGAGGCTGGATAGGCCTCCGGTTTTGATTTTGCTTTAAGTAATATTCTTAGTGCTTCAATAAATACTACTCAGTAAGAATATTAACTAATTTTGAGATTTGCTGTCCTGCATAAAATAGAAGATTGACCGACTTTACAAGCGTTTCTTCAGGTTCATCATCTTTGATCCATAATATCATTGACCTTACTTTAGCAGTTTCATTCATTAAATTATTAGATACTATAAGCTTGTTTTAAATTTTCAAGGGATTCGGCATCCTGCCTTAATTCATTAATAATATCCATTTGATATATATAAAGCTTTGCTGTTGCCAAAGAGAGAATTAAGGAGGTTACCGACAGTTTAAGAAGCAACTCCGGATTTTCAGAAATTATTCTTGCCATTTCCCCCAGCCTCCTTTCCAGACCCATTATTCCAGCACCTTGTCCATTTTGTCAATGATTGTATTTCATATATATGAATATCTTTCCATACAGCTATTTCCATTCTCGTATAAAAATATATGTATTTCCTATACTTTTATGCGTGAATGATAAAAGCTATCCCCTCAATAGCCGGAATCAAAAAATTTAAAACACAAAAAACCACCGAGCAAATTAATATGCGGCTTCCCGGATACTACTATGGCAAAAAAAAATAAACCGGGGTTAAACTCCCAGCATTTTTTATGTATTAGTTTTAGTTAGGTCTTATAATAATATATCGTTTTGCAAATTGTGTCCCCAAAATGTCCACATCATTGTCTATAGAAATACTAATAAATATAAAAACCCTGGAACAGTTGATATCCCAGGGTTTCTTGGTGCCGGAAACCGGAATCGAACCGGTACGAGGAATTACCCTCGCAGGATTTTAAGTCCTGTGCGTCTGCCAGTTCCGCCACTCCGGCAGGAGATTAAATTATTAACGTTAATTATAATAACACAGCTTATATAACATGTCAATAATTAAAACTATGGTGGGCGATGACAGGATCGAACTGCCGACATCCTGCTTGTAAGGCAGGCGCTCTCCCAGCTGAGCTAATCGCCCTTGTTCCTTCAAAACTGCACAGCGTGAATTTGTAGGTCAAGCATTCGACCTATTAGTACCGGTCAGCTAAACACATTACTATGCTTACACACCCGGCCTATCTACCTGGTGGTCTTCCAGGGGTCTTATTCTTGTGAAGGGAAACCTAATCTTAAGGTGGGCTTCGCGCTTAGATGCTTTCAGCGCTTATCCCTTCCGGATATAACTACCCGGCATTGCCGCTGGCGCGACAACCGGTACACCAGTGATCCGTCCATCCCGGTCCTCTCGTACTAGGGACAGCTCCTTGCAAGTTTCCTGCGACTGCGATGGATAGGGACCGAACTGTCTCACGACGTTCTGAACCCAGCTCACGTACCGCTTTAATGGGCGAACAGCCCAACCCTTGGGACCTACTACAGCCCCAGGATGCGATGAGCCGACATCGAGGTGCCAAACCTCCCCGTCGATGTGAACTCTTGGGGGAGATAAGCCTGTTATCCCCGGGGTAGCTTTTATCCGTTGAGCGACGGCTCTTCCACTCGATACCGCCGGATCACTAAGCCCGACTTTCGTCCCTGCTCGACCTGTATGTCTCGCAGTCAAGCTCCCTTTTGCCTTTGCACTCTGTGAGCGCGATTTCCAACCGCGCTGAGGGAACCTTTGGGCGCCTCCGTTACTTTTTGGGAGGCGACCGCCCCAGTCAAACTGCCCGCCTGACAATGTCCACCGGCCTGATTCAAGGCCGTATGTTAGAACTTCAATACTGCAAGGGTGGTATCCCAACGTTGGCTCCGCCAAGGCTGGCGCCCTGGCTTCTCTGCCTCCCACCTATCCTGTACATGCAATACCAAAATCCAATATCAAGCTGCAGTAAAGCTCCACGGGGTCTTTCTGTCCTATCGCAGTTAGCCGGCATCTTTACCGGCAATTCAATTTCACCGAGCCCCTCGTTGAGACAGTGCCCAAATCGTTACGCCTTTCGTGCGGGTCAGAACTTACCTGACAAGGAATTTCGCTACCTTAGGACCGTTATAGTTACGGCCGCCGTTTACCGGGGCTTCAATTCAAAGCTTCGAGTTTCCCCTGACCTCTCCTCTTAACCTTCCGGCACCGGGCAGGCGTCAGCTCCTATACTTCATCTTAGCGATTTAGCAGGAACCTGTGTTTTTGGTAAACAGTCGCTTGGGCCTTTTCTCTGCGGCCTCTTCACGCTCCGAATGTATAAATCTTCACGTTAATGAGGCACCCCTTCTCCCGAAGTTACGGGGTCATTTTGCCGAGTTCCTTAACGAGGGTTCTCTCGCGCGCCTTAGGATTCTCACCCTACCTACCTGTGTCGGTTTGCGGTACGGGCACCAATGAGTCTCGTTAGAGGTTTTTCTTGACAGTATGGGTTCAACCACTTCGGTACTTATTTTCCCTCCCCATCACTTCTCAGGCTTTATGTCAGACGGATTTGCCTGTCTGACGCCCTACGAGCTTGGACGCGCTTTTCCATCCGCGCGCTTGGCCTACCCTCCTGTGTCACCCCATCCTGATAATGACTTTTGGTGGCATAGGATTTTCAACCTATTGTCCATCGCCTACGCCTTTCGGCCTCGGCTTAGGTCCCGGCTTACCCTGGGCGGACGAGCCTTCCCCAGGAATCCTTAGGTTTTCGGCGGGCAGGATTCTCACCTGCCTTTTCGCTTACTTATACCGGCATTCTCACTTCCATACACTCCACCGCTCCTTACGGTACGACTTCGCTGCATATGGAACGCTCCTCTACCATGTCTTGCGACATCCGTGGCTTCGGTGACATGCTTTAGCCCCGTTACATTTTCGGCGCAGGGCCACTTGACCAGTGAGCTATTACGCACTCTTTGAATGGTGGCTGCTTCTAAGCCAACATCCTGGTTGTCTGTGCAACCCCACATCCTTTTCCACTTAGCATGTCTTTGGGACCTTAGCCGACGGTCTGGGCTGTTTCCCTTTCGACTATGAACCTTAGCACCCATAGTCTGACTCTTGAGTATGTTTTAATCCGGCATTCGGAGTTTGATTGAGTTCGGTAACCGGTGAAGGCCCCTAGCCCAGTCAGTGCTCTACCTCCGGATTTTTTTCTCAAGGCTAGCCCTAAAGCTATTTCGAGGAGAACCAGCTATCTCCGGGTTCGATTGGCATTTCACCCCTACCCACGTTTCATCCGCCTCCTTTTCAACGAAGGTCGGTTCGAGCCTCCACTTTATTTTACTAAAGCTTCACTCTGAACATGGGTAGATCACCCGGTTTCGGGTCTACTCCAACGGACTTGCCGCCCTATTAAGACTTGCTTTCGCTTCGGCTCCGTCTTTTCTGACTTAACCTTGCCCGTTAGATGTAACTCGCCGGTCCGTTCTACAAAAAGTACGCCGTCACACTTTTAACGTGCTTCGACTGGCTTGTAAGCATACGGTTTCAGGTTCTTTTTCACTCCCCTTCCGGGGTGCTTTTCACCTTTCCCTCACGGTACTAATCACTATCGGTTGCTGCAGGTATTTAGCCTTGGGAGGTGGTCCTCCCTGTTTCCCACGGGGTTTCTCGTGTCCCGCGGTACTTGGGATTCACTCTAAACTTCTCGCCTTTTCGCCTACAGGGTTGTTACCTTTTATAACGGGCCTTTCCAGGCCGCTTCGGCTAAAGCAATGGTTTGTGATGAGTGTCCCGCTACCCCTAATCTGCAAGCAGTTTAGGTTTTGGCTGGTCCCTTTTCGCTCGCCGCTACTCGGGGAATCGCTGTTGCTTTCTTTTCCTCAGGGTACTAAGATGTTTCAGTTCCCCTGGTGCCCTCCTATAACCTATGGATTCAGTTATAGGTGACGAGGGTTTGCCTCGCCGGGTTGCCCCATTCGGATATCCACGGATCGTTGCCTGCTTGCGGCTTCCCGTGGCTTTTCGCAGCTTGCCGCGTCCTTCTTCGGCCTGCAGCACCTAGGCATTCGCCGTATGCTCTTTTTTGCTTGACCTATTTTTTGCGCTTGAGAGTTCTATTTGCATTACTAAATAGAGCTTTCTTTTGCTTCACGCTGTGTAGTTTTCAAAGAACAATATTAATAAATTTTTATGGTGGAGATGAGCGGAATCGAACCGCTGACCCCCTGCTTGCAAGGCAGGTGCTCTCCCAGCTGAGCTACACCCCCATACTCAATATTTGAAGGTCTGTTATGACTCCGAATATCGAATTTCGAACAGTGGTGGGCCTAGGTGGACTCGAACCACCGACCTCACGCTTATCAGGCGTGCGCTCTAGCCGGCTGAGCTATAGGCCCATAATTTTTTGCATCGTTTATTAAGGCAAAGTTTTATTCTATTACTTGTTTTCTATTAAATCAGTAGTTAGATCTTAACTTATTTCTGGTTTATGTCTAACAATAAACAACCCCTGTTTAAGGGGTAAAATTAGTTTCCGGCAACGTCTTACTCTCCCAGGGGGTAACCCCAAGTACCATCAGCGCTGAAGAGCTTGACTTCCGTGTTCGGGATGGGAACGGGTATGACCTCTTCGCTATTGCCACCGGAAAAAGCCTCTCAAAACTAAACAGTTTGTCGATGGATGTCGACCAATATTGAGAAGTAGTAGGCAAGAAATTAGCTGTGAGAGTTCTCATCACCATTTACTTGCCTCTGCTTCCAATATCCTTAGAAAGGAGGTGATCCAGCCGCACCTTCCGATACGGCTACCTTGTTACGACTTCACCCCAATCACCGACCCCACCTTCGACGGCTCTCTCTCTTGCGAGTTAAGTCACCGGCTTCGGGTGTTGCCGACTTTCGTGGTGTGACGGGCGGTGTGTACAAGGCCCGGGAACGTATTCACCGCAGTATGCTGACCTGCGATTACTAGCGATTCCGACTTCATGTAGGCGAGTTGCAGCCTACAATCCGAACTGGGACCTGTTTTTAGGGGTTGGCTCTACTTCACAGTTTCGCTTCCCTCTGTTCAGGCCATTGTAGTACGTGTGTAGCCCAAGACATAAGGGGCATGATGATTTGACGTCATCCCCACCTTCCTCCGTTTTGTCAACGGCAGTTCTGCCAGAGTTCCCACCTTTATGTGCTGGCAACTGGCTGTAGGGGTTGCGCTCGTTGCGGGACTTAACCCAACATCTCACGACACGAGCTGACGACAACCATGCACCACCTGTCTCCGTGTTTACCCGAAGGTGAAAAACCGTGTTTCCACAGCTGTCACGGGATGTCAAGCCTTGGTAAGGTTCTTCGCGTTGCGTCGAATTAAACCACATACTCCACCGCTTGTGCGGGCCCCCGTCAATTCCTTTGAGTTTCAGTCTTGCGACCGTACTCCCCAGGCGGAGTGCTTATTGTGTTAACTGTGGCACCGAGGGGGTCGATACCCCCGACACCTAGCACTCATCGTTTACGGCGTGGACTACCAGGGTATCTAATCCTGTTTGATCCCCACGCTTTCGCGCCTCAGTGTCAGTTACAGGCCAGGAAGTCGCCTTCGCCACTGGTGTTCCTCCTAATATCTACGCATTTCACCGCTACACTAGGAATTCCACTTCCCTCTCCTGCACTCAAGTCTACCAGTTTCAGAAGCAGTCTCCAGGTTGAGCCCGGAGTTTTCACTTCTGACTTAATAAACCACCTACTCGCCCTTTACGCCCAGTAATTCCGGACAACGTTTGCCACCTACGTATTACCGCGGCTGCTGGCACGTAGTTAGCCGTGGCTTCCTCTTATTGTACCGTCATTTTTCCTTGCTGTTTACAAGAAATCTGTTCGTCCAATATCACAGAGCTTTACAATCCGAAGACCTTCTTCGCTCACGCGGCGTTGCTCCGTCAGGCTTTCGCCCATTGCGGAAGATTCCCCACTGCTGCCTCCCGTAGGAGTCTGGACCGTGTCTCAGTTCCAGTGTGGCCGATCACCCTCTCAGGCCGGCTACCCATCGTCGCTTTGGTGGGCCGTTACCCCACCAACTGGCTAATGGGACGCGGATTCATCTGTAAGCGGCAGCATTGTAAAGAGGCCACCTTTTCTCTTTTCACCATGCGATAAAAAGAGGTTATCCGGTATTAGCACCGGTTTCCCGGCGTTATTCCTGTCTTACAGGCAGATTATCCACGCGTTACTCACCCGTCCGCCACTAAGTTAAGGAAAAAGTAAACTTTTTTCTTATCTCCGTTCGACTTGCATGTGTTAAGCACGCCGCCAACGTTCGTCCTGAGCCAGGATCAAACTCTCCGTTAAATATGTGAAAAGTTTGATTGCTCATTAAGATTTGGCTTAAATTTCGTTAAAAGTTAAAACTTTTGACGAGGTATGTTTAATTTCATCCATCTTACACTGTTTAGTTTTCAAAGACCTTAACCGAAAATTTCACCCGGCAGTTATTAATTATAACAGTTATGTGCCTCTTAGTCAAGAACCATTTTTACCTTTATTCTTGCAGCGACAATATCAATAATACATTTAAATGCTTAAAAAGTCAATGTTATTTTATGCCTTTCAACCACCGGCAGCTTAGATATAGTAACCTAAAATTTTTAAAAGGTCAAGCAAATATTTTTGCACCACGACTAATAATTTGTTTGAATTAATTTAATCAGCATCACCGTAACCAAGCGGGAATAAGTAGTAACAAGTGAGCTGCATATAAGACATAACCCACTCCATCAGATAAAACACCTCTTAAAAACCAAGAAACCTTATACTTAAACTCTTCCTCTCATGAAAACCTCTTCCATACTCTGCAAGAGTCTGTGCGTTGACGTATCCAATTGAGGCGGGTTGTCTCTAATTATCAAACCCTGCTTTTTTAAATAATTCAGCCTGCTCACATAATCAGAAATAGCAATCTTACTACATAAACTGCGCAAATCATCTCTGCTTACGAAAAAATAAGGTTGTTGCTGCAAAACAAATACAGCAGACAGAATTAACTTGTCCTGGTCAGTAATATAATTTAGCGAAGTTTTATCAAAATCAATTTTACCCAAAATCTCTGCCAGGCGATCAACTTTAACTTGCAAATCTGCCTGACTGCCTTTCTCCTGCTGGCGAGCGGATAATCTTAAATCAGCCCGGTTAACAGCCTTGCCGACAGCAGTGATGGTTCTGTCCAGCCAGTTGGATACTTTTATAGTATCTCTGCCCAGCAACAGAAGCAGCAAATCCCTGGTTGCCTCTTTATCCAAGTCAGAGTTTCTTTTTTCACACTGAGGCAGATGAATACACGAGGGACAGCCTTTTTTACAACTACAAGTTTCAATAAGACTAAGCGATTCTTGTAAAATTTCTTCAATCATGTTAAAAGCAGCTTCACAATAACCTACACCTCCGGGGTAAATATCATATAGGAACAGAGTTGCACCGTCTTTGCCGTGACCGGCTATATAAGCTCCGATATCGTTTCTTTCACACATAACTTTCCACGGGAGAACCACCCGCAGCAAATGTTCAACACCGTGCAGAGCCAGTAAAAGCGAATCCCCGCCCAGGCGATTTACTGTCTCAGATCCGATTTCCAACCATATCCCTACCGTTTTTAAATCTACAGCGGGTAAATCAACACTGTGCTGTGAGAGCTTGCTTTCTCCCTTGCCGTACCGGTATTCATACAGAGTAAAGCCTTCCGTCTGTCGCTTAACCGTGAGTATGCCAGTGTTTACCCTGACATCCTTCACCTGGCTGCTGGCCTCAAGCTGCTCTATAGCTACATTTGCCCGGATCGAGGGTCTTGTTCGCTTATTTCTCCAGGAAAAAGCGCACTCGGCGGCAATTACCTCTTTACTCTTTTCCTCAACACGCAAAACCCTGTACTGCCTGCCCATTTGCAGGAAAATAGCCCCGGGATAAAGCAGCAGCAGCACATCATCATAATTAGTACGCCCTATTATTTTACCGTTTTCCGTCTTAATCAGATAATTGGGGGAATCTCCGCGCAGGGAAAAAGCCTGCATCCTGCAGTTTAACCTGTAAGTTTTCTGTTCTCCTATTCTTTCCAGCCTAATTAATCCGCTACCTCTTAACAGCAAGACAGCCTTGTCTAAAATATTACCCCAGTATTTCCGATCCTCAACTACAATAGGCAGTTCTGCAGCAGCTGCCAGTAAATGTTCCGATAAGAATGAAAGATTATTAGGATTAACCACAGCTTTTTCGCAGAGGCGCGAAAAAAAGTATTCCGGTTTTCTGATCAGATATTGATCGAGCGGGTCATCTCCCGCTACAAATACTACCAGAGATTCTTTACCCCGCCGCCCTACCCTGCCTGCCTGCTGCCATACGGAAGATATACTGCCCGGAAAACCGCTCATCACACAAACATCCAGATCGCCGATATCCACTCCAAGTTCCAGAGCATTCGTAGATATAATTCCTTTTAGCATGCCATCAAAGAGCTTACCTTCTATTTCACGGCGCGTTTCTGGAGTCAAGGTTCCTTTATAAGGACGAACCTGGCCGGCAATATCCGGATATTCCTCAATGAGTTTGCGATAAGCTGATTCAACCACCTGTTTGGACCGCCCGAAGTTAATCACCCGCCTGCCGGTGCGCACATAATTACCTACTATCCTGGCAGCTTCGTAATGACTGAGCTTACGCTTAATTTGGCTGCTATTTTTATCCTGATATTGAGGCGGATTGATAAATACAAAATTCTTTTTAGCACTATGGGAACCTTCCTTATCTATCAGGACAAAATCCAATCCGGTCAGGTTTTCAGCAAACTCAAGGGCGTTAGCAATAGTAGCCGAGCAAAGAATGAACCTTGGGTACGAACCATAGTGATAACAAAGCCTTCTCAGCCTTCGCAGTACGTGACTGACATGATTGCCCAGCGATCCTCTGTAGATATGGGCCTCATCTATAATAATTAGTTGCAAATTAGACAGAAAACCTGGCCAATGGATGTGCCTGGACAACCCGCTGCTGTGCCAAAAATCCGGCGTTGAGAAAATTATATTAGAGCGATTTAGAATTTCCCTTCTTTCCTCCAGGGGAGTATCCCCATCACACACAGAAATAACCGGCGCACTGACCGGCCAAAGTATCTTCTTACAAAACTTCTCAATATTTTGATACTGGTTCTGACTCAGCGCTTTAGCAGGAGATAGATAAAGTACAGTACTGAGGCTGTTATTTAATATGCAATTTATGGCAGGTACAATATAAACCAGGGACTTACCGCTGGAAGTACCGGTAGTTATAATTAAATTCCTGCCCAATAAAATTTGCTCTATTGCTTTAGCCTGGTGAGAATAAAGCTTACTGATTCCGTTAACAGCCAACCCACGGACTAAGTCTTCCTTCAGGCCACTGGGAAAATTTGCGTAAGTTGCATCCCTGGAGGGAAGTTCATGAATATTCATTATTAACTTCTGGTCAAGTCCTTTTAACATAAGCTGCCACCTAAAAATAAATATATTTTTTAGAACTAATATATTTTTTACCCATTACACCCTCAAATCTATAAATTATGTCGAATAATGTAATAAGAAATATAATTTGATACATATTGAAAAAGGAGGTTATTTTATAGGGTAAAATTACTGGCTCATACAAAATAATTTTAACAACAGGAGGATATATGAGTATAAAAAATAAACTCAAAAAAAGTGCTGCAGGGACTTTAGCCGGTATTTCACTATTCATTTGCAGTACCGCCGGACTGGCTGCAACAAATTATCCGACTTATAATGCTATAAGCGGAGATACCCTATGGATAATGTCCAATAAATTATATACGTCCAGTGACAAAATTGCTTCTGTGAACAGCATTAATTCCGATTCTATTATGGCAGGCCAAAGACTGGTAATACCCCAAAGTAATATTTATAAAGTAGTATCGGGTGATACTCCTTACTTAATAGCTAAGAGATTTGGCATATCACTGCAGGTTTTTTTAACTGCGAACAACATGACATCCTCAGACGTGCTCTATCCCGGACAGCAAGTAAATCTACCGGGAATTCTTGCATACAAGGTTGCCAATAAGGATACCCTAAGCCTCCTGGCCACACAATTCGGAACAACCATTAATCAACTTACTAAAATCAATAACTTAACTGATACCAATATTATTACAGATCAAAAAATATATATACCGGTGGCTGAAACCAAACAATACACTGTTCAATCAGGAGACAGCCTTTATCTAATAGCTCAAAAATACAACTTATCAGTCAGTGATCTAACTAATGTTAATTGGCTTAGTTCTACAAACCTGAAAGCAGGGCAAATACTCATAATTCCAGGTAAAACGTCGACAACAACGTCAGCAGCAACAAGCAGCAGCGGCCAATCGCAGGCAACACTGTGGAATATCCCTTCCGGTGCCTTGCTTTATCATGTTCAGGAAGGAGACAACCAGTGGAGTATCGCCCAAAAATATAATACCACTACGGAAGCCATTAACAAAACAAATAATATTAAAATTGATCTCATACTTCCTGAACAGGCACTTTTTGTACCTAAAAACTCCACACAACCTATATATGGTATTAAGTGCCCTTCTGTAAAAGCTAAAACAGGTTACGGGGAACTTTTGGATTGGGAATATGTCAACTGGTTTTTCAACCCGGGAAGCACAGCTGTAATTGAGGATTTACAAACCGGTATAAAATTTAAGGCCCACCGGATCGGCGGCTCCAACCACGCTGATTGCGAACCCTTAAGCGCTGATGATACCGCGATTATGAAAGGAATATTTGGCGGTCAGTGGAACTGGTCAACCAGACCTGTGCTGGTTCGTTTTGAAGGAAGGGTCTTGGCCGCATCTATGGCCGGCATGCCGCATTCCTTTGACACCCTTAGCAATAACGCTTTTTACGGTATGTTTGATCTTCACTTTTTAAACAGCCGCACCCACAACACAAATACAATCGACCCCGATCACCAGGCATCAGTGCGAAAAGCTGCCGGTTATTAAATATTAAAGAGGCAGTTGCACAATAAAGACAACTGCCTCTTTAATATATTATATAACTCAGCTTATACAATAACTAAACTGGTTTTTTAAAAATCTTATTCAAAGCTATTTGCTCTTAGGGTCCCACTTCCACTGGCCGTTTTCTTTAACCATATAGGCTGTGTACTGAGCATCTTTTTCCGTCATTCCCTCTAATTTTTGATCACCTTTAATAATAACAACAGCCTTATCCCCGTTTATATTCTCTGATACCACTTTATAATTACGCCAGGCACCCAACCCCTCGGATAATTCAGAGATATTTGTCATATCAGGGTATTTATACTGTTCTCTTACCCCGGGTCCCATCCAAAGCCACATTTCTTTAATATCACCATTACCGATACTTACAATAAAGTTATCCAAAGCGCGGGAAGGGGAAATGCTTTTAGCCCAACTGCCGCCGGCCGGCCTGACCAGAGCATTAAATTGAAAACCGTCCCCGGTAAAAGGATTTGCCTCTGTGCCTACCTGCTCACCGTTAACCTGCAAAATTACTCCGGCTATACCGTCAAATTCGGTTAAAGTATATTTAATCTGCTCCAAGAAAGAGGATATCAGCATAGCACCCCCCATTACCTGCAATTCGGAACTGAAATCCACAGTAACATAAGGTCTTTTTATACCCACATTCAAGACTTTAACTTCTTTAGGCAAGGAGGTAGTTAAACCGGCCTCCTTTTCTTTTTCCGTAACTCCTTTGATTAGCTCCTCTACTGCCGCCTTAACTCTTAGCTTATCACTGTCTTCACCTTTTAAAACAATCTCCCTCTGCACAGGCACGAGAACAGGATCAAGGCTACCTTTAACAGGGCCATTCATATAAATTGTAACAGGAATCTTTTTTTCCGATGTGTTCCTGGGTGATTCCAGGGCCGCATCAGTCTTATTTGTTGAACAGCCTGCCATCAAAAGACAAGCGGCAACAACTAAAGCATATAGTACAATATTCCTTGAAACCTTTTTTTTCAAAACATTCGCCTCCCTCAAAATGCATACCCATATAGTTATTTATTAATTCCACACTAACCATCTATCTTCCTCCTATTCATCCATTTTGAATTAGCAAGAAAAACAATGTTTCAAATATTATACATATATTACCATGAAATAGATATACTTTACCACACCTATCTTAAAAAAAATATTAAATATTTTACTTTTATTAATATATCATTTAAAGTCAAATCAACAACAAAAACTTTATTATTTGTATAATTTAAAGCAGCAATACCAAACACATAAGTATTATCCTTTAGACGTGCCCGTTACCATGTCTGATTCCGGTTATCTTCTTTATTTACGATATTCTTTTTAATAGATTGGCTCACATAACATATTATGGTATTTAGCACTTGTCGGGGCTGATTAAAGAATATATAATATTTATAAGAGACAGTGTATTTTAACCTGCCACTTCATAAACTATTTAAAAAGAACCGCTCAAACATAATCTTTTTTATAAAAAAGGAGGTTATAGACTAATGTAAGGTTATAAAACTAATTTAAACTTATCCATCATATATTATAATAATTCACGCAAGGAGAGTGATTGCCATAAATACTATCAAAGCTTTTTCCCTGATGGGACTGTTGACTATTATTCTGGTATTGATGGGTCGCGCTTTTGGCGGGAGTTCAGGGGCTTTGCTTTTCTTTATCATAGCTATGGGTATGAACTTTATAAGTTACTTTTTCAGCGATAAGATTGCTATTATGATGACCCGCTCACAACCGGTATCCCGAGCAGAGGCACCGGAACTTTACGATATTGTTAAGCGGTTGTCCGAAAGAGCAAATCTGCCTATGCCCAAGCTTTACATTACACCTTCTCACCAGCCCAACGCTTTTGCCACCGGCAGAAACCCTTCTCATGCAGCAGTTGCGGTAACACAAGGCATCATGCAAATGCTTAACCGAAATGAACTGGAGGGAGTACTGGCTCACGAGCTGGCCCATATAAAAAATCGTGATATCTTAATCAGCACTATTGCTGCAGCTCTGGCCGGAGCAATCACCATGATCGGCAATATGCTGCAATGGACAGCTATGTTTGGAGGTTTACGGGGTGACGACGAAGAAGGCGGCGGCATCTTCGGCTTAATTGGAACACTGTTCATGGCTATATTGGCACCAATTGCTGCGGCACTGATTCAAATGGCTATCTCACGTTCACGTGAATTCGAAGCGGATGCTACGGGCGCTCGCATAGCCGGGCACCCTGATGGCCTGGCCAATGCCCTTTTAAGAATGGAACAGGCAGCCCGGCAAATACCTATGCAGTTAAACCCTGCCGCCTCCCATATGTTTATAGTCAATCCCCTGTCAGTTCAAAACATTGCCAGGCTCTTCAGCACCCACCCGCCAATCGAAGAAAGAGTGAGACGTTTGCAAAACATGCGCTAAAAATAAATTAGACCTTTGTCGAGATGCAAAAAAATTAAACCGGGCGACCGCCCGGTATTTTTATTAGCCTCAGGTGCTTGGACCGCAGGCACTTGGTTTAATTCCGGTCAACCCCTCACTGATTTTCTGGTCAACCTGCTTGAGAAGATTCATAAAATCTTCTTTTCTTTCAGTATAAGTCTTAACCAGCGGGTTTTTCATCATCTCCAACTGCACATTGATAAGTTTATCCATATTTTCTTTGGTTAATTGATGTCCCATCTGCTCCATGCGCTGGTAGGAATTTCTTAAATTCTGATAAGCTTTATAGGCTTTCCTTGCCACCTGATCATTGCCCATCATTTCCTCTGCCTCTTTCATAGCACGATACTCGGATGTTTGACTCAATTTTTGCCCCAGTGAAAGGGCATCATCCAGAACAACCATAATAAAACCCCCAATTTATTTATTCAACAATGATTATTTACCTATAGTTACTTAAAGTTTCATATACGACAAAATAATTATAAATCCTGCAGCCAAATCTATTATTTAAATTATATAAATAATTAATCTCTTCCCACTCATTATATTGTATAATGATGTCAACATATATTTACACTGTATATTTTTATAAAAGGGGCTGTGCGTATGAATAAAGCTGCCGTTATTAATTCATTTAGCCATATATCCTATGAGCAGTCAATTAATCTGTTAGAACGTATAAAAGGAGGTCTTTTCGGGCTGGCCGCCGGAGACGCTCTGGGTGCTACTCTGGAATTTATGAACCGTGATGAGATACAAAGAAAATACGGCGTTCTAAAAGACATTATCGGGGAAGGCTGGTTAGGCCTGCAGCCGGGAGAGTGTACTGATGATACAGCTATGACTCTGGCTGTAGCCATGGGAATACAAGACAACCCCGGCAACCCGCACAGAGCCGTGGGTCAGCATTTTGTCAGCTGGTACGATACCAAACCCAGGGATATTGGTAACATTGTCAGTACATCAATATATAATTTTAAGAAATACGACAGCTGGGCCGAGGCCTCGCAAAAAACTCATGTCAGCCTGAGCAATCGCAGCGCCGGCAACGGCAGCCTCATGCGCACACTGCCTGTCAGTCTGGCTTACCGACATGACAAAGATAAAATGTGCAGGATATCCGCTCAGATATCACACATGACACACTATGATTCCCAGGCCGCGGCAGCCTGCATCTTTTACAACCTGTTAGTTCTGTCGGCCCTTGAAGGAAACCCTGACAAGGACTCTATGATTTTTACTGCGCTGGCAGAGGCAAAAGCTTACTGCAGCGCCAACCTGCCCGCATTGCCTAAAGGCTACTGGGAGGATATTGCTAACAGTATTTCATTAAGGAAAAATCAGATTTGGGCCTCCGGTTTTGTACTGGACAGCCTGATAGCTGCGCTGTGGGTTTTCTATCACTTCCCTGATTTTGAATCAACCGTGATTGAAGCCGTTAACCTGGGAGATGATGCTGATACGGTTGGAGCCATCTGCGGTGGGCTAGCGGGGTGTTTTTACGGATACGAGTCGATACCCGGACGCTGGCTGGAAAAACTAAAGGTTAAGGATACTATAGAAAAAACGGCGCGTGGGTTGTTGGATCTAAATGTTTAATAAATTAACAGGTAGTATTTTTTGATATAAGATAGACATATCAATAAGTTTAATATAACTCGCTTCCCTATATTGATTCGTTGCCATTACCAATTGTCCCAAACACCCAAAAAGTCGCTTAAGGCTGCTTTCGATCAGCCATAGGAACTCGTGCTTGTCGCAAATTATGTGGTACTGACTTGATTATGCAATATAATTTGCACTTCATTATACAATGGCTTATTCACTGATCCATCATAAGCATAACTTCCTGAAACACAAAAAACCGTCTACTATATACTACTATATAGTAAACGGTCTTTTGCTATTGGAGGCGGCACCCAGATTTGAACTGGGGAGTGGAGGATTTGCAGTCCTCTGCCTTACCACTTGGCTATGCCGCCAGGCATAAGTGGAGCGGAAGACGAGATTCGAACTCGCGACCCTCGCCTTGGCAAGGCGATGCTCTACCACTGAGCTACTTCCGCATATGGTGCCACGGGACGGAATTGAACCGCCGACACGAGGATTTTCAGTCCTCTGCTCTACCAACTGAGCTACCGTGGCATTTATGGCGGAGCTGACGGGAGTCGAACCCGCGATCTCCGGCGTGACAGGCCGGCATGTTAGACCACTACACCACAGCTCCGCATTTAATATTGTCAGAACACTTATCCACTGACAATGTATAGTATACCTAATTTTCAACTGGAAGTCAATTATAATCTTTTACTATGTGGAAAATTATTTTCCGCCGAAACTCAAAATTATTTCCCGCACCAACTTGGCCGCCAATAAAGAAGTACGCTGGGTAGCGTCATAGGGCGGGCTGACTTCTACCAAATCAAAACCAATCACCCTGGTCTGCCCCAGAAGATGAATTACCTGTAAGGCCTCCCGTGAAGTAATTCCACCCGGCTCAGCGGTGCCGGTGCCTGGAGCATAGGCAGGGTCAACCACATCTATATCCATAGTTACATATACAGGCCTATCCCCCAACTGCTGCAAAATTTTTTTAAGGGGACCAATCACCTCATCAGGGTAGAAATTTGTTTCCTTACGGGCATAAGCAAACTCAGACCCGTCACCCGAGCGAATACCGAACTGGTAAACATTCCTGCCGCCCACTGCCTCGACTGCACGCCTTATCACAGTAGCGTGTGAATAGACCTCTCCCATATAATCTTCCCTCAAATCCGCGTGAGCATCCAAATGAATCAACGCCAGACCAGGATAAAAGGCGGCGGCTTTTTCTATAAAAGGAAGGCTGATTAAGTGCTCACCGCCTAATACCAGGGGGAATTTACCCTCAGAAAACAGTTTCTCGGCTACCTGGCCAATACGTTTCAGGCATTCTTTTATATTGCCATAGGGTAAGATTAAATCGCCATAGTCAAAAAAGGTGAAATCCCGCAGATCACGATTCAGATAGTAACTATATTCTTCCAGACCAAAAGATACTTGCCTGATCTCCTGCGGGCCAAATCTGGACCCAGGCCGAAAGCTTACCGTAAAGTCCATCGGCACACCGGTTATCACCACCGCTGATTGCTCATAGCTGTCCGAACATCCCATGAAACGCGTATTTCTTTCGACTAGGCCATTCATCTAATCACCTTATTTCAATAGGTTTTGAACAAAAGGGGGCAATACAAAACTTGCCTTATGCACCACAGGCGAATAATACCTGGTGGCAAGCTCAGAAAACCTGGTTGTATCTGCTTTTTGAGGGTCATATATCTTTGAACCTATAGTAAAGCTCCACAAACCGCCAGGATAGGTAGGAACGCATGCCAGGTACAGGCTTGTTACCGGAAAGATGTCTGCCACATCTTTTTGTATCCTGGTGATTAGTTCCTCGTTATAAAAGGGGGACTCTGTCTGCGCCACAAATAATCCGTCCTGCGTTAATGCCTCAGAGACAGACCGGTAAAACTCCGCGCTAAAAAGTCCTACTGCCGGGCCTACCGGGTCAGTAGAATCAATAATAATTACATCATAGGTATCTTTATATTCCTGCACATGCTTAATTCCGTCATCAATAATAACCTCAACCCTCGGGTTATCCAAAGCGCAACTGATTTCCGGAAGGTACTTTTTAGACACTTCGATAACCCTGCCGTCTATCTCCACATGCACCACTTTCTCCACACCCGTATGTTTAACCACTTCACGAACCACACCACCGTCACCGCCACCGATGATCAGCACTTTCTTGGGGTTGGGGTGGGTATTTAAGGCTACATGCGCAATCATCTCATGATAAACAAATTCATCCTTGACAGTAGTTTGTATTACATTGTCCAGCACCAGCATGCGCCCGAATTGAGCCGTATTAATAACCGCCAGTTTTTGAAAAGGAGTTGTTTCACTGTGTATAGTCTCCAGTATGCGGCAGCCAATCCTTAAATCTTTGCTTTGATCTTCAGTAAACCAAAATTCCAACGAAAACCCTCCTTTAATACCAGAGAGGTACTGCAGCCAGGCAGCAACCTACTTCCTTCACAACATGATCCACTGCTTCGATTTTCATATCAACCAGATCCATGCCCCTGGTTTCAAAAGCCTCTTTCAACATATCCTCTATCGCTTTATATGCTTCATCACGACTGCAGCGGCCGGAAAACTCCATTATTACACCAAAGGTATCAGAGGAAAGACCTATTCCCACGGCAGCGGCGATTTTTTCTCCCGGTACATCACTGATTATATATCCGTAAGCAGTAGGCACCAGCGAACCGAAAGGTATTTTTAATTCCGGATCAAATTCTGCGCCCGGTGGTAGAATGCTGCTGACACGGATTAAATTTATATTCCCAATTCGAGCTCTAAGTAGCGCATTATCAAAAGCCGTTAGCCTGCTTTTGCCCTCTGAACAACCAGCGGTAATAAAATACTTCTTCGGGGTTGGCAACATAATAAATCCCCTCCTAAACTTATTTCTGGAATACAACAAGATATATTATAACAGAACAAGAAAAAGAAAAAAACATTAATTTTAGCAATGTCCAGATTAAATTTTATAATGCGTCTGCATAAGAATTTTTACTTTGAGGTAATCTAAGATGAACACTATAAAAGGGAGGCTGTCCAATGAGTAAGTCTGTAATTGCCGCTTTTAGCGATAAAGCAACTGCTGAAAAAGCCGTAAATGCGCTGCGCACTCAGGGTTTTGATAAAGATATCTCAATAGCGGCAAAAAAAGATAATGCTAACGACAACTACAATAACTTCTATGGCAATGACCCGGTATCCGACGGTGCAACAACCGGCGGCGTAATAGGCGGAATAGCCGGTCTGGTATTAGGCGCGGGCGCTTTGGCTATCCCCGGCATAGGCCCTATTCTGGCAGCCGGTCCGCTGGCCGGCGCACTTTCAGGAGCAGCTACCGGTGGGATAGCAGGTGGGTTAGCTGATTTTGGCATACCATCCGACCGTGGCAGTTTCTATGAAGATAAAGTCAAGCAGGGCAGCACTATTGTTTCAGTTCAGTCGGACGCAAAAAGGGTACAGCAGGCCGCTAAAACCTTACAGGATAACGGTGCTCAAAACGTCGAAACATTTTAAGCTGCATACATTAAACGGCTACTCCCGGAGATAGCTATAATAATTTTCCAATCCCCAGAAAGAAACCCGTATCACTCAGTGGTACGGGTTTGCGTATTTACCCGCTAATAGGATTTAATAAATAATCCTTAACACGATTATATACTTTTTGTTTTTCATTGCAGGATTTTACAGGTTCCATGATGTATATTATATGGTAAATATATGCAATTGGGGATGATTAATTGTTTATCCAAAAAAGCGCTAATCTATCTAACAAGGAATTCTGGCACAGATTAATGACAGGCGTATTCTTTATGTTTGCTTTAGGCTTTTTTTCCTGGAATCTAAAGCTAGGCGGCATACCTGTGCTCAGTCTCCTGGACTCGCATCAAACAGTTGTCTATGCTTACACCTCAGAAGCTCAGACACTGGACCCGGCACTGGCCAAAGATCCTCAATCAGCCAAGCTAATTAGCTGTATATATGAAGGACTGGTACGTTATAAACCT
This sequence comes from Desulfofarcimen acetoxidans DSM 771, assembly GCF_000024205.1. NCBI lineage: Bacteria > Bacillati > Bacillota > Clostridia > Eubacteriales > Peptococcaceae > Desulfofarcimen > Desulfofarcimen acetoxidans. The sequence goes on from NC_013216.1 coordinate 3,769,212, forward strand.
GGAACTCTCGATATTGAACCTGCGTTAGCTTCAGATTGGAAAATATCTAAAGACGGCCTTACCTACACTTTTAATCTTAAAAAAAATATTTTATTCCACGACGGTACACCTTTTAGGGCCCAGGCTGTTAAATACAGTATTGAGCGTCAAACTAAAAAGGGAATAGCAAGCTATTATTACGATCTGGTTTTCGGGCCCTTAAGGGAGGTAAAGGTAATTGATGATTATACGGTAAAGCTGGTCCTTTCTAAACCCTATGCTCCACTCCTGCGGAATCTGGCTATGCCCTATGCCGCTCCCGTTGTTTCACCTTCGGCAGCAGAGAAATATGGTTCGGCCTTTGGAGTCAATCCTACGGGCACTGGACCCTACATCTTACTGGATTGGGATAAAGATATTTCGATCAGCCTGGCAGTTAACCCGTTTTATCGCGAACCGGGACCCGAAGTTAAAAAGCTTATATTTAAGGTGATACCACAAACTGGCCAGCGTCTAACAGCGCTATTAAATGGTGATGTCCACCTGGCAGACGGTTTTACACAGCTAAATACCTTGTTATTCAAGCAAAGGAATATACCTTACCAGACTACTGTCAGCAATGATGTTAGCTACCTGGGTTTTTACGTTAACAAGCCACCCTTTAATAATATTAAACTTCGCCGTGCAATAAGCATGGCTATTAACCGCGGTGAAAAAGGAGATACCGGCCAATTAGCAATAAATAATGAAAACATTTTACCTCCCGGCGTTTGTGGTTTTGAGAAAAACTTTAAACTATACGGCTATGACCCTGAAAAATCAATTCAGATACTTAATGACACAGTTGGCAATGGCTTTTCCTTTGAGCTGATTACTTATCTGGATCAAAGACCTTATAACGACACAGGCGGTGAGCCACTGGCCAAATTTATCCAAGATCAGTTGGCACAGGTAAATATAAAAGTTAGAATAAAAACATACAATTGGGAAAAGTACAAGAGAGCACTGCTTAACCAGGAGGGTGATGCTTTCCTGTACGGATGGATTAGTGACAGCGGAGACCCAGATGATTTTTTATACCATCAATTCGGCGGTAAACTAAATGAGAGCGGTTTAAACATCTTCCACTATAATAATGAAGCTGTTAATTCGCTGCTGGAGGAAGGACGTTCTTCTTGCGATTTAGAGCAAAGACAGAATATTTATGCCAGAGTACAAAGACTTATCTTATCAGACGCCCCCCTTGTACCCCTTAATCACGGCATTAATATTTTAGCTGTGTCACCTGTAATTAAAAATTGTATATTACAAAGAAACGGTACCTGTTTTTTAAACAGACTCAACTAATAGAAATAAGAATATCCATAATATAACATATATTTTTATTCATATCCTGCTGAAAATTGGGGATTAATAATATTAAATATATTAACTTAAAAAGTCAGGGGGGCATAAAAATGTATCAGTTTCAACAAATACAGCAAATTCAAAATCAAATTCAACAATTACGCCAGGATCTGAATAATATCTCAAACATAGCCGGTCAATTACAGCAATCAGAGCAAAACAACACCGGTCAGCTGCAGCAAATGCAGCAAAATGAGGTAAACGCAGCGCAGCAACTGCAACGCATGCAGCAGATATGCAGCAACATAAGCCAGAACATGAATCAGGTTAACAATATGGCACGCCAGTTGACTTCTCAAATTAATCAAGTGGGCAGCACCAATCAATTCGGAACAGGTACCGGTGGACAACAAAATTACAGCCAGTATTACGGGTACGGTTATGGAACCGGCACTCAACAGTCATCCGGCTTAGGTTTCGCCAACCAACAGCTTTATAATCAGGGAATTAAGCCCTATACTTCACAGTATTCAAGTTACGTATCTCAGCCATCCCAGTATAATGCTCAACAATTAGGAAGTTATGTGTCGCAGCCAAACCAGTATCCGCAGCAGTTCAGCAGTTACTTGGCACAGCCCAAACAACAAACAGCACAGCAGTATAATAACTTTTTACAACAATCGCAATTCCAGCCACTTAACCAAACAGCAGGTTTCGGCACCTACAAATAGTTAAAGGCAACCCGTAAGGCAGGAATATTAAATTAAACACTAAAAAGAAGCCCGCATCACCAATTGATCTGTTCCCAAGGGGTTTTAGATCAAGTAAAACGGTGCGGGTTATTCATGCTCTTACGCAACATATATATTTTCTGACACAACAAAATAATACAAAAGAAAATGTTATAAGACAATTTACCCCCCTTAACATATATTGCCCAAGATATTATAATATAGGTAATATAAGACAAGAGCAAGGGGAGGGACAACCTTGGCTAAGGTATTAAAAGACGGTGTTTCTTATATTCAAAAGGATGTGCTTGATGTATTAATAGAATTTTCATCATTTAAAGACAGAGTAGGCAAAAAATTCAAAGAACTATCTAAAGAATTAGAAGGTAAATCAAACGAGCATAACCTATGGGTCAATCTTTATTTAATTTCAACTGATTATGCCGAGGAATTGCTAAAAAAGGAACAGCGCCAACAGGAAAATATCACACAGCAGACGCATCAAAAAATATCGTAAAAATCTAAGGCTGGGTATCAGGCTGCTATTAACAAGGCAATTTCAAATTAAAATCATAGCTAACTTTAAACAGCCCTTAGCGGGCTGTATGCGTTTTATATCAATATTCAATTAAACTTTATATTATAAGAAATAAGAAAAAATAAAAAACCTCTTACCTTTTATTTGGTAAGAAGTTTTTTATGTACAGGAATAAGGAAGAATACTGTAAACATAAATACAATGTGTATACCGGCGTGACAGTAAATATTTCTACAGTGAATAAAATGTATTGAAATCCCCTAGATGTACCTGTCAACACCAGTCACACTTGGCAAGCTTGCTCTAATCCGAAATATTTTCAACTTTCTTTGTTTCATGCCTTTGGCGGTCTTTACTCAGCGCAGCCAATACTGGTATATAAATTGCAATGTGAATTGTCAAAATGTTTTATTATTATTTTGTTTCACTGTTACCCGAGTCTGCGTAACAGTGGATCAATTACTTTTTTCGGATCAACAATATTATATTTCAACGCCCAATTAGGTGCCGGCAGCTCAAAAGCAATAGCCATTAGCTGTGTAAAAAATAACGCAGGCATATGAAAATTTTTGCCGTGTTTCTGATTTACTTGACCCTGGTAGGCGTCCAGGTTAAGCTGGCACATCGGACAAGAGGTTACAACTAATTCTGCTTCATTGTCCACGGCTGATTGCAATATATCCAAACAACAATCCAGCACGATGTCAGGCTGAGCTACAGCCTGAGAACTGCCACAGCACTTGGCTTTCATAGGAAACTTAACCGGAGTGGCACCCAACGCTTCGATAACATTATCTAATGTGACTGGATTCTCAGGATCATCAAATTCCCAGGGAATCGATCTGACAGTCTGGCACCCCACATAACCTGCAACTTTAAACCCGGTTAAAGGGCGCTTAACTCTGGCGCGTACTTTATCAAGGCCGATATCATTGATCAAAGCATCAAGGATCTGGCGAACTTTAATAGTGCCGTTATATTTATAACCGCCTTCAGCCAGTGCTTCATTAGCTAATTTAGCGAAATGCTCATCTTCCTGGAAACGCTTGTTGGTTGTAGCCAGGCTAAGATAACAGGAACTACAGGCTACCAGTATATCACTGCCGTTTTTTTCAGCTATAGCCAGGTTGCGGGCAGTCAGCACTTGTTGTGTAAAATCACCCACTACACCGGAAGCAACGGTTGCTCCACAGCAGTTCCAATCGGGTATTTCTTCCATATGCACACCTAAAGCTTCCAAGACTGGCTCAAATGATTTTAAATACGGAATGGCGGTTGCTTCCATTGAACATCCTGGATAGAAACTGTATTTCATTACTTAGCCTCCCTCCGCATAATGTTTTGAGCTTTATCGATAATCTTTTGCAGGTCTTTTAAACCCTTGATCTTTGCCGGCGGCATTAGAGGCATACGACCGTGATACAGCATATCCATACCCAAATCCTTCATGCCAAATAGTTTCTTAATCTCTCCCAAACCGCGTTTCAAGGCATACCGTGCCATTATCCCACCTTCAAATACACGGCCTCTGGTTTTAACTTCTTCCCAAAATGCCTGGTAAAAAGCAGCCTGCGGGTAGCTTACATTACCCTGCTGAATTGCCAGCATTTTAAGATCATGCATTACATCCACTAACGGGATACCCCTCGGGCAGCGAGCCTTGCAGGTTAAGCAAGAGGTGCACATCCACATGGTATTGGAGTTCATTACTTCCTCTTTTTTACCAAGCTTAATTAAGTTAAACAGGCTGCGCGGCGAATAATCCATTATCTCCCGCGTGGCACATGCTATGGCACACATCCCACACTGCATGCATGTTGTCACATATGCCCCGTTTTCTAAGGACCGAACCTCACGAAGAAATTTCAGGTCGTATTTTAGAGGCTGGGAGGAAGTGTTGGAAATGTTACAATTTTCAGTCATCTCCTATGGCTCCTTTCCTCGCTTTTTACTGGATTCCAGGACGGCTTTTGAAACAGCCGCCCTGTACCTCCACTATAAATATATCATATTCCTAGGAGTTAGTTAACCGGCTATTTAAACAAAAGCCGTTTCCTCCCCCTAAATCATTCACAGTTGGCCAATTCTTCTTATGCAAAATCCTTCATCGGGTTCGGGCCGAATTTTTCAATATCCTTGGCAAATTCATCAATTATTGTGGCAACTTCTTTATATTCCATTATGTTAATCTGCCTGAATCTTACCCTGTCAGATTCTAATCCAAGACGGTCAAGAGTTTCTGAAACCTTGGACAGGCGAATCTCAGCCAGCTCACTGCCCTTCATAAAGTGGCACTGGTAATCGTCACCGTGCTTGCAGCCTAACAGCAGGATGCCGTCCCAACCACCGGACATAGCATCAGCTACCCATACAAGGTTCAAGGAACCAAGGCATCTCAGCGGAATAATGCGCACCCAGGCGTTATAATTAAGACGACTGTGTCCGGCCATATCCAGAGCCGGTATAGCATCATTTTCACAAGCCAGTATAAGAATTCTCGGTTTTTCATCAGCTTCCTCAGGAACCTCAACAGCCTTAACCATATTGCCGATCATAGGCACTGAATAGTTCTTAAAGGAGATAATTCTTTCAGGACAAGCACCCATGCAGGTACCGCACCTTCTGCAGCGTGTCGGGTTGGGAAGAGGATTGCCTTTTTCATCTTCGTTAATAGCACCGAACGGACATTCCTCAGTACATCTCTTACACTGCGTACAACGATTCATGTTGAACTCAGGATAAGACATATCACCGGATCTCGGGTGAATAGCTGCACCAAAGGCGGTAGCTTCCACACACTGAATAGCTTTTAAAGCAGCACCGGTGGCATCCTCCACTGTAGCGGCCAAATCCAGCGGGGCTCTTACACTGCCGGTGGCAAAGATCCCGGTTCTGCGTGTTTCATACGGGAAACAAATAAAGTGAGAATCAGGAAAACCATATTTCAGGTTTAAAAGTTCCGGGCCCTGTCTGTAGGCCAGGTTCAAAATTGTGTCTTTTTCTTCTGCTACTTCTTCAACTTGCTCTCCCGGCGCAGGGGGTGCGGCAGGCTGCGCTACATTGGCAGTGGAAGGAACCATGCCGTTAGCCAGCACAACCAGGTCAATCTCATCAGTAATTACATTCTCGCCAAGGATAAGATCCTGTACTTCTATAGTAACACTGCTTGAGCTGTCCGCAGTTACATTTACGATCTCGGACTTAACAAAGATTGCTCCGTCTGACTGAACTTGCTTATATAGGTGCTCATACTGTCCGGAAGAACGAATGTCTTTATAGAAGAAAATTGACTGTGCATCAGGATTCAGTTCTTTTAAGGTAGCTGCTTGTTTTAAAGACTCAACGCAACAGGCAGCGGAACAATAGGCCAAATGCTCAGCGTCACGTGAACCGGCACACTGAATAAAGGCAACCCTCTCAACCGCTTTTCCGTCTGAAGGACGGTTTACCGCACCTTTTTTAGCCAATTCTTCAAATTGAGCCTGGGTAATCACATTTTTGCAGGAACCGTAGCCAAGATGACCAAGTTTAGCCGGGTCATAAGGTGTCGCACCGGAAGCCAGAATGACTGCACCGGCCTTTTCGAGAATTTCTTGTCCACCCTGCTCAATGGTAATATCAAACATTCCGGGAGCACCGGCAGTTTTTAATACCTTAGCTGACGTATAAACTTTAATATTGGAGTTCGACTGTATCTCTGCGGCCAGCGCCGGAATACAATTGTCTTTAATTCCATCAAAAGGTGCCTTGATGGGAGCTTGTTTATACATACCTGCCACGTAGCCGCCTAATACGGCTTCTTTTTCTACCAGTATTACCTGATAACCGGCTTTGGCAGCCTCTATGGCTGATGTCATCCCTGCCAGACCTGCACCGACTACCAGAATAGACTTGGCAGTATCTTCAAGCTTATAGGGTTCAGGAATTTCAGCGGCTTTAGCCTTAACCATACCCATGCGCATATAGTCTTCAGCCATCATGGTTGTGTCTTCGTCACCGGCTTCATGAGTCCATACAACTTGTTCTCTTAAATTGATACGCTCAACCATAACTTCCGGGCCAAAGTTAAACACATCATATTTAATACGCGCAGGACAAGCGGCGATAACTACGGCATTAACGCCTTCTCCCTGGATATCACTTTTTATAAGATTAATTCCATCCTGGCCGCAAAGGAAAGCATCGGTTTTACAAATGCCTGCTTTATGTTCTTTAGTAGCAACTTTAGTTAAGGCATTTACATCTACTGCTTCACCTATGCCGCAGCCGGTACATATATATACACCAATTTTTTTAGCCATTTTGCTACCCCCTCACCGTAGATTGTATAGCCTTAAGCGCTGCAGCGGTAGCATCTTTAACGGATGCGGAAACATCCATAGGGCTTTTTACGCAACCGGCGCCATAAATTCCAGGTGTGTTTGAGGCTACAAAACCATCTTTATCATAATCAACTGCAAAAGGAATCTTTGTATCAGCAGTGGCCGGATACATACCTGTAGCCAAAACAACCAAATCAAATTTTTCCTGCATTAATTGCTGTGACATTTGATCTTCTGCAATAACAGTAATATCCTTGGTTTCCGGATCCTCTTCCAACTCTCCGGCTTTGCCTTTTACCAGTGTTACATTAGCTTCATTCTGAACTTTATTAAAGAAATCTTCATGCCTACCACGGGTTCTGATATCTATATAGAAAATGCTAATCTTAGCGTCAGGATATTGATCTCTTACATAGGTTGCCTGCTTTAAGGAAGCCATGCAGCAAACAGTGGAACAGGCGCTCAAATGATTCTCATCACGGGAACCGGCGCACTGAATGAAGGCAATGCTGTTAATTTCTTTGCCGTCTGAAGGACGAACAATCTTACCCTGGGTCGGTCCGTTGGTTGCAGCCATTCTTTCCATTACTGTATTGGTAATAACGTTAGCATACTGGCCACCACCATAGTAAGCCAATTTGGTAACATCGTAGCTATTCCAACCTGTTGCATAAACTATGGCCCCTACATTAAGTTCAAAGCTCTTAGCTTGCATATTTACATCAATAGCGTTATAGGCACATGCTTCAACACATTTAGTACAGCCCTTTCCTAAACAGGCCTCCGCGTCTATAACATATTGCTGTGGAAAGGAAAACTCGTGCGGGAGATAGATAGCTTTTGTCTTATCAATACCATAATTAAATGTGTTGGCTCTATCAGCAGGACAAGCTTCTGTACATTTATTGCATCCGGTACAGTTCTCATTGACAAAACGCGGGTTTTGCTTAACGGTTACTGTAAAATTACCTTCTTGGCCGGTAATTGCTTCAACCTCTGCCATTGTATAAAACGTTATATTAGGGTTCTTTCTTATTCTTTGAAAATTGATTTCCAAACCACAGTTAGGAGGACAAAGTTTAGGGAAATACTGATTTATTTGGGCAACCTTACCGCCCAGGTACGGTTTCTGTTCTACGATATAAACCTCATATCCTACTTCAGCTGCTTCTACCGCAGTAGTTAGCCCGCTAATACCTCCACCGACTACCAATATACTTTTATTTGCCAAATTTTATCACCCATTTCTATGTCTGTTCACACCCACATATTAGGAGTTGAATCTGTTTTTTTGGCTAATACGAAAATTCACAAGCCCAATAAAAATGTCCAGGTGACCTGTCAGGACACCTGGAAATCAGGGTAATAACACTCAAAGTATTCCGCCCAGTCTCCACGAGCATGGCTCGAACAGGCCGATAACCCATATTTTCGAGAGATTGAAATGGGGTTCGTGACCACCGACGGCCACGAACCCCTACAACGCCGTGGTTGGCATTATAACTGAATCAATATTTCAAGCCAAAAAGCGGCAAATTAACTGATTAGAGAGCTAAATCAATAACAGGAACCTTACGCATGGTCCACTCACCGGTTTGCGGGTTGCGGGTTGCGTTACAGAAGCACTTCCAATCTTCATTGTTGATCTTCGGCAGGTCAGCTCTCATGTAGTAACCAGGGAATCTGGTCTCTTCACGGAACATTACTGTGTGAATGTGTACTTCTGCCTGAACGGTTCTGTGGATATTTTCCCAACATCTCATAAGTTCATGCAGGCTTCTGGCTGCCAGTTTCTCTGAGTCTTCTTTCAAGAATACAAGCAGTTCGAGAGCTTTTTCTAAGAGAGCTTTACTGGTGGTAAAGTTAGCGGTAACACCACCTGCATACTCATCCATGAGCTTCTGGAGTCTGAACATATACATTTTCGGGAAAATGTAGTTCGGGTTAATTTCGTCATCAGTGGTAAAGCCTTTATTAGCTTCATAAACTTCCATCGGCTTGAGGATCTTAGCCTTGAGAGTTTCTACAACAGCAGGATCAACATTGGGCTGCTCAGGATTTTCTACGCAGAAACGTACAGCTGATTTACCAGCGATTCTACCTTCAGCGTGTGAACCGGAGGAGAACTTGTGGCTGGAAGCGCCTGAAGCGTCACCGGCAGCAAATAAGCCTTTAACAGTTGTCATGTTGGTGTAACCCCACTGATATTCAGCCGGAGCTACGTCTCTCGGTCCGCTTACCCAACAACCTGAAGCGCCGGAGTGTGAGCCGATGAAGTAAGGCTCAGCAGCAGCGATTTCAGAAGATTTCTCTTCCGGAGCGGTGTTGGTAGCTGCCCACAGCATAGCTTGTGCAATAGTCATATCAAGGAAGTCTTCCCAAGCTTCTGCTTCTAATTCTTTCATTTTCTTCTTGAAGGCTTTCTCGTCATCTTTATATTTAGATGCCAGATTAGCAATAGCTTCTTCTGTTCTCATGAAGAGAGGTCCTTTACCTGCGCTTACGTCTAACATACCGAGATAGTTTCTCAGGTTAGCAGGAATCGGCTTAGCATCGCCATACGGAGCATAGTCAGCTAATACACCCTTGTTGGTTTCCATGTAGTTTTCGCCGAAAGCGTTGGTGGCTCTGGATTTGAAGAGCAAGAACCAAGCGCCTACAGGGCCATAACCGTCTTTAAAACGAATGGGAATAAATCTTACTTCCTGACAGGTCTGCTCAGCGCCAGCCATTACTGTAAAGTAAGTGGAGGAACCTGTGCTGAACGGAGGATACCAGGAACGGCCAAGACCTTCACCGGAGGAACGAGGCTTGAATACGCCTACAGCGCCGCCCATAGCAGCCAGAACTGCTTTAGCCTTGAATACATAAACTTTCTCTTCACGAGTGCTGAAACCGATAGCGCCGGCAATTCTGTCGCCATCAAGAATCGGCTCTACGATGAATACGCGCTCATAAATGTTCTCGGTGCCGAGAGCATTCTTAGCAGCTTCAGCTACGATGATCTTGTAAGACTCACCGTTAATCATGATCTGCCAGCGGCCTTCATTTACATATGTGCCGTCGTCATTCAACCAGATGGGAAGACCCCATTTTTCGAACAAATGAACGGTAGAGTCAACGTGACGGGCAATGTTATAAACAAGGTCATCACGTGCAATGCCCATTAAGTCTTTTTTAACATACTCAACATAATCCTTAAGGGTGTTTACGCCTTTAGCATAGTTAACATACTGGTTGATAGCAGATAAACCCATAGCAACGGCACCGCTTCTGTCCATAGCGGCTTTATCAACTAAAGTAACCTTAACACCGTTCTTCTTTGCCCAATATGCAGCTTCTACAGCAGCACCGCAGTTGGCCATACCACCACCGATAAGCAAAAGATCAGTGGTAATTTCTACAGTTTCAAAATTCGGCATACTATTTTTACCTCCTCTTTATACATCCTAAATACCAAAATATTTCAGCTAACAAATTATATATAAGTTTAAATAACTACTTAATGGTCGGGAACTCAGTTAAATTCATGGAATACGGCTGGGTAAACAGCATTTCACTTTGCAGATCGTCGTTATCCAAAGTGTATCCAGCGTCGGGAACTGCAGTACCTTCTTCAGTTGTTCTGATGGGGAACTTGAAGCGCTTCATTAAGCCGTTTCTGAACTTAACTGTCCACATAATGCTGTCGGAACTTCTCAAAGGAACAACACTGGCTCCCAGGGGAACGAAATCAGCATAGCCTCTGAAGTCCATAGCTTGTTGCGGGCAAATCTTAACACAGCACAGGCACTCCCAGCAAGCTGTTAAGTCACGGTTATAAGCCTTCATTTTTTCCTTGTCAAGCACCATTAAGTCGTTCGGGCAGATATACATACAAGCTGTTTTGTCCTGACCCTTGCAACCATCGCATTTTTCTTGCATTACAAAAGTTGGCATATTCTCTGACCTCCTATAACCAAATATAAATCTTAGTTTAAAACCTCGCAGCTATCATAAGCCTGGCTTAAAACCAATCAGCACGCTGCGAAAATATTACACATAACTTATCAGGCATATAGACTGCAAGTCTTTTTTGACTTTTCAGTCAATCATACAAAAACATGACTGTCTTAATGACAGGCGGCAAAAACCTTAACTGTTCTTGACCACCTCCTCATGTAGTTAGCATGACACCCTTATCTAATACCGATTACCGCTTTAAGCGGCAACCGGCCTTAAACCAGCATAAGTTATAGATTAACTAATTATTACTTGTTTTTATCTAAAGCCTGATAGTACTCGGTGAGAATTTCGAGAACTTCTTTACGTCCAAATTCCAGCGGCGGCAGTTGGCCGGCGCCAAACATCTGACGAACCTTGGTACCGCTGATAGCTACGCGATCTTCACCGGTATGCGGGCAGGTCTTTTCAGTTTCCATACCCATACACTTCTTGCAATAAGCAGCGGCTGTAACTTTAATCGGCTGGCAAAGGATCTCACCGGGCTTAAACTGGTCAAAAATTTCCTGAGCCTGATATGCAGAATAGTAACTGCCTACACCGGCGTGGTCACGACCGATTAAGATGTTGCTGCAACCGAAGTTCTGACGGAAGATAGCATGCAGGATAGCTTCGCTGGGTCCGGCATAACGCATTTCCATCGGATATACTTTAAGAGCAACGTTCTTATTATTGAAATAGTTGTCCATATGAGCCTGGTAGCACTTAAAACGAACTTCAGCCGGAATATCGCCAGGCTTTAATTTACCAACAATCGGGTGCAGGAACAAACCGTCGCAAACTTCCATACCGATCTTGCAGAGGAACTCGTGAGAGCGGTGCAAGGGGTTTCTGGTTTGGAAAGCACAAACAGTGTTCCAGCCCTTGGATTCAAATAATGCACGGGTTTCGTGCGGGTGAGCATAATAACCGGCATACTGGGTAGCATAGCCCATTTCACTGAAGGTGATGATATCGCCGCCAACGTTAATTTCCGGCTGGCCCATAACTTTCTTAACACCATCATGCTCGGGATCATCGGTAAAGAATACTTCTTTACATTCTTTGGTCTTGTCATACTCATATTTATCTTTAACAGTAAGAATAGCCACATACTTATCTGTTTCGTCGTCAACCAGAGCTACTTCCATACCTTCTTTAAGTTCAGCAGCCTGTTCTTTGGTAACTGAAACAGTGATGGGCACGGGCCAGGCTAAGCCGTTGGCTAAGTGCTTGGTGTTTACTACGCTTTCATAATCTTCTTTGGTCATAAAACCCATTAATGGACTGAATGCACCCATACCAATCATTAATACATCAGATGTTTCACGGGATGACATTCTAATTACCGGCAGAGTTTTAGCTTTTGCCAAAGCATCTTCACGTTGTTCTTTCGGGAGAATTACCGGAGTTAATTTTCCACCATGCGGTGCAACTAATGCCATTTTCCTCATCGCCCTCCTCAAATATTTTTCTCTTTATTATTGACCGGTTCATGCAACCTGGTGATTGTGCAGCTTATCACTTGCATTTGCACAAATCCAACGCTTCAGATGCACTTCATCGATCACTAATTATTCTTGTATATAAGTTATTCTACCTAAACTTCAAAACTCCTTCTAAGAATAAGCTATTTTTTTTATTAAAATTGTTTTTTTTTATTATTAATTTTTGCATGGCTTTTAATAGATAAATAACCGCTCTTAGGCCTTAAATCAAGCGAAATGGGCTGTAAAACCGGCAATTAACTAATTGTACTCTCTATATATAAGTGCTTTTATGTATTTCTTCAACTTCCCTATAAATACCTGCTAAAAATTTATCCTATGAATTTATTTTACTCCAGGGAATTATGCTTATATGGATCCGTGGATAACCACTGTTTAATGAAGTATAAATTTATATTGCATAAATAATGTCAGTACTGAATAATTTCCGATAAACACGAGTACCCATGGCTGCCTCGAAAGTCGCTAAAGGGGATTTTCCTGCTTCGTCAAAAGAAGAGGTTAACTTGCCACCTCTCCTCAATAACGAAGTCCCACCCGGCTCCGCCATAGATTATTTACTAGACCAAATGATCAGATTTCTCACGGATGCCATCACGTATTTTTACGCTGATTTTTTGCATAAAATTATTAAACATAGCGTTAGCTTCAAAGGATTGCTTTACCACTTGGTTACTCAAAACTTCTTTTTCAATCTCGCCCATTTCTATAGCATCCGCCTCGGTAAGTTCACCTAACATCTTTTTTCTTTCTACGCCTCTTTTGGCATTGTTAAGCTTCTCTACCAGGCCCGCTGCGTCCTCATTTCTCATGATGGCCAGCTCACTTTGCTTCATATCCTTAAACTCTTCCGTCTCGGCAATGGCTTTCCCCAGCTCTACCGCCATATCATAAATTTTTTCTAAAGACACTTTAACACCTCCTGTTCCTAACACCCTTATTTTCTCCGAAAAAACTCAAATTCCTGCTTATATTAAGTTGATTGTTTTTATTATTTCCGGTTTTTTATTTAATTACTTTAAAATTTTGCTCTCATCCACATCTGATACTTTTGCCTCTTCATAACTTGCCATCTCATGCAATATTCTCAGTGAACCTTCTACAATATTCATAGCCAGGGCTGATCCGGTCCCCTCGCCCAACCTCATGTCCAAATGCAGCATGGGCTTCAGGCCGACCACCTCCAGCATGTACCGGTGAGACTTTTCTCCCGACAAATGAGAACCCAGCATATACTCTTTGGACAAGGGGCATATGCGCGAAGCAACCAGAGCGGCGGCAGTGCTGATATAACCGTCAACCAGTACCGGCACCCGCCTGGCTGCAGCGCCTAGGATCAAGCCGGCCAACCCGGCAATTTCCAGACCGCCTACCTTGGCCAGCACGCTTACAGGATCAGCCGGATCAGGCTTATTGACCTTAATTGCAGCCTCTATTGCTTTTATCTTGTTATTTAAAACTTCGTCATTAATAAGAGTCCCGCGACCGGTGATTTCATCTACCGATAGATTGCCAAAGACAGCCAGGAGAGCCGTGCTCGGTGTGGTATTGGCAATTCCCATGTCGCCGGTAGCCAGCAGATCTGTTCCCTGATCTATTTCCTGCCACGCAGTTTCTATGCCAACCTCCAGAGCCTGTACCGCTTCTTCCACTGTCATAGCCGGCCCTCTGGCTATATTACCGGTACCCGCTTTGACCTTTTTCCGCAATACTCCCGGATAATCCACAGGCACTGCTACCCCCACATCCACCACAATAAGATTAGCTCCGGCATGACGGGCCAAAACACCAATACCTGCCACACCGTGTACAAAAGCAGGCAGCATTTGATAGGTTACCTCCTGCGGCGCAGCGCTGACACCTTCTTCAAACACACCGTGATCGCCAGCCATGACAACCACGGTCTTTTTCCTTATAAAAGGTTTGTGATTTCCGGTAATACCGGCCAAACGCACAGCCACTTCTTCCAAAACACCCAGGCTGCCCGGCGGCTTAATTAAACTGTCCAGCCGCTGCTGAGCTTTGTTCATAGCCTCCTGATCCAAGCTACCAATCATCGATATCGCTTTCTGCAACATGCAATCAACCCCCGTTAAAAATAATAAGCCCACAGCCAATAAGGCCGTGGGACTTTTCCATCATCCAACGAAGCAACCTGTAAAAGGTTTTTGGTTTTCAGGCAGGTCTCCTGACTCCGGTTCAATACATGCAGCAACCTTCCCGGTTTAACGGTGGTTATCCTATGCCGCTATGCTCCCCGGTTACAGTGGCGGGACCGTTCAGGATTTACACCTGATTCCCTATTCTCCCCGATTTCATGGGGCACCTGAAACCAACTTATTTAATTATCTGAAATGAAATCTTCTACATGAAACCTCATTTTCCTGCTCCAACTTTAAAATATTATGAACAAACCCCAATTATATTAATGGGTTACCCAGTAATCAAGAACCCTGCTCACTGCCACAGCTACCTCAGCTCTGGTAGCGCTGTCCAGAGGGCGAAACTTGTCCTTATCACCTTTCAAGATTCCCGCCGCTGCCACCCGGTCAACCTGATCCAGTGCCCAGGCAGGAACGGAAGATATATCGGTAAATGCAGACTTCTGCTGCTTATCTGTCTTGGGCAAATTAAGCACACGATCAATTATGACAGCCATTTCCGAACGTGTTATGCCTTTGGATGGTTTAAAGGTGTTATCGGGATAGCCGCTGACCGCCTTTCTGCTCACAGCGGCAGATACTGGATCTACGGCCCATTCGGGTATCTCGTCCTTAAAAGAAACCTGGTTTTCCGTTTTAGACCAGAGCAAAGCCCGGTATAATAAGGCCACAAACTCAGCCCGCGTAATCATGTTTTTAGGCCGGAAACTGCCGTCCGGGTAACCGTTGACAATCTCACGGGAGGCCATTTGAGTCACTATATTCTCAGCCCAGTGATTTTTCATATCGCTGAAAACCGGTATTGGTTGCTCATCCACCACTACGGCAACCTGTCCCAGACCTTTTATCCTGGCATTAATTGTTTGCAGGTTATCCTGCCCCACTGTCCATGCAGGCTGGAGCTGCCATTCATCGCTGCCCTCGCCTTTAAACAGGACCTTTACTACAGGTGTCAGGTCAGAAGCAAGCTGGCTGTCATCATTGGAATCTGTTTCTCCCGGCGTTTGAGTCAGTATATCAGAAGGATCTAACAGTATGTCAGAAGGATCTAATAATTCAGTTGAATCATCCGAGTCAAGCGGCTCTCCCGATGTTTCCGGCGACAAACTAAGCAGATCACTTTTATTATAATTATATTTGAGCTTCCAGGGTTCCCCCCATGATATCGGCTGGGAACCGGCCACATCCAATGCTTTTAACACATCATAACCGGGTATTGCAACATCGTCCAGCGGTATAACTTCAATATTTAGCGGGGACTCCACTACCTGAGCCGGAAACTGTAATACTGTATTCTCATCCAAAACTACTTCCGCACCGCTGCTATTTGAAACCACCGCAGTATTTGCGCCCGTAGAACGCACAATTACCTGAACGGTTTTTACCATTCCCTGGAAGGAAATAGTTATACTGCCGGTTCCCGGGGTTTGGGCTGTGAACAAATTGTTTGCCAGGGAACCCATATCGCCCTGCAGCTGAAGTTGATAATCAGTCGCGTATAACTCATAGTCCTGACCGCTCTTTGTTTTAGCAATCGTCTTAAATGTTACCGATTCGCCCGGTTCAACAATCACTGAAGCAGGGGAAACAACTAATTCCGACAGGCTTTCCGCGCCTATAACATGCGCCGTTTTCTCTCCTGCGACACCGTTGACAGAAGCAATAATTTTATAGTCGCCGCCTGAGAGCGGGTGAAAGATATTCGACTGGAAGGCGTTTTGCGGATCAGATTTCCAGCTAACAGACGACTGGTCTACCTGGTAAGGGTTATAGTTCACATCATAACCTTTCACCGCATATTGCACTGATGTGCCGCCCAGAACATAATCCGGACCGGTAACAACTAAACCACCCAGGTTCCCTTTCGGTGCGGTAGAAAATACTCCTACAGCATCCGGAAGCAAACGCTGCTGAGTTAGCTGGGGATGATTGATTAGAGATGCCTCGCCGTCTCCGGCATGCCTGGCGGACAGTGTGGTCGATCCGCCACCGTCCAGGTTTACTGCCCTGTTCACACCAAGCGCCAGGAGAAATTCAGCCATACCTGTTTGGGTAGTACCCACACTGCCATTGCCATTTTCAGCAGCGGCCAGATAAAGCGTTTTATTATCAGGCATTATACCTACAGCGGTACGGGCATAATTACCCGTAATTTCCTGAGTAAAAGGGGCTAGCTGGCCGTCCTGCACCAGCAAAGTATTGCCGCCTAAGGCAGCTCTCAGGTTGCCTGTTTGGGGAGTAACCAGATAACTCGTCTGCACTCTGGAGGATACTGGCAAATTCTCCAGCAAAAATTGAGCCGCCGCCCCATGACCCTCCAGAACATAACCGTTCGCAGGAATAGGTACACCGGGCTTGTTCTGGTTAACCGAGACAACTAAATCATTTTGAACTACAACTTCTACTATTCCGCTTTGTCCGGAAACATCCGACCTGGTCTCAGTACCCCAGAAGGAGTTATATAGATTAAGGTGGTTAATATCGGCAGACTGGCCGTCCTGCAGCAGGTAATCAGGCTTATTAATACCAAACAGCGGAAATGAATTTCCGTTTTCGGATACAACTGTCCCGGAAAACCCAAATATGCCGATAATAGCCTGGTTATTATTAGTCACAGCAAAACCAGGCATGTCCTCACGCATGGCAGGGCTGGAAACCAGATTTCCGTTGCTGAATTCCAAGCCAATCGGCCGGTGATTCTTCATTTGAAAAAAACCGCCATTAATACCGGCTACAGCCCCCGTCCTTGATGTCATGCCTGTTAAACTCTGAGCCTTATTAAGAGTTCCGTCGGCACCGATCATTGTATCAATTTTCACATAGGGGTTGGACAAATCAACTTTAATAGCATAAATCCTGGTTTTATTATACATATAAGTTTGCAGTACCACCCCGGGACTGATTATCTCAGTGTTTACCGGGTTTATATCCGCATAGGCAGGCGTAAACCCGGCATTCCAGACTAACCCCAAAGCCAATAATACCGTACTGAAACCTTTACATAAAAAACCCCAAGCTCCCCTGAACAACTTTTACTACCTCCTCATCTCTTTTCTGAAACAAATCACCTGACCTGGCAGGATTCATTTCACCTAATCCTATCACCCGTTTATTTTACAGTCAACCAGATCAAATATTTTAATACATTTACTGCAATAATACGAAATAACCTCAAAGTTTAT
Organism: Desulfofarcimen acetoxidans DSM 771; assembly: GCF_000024205.1. Classification (NCBI taxonomy): domain Bacteria; kingdom Bacillati; phylum Bacillota; class Clostridia; order Eubacteriales; family Peptococcaceae; genus Desulfofarcimen; species Desulfofarcimen acetoxidans. The sequence continues at coordinate 3,786,962 of NC_013216.1, forward strand.
CGAACATTATAATTATTATATCATATTCTACCTTTTATAAACGCTGGTAATTTACTACTGGTATTCATGGACTATATAATTATTTACCAAAGGCAACTTTCATGTTAATATAAATAAAAGTATCTATCCTCTAAAATTATTTGGTTTAATAAATTAAAGGGGGTCTGCCGTATGTATGATAACATTTTTGATTTTTCGCTTTTCTATTACTCTATTATTGTCTTATTTGCTCTTGGGGCCTTATCCGTAGCATGTAAAAGTCAAATTGTCAAGGTTATTGACATCTTAGACGAAAAATCCAACGGGCGCGTTGCCCATTAAAAATTGCAACATTTTTGCTGTTATTTATTTTTATTGACTAATTGGGTAACACCTGCTAAACTAAACTTAATTTTAAACAAAGTGCTCTTATCCGGAGTGGTGGAGGGACTGGCCCGATGAAACCCGGCAACCTTCTGAGAACTAATCAGAAAGGTGCTAATTCCTGCAGAGGATTTTCTTCTGACAGATAAGAGGGAACACATGGAAAATGTGGCCTCTTCTGTATGGAAGAGGCTTTACTTTATGTTTCGGATAGAGTACATCAGGGAGGGTAAAAACTTGAGCATCAAAAGAACTTACACTGAGATCAACAGCAAAATAAAGTCAGGCCAGGCAGTTGTCGTAACAGCCGAAGAACTGATAGGCATGGTTAAGGACAAGGGTATTGCCGCAACCGCCGAACAGGTTGATGTCGTTACTACCGGAACTTTCGGGCCCATGTGCTCTTCCGGCGCTTTTATAAATCTCGGACACAGCAAGCCCCGCATGAAGATACAAAAAGCCTGGCTAAATAAAGTGCCTGCCTATGGCGGTATAGCCGCGGCCGATGTTTTTTTGGGAGCTACAGAGTTACCTGAGGATGACCCGTTAAACAACAGTTACCCGGGTGAATTCCGCTACGGCGGGGGCCATGTAATTGAAGACATGGTGGCAGGCAAAACCATCAAATATAAGGCTGTGGCTTACGGCACGGACTGCTACCCGCTAAAAGAAATTGAAACGGAAATAACCTTGCAGGAGATTAATGAAGCTATACTAATGAACCCCCGCAATGCTTATCAAAACTACAACTGTGCGGTAAACCTTTCCGACCGGACTGTTTATACTTATATGGGCATGCTTAAACCGGGACTGGGCAACGCTCACTACTCCACGGCCGGACAGCTCAGCCCCCTTTTAAAAGATCCCGATTTCCGAACTATCGGCATAGGTACCAGGATTTTTCTGGGCGGCGGGATAGGTTATGTTATATGGAACGGAACTCAGCACTTTCCGGAACACATTACTGATAAAGACGGCAAATACCTGGGTTCTGCCGGTGGCACCCTGTCAGTATTGGGCGACTTAAAACAAATGAGCCCTAAATGGCTGAAAGGCTCCAGTTTCCTTGGCTACGGTGCCAGCTTAACCGTAGGCATAGGCATACCGATACCGGTACTCGACGAAGATATCCTGCGCTTTGCCGCCGCTTCAGATGAGGAACTGTACGCACCGGTTGTTGATTATGGGGATGCCTATCCCAACCGCAAACCAGGCAATCTTGGCTATGTCAGCTATGCGGAGCTAAAATCCGGTAAAATATCCTTAAACGGCAAAGAAATACCGACAGCGTCTATGTCCAGCTATAAAAAAGCCAGAGAAATTGCTTCTATCCTAAAAGGATGGATCCTAAAGGGAGACTTTCTCCTTTCTCAACCTGCACAACTTCTGCCAAATACAACTTCTGGCATTGTGGGTAAGGCCTTAAAATAATTTTTTTTAAGAAGGAGTGGTTTTATGTCTCCCCCTAAAATAGTATTGCGCTTCACTGCATCAATATCCGACAAACCCATTATCTATCATTTGGTTAAGGATTATGACCTGGTGGTTAATATTGTTAAGGCCAATATCAATCCTCATAAAGAGGGGATGTTAATTCTTGAGCTAAGCGGGGAAAAATATCAGGAAGGTCTGGAATACCTGCGCAGCCAGGGAGTAACAGTTCAACCGCTGACACAGGAAATAGTCAGAAATGAGGACCGCTGTTCCAGCTGCGGCGCCTGCACTGCCATTTGTCCCTCCGGCGCTCTTTATATTGAAAGGCCTGGTATGGAAGTTAAATTTGACAGTGATAAGTGTGTGGTCTGCCAGCTCTGCCTGAAAATATGCCCCTTACGGGCTATGGAGGTAAGATTTTGATTGGTCTACGAAGCAAGAACCTACCGTAAAAACTATCGTCAATCGGATTTAGCTCATTTCCAGGTTATGATCAAGGAAACAGATTTGGACATTGGAGTTGAGAAAAAAAATTATAAACCTAAACTGGTGCAACTGGCGCAAGAAATTTCAGCTAAATACCGGCGCCAGTTAGAGGACTATATAAAAACACACCAGGAATTTTTAACATCCTTAGAACCGGTACAGCTAACACCATTTGCACCTGCCATAGCCGTTCAAATGGCTGCCGCCGCCAAAACCGCCGGTGTCGGGCCAATGGCTGCGGTGGCCGGTGCTGTGGCCGAATCGGTAGGAAAGGAATTAGCCCGCCATTCCGATGAGATAATTATAGAAAACGGCGGAGATATCTATTTACGCACCAATAAGATAAGGAGAATCGGTATATTTGCCGGGACATCCCCCTTTTCGGGTAAAATTGCTATGGAAATCCTTCCCGAACTAAGGGAGTATGGCATTTGCACCTCGTCGGGCACAGTTGGCCATTCTTTGAGTTTTGGTAAAGCCGATGCCGCCATCATTCTCTCTGCCGATGCAGCTTTAGCTGACGCAGTTGCTACCGCTACGGCAAATCTGATACAGGAGCCGGATGATTTACATAATGCACTGGAATTTGCCACTGCCATACCTGGTATTGTCGGAGTAGTTGCAATTAAGGCTGATAAACTGGCAGTCTGGGGAAAAATTATAAAAATTGTTTCCGCCTAAGATTTTGCATGCTTTTATTCTCTTGCAGCACGGTTATGCAATTACGTGCTTTCATTATTTTACTCAAGGAACATAACAAAAACAGTTTAAAATATATACGCTTAAGCAACAAGAAAAACCGGATCACAACACCCGGTTTTTCTCTTCTTCCCCAGTTATACATATCAAATTTTAATAATTGGGTATTCCTAACATTAAGAGAATCAATATCAGGAAGAGAATAAAAGTCCAACTGCCAAATACTGATGCTCCGGCAGGAGTAGTGCCACCTACACCATATGCCATTTAATTCCCCCCATTCCGGACTAATATTTGAAACAACTTTTAATAAAGCTTAAAACATGGGTACAGATAACATTAAGAGAATCAATATCAGGAAGAGAACAAAGGTCCAGCTGCCATATACTGATGCTCCGGCCGGAGTGGTACCACCAATACCATATGCCATTTAATTTCCCCCCTTTCCTAAATTAATTAGCTGATATCCGTATTTATTGATAAATTCTAAAAATTGGGTATTGCTAACATTAAAAGAATCAATATCAGAAAGAGAATAAAAGTCCAACTACCGAAAATTGACGTTGTAGCCGGAGTTGTTCCCGCACCTGCACCATATGCCATTAAATTTCCCCCTTATAGCTGTTAATTTTTACTTCTCTGTTAAAATCAAAAACTAGGTATAGCTAATATTAAGAGAATTAAAATTAAGAAGAGAACAAAAGTCCAACTACCATAAAATGTTGCTGCAGCAGGTGGTGCTGTACCTACACCTGCACCTGTACCGTATGCCATAATATTTCCTCCCTCATATATATTTGTTACTTCTCTTCGGTACCATAAGCACCAAAAGGCATGCCAAAGAGTAACAAGATTAATAATATCCAGATTATCGGACTCATACCAGCGCCACCAACACCATATGCCATTAAGTTTCCTCCTCTACCACTAAGCGTTTCCTTCTTCACTAACCATATTATTGCATAGTACTACAATTTGTTACGCTTAATTAAAATTATCTGGTTACTGCCATATAACCTATCATGAATAATATGGGGTGTGAAATGTCTGTATTTAAACTAAAAACCCAGTCATTAATTAATGACCGGGTTTTTGGGTTGCTATTTCTTGTCTGCAACACTATACCCGCAACCAATCATAGGCATAAACAACATGAGCAGCAGCAATAAAAAAATCAAACCAAAACCACCGCTTCCGCTTCCACATCCACCTGCGCCGTATGCCATTTTATTCCCTCCTCATTAAACTAAGTTTTTGACTTCTTCACTAACTATGTTATTAAATTAAACAATATTTTGTTACACTCAAAAAAGAAACATTTTTCGCATTAGGACCATAAGGTAATATTAATAATGAAGCTGGAGGGATAGTCCTAATGTCAATTCAGGTTATTGAAGTAAGCACCGGCAGTGAATTATATAAATTCATTGATTTGTCACGTCAAATATATAAAAATGATCGCTGGGGTGTTCTGCCTCCTATGGACAGCAACCTGCCTAATTTTTTTCAAAGCCCTTATTTTCGACAACATAATAAACTGTACCTTGCTCTGAATAATAACCGGCCGGTAGCCAGAGCTGCGGCTATAACCAATCAAGACTATATGAAAAATATAGGTTTTATAGGTTATTTTGAAGCCTTTGAGGAACCGGAAGCTACAGCCAGCTTATTCAATGCCGCTACTAGCTGGTTAAAAGAATGCCAGGTAAATACCGTTATCGGTCCGGTCACCCGTAATACTAATCAAATTATAGGCGTGTTAACCGAGGGCTTTTCTGAAGAACCATATTTTATGACACCTTATAACTCGCCCTATTACAGCTCTCTTTTTGACAGTATGGGGTTTATCAAAGCAGAAGACTTTTTTGCTTACCGCTGGAACAGGGACATAGCATTTCCGCCCAAAATACATAGGGTGGCGTTAAAAGCCAGCAGGTCAAGTGGCTTAAACGTTCGTTCCATTAGATTTAATCGTATTAACCAGGAAGCTCTGGCAGTTAAAAACATCCTCAACCAGGCTATGTCCAACAACTGGGGTTACAAACCTTTAAGCGATTTGGATGCCCAGCAACTACTATATGAATACAAGGGTTTTTGTGATCCGGATTTAATGACAGTTATTGAAATCGGCCGCCAGCCAGCGGCAATCTGCCTGACAGTACCCAATATCAACCCCTTGTTGAACCGGTTCACCAGAGGCCTGCCGCTTCCGCTGCCTTACGGTCTAAAACAACAGCTGAACACCTTTCGTTTAGCTATCCTTGGCGTTGTACCGGATTTCCGGTACCGGGGCTTAGAAGCAATAATGATATCCCGCACGATTAATACAGCTTTAGCTAAAGGTTATACCAGCGGTGAGTTTTCCTTAATACACGAGAGAAATACCATGATGAATAAAATAATCTCAGGAACAGGCTGTCCTAAAGTAAAAAGTTTCAGGCTTTATCAAAAAGAAATCTGATATTTAAAAGGCGGGCAATTGCCCGCCTTTTAAACTTAATAACCCGCCAAGCCGAAGAATGAGTGAAAAATCACACTTGTCAAAACCGGTACATATAATAACCCGATTAATCTATCGTACATATTCGGACAGGTGAGGGGGATTAAATTTGTATCAAAGGGTTGTAGTAACCGGGATGGGCCTGATAACCCCCATTGGAAGTGATATTCCCACATTTTGGGATTCCTTAATTCAAGGAAAATCAGGCATCAGAACAATTGACCGCTTTAATGTTTCCCGGTTTTCAACAAAAGTTGCGGGCATGGTGGATTCTTTTAAACCGGAAGATTTCATTGACAAAAAAGATGTGAAACGCATGGACAGATTCGCACAATTTGCTGCTGCAGCAGCACAAATGGCTGCTCAGGATGCAGATTTTAAAGTGACAGAGGAAAACGCCGAACGAGTCGGAGTATATATTGGATCTGGAATCGGTGGTTTTTCCACTATAGTTGAGCAGCATAAAATCTTTCTTGAGAAAGGCCCTGCGCGAATCAGCCCGTTTTTCATTCCAATGATAATCGGTAATATAGCTTCAGGTCATGTTTCGATAATTATGGGAGCCAAAGGACCGAACAGTTCACCCTTATCCGCCTGTGCAACAGGCACCAATGCCCTGGGAGATGCCTTTAAAATTATCCAGCGCGGTCAGGCTGATGTAATGATTGCAGGTGGCGCAGAAGCTGCCATTATTCCGGTCATACTGGCAGGGTTCAGTGCTTCTCGCGCACTGTCACAGCAAAACGAACAGCCGGAAAAAGCCAGCCGCCCATTTGATCTTAATCGAGATGGGTTTGTAATGAGCGAGGGTGCCGGAATACTGATACTCGAGTCACTTGAACACGCGCTGGCCCGTGGTGCCAGAATATATGCCGAAATAACCGGTTATGGCATGAGTGGAGACGGGTATCATATCACTCAACCGGCACCTGAAGGAAGAGGTGCAGCACAGGCTATGAGTGAAGCTATTCGCGATGCCGGAATTAAACCATCAGAGGTGAATTATATCAATGCACATGGAACATCAACATTGCTTAATGATAAATTTGAAACTAATGCAATTAAAATTGTCTTTGGCGATCATGCCTACAAGCTGGCCATCAGTTCAATTAAAGCATTAACAGGTCACCTGCTTGGAGCCGCCGGAGCGGTTGAGGCTATTGCAGCAATATTGACTATAAAGAACGGCCTGATTCCCCCTACATTTAATTATGAAACTCCCGACCCGGAATGTGATTTAGATTATGTCCCTAATATCCCCCGTAAAGCCAAAGTTAAAGTCACCCTGTCCAATTCACTTGGGTTCGGTGGTCATAATGCTTCTATTATTTTCAGAGAATACAACAGCTAAGGAATGTAAAAAATACAGGCTCGTTAATTTAGAAAAAGCTGTTATATTATCCTTTACAGTGGAATGCCGCTCTCAGCTAATTTATTAAGGGTTTCAGTGTCTAAATATTGTTTCCAATTCGGATATTTCTTTTGCAGCACTGTTAATCTATCTATGTTTTTATAATATAGCTCAATCAGCTTGTCAGGATTATTGATATTAGCTTTGAGCATACCTATCAACTTCAATTCATCCTTAGATAACATAATTTATCTCACCCTCTCAGTTGTATTTACCATTTTATTCATAGCTTTTATAAATAGCTACATTTTGAGACCGCTCAAAAAAAATAGTTTACGTTTCATTGCATTAACGGTGATACCACAAAATACCATATTTGTCTATATATTAATTCATACCGAGATATCAACTACACAACAACACAAACTTTATCACTTTAACATATTAATATCTTGACATTATAAAATACAAAAGTTTATACTGAAAAGTAGCGCTAAATAATCATATCATTACTAAGGAGGAGTTACCGGTGAAATTACGTCTTGGACTGCCTAAAGGCAGCCTGCAGGAAGCTACTTTTCAACTGTTTAAAAAAGCCGGTTACAACGTCTCAGTCGGCAGGCGTTCCTATTTTCCCACTATAGATGACCCGGAAATTGAAGTATTGCTGATGAGAGCACAAGAAATCCCCCGCTATGTGCATGAAGGAGTCCTTGACGCGGGTTTAAGCGGTTATGACTGGATAACCGAGAATGAAGCGGATGTAGTGGAAGTAGCTGATTTGGTCTACTCAAAACAGACCAACAACCCTATCAGACTGGTATTGGCTGTGGCTAATGACAGCGACATTAAGGAAGTAGAGGATTTGCAAGGCAAGCGCGTAGCTACCGAGCTAGTTAATGTGACAAAAAAATTTTTAAAAGCTCATGGCGTAGAAGCAGCGGTAGAATTCTCTTATGGAGCAACAGAAGTCAAAGTACCGCATCTGGTTGATGCCATTGCAGACTTAACTGAAACAGGAAGTTCTCTAAGAGCGCATAACCTGCGTATCATTGCAACTATTCTCCAATCCAATACCAAACTGCATGCCAACAAAGCAGCTTGGGAAGATGACTGGAAGAGAGAAAAACTGCAAAACATGTCGGTACTGCTTTTGGGTGCGCTTAGAGCGGATGCTAAGGTCGGGCTAAAAATGAATGTGCCGGAAGATAAATTGCCAGATATTCTGGCTGTTTTGCCGGCTATGAAAAAACCTACTGTATCCAAACTGGTTGAGAGCGACTGGCTGGCGGTAGAAGTTGTGCTGGATGAAAAACAGGTGCGCGATTTGATACCGGCAATCAAGCGGGCAGGAGCCCAGGATATTATTGAATACGCTTTAAACAAGGTTATACCTTAAATCGGATTAAAATATTAGCCCGACCTTCTATTTAGGAGATCGGGCTTTTTTTACCCCTAAGATATTTAAAAAAACTCATCCCAACAAATAAAAACACATATATGCCAGCTCCAAAACAGTCTTCTCATTAACCCTCTTTCACCTGTATTATCCCAGTTACAGTAGAGCATCAATAATTTATAACTTTTTTTCATATAATATATAACAGGATATTAAGTATTTTTGTAGAATACTATATCTACATAAACTTGGGGAGAAAGGCACCGGTGTGTCTCGCAGACTGCAAATCTGCTGACCTGCCCGCGATCCGGGCGGGGGTCCGGTTCAACTCCGACTTCTCCCCTCCACAAAAAAAATAACCCCGGCGGGGTTATTTTTTATGGCCTTATCCGGTAGAGCATGCGGGGAAATGGCACCGCTTCCCTTATATGCTCTATTCCACAAATCCAGGCTACGGTTCTCTCCAGCCCCAGTCCAAAACCGGCGTGAGGCACGGAACCATAACGGCGCAGGTCTAAATACCACTGAAATTCTTCCTCCGGCAGGTTGTGCTGCATAATCTTTTGCCGCAAGAGTACCAAATCCTCAATACGCTGCCCGCCTCCTATAATCTCTCCATAACCCTCGGGAGCCAGGAGATCGGCACCTAAAACAACCTTTGAGTCCTCCGGGTCGGGTTTCATATAGAAAGCCTTAATTTCTGCCGGGAATCTATGCACAAATAAAGGTGAGGCAAAACGTTCAGACAACAGGGTTTCCTGTGGAGCGCCAAAATCGTCACCCCAGTTAAAATCCTCGCCGCTGTCCCGTAAAATTTTGACTGCTTCGGTATAACTGATACGTGGAAACGGCAGGCTTACTGCTTCTAACTTCCCTATATCTCTTTTTAATGTTTTCAATTCCAAGCTTTTTCTTTGTAAAACTCTTTGGATAATATAATATACCAGTTCCTCCTGAATTTTTAAGTTAGCCTCATGATCACAGTAGGCCATCTCGGCCTCTGCCATCCAAAACTCCAGTAGGTGCCTGCGCGTTTTAGACTTTTCAGCCCGAAAAACCGGCCCGAAATTATATACCCTGCCCAGAGCCATGGCGGTAGCCTCACTGTAAAGCTGGCCTGTTTGAGCCAGGTAGGCTTTTTCTCCATGATAATCTATTTCAAAAAGGTTAGTCGTCCCTTCGGCTGCCAGAGCGGTAATTATAGGCGAATCAGCTAATATAAAGTCCCTTTCATAAAAGAAATCCCTGATAGCCTGCTCGATTTCCGAACGAATACGCAGTATGGAAGCCTGGCGAGGTCCCCGTATCCACAAGTGCCTGCGATCTGCCAGAAAGTCTACCCCGTGCTCCTTAAGCGTGATTGGGTAATCCTGCGATCCACCAACTATCTCTATTCCGGTAACCGTCAATTCATAACCACTGGGTGACCTTGGCTCTTCCCTAACCAGACCTGTTGCCCTGATAGAGGACTCTTGAGTTACGCTTGAAGCCAGCTCAAACAATTCCGGGTCAGTCTCATCCCTGACCAGGGTTGCCTGCACCTGGCCACTACCATCCCGAATAATTATAAATCTAATTTTCCCGGAGGACCTTTTATTGAATAACCAGCCCTCAATTTGCACCTCCTGATTAACATATCGTCCCAGGTGTTTTATCAAAACTGTTGTCAATACAACCACCTCAGCTTTAACTTAGTATCTTAAAAGCTATACTGAAAAAAAACAACAAAATTTTTAAGCCTATTATATGATATCCCACTTACTTCTGCTCAAACCTTTATTAGAATTTTTAAAACAATTTTTGATAAACGCTTATGACACGTCTTTATGTTAAATAAAATTAGTTGACTGTTCCTTGAACAACCGCAATAAACCACTGCTAACAGCTTTCACCGGGAGTATTTTTGATATCTGGCGGCAAAATAGTGTCAAATAATTAAGGAGGTTTATAACTTGAAAATGAAAAGAAATAGAAAAGATATGGCAAAAATGGCAAATTCCAATCTCAGGGTACAGAGTATATCGGTTAAAGGAAATAACGGTGAATTCTCCGAAGAGCTTTTACCTGCCGGTACAAACATGACTAAAAATGAAATGAAAAGCAGTCCCAAAAGAATCGGCAATGCTAACAAATCTGTTAAGGCAAAGCGCAAGGATTCTTTTTAGGGATTAACTTCAAGTGTAACGTTAAGTTTTACCACTAACAGCCGGCTTTAATTGTAAAATAAGTACTGCTTGTACTACTTTCCGCAGAAGTGCATTATACAACAAACCCGTACCACTTGCTGCTGATGTACGGGTTTGTTTCTTCTGCCGGTTGTCTGTTCTACGTATTTGATAAATAAACGTTTTCTCCCTGGCCATTTGCTTACACACAATAAAATCTTCCCAACCATCGGCCTTGACCATTATTAACCTTAAGCGGACTACTCCACAATGAAATCTTCTTTGTTAGAATCTTCCCTGTCATTATTCACCTGGCTATGGAATATTTCTTTAAGAGTTAAATCGTGGTCTTTCCTCTTCAACTGGCTTACTACATTGGTTACCCCACGAGCCCTGGAGGCTGCTTTGACTGCAGCGTCTTTTTCCTCTTCACTGTCAACCCGTCCCTGCAGAAATACTGTACCATTAACGCTTTTAACCCCTACATGAAGCATGTTCACTTGCGGGTCGGAACCTAATTCCTCAGCCACTTCAAATGCAACGTCCTCATCATCTATAGCCCCGTCAGTGCTGACAGTTACACCGTTATTGATTCTTTGTATTCCTTGCAGGCCGGCCAAGTGCCTGTTCAAGTACTCCTTTTCAGACAGTGTATCCACGATACCAATTACCGAAACTTCTCCTTTATTAACATTAGCCTTTAGTTCATATCTTCGCAAATTCAAGTCATTTTCCAGGAAACCACGTACTTTTTGCTGCAATTCCCGATCCGGTATTTTCCTGGTCATTTTATGCAAACCCCTTCCGGCTTAAATTTATAAACCGGAATTAGTATTCCCTCATGAAAAATTATTATAATTGATTTGTTGCACAAGGGTTTTGTTTCGACACAGATTACATAATTCTACATCAATAAAAGGAGCGGTCACCCGGTAGGGCGACAAGTATATAAGTATTTATCTTATTGTACAATTAAGTCATAAAAAGAAAAACAAACCATTGCGTCTGCAATATTAGCTGTCATATCGCGTTTTGCCAAAAGCATCGTCACAAAGCAATTACGGGTGACGCAGCATACCCGTCAATTCATCTTGCAGCAAGGTTTTGATATCTGCAATCAATGCTGACTGTATCATCCAAACATTAAGTTGCATGCGGTTCTGGAATTGTGTTGTTAGTATTGATTTTACATATGTCTTCTATTTCCATTGACTTATATTTGCTGATGTACTCCAGCACGGTTTGTACAAAAGTAGAGTGTGACCAGACCAGTGGTGCTACGGAAAGAGGCTCGCCTGTCTCAGGATTAAGCTGTTCCGGCATAATCCCGGTTTCCATAGCAAAAGCTGCGGCCCAGTGAAGAATCGGCAGCGCAGGTTTCATATCCTTTAAGGTGTTTGCTTTGGCTATGTGCCACTGAGCCAGCCAGAGAGTGCAAATATACCAGGGGTTGCCCGGTATTCCTTCATCAGTGGTTTTTCTGTGATACCTGTCATATGTATACCTGGCCATGCCGCCCACCCAGGTTTTATTGCACAGGCCTTCTTCCAGAGCCACCATGGTAGTTTGCATATAAGGGTCATCCGGAGGCAAAACACCTAAAAATGAAAGTCCCATTACACTGCTTTCCATGGTAGTATCCCTGCGGTAGTAACCTCCCTCTTGATCCCAGATCAGACCCCTGATAAATCTTTTTAGTACGGGATCAAATAAATGAGTTTTAATAGATTTTTTAATTTTATTGGCACAGGCAAGATATTTTTCTGCCGGTTCGGCAGCATAAAATATATTGGAAAATTTTGACGCAGCAACTAATCCGGCATAAACAGCCGCGGCAGTAAAAGTGAATATACCGTGCCTTTCCTCCCATAAATCGTAGCTGGGCTTAGGTAATTCCAACTGGTTATCCATATAATTGTTCATAAAATCGGCTGCCGGTATAATCAGTTTCCTGTATATATCGCTGATGAATTCAAGATCACCTGTAAATTCATAGTACTGCCAAAGAGCATAAATAACCAGAGCTGTCTCATCTTCTTGTATAGGCAATCTCTCCGGATTATTCCAGGGGTGCCAACTGGAGCCTACTGTTCCATCCGGATTATATTTATGATGCAGGTACCCTTCTTCGGTTATTACATTGGCACAAAATTGGAAAAACTTCCTAGTTATATGAGGGTAGCCCGCTTTAATTAAGGCACAGGCAACCAGCGCCCCGTCCCTGGGCCAGAGATAGCAGTAATGGTCTTTGTTGGTCAGGACGATATCACTGTCAGCAGCGGCTAAAATGGCACCGTCTTTATCAAGATGAGTGCGTATAACCAGGAGACTGCGGTTGTATAAATCACTCAAATATTCCGGCAGATCCAGGAAGTCCTGCGGGACATTGCTCAGCCAGTGGTTCCAGTAGCTTTCCACACGTTTTATCAGAGCCTTGGGTGTTTGCTGCAAAACAAATTCATTTAACCTTTTTACCTCATTATAACTGGGCCCGACAGCAATCCAGTAGTAGATGCTGGCTTCTTCTTTGGCCCCCAGATAGATTTTAAAACCAATAGTACTGTCTACAGATCCCATAGCAATAGGATTGCTGCTTAACACCCCGTCTTCTGCGTCACGCCATGTGCCTTCCGCACCAAAAGCCCGTTTCACACCTATGGTGTACATATTAAAGGAAGATGGTCCGAAAAAACCGTTAATCAAAATATAGCAGTTTTTCTTATAATGAATAACAGTTTTCAACCGGGCATCATATAATGCAGTATCTCCCACCTCATTTTCATTAATAGAAAAGTCGTGCGTGACAAAGACGCGCACTTCCCGTCCCCTGTCAGTCAGGTTTTGCACTATCAGGCGCTTTAAGTAAATATTTTCCCGGTAGTGTACCGCATTTGTATTTACAATGGATAAGCCCATTTCCTCGTTTTTAGCAGTTGATTCCATAACCAGAGTGTTTTTTCGATAATTGGCCAACTTGTGCCATGATGGAGCATCCAGCCAGGAGAACATGCCCTCAACCCAGAAGCCCAAGCGGTTGGATCTGCCCATAATATGATTATGCTGACCGACATGCGGGTAAAAGAAATCTCTCAAGCTGAATTCTTGGTCATAGGCGATTAGCATTTTTCCGTTGCCAAGCACCAGCGGTCTGGTCATAAAATCCCCCCGTTAGTTTTAAAATATGGCTGAGCATAATATAAAGAGAACTATATTTAATCCCTAAGTTTATCATAATATGGCCATTGAGGAAACGTCAATATTTACCACATGGATGGCGGGCAACTTTTATTCTTGAAGCAAGGCTGATTAAGATGATATACTGGTACAAAGCAGCAAGGGGGATGGTGAAAATGCTCAGCGGCAAGATTAAATTAATTTTTTTGATATTGGGGCCGCTTTTTATTTTGGCGGCTTTATCCGGTAAATTGCCTCCAACTGTATCTTTTGTCTTAATGTCTTTTGGTATTGCGCAAATATTTATGCTTTTATTTAAGGGCGGCGGTTGATGCGGCTAATATAGGGTTAGTTTAACCCAATACGCTTGCAGGTAGGGCAATTAATTTCCTGCAGTCGTTTTCAGCAGGGAGTTGATATTATTATGCACGTAGGAGCTATGACTGTTGAATTATTTATTGGGGAGTCATCTTCTTTAAAAGAAAAAAGGCGGTTGTTAAAAAGTGTTATAGATAAAATAAAAGCACGCTTCAATGTATCTATAGCTGAAGTCGACCATCAAGAACTCTGGCAGCGTTCCACTGTCGGGGTATCCTGTGTGAGCAATGAAAGGGCTCAGATAGATAAGGTTTTTTCTTCGGTGCTCAACTTTATTGATCAACAGAACATGGTGGAAATTATCGACTATCATTATGAATTGTATTAAGACAAAAAAGTCAAGGGGCTGGTCTTGCTCTCCTTGACTTTTTTTCTGCTTAAATTAATTTCCGGCAGCAATTGTTTAAAAGCCTGATGATAACCGGTAGAGCCAGTTATGGCCGTCGTTATTGTCCCAGTTCTGCGCGTTGTCCTTGAAACAAAAGACAACCTGATTATCCTGCATGACAATGGTTTTTTGCCAGCCCTGTGGGGTTTTTTCCATCCTAAATTCACCTGTACCGTGCCAGCTATCTCCAAAGCCGTGGTGTAAATAAACTTCTTGTGCGCCCGAATTTTGAAGCAACCCGTTGTAAGTTATAGTTACCTCTCTACCATCCTGGGACAAAGGAGTTACTTGAACACCCCGGTAGGAATCGGTCCAACCGCCAAATGAAGCTTGTAAACTCATCAAGTATTAACACCTCCAAAGATTAATCTTTTGACACTTATATTTTGCTACCTTTGATATGTTAATATAACTTTTAACAGTGGCCATTTTAAAGAAGAAATGGCAGTATTTTAATTTATAGACATAGTCTATAATTATTTTTTATGCAGGTAGGGATTTAAATGTTTTTGGAGAAATAGTTTAAAACCTTATTTTATTAGGAGGAATTGTAGATGAGTGAGAATATAGCAACTGAAGCAAGAAATAAGGCGGGAAATTATTTTAAATCAGGCTTCAACTGTGCAGAGGCGGTTTTTTTAACTTTTCGTGAATATTTGGCGCCGGAAATCAGCCCTGAGACTGTAAAATTTGTTACCGGATTTGGCGGAGGTTTGGGTCATGCCGGTTGTCTTTGCGGATCTTTAAATGCCTCCGTTATGGCCTTAAACATGATAAAAGGGCGTACTACACCCGAGGAGAAGAGAGAGCCTGCTTATGATCTGGCTCGCCGCTTTCATGATCGTTTTGAAGAAAAGTTTGGTTACACCTGCTGTCGTGCTTTAAACCCCCACCCTTTTGATACTAAGGAGCATTTAAGGAACTGTATCAAGATTACAGGAGGGACTGCCCAGCTTTTGATGGAGTTCCTTCAGGAAAATGGTTTATACAATAAAGAATGATATTTTAATTTGAGGTGGTCAGATGGTGAATGTTCCTCTGCCGCAGATAGTTTGTTTTACCTTCTGCGATGAAGTGCAGGTAGTTAACGGTAAATACTGTATCTTAGGTGTGTTCTATCGAATCTTTCCGCCGCTGTTTCCGTATACATATAACTTAAATATAGTTATGGGCTGGTATGGTGAACAGGGAATGCATCATTTTGACATTATTCTTAACGACCCTCACGGGCAGCCTATATTAATGCTGCCCGCCTATCGTTTTGAACTGACTTTGGACAGGCCATATGTTAATGTGGTGCTGCAGGCTCAAATACCCCTCCATGTACCCGGCAACTACCATTTTATTGTATATTTAAATGATGAGCTTTACGGTGAATACCCTTTGCAAGTGGTGGTTACTAGCTCGATTAATTAACTCTCACGAGTGAACTCCCCTCGAAACGGGCACGGAAGCTTCTACCCGTAAGGTTTATCATTTCATTGAAAACTGCTCTGGCAAAGCAAGGTCTTACACTCTCCCATGAGCCACAGGGCTGCGTTACCGCAGCCCTGTGGCTCATGGGCATCTGCTGCTCATCGTAAATACATTTAAGCAGCTTTTTTTTCGGCGCTAGTAGCTTTAGCCGTGCATATTCTGACCCTTCAGGCAAATTACGCTCTCTGGTGAATTTACCGTTTTACCGTTAACCGATTTATTCGGAATCCTGGAAACACCAACTATGTCCAGGGTTATACAGTATAGGAAGTGTTTGTGCATATACTTGTCACCTTAACGGGCAACAGCTCCTTTCATCCCACGGGACAAGCCCGTGGGTTTTCAGGAACGGTTTTTTATAAAAATGAAATTTACTAAAATTTTTATTTTTTAGCCTATTACACTCATTTTTATACTTCCAAAATCCTTTTTCCATATCACAACCATAAATCGTCATGGTTTTGGTTTGAAAAACGATTTTAACGGCTGACTTTGAGCCGCTTAACAGCTCTTTCCAAACCCTCCACTGTTAACTCAAACATAGAAAAATAACGGCGTATAAGGGCTATTGTCTCCGCCCCGTCAGTGCTGTGCCAATTTTTTTCCGGTTTCGGATTCAACCAGGCTGCATACCTAAAACGGTTAGAAAACCTTTTCAACCAGGCCAGGCCTGGCTCATTTTTACTGACTCCCCAATCAATGGCCCCACCCGTCATAATCAGTTCACCCGGAGACATGCTGGCGTCGCCAACTATAATTATACGATAGTCGGAAGCAAGCTTTTTCAGTATCTCGCGGGTAGACACAGAATCACGGGGCACACACATAGAGTTAGCATAAATTCTTTCGTAAATACAATTGTGAAAATAATAGAACTGCAAATCCTTAAAATGGCTGGATTTATTTACGGCGGTAAAAAGCCGTTTGACAATATGCACATAGGGAGTCATAGATCCGCCTGAATCCATAAAAAGCGCCACCTTCAGTTCATTCCTGCGCGGCCTGCGCCAATCCAGTTTCAGGAAACCACCGTTTTGGCAGGTAGCATCTATAGTCCCATCCAAATCCAGTTCGTCCAGTGGACCGTCTTCTCTGGTAGTAAGCTGCCTCAGCTTGCGCAGCGCCACCTCAAAATGCCTGGTCTCCAAGGTCTCATCTGTGCGCAGTTCCTTGTACTTTCTTTGGCCGGCAACCTTTACCGCGCTGTTGTTTACAGACTGCCCGTCAATTCTCAGCCCGACAGGATTAATGCCGGAGTGACCCAGACGAGAGTGTCCCCCGGGACCAATCCAGTGCGAGCCACCCTCGTGTTTCTCCTCCTGGCGGTTCAGCCGGTCTTCCAGCAGCAGGCGCAATTCTTCCAGGTTCCAGGCTTTGAAAGGAGAACTCTCCTCCGTTTCCAAAGGCGGCAATTCACTCTCTAACCAGGCCAAGACCTTTTCCAAAAAATCTTCCGGAGTATTAATTTGACCAAAACAGCGTTGAAAGGCCAAATCATAGCGGTCATAATGGGCCTCGCTTTTTACCAGGCAGGCCCGCCCCAGATAATAAAAACCAGTCAGCCCGGAAAAGGCTAAACCCATTTTTAAACCTTCGTGCAGTGTCATCCATTCGGTAGGAGTGACCGGCACCCCCTCCTGCCTGAGGGTATAAAAAAAATCATTAAACATAGGCTAACCCCGCCCGATTGCCGGTTCTCCGGCCGGTTTAATGCCGTAATCTCTTAATCTCCTCAAAACAACATCTAAATCTTGATTATGCTTTAACACAGCACCCAGAAAAGGCAGTTCCCGGCATATCTTCTCCGGTTCGATGCCGCCTATGCTAAGTGCCTGCACCCAGTCTAACAGCTCGCTGGTGCTGGGCTTTTTATGCAAACCGCTGATTTTTCGCAACCAGTAAAAAGCTTTCAAAACCTCTTGCAAAAGAAAATCTTCCAAATCGGGATAATGCACCCGAGCGATTCCGGCCATCATTTCCGGTTCGGGAAAAGAGATGTAATGAAAAATACAGCGTCGCAAAAAAGCATCGGGCAGTTCCTTTTCCGCATTGCTGGTAATAATCACAATCGGCCGCTGCCTGGCTGTCACCGTCTCCTTTGTTTCAGCTATATAAAAATTCATCATATCCAGTTCCCAAAGTAAATCGTTAGGAAAATCCAAATCCGCTTTATCAATTTCATCAATTAAGAGCACCACTTGCTCCTCTGAGGCAAAAGCTTCTCCCAGCTGTCCTAATTTTATATACTTCTTAATATCCGAAACATTCCCGTCACCAAACTGGCTGTCATATAATCTCTGCACAGTGTCATAAATATAAAGGCCGTCTTTGGCTTTAGTAGTTGACTTGATATTCCAGATAAGCAAATTAAGACCCAGAGCTCTGGCAATACTCATGGATAAAAGTGTCTTGCCGGTACCCGGCTCGCCCTTGATTAAAAGCGGTCTGCCCAGAGTCAGTGCGATATTCACACTGCTGCGCAATTCTTCGGAAACAATGTAGTCCTCTGTGCCGTTGTACTTTAAAAAGGTCTTTGCTGTGATGTTATCCGTATTAAACGCCCCCTCAAGACAATATTAATTCTCCTCAATTTCACCTTGTAATTAAAAGCTTATTTTATATAATACCTCATGTCAATAAATTATCAGTCAATAGACCAATATACATCTTTAATACAAATCTATCATAAGCATACTTTCCAAGAATACAAAAAAGAGGAGGGAGTTCTATCCACTCACCTGCCTCCTTTTTATAAGGGATTAAATAAATACCCTTATGACTAGCAAAAGCTATATTCAGTAATTTTGCGATGTAAAGCTTTTAAGAAAACGAACTATTAGTTTATTAATACCTTACCTGAGGAAAAGGCTGCTGCTGGTAGACATTTGACTGCACCTGCTGCATGCCCTGCTGCTGCATGGGGCGATATGTATAATCCTGAACGCCGTAACCGATATGAGCCGGTTCCACCTGGTAATAGCCTTTCTCCTGCATTAAATCAAAAATACGCTTTTGCATATCCAACTGTTCATTGTTTATTTGAATCAAAGTATTGCGTATTCTATCGTTGGCTGATTCCAAAATAGTGGTATGATAACCGTTTGACAGGGCTTTAACATCCTTCAAAAGATCGGTCATAATATCTTTTTCTGTTAAGAACAATGTTCCTGTACCCCCTTATAATCGAATATTATTGCATTGATTGTACAGGTATGCCTGATTCCTGCAGCATGCCTTTAATAGCATTAGAATGCTTTTGACTTTGATCCGCTGCCATCTGCAAAACACTCTGTAAGTTCTGATCCTGAGTCTGACTCATAAACAAACGCAATTTTTTACCGCACAGTTCCTCAGCTTTTAGCTGGTCGTTCAGATAAAGCTTTTCTCTTTCCGTAATCTTTCCGCTGATCATCTTATCACCCCCAATCATTTACATCTATTCTCTTACATGGGGGCTTTATTTATTCTGCCAATTTTTTCATTATTTAAGCCCGGCAGCAATCCTTTCCGCCCAGACCCTTTCTATTTCCACCTCTACACGGACACCGTCATTGCCGTGCTCTTCAGACAGCACCAAGCCTTGCTCATGCACCTGAGACAATAAGTAACCTTTAGCGTAAGGAATGAGGAAAGTGGTCCTGACTCTGCGATAAGCCAGGTTCTTCGCTATAGTCTCCAGCAGTCCGGGCAAGCCTTCCCCGGTTAAAGCAGAAATAGCCGTGACAGGTGTTCCGGCAATATTTATCCACAGGTTTAAATCCGGTTTAGGCAAACCATCTGCTTTGTTTAAAACCAGAATTGAGGGCTTATTCTCCACCTCCAGAGAGCTAAGGACTGACTGAACCGCTTTATACTGCTCAAAACAATTTGGATGAGTGCTGTCCACCACATGCAAAAGCAGATCAGCCTCAATCACTTCTTCCAACGTAGCACGAAAAGCCGCGACCAAATGGTGCGGCAGATTTTGGATAAAACCGACAGTGTCAGTTACAAGTATTTCATCGTTATTAGGGAGAATAACCTGCCTGGTAGTAGGATCCAGTGTGGCAAAAAGCTTATCCTCTACCAGCACATCCGAACCGGTCAGCTTGTTTAGCAGTGTTGATTTGCCCGCGTTGGTGTAGCCCACCAGAGAAACCACGGGAACCTGTTTTCTGCCCTTGCGCAAAAGAGCCCGGTGTTTCTTTACTTCTTCTAATTCCGCCTGAATATCCACAATCCGTTCGCGCAAGCGCCTTCTGTCTGTTTCCAGCTTAGTCTCACCCGGGCCTCTGGTGCCAATCCCACCGCCCAGTCTGGAAAGAAACTTGCCCTGACCGGTAAGGCGCGGCAACAAGTATTTCAGCTGTGCCAGTTCTACCTGCAGCTTACCCTCTTTAGTGCTGGCTCGCTGGGCAAAGATATCCAGAATCAGCTGCGTTCTGTCCAGAACCCTGACTTCCATCAAGTCAATTAGGTTGCGAATCTGGGAAGGTGAAAGCTCGTGATCGAAAATTACCAGCTGCGCCTCCAACTCTCTGCATCTTTGCGATGTTTCTTCCGCCTTCCCCTTACCGATAAAATATTTGGAATCCGGCCTGTTTCTTCTCTGGATAAAGGAATCCACTGCTTCCGCTCCGGCAGTATCAGCCAGGGCAGCCAGCTCATTCATTGATTCCTCAACCTGCTCCGAACTCATACCGGGCAGTTCGATTCCCACAAGGATAACTTTTTCTAAGTTCTCCATACACTACCCCCAGTTATACATTAAACCTGAAATTAATAATATCCCCGTCTTGAACAATATATTCTTTACCCTCCAGCCTGTGAAGGCCGCTTTCTTTTATTTTGGCCATAGAGCCTAATCTCTCTAAATCATCGAACTTCACAACCTCAGCCCGGATAAAGCCCCTCTCAATATCAGAGTGAATTTTGCCGGCCGCTTTCTTGGCATTAGTACCTTTCTCTATGGTCCAGGCCTTCACTTCATCCTCTCCGCTAGTAAAAAACGGCATTAGATTCAGATGATCGTAGGCTGCTTTAGCCAGCAAATCAATACCCGACTCTGTAATTCCCAGATCCTCCAGAAAAATTTCCTTATCTTCCTCCGGCAGTTGGCTGATTTCCATTTCAATTTTCCCACAGACCTCTATTAAGGGAATATTTTTTTCTGCCGCCAGTTGACTAAGTGCCTCCTTCTGTGGATAGGACTTAGCCTTAAACTGGCTTTCATCTATATTGATTACCAGTATAACAGGCTTCTCTGTTAAAAAGCTGTAGTTTTTCAACATATCCTTTTCCTCTTCACTTAAACCAAGGTTGTGAATGGGAGTTTCATTTTCCAATCCCGCCATTATTTTCTGCAGTACTTCCAACTCCGCGGCATCTTCTTTTTTGATTTTTTTGCTGCCTTTAATACGCTCAATTCTCTTTTCCACTACATCCATATCGGCCAGCAAAAGCTCCATGTCTATAGTCTCGACATCCCTCAAAGGGTCTATCGTCTCATCGGCGTGGGCAATGTCCTTGTTTTCAAAAGCCCGAACCACCTGCACCAGAATTTCTACATTGCGTATAGCATTCAAAAACTGGTTGCCCACTCCCTTGCCCTGGCTGGCACCCCTTACCAAACCGGGAACATCGGAAATTTGTATCTCCGCAAAAGTAGTTTTCTTTGGTTTATACATTTCCGAAAGATAACGTATTCTCCGGTCTGGAATTTTAGCCATACCGGTGCTGGTTTCGGTTTTACCGGAGAAAAACTCTGAAATTTCCATAGAAGAACCGGTCAAAAGATTAAATAAAGTGGTTTTTCCGACCAGCGGTAAACCAATCAGTGCTGTTGTTAAAGCCAATTTTAGTCACCCCTATTGCATTTTAGCAAATTAAGCTGCAATAAACAACTGATACGGCTATTATAGCCAAACCTGCTTATAATGTCTCAAACGATTATTTTTGTGCCATTGGCTGTGAATTTACTTCCAGTCTATACAAATCCGTTCTCCTGTGACGGAGAAGCGGCAGCTGGCGTCGTACTCTGTCTACCAGTTCCAAATCAATACTTGCATAAATTATTTCCTCTCCGGTACCTGCTTCCGCCAGGATCTCTCCCCAGGGATCCACTATCAGGGAATGACCGTAGGCATGATAGGCAGCTTCCAAATTTCTGGCAGGAGAAGCTGCTATAACAAAAGTCTGGTTATCTACAGCCCTGGTTTTCAATGTTATTTCCCAGTGTGCGGGACCAGTCGTTGTATTAAATGCAGCCGGGATGAGAATCATTTTGGCGCCCTTTAATACCATGGCTCGCATTAATTCAGGAAAACGCATATCATAACAGATGGCCAGGCCTATATCGCACCACTTTGTTCCGGCCACTGTAATTTGATCGCCCCTCCCCAGTGTATCTGATTCCCTAAAGGAAATCCCGCCTTCAATGTCTATATCGAAAAGATGAACCTTCCTGTGGCGGACAATTAACTGACCCTGCGGGTCAAAAAAGAAACTGGTATTAAAAATCTGCCGGCCCGACTCTGTTTCAGCAGATTCCGGCACGGAGCCGCCAACCAGATATATTTTATTCTCCTTAGCTGTTTGGGCAAGAAATTTTACAGTCTCCCCGTCCGGATAGCTCTCAGCAAAGTCAGGGAAAGAAGTGTTTTCATAAGGGCAGTTGAACATTTCCGGCATTATTATCAATTCGGCGCCCTGGGACACCGCTTCTTCTATCATACTTTTAGCCTTACTGATATTATCACTTTTCGAGTGACTTACCAACATCTGGCAAACTGCTGTTTTAAATGACATCACGATCAACCCTCCCACATAATTTTAAGTTACAAGAAAGTGGTCTTAAGCGACTTTCGAGCCAGCCACAGGCACTCGTGCCTGCCGGTAATTATGCAACACCAATCTTATTTATGCAAAACAAATATGCCCTTTCGTTAAACAATGACTTGTTCATGGCTATATCACAAGCATGCCGGGCGCACGTATAAAAACCTCTGCCATTAAAAAGGCAGAGGTTTTATTTAGCTTAAACTTGAACTACTCCTTTGACTTCCGGAACTTCCTGCTTGAGCACCCGCTCAATCCCTTGTTTAAGGGTAATTGTTGCACCGGGTCAGCCACTGCAGGCGCCTTTTAACTTAACCTGTACTACTCCATCAGGAGTGATATCAACTAATTCAACGTCCCCGCCGTCTCTTTGCAGGTACGGGCGAACCTTTCCTAAAACTTCTTCAACCTTTTCACGCAAGGGTTAAAACCCCCTTTCTTATCTTCAACATCATATTACAGTATGAACAAATCCACATGCATTTTATGTGCGGGGAATTTGTGCTTACTTTATATATTGTAACTGTCTTTGTTAATATTAGCAAGAATAAATACTTTCAGAATTCGTTGTCTTATATATTTTATTTGCTTAACCTAAATTGACATCACTTTTAGTTTTTACGGTTCCTGTTCATTTATTCGCACCATCAAGCTTTTACTCTCTTGAACCGCGTTAATACCATCAGCTTTGTTTTCTGCCTGATCCAAACTTTTAATCTGAGTAACCAACTGCTCATAATTTTGAGGCGGGACCGTTATAGTGATGCTGTTATTTTCGACACTGGCAGTTGCCTTTTGACTCTTACTGAGAATCAGAATTTGCGCCGTCGCATCAATAGTGTTTGGCACCTTTAACTGCACTGAAATACTTTTCGGTTCGTACGAAGGCGCTTGTTTTGCTGCTGTCGGCGAATCTACACCGCTGGAAGCGGCGCTATCTTCTGCTTTTAAGCTGTTAATAGAAAAGCTTTCCCCATTACGCTGAAACATCACAGAAGGAGCACCGGTTAAATCCTGTCTCGGGCCGGCAGTCGATTCATTGCCGGCAATAGAAGAGGGCAGTTCCTCTGTCCTGCTGCGGTCTCGCATAACAGTACCATTTTCTTGACTGCTGTCAGTCTTCTGCTTCGTTTGGTTCTGCTCAATTTCCTTTAAAGGAGTGTCTACGGGAGATGTTTTATCGGGCAGTTGCTCTTCTGTAACTTTAGCGGCAGTTTTCTTACTCTCTTCGAGCGAGCTGCTGAAATCAGCAGAACCTGATTCAGTATTTGCACTACCGGTGTTTTCTTTTGAATTCCGGTTCTCAATCGTACCACCATTCATACTTATTTGAGGAGAATGATCATTTTGGTAACTATTATTCCCGCTATACCATAATGAAGTAATACCAATAGCCAATACCAGCAAGGCCGCACAAGCCGTAAGTCTTGACCAGGGACCGGCAGTTAAATTTCGCCATAGAGATAACAAACTGCCCTTTCTTTTCTGAATATTATTTTTCAACCCAGTTTCATCGGTTAACCTGGCAATTTGCGTTTCGTTATTTTGTTCTGCACTTGTATGGCTAACCGGGGAAGGAGAATTTATTTTCAATTTGGACCACAATTCTGAATGAAATTCGGGCTCAGGCATTACTTCAGGCAGCGAGTGCAAAAGGGAAGTAACGCCTAACAGCAGCTTCCATTCTTCATGACAGGCAGGGCAGGAACTAAGGTGCTGTTTGATTTGAGCTGTTTCGGAATTATCCAGTTCCCCGTCAATAAAGGATGACAGTGATTGGAGTACTTTTTGACATTCCATACTGCATTACTCCCTTTCCTTTTTATGACGTTTTACCGAACCTGAAAGTTCCGGATGAGCCATTACTTTTTCCTTAAGCGCCAGGCGGGCACGGGAAAGCCTTGATTTAACCGTACCCATCGTACAGTCCAAAACACGAGCGATCTCATCATAACTGAGCTGCTGTATTTCACGCAATATGATTATCAACCTGTGTTCTTCAGATAAACTATCCAGGCAGAATTGCAGGCACTCCTTTAGATCACGCTGCTCCAGTAAATCTTCCGGCAAAGGATCATTATTGTACATAGCCTGCGACTCTACCCCACAACTAATTTCATCCCAGAAAATCTCTTGCTTTCTTTTCCGTTTGCGCAATTCATCACGACAAGCATTTGCACAAATACGGTAAAGCCAGGTTAAAAAGGCCGAATCCCCCCGGAAGGTAGGCAGTGACTTATACAGGCGAATAAAAGTCTCCTGGGCCAGATCACTGGCGTCAGCACTATTGCCCATAAAACGATAGGCCATGTTGTATATTTTAACCTCATAGCGGCGAACCAGCAAGTCAAAAGCCTCTAAATCGCCTTGCTTGCTCCTTTCCACTAATGCATTATCAGATAAAGTCAAATCGTTCACTCTCCGTTGGAGTTCGTTAAAACAATAAGGCCGTAAAATTTCCAACCATTAGGTCAAAAATCCTACGCGCCTAATTCTGATGGCAAAATTATTGTTTGCAATTGCCATCAGGCACTTCCAGCATTCCGGTCAATGTGCAGTAAAATAATTATAACATACAGTCAGCCATTTCAACTAGCAGGTTAAATTACAAATAAAGAGAAAAAATAGCCTCCGTTTTTTTGGAGGCTCACTGTTTGATACAGAAATTCAATTCACAATCCGCATAGTGCAGACATTAATAGATATAGTTCCAGTTGAAAAACTCTTTCTTTTTTTCTTTAATTTAATTTAATATTATTTAATTATCTCTATACAATAAATGTACACTTTAGTAGAATTAATACAGAACACTTTAAACGGAGGAATAATTATGGTACCCAGCAATGAGATAATTATTGTTAACCGTAAAATTTGGCTGCATGATTCACAGAAATATAATTTTGAAGCAACTATAACTAAACTGGAAGAGAAAATGTTCTGGATTAATCTGCCTCTGGCAAACAAACAACCTTTAAGTTTGCGGAAAAAGCAGCCTATTAAAATGAAAGTGACCCTGGAAACAGCTTGCTACACTGGTGAAACTCTAGTAGAAGCAATTGGTAAAAATATTCATCAAACATATGGCTTGCTATTGCCAACAAATTTGATTGTCTCAGAAGAAAGATACTATAAACGAGCACCTTTTTGTCATGACGTTATATTCAAAACGAATTTACTGATGGTTCCTACAAAAACAATTGATTTTTCGCCGGGAGGCATGCAAGTCTATATAACACCGGAGTTGAACAAGATATTACAGTCAAAGGATAAAATTTTTGCATGTTTGCATATTAACGGCTACAACATACAATATGAAGTACGCTTAGTCTGGAAGAAGCTTTTTTACAATCTGCCTGTTGCAGGCTTTGAATTTATTCATGCTGACCAACTGCGCAGGTTTATTATCAATTCTTCTTTTAAAACCAATTATAACACAACAAAATAATACTGCACTTAGCCACACATCAATATAACCACAGGTCCTGCTCAATGTTCATTTCCTGTTCATTAATATTCACCGCATGTTCACATCGGCATTTTATGATAATATCTATCGTACATATCATCTTGCTACATATAATATTTTAAAAGTGCAATAGAAAAATGCCAAATTTCGTAGTAAAATAATACTATTGTTTTATGGATCCTATAGTTAATGATGAAAGGAAACCGGAATAAATGATTGATATTTTAAAAGCAATTATACTTGGAATAGTAGAAGGCATTACCGAATTTCTACCAGTATCTTCCACGGGACATTTAATCTTAGTTAATGAGTTTGTTGGATTTACAGGAAATTTTGCACATATGTTTGATATTGTAATACAATTAGGGGCTATACTCTCAGTTGTACTCTATTTCAAACAGAAACTTTTCCCTATTGGAAAAGCAAATATAATTGAGAAAAGAAAAGCACTTGAGATTTGGAAAAAAACTATTATAGGTGTTTTGCCAGCATTATTTATTGGTGCAGCCCTGGGTGAATATATTGAAGAGGAGCTTTTTAATCCAATCACAGTATCTATCACATTACTAATTGGCGGTTTTATTTTAGTTTTTATTGAAAGGAGAACAAAGCAAAGTAGTATAAATGATATTTATGCTTTAGATTACAAAACTGCTCTTTTAATAGGCTTTATCCAGTGTCTTGCAATGATTCCCGGCACATCCAGGTCTGCCGTTACAATAATCGGTGCAATGTTGTTAGGATCCTCCCGTCTTGTAGCAGCTGAATACTCATTCTTTTTAGCAATTCCTACAATGTTTGCAGCCACATCCTATTCCCTTCTTAAAATTGGTTTTGCGTTAACTCCATCTCAATTTTACGTATTGATAGTTGGATTTATTGTTTCTTTTGCAGTAGCATTAACAGTAATTGCCGGCTTTATGAATTATATTTCAAAGAAAGACTTCAAGCCTTTTGGTTATTATAGAATAATTTTAGGTATATTGGTTTTAATATATTTTAAAGGAATCTAACCATTTAGCATTGCAGCAATTAATTCCCCCTCAACAAGCTAAACATGACCAGAATCCAATTTTCTGGTCATGCAAATAGAAGGCAACAACCTAGGCGCGATTTCATTGCTCTGTTCTTGTAGTGCAGGGATACCACTGTTTTTCATTTTCCCTTTCATGGCACAGTAAATTATTCCTTGGTGGGATCAGGAAGTTTCTCAAAAAACTCGCCCAAGGTGTTCCAATAACCCTGTTTATCATTACAGCTTCCAATGGTCCAAAATAAACCATTAATAGGCACATCCGGACTAAAGGTATACTGCTCTGTTTGCTTGTCGACTGAGGAAGTTTCCTGCACCTGCTCTTCTTGATACGTTTGCAAATACTGCTTTGATAAACCACTAATTTCTGTTGTCGCAAATGCTGTGTTAGTAATAAAAACAAATAAAGCTAACACTAAAGCCCCGGTTACATTCTTTATGAGCAATCTAATCATTCTCCTTCTATAATTTTTTATAAAATTCTCAAATAGAGTTTCCGGTCACCTCCTGGTTTTATTAACTTAGTGAGTGTTGAAAATTTGATTCGACGTAAATGGAATTATAATAAAGATTAGAGACAGTACACCCTAATAATATATACGATGCATCCGTCACCGTATGGGGGTATAACAGCAAAAATTTATGTGGTCAAAAAGTCGTAGAGCTAATGATTATGCTGCTCTTTCGCTGTCTATACAAAATAAAAAGAACCGCAATCGCTTGCAGTTCCTCACTTTTTTGGCGTCCCAGAAGGGATTCGAACCCCTGACCTACGGATTAGAAGTCCGTTGCTCTATCCAGCTGAGCTACTGGGACATATGGAGCGGGTGAAGGGAATCGAACCCTCGTAATCGGCTTGGAAGGCCGACGCTCTACCATTGAGCTACACCCGCTTAACCATTCTGGAAGCTTTCCAGAACATTAATTATTATATCTCATTTTATTAGGAAAGTCAAAGACTTTCTGCAAATTAATATGCTTTCTCTATATAATATATACGGTGATTAATTTTTTGCTCAGTTATCTCCAGCATCCCGTAACTGGGATAATCCTGGTTGCGGGGGCGCGATATACTGCCCGGATTAAACATTAGAATATTCCCGTATAAAAGACTCTCAGCCCGGTGGGTGTGGCCGTAAACTACCACATCAACGCCCAACTCTTCGGCACGCAAAAATAACTTATGAAATCCGTTTTTAATATTATACAGGTGTCCATGCACCAGATATATTTTTTTCCTTGCCGCCTCAAACATCTCTTCACGCGGGCCGCCGCACCACGTATCACAATTACCGAGAACACCCTTCACAGGAATATCATCTACCAGCTTTCTTAACTGGTCTATATCCCCGTAACAGTCACCGGCATGCAAAACCAAGTCCAGCCTGCCCATTCTGGACAATGCAATGGGAACATTACTCAAATCACCATGAGTATCACTAAAAACGCCTATCCTCAAAACGGAACCCCCCCGCACCCTTGCTGATTTTTGCCGCCGGTGCTTGGTTACTTTTATATTAACTAATATTCAAATGTTTTGCAGCAGTTTGGATAATATAACTTTTGCCTCAGCTAAAGCCCTGCCCCTGTGACTGATTTTGTTTTTTAGGGCTAAGTCCAGCTCAGCAAAGGTCTTATCATATTCCGGCAGGTAAAAAAGAGGATCATAGCCAAAACCCTCTTCCCCGCGCAGATCGGTAATTATAAAGCCAGAACACACTCCCTCAGCCGTATAAACCGGACCGCCCGGTACAGCTATTGCTGCCACGCAGCGAAATCTGGCGCCGCGTTTTTCTCTTGGCACATCTGTCAGAAGTCTTAAAAGCTTCTCATTATTAGCTCTGTCATCCTTGGGTTCACCGGCAAACCTGGCTGAATAAACTCCAGGTTCACCGTTCAGGCAGTCTACCTCCAGCCCTGAGTCATCCGCCAGTACCAACAAGCCTGTATAAGCAGCAGTATCTTTAGCCTTTTTTATGGCATTGGCCTCAAAGGTATCACCGTCTTCCTCAATTTCAGGGAAATCAGGATATTGTTCTAAAGATAAAACCTCCACCTGGTAGTCCTTCAACAATTCTACTAATTCCCTTACCTTCCCGTTATTACGTGTTGCCAGAACCAAACGCACTCTAAACACCTACTTTTTTTGCTATACTGCCAAGGACTTCGGACTGAAAGGCAATCAAACTCTTTATCCCACCTGCAGCCAAATCCAGCAAACTGTTTACTTCAGCGCGGGAAAAAGTAGCTTCCTCCCCTGTCCCCTGTATTTCCACGAAACGGTCGCCGCCGGTCATTACAATATTCATATCCACCTCTGCCGCAGAATCTTCCTTATAACAAAGGTCTAAGACCATTTCATTATTAACCCGACCCACACTGGTAGCAGCAATAAACTCTTTAATCGGAAACTTTTTAATTTGCCCGTTTACAGCAAGTTTGTACAATGCATCGGTCATAGCCACAAAAGCCCCGGTAATTGATGCAGTGCGCGTACCCCCGTCAGCCTGTAAAACGTCACAATCAACTAAGACAGTTCTCTCTCCCAGAGCTTCGAGATTAACTACAGAACGCAAAGCACGCCCGATTAAACGCTGAATTTCCATGGTTCTCCCGGATACCTTGCCTCTTTCACGGCCGGTTCTCAAATCAGTCGCTCGCGGCAGCATGGCATACTCAGCAGTAACCCAGCCCTTATTCGCACCTCTCAGGAAAGGAGGCACCTTATCTTCCACTGTCGCAGTACATAACACATGAGTATCCCCTACTTCAATCAATACCGAGCCCTCAGCATACTTATTAAAATTTCTGGTCATTCTAACCTGTCTCATTTCATCCGGCTTTCTTCCGTCAACCCTGGACAAAGCAACAACCTCCTTAATTAGACAAAGCAGTTAGATAAAAACATATTTTCGTTAAACCAAATTTACTCTTACAGTATCAAATTTTATATGTACGCCCTTCCCTGGCCAGTTCAACCTTACTGCCAAAACTCTCTTGTGCTTGTGTCAACAAGTCTGCCTGCTCGTATTCCGGCCAAAAGTGGGTTATCATTAATTTTTTTGCACCGGCTAATCTCCCTAATTCACCTGCTTGCCTTGCTGTCATGTGGCTTCCGGACAAAATCGAAGTATCACTGTCGAACCCGCTGGCTTCACTGAGCAGCAAATCAGCCCCTCTAAAAAAATCAACCAGTTCACTGGAATAGGCGGTATCACCTGTATAAACAAATTGCGTTAAACCCTCAATACGCACAGCATAACAAGGCTTCTTATGCACAGTCGGCATAAAACGCAATTTTAAACCGCCCAGCTGCCAATTGCCGGTACCGCTATACGAATCCGGGGACAGGCTGTCTATTGCTTTAACTGCAAAAGCATCACCATAACCGGAAATCTCCGTAAAGTTTGCCGCCGGTTCCGAAGGCATAAGCAAAGTGAGCGGTCCCTGTCTGGATTTATCTCTGATGGCTCCTGCCACAGCATGTCGCAAAGCATAAACATCGCTATAATGATCCGGGTGAAAATGAGTTATCACTAAAGCTGTCAGAGAGCGAAAATCCAACACCTGCATCAACCTGCTCAGACTTCCGTGCCCAATATCTAACATTATATTTATGTCCCCGTCTTGCAATAAATAACCCGAACAGGCCCCACCGGCGCGGGGGTAAGGTGCCCAGCATCCCAATACGGTTAATTGCATATTAACCCCCCTTTTGAAATACCTTTTCTACTGTTTAATTTCTCAAAGATTGTAATTCATGCATGGTAAACCTGCATGTGTATTCTTCTGCAGCAGTTAAATCTAAACATTCCGGCAACCAAAAATACAGCAGCCAATCGCTCCGTTAAATTCAGGATAATCGGGAACCAGTACTTTGACACCCAACTCCTCCTTCAGTATTTCTCTTATGGCCAGGTTATAAGCCACCCCACCGGTAAACACCAGCGCTTGGCTCAAAAGTTTGCTTAACATAGGCTTCAGACGCTTAAAAATACTGTAATTTACCCCGGCTGCCAAACTGCTGATGGAGTACCCTTCCACTATCTTGCCAATCAACTCAGTTTCCCCAAAAATAGCACAGGTAGCCGTCAATTCCACCGGATCCAGTCTATGACGGCTAAGTTCCTTTAAATCAATCTCCAGCACGGCAGCCATATTTTCCAGGTAGCGGCCGGTACTGGCAGCGCACTTGTCGTTAGTTTGAAAATCTGCCATACGACCGCCTTTTACCAGCACAACTTTGCTGTCCTGCCCACCTAAATCCAGTAGAGTAAAATCCTTAAGACCTGTCTGAAAATTAGCTCCCAACACATGAGCCTTTATTTCAACTATATTTTCTGCTCCCTTAAGCTTCACTGTCTGGCGGCCATAACCTGTAGCCACAACCTTTGCCGGTGCATTTATTCCATAAGCCGGCCCGCTTAAATCACCGGCAAACTTTTCGTTTATCGCCCTCACTTCCCGGTCAAGACCCAGATTTGTAAAATCTACTGTCAATTGGCCATCCTTCATTCTACCAAATTTCTTATAGAAACCAATGGTATCGAATTTATAAAAGGAAAAGCTCTCATCCTCTCTCATAACGGCGATTTTCACGTTTCTACTGCCCAGATCAATTCCCCACAGCAATTTTTGTCACCTCAACATTTCCAAATAAGCATCCACTCTCATACGTGTCCGGGCATCAAGGCTGTTGGGCATATCCCCCTCCAGAGTTAACACGGGGAGACTCAGTCTTTCTCTGATAATCAAATCCTCAATCTGGCGAAAACAAAAACTCTGGGCATAATGAATAATCCCATCTATATTTCGCCTTTCTATCTCCCTCTCTATGTCTGCAAGTCGATAGAATATGCCATAGGGATAGGTATACTTCCTGTACTGCTCAACAAAATCACCCACACTATCGGGCATGGTAAACTGTCTCTGTGTTTCATTATATACCACCCTGGCCCCACGCTCTTCAAGATAGGCATAAAGATCATCACAAATAGGCGGCACACCTATATAGCCAAGACGTATTTTTTCCTGTTTGGGAGCAGTTTCATTAGACCCTTTTAAAAAGTCTTCTACCCGTTTATTAAACTCTTCCGGGTTGCCGTTAAAATCACTGCAGCAAACCTGGTAAAAATGATTGTCCCAGCCGCTAACCAGATTGCTCCTCCAAGTCATTTCATCTAATTTCCTGACCTTTTCACGCACCTTATTTAATTTTTGTCTGGCCTCATATACCTGCTGCCAGTTAACCCCAAAGGCCTCCATCAGCTTTTCTATCTGCAGTTTCAACATATCATAATCCCTGTCATAGGGATAAGCAAAAGGTATTACATTGATTCCCGTTAATTGCAGGGTTTCCATCAAAGCATGGGTATTGCTGCAATCGCCCTGAGTCACTGCAATTAAGGTTTTAATTTGCTCATCTTTGCGAACAGTACTATAAATGCCTTTAATCCAGGCACAGATATTGCGCGGATAACCGGCCATTTCGGCTTCTTCCACCAGAAGCCGGGGATTGCTAGAAGCAATAAAACTGTTATTTAAATCCACCGGCTGCCAACCCGCCGCATATACTACTTCAACCGGTATCGTAGTTGTAATTCCTACCTTGGGCAATAGAAAACCCCCTAACAAATGGTCGAATATACCAATCTTTTTGACCTATATAATTTTACAACGATTAATTAATACAGTCTACCCCCATTTCGACATCTATAACATTATTCCGATTGTCCCTCAAAAGCAACTTTCGAGCAGCAATGGCACTCGTGCACGCTGGAAATTATGCGGTACTAACCTTAACTTATCTACAAATCCATTACAAGCATAATTTGCTAGAGTAATATCAAAGCAGGCCTGTTAACAGGCCTGCTTTGGAAAATAAATACTTACTGAATATCACGATAATAATTATTTATACCCTGAACAATTGCCTGAGCCGCCTTACTGCGAAAGTCGGCTGTTTTCAACAGGGACTCTTCCTCCGGGTTAGATATAAAAGCCAGTTCAGCTAAAGCAGAAGTCATATTGGAAGTTCTCAATACAGCAAAATTATTATATAGAACTCCCCTGTCCTTGCGCCCCAAACCTGCTATCAGAGCGGACTGAATATATGTGCTCAAGACTTTTCCTTCCTCAGAACGATAGTGAGTACTGGTGCCTGAAGGAGTCTGTGCTTCACTGGAGTTTATATGCACACTGACAAATAAATCAGCATTCAGGCTGTTAGCATAGTCAGTCCTCTCGTCAAGTCCTACATAGGTGTCATCTGTTCTGGTCAGCACAGCGTCATAGCCGGAGTTCTTCAGCAAGTCAACAACCTGACGTGAAACGTCCAAGGTTACATCTTTTTCATATAAGCCGGTACAACCGATAGCCCCACAATCCTTACCACCATGTCCGGGATCTATCGCAATTAGCTTCTTGCCGCTTTTAACCACAGTCCGCTGTCCTTTATCTAACTGAACAGTTAAGGTTTTTTGGTCACTTGACAAAGTAGTTTTATATCCTGACTGTTTCATTAAATCAAGCACAACTCTGGACTTAACCGGTTCCTTGCTATATAAAGCAGTGCGAACTTGCTGAACAATATTTGAAGATACTTGCATAGTGGAAGGTATGTCCCCCGGTATTACTCCAGTTAAATCCAAAACTAATCTAGACGGGTTGTCAATAGTAAAGGCGCTTAACTGCATTTTACCTGTGGCATAGACAGTAACAACTACTTCATCACTATTGTCACACACATCTATCTTAGTAAGTTCCCCCCCGTCCCAGACAAAAGGCTGTTCCCCGGTTTTGCTGCCTGAGTTGTTTGTATCACTGGAGTTGTTCGAGTTGCCGGTGCTGCCCGTGTTATTGGAGTTATCGGTGCTGCCGGAGTTACCAGCAGATGCAAGCTTACCCTCTCTTGGCCGGAGCCATTCAGGCAGAGTCACCTCTTTTTGTGCTGTTGCAGCTGTTTGAGCAGGTTTAACCTGATTATCGTTACTACCGGCCCCAGCGTAGAGCCAGTCTGCCGAATCGTCAGAATTCTGCTCACTAAGATTTAAAAAACTGCTTAAAACCCAACCGTCACCGTTAGACAGCTTAACCTTGTACCAATCACCGGATTTTTCCAGAACAGTAACACTATCACCCTTATTTAACTCTCCAACAATATCGGAGGTTGTACCAGGTCCCTCCCTGACATTAATATTGTCACCGTTGACTGAAGCTACGGAAGCTGCCAGCACACCGGAAGGCAACAGGAGCAGGGCCGCAAACAAAACCCAAAAACCAAACAGACCTTTCATTTTACCCTTCAACATCCCATACATTCTAAACCCTCTCAATATAATTTGATTATATATAAACATTCAACATTTTATTTGCAATTCCTTCTCTAATTGCCAAAGAAAATCCGATAAAAATATGAACAATTACATATTTTTTATTATTATCACAGATAACTATAATGTCACTGGAGGAGGAATAGTAGTGGTAAAAGGAACTAGTATATGGATAATTATTTTTTTCGTTTCGTACTTTACCTTTATCTCGAACGTAGAAGCAAATACAGTTTGCCCTTTTAATTGCGAACAGGAACGAGTCCTGTACTTATGCTCACCCAATATGAAAGGAAAAGATGTACAGGAATTGCAGGAGCAATTAATGGATTTAGGTTTATATGAGGATAAAATTGATGGCGT
Organism: Desulfofarcimen acetoxidans DSM 771; assembly: GCF_000024205.1. Taxonomy (NCBI): domain Bacteria; kingdom Bacillati; phylum Bacillota; class Clostridia; order Eubacteriales; family Peptococcaceae; genus Desulfofarcimen; species Desulfofarcimen acetoxidans. Next base: position 3,821,781 of record NC_013216.1, read on the forward strand.
ATTCGGTCCAAGCACAGCCCAAGCAGTGCAGGCTTTGCAAGAAAAACATGGGGTAAAAACAGACGGTATTGTTAACGTCACTATCTGGGCCATGCTGCTATCCGAGCATGGTGCAACGGTAACACAAAAAGAATCACCACCGCCACAGGGCAAGCCCAGTATCGTAGTCGATACAGTAAACCGCACATTGACAGTGTTTATTGACAACGAACCTTATCGTCAATATTATGTGGCTGTCGGCAAACCGGAAACACCCACACCGATAGGCAGTTGGACAGTTGTCCGCAAAGCCATGAACTGGGGGACAGGTTTTGGCACGAGATGGATTGGTTTGAACGTACCATGGGGTATTTTCGGCATTCACGGTACCAATAAACCCTACAGTATCGGCGGATATGAAAGCCACGGCTGTATCCGGATGCATAATTCCAACGTGGAAGCAATTTATCCGTTAATATCCGTCGGAACCCCTGTTTATATTACCGGAAACCCCTTTGGTGTGCCTAATCATACTCACCGCATACTCTCACTGGGTGAGAGAGGCTCAGATGTAGCGGAAGTACAGAGGATTTTAAAAAAGCGGGGTTACTATAAAGGCGATATCAACGGCTTATTCAACAAGGAAATAAAAGAGGCCATCGAAAAACTGCGAAAAGATAAGCGCCTTCTCCATGATGACCGGGTAGATTTAGAAATCTACCAAGCACTGGGGTTATAACCTTAATTATTGTTATTAGTCTCTGTACGTACCGGTCTCCTTCTGGTTTGTTTTGGACGGGCATATTTTTTCTTTAATTTCGGTACTATAAAAAGCACATAGGCCAAACAGAAAATTAATCCCGCAAGCAAATAGACAGCAATAAGCAGGTTTGTGCTTAAAACTGCAACGGCCAGCACAGAAAAAATCAAAAAGCAAGCGGCGGGAACCAGCTTACCGCCCTTGACCCTGTAGCAACGTGATAACTCAGGCTCTTTGGAGCGTAAGCGAATAACAGCCAACCCGACCAGAGCATAAACAATAGATTCCATGGCCGCAGCCATATTGATCAGCACCATATACCGTCCGGTCAGGACAACAGTCGCAGAGATTACAAAAGAAGCGACAAATAAAAAACATATGGCCGCCCAGGGCGTAAAGAAGCGCGCGCTAACTCTGGCAAAAACCTGCGGCAGAACATGCTCGCGGGCTGAGGCATACATAAACCGTGAAACACTGATTAACCCGGCGTTGAAAGTGGTTATCGAAGCAACCAGGCTTAAAATCGTCATCCATACGAATCCCGGTTCTCCCAAAACGGCTTTGGCAAACAATATCTGAGGCACTGAGGAAGCCTGGAGAACTTGCTTATCAACGCTAACTGTCATTGACAGGGTAAAAAGCGCATAGGTAATGCTTAACAAGCCTATAGCCAAAAACATACCCCTGGAGATTACCTTGTTGTCAATGACTTCTTCCGCCAGCGGTGTGATCCACTCAAAACCTACAAATAAAAAGACACCCACAGCTACCGCGTTAATAATACCCGTAGGACTACCCGGGGATACCAGCGATTGCCATTCAATGCCAAACTTACTTATCCCGATTAACGACATAATCATCAAGGATAAGACAAGACCGTATGTAAATACATCCTGAAAGGCACCAGCTATTTTAATGCCTCTGATATTCATGGCCGTGACCAGTAAAAGCATTAATGAAATCCAGAATAAAGAGGTAGTTCCGGGAAACACCTCTTTAAAGACACCGGCCAGCACATAACTCTCAGCACCTATGACTCCTAAAAGCACCGCCATATATAAAAGAGCTACGGTCAAGGCCAATTTTTCGTTAAAAGCCCGGCCAAAATACAGCCTTATCCCGGCTGCAGAAGGAAGCGCCGCATTTAGTTCAGAAAAACAGGCGGCCGATAATAAACATAAAAGCCCGCCCGTAAGAATGGCCAGCCAGACACTGTCACCGGCCATAAAACCCGCTACCTGTACTGCAGCAACAAAAGAAGAGCTGGCAAAAGTCAACCCGGCACTGGCAGCCACCACAGTACGAAGCGACAGGACTCGCTTCAACCTCAAAATCATTCACCCCAAATCAGCAAAGAGATAAAATCTAAGCGCAATATATCCTCTTCCGATCCAAGAATTTTCAAGGTTCCGTTGATATAAGGCTCGGTAGGGGTTATATCTCCGTAAAACAAATCAGCTAAAACTTCGCTGTCCGCTTCTACCGTTAAGTCAGGATTTTGCGCTGCCCCCTCTTTGATTTCAAGTACACCCTTTTCCAGAACCATGGTAAACTGCGACTGATTGTCCCTGACCAGGATACTAATTACACGATTCCAATCCCGGTTCATTATTTTTAATCGCTCATTCTTCTGGTAGTTATCTAAAAAACACATGAGACTTTCTTTAATTTCCTGGTGCGTAGCCATAAATTGTCCTCCAATTATTTAGAAACCATTGCTCTTAAGCCACAATCCTTAAGTAGCTTGCAAAACATACTCAGAGCTAAAATATTTTATGCGAGGTGAAAAATTTAATTGTTTTAAGATATCCAAATAATCCTGTGACCTTATCATTTCGACCGGTTTACCCATTAATGCCACCAGAACCGCTTCCATCACATTGGTTCCAAAAGAACGTCCATGTAGTTCCGGAGTAGTTGTAATTAAACAGCCCGCTCCGGCATTTTCCAAACACAGGACATCTTCTTCTGTGGTTGTATTGGTTAATATAACCTGGCCGTGCAACTTTTCCGGCAAAAAGCGCTTTATTAGATGAAAATCACCGGCAATGACCTCAGCTTCATTATAAAATGAGGCAAATTTAACTGCTCTTTCCCGGTCTACAGTCTCCTGCTTTTTCCCGGTTGGGTACAACATATGAAAGGGAAGCTTCACCATTTCAGGCAACAATTTAGCTGCTAACTCCTCCAGTTCAGCAACAGTTCTTACTGCATAAGGAATACCTGCAATAAAAATCATATCACCGAAAGTAACCAGACAACCTATTTCCTCAAAAGCCTCCGCCATACCGAACCGGTCCAAGGCACTAACCATTAAAACCTTTGTACCTGGCTTAAAAAAGCCTCCTTTTTTGGCCAAGCTTAACACAACTTCCCGCTCCAGAGTATTTTTTAAGCCACTGCCGTCAACTACCGGTGTTTTATTCACAGCATCCATTAACTTTAAGCCGTCACGTACAGTATAGCATTTTTCACCGACTACCAGGTAAACGTCTATGCCACCTAGGCCTATGGCATCCACCTGTCCGTCCAGTGACTTTAAAATATCTATTGCCCGTTCAAAATCACCGTCAGTACCAATACGGCTGATACGAAACTTATGACCCAACAGCTCAGTTTCAACTATATGATTTCGTTTGGCTGAACCCAAACTAACACTGACCACGTTTTTCACAAAAAAACCTCCTTAAAAAGGCCAGCATATTTCATTTTTTACCATTGTAACCAAAATAAACTAAAATAACAAGACAGGGTTGTGCGAAACTCCATAGAAAACCTTATTACTCAAAATAAGCTGCGGCTGTGGCTCGCGATTCAGAAACCGTTACCCTAACAAGCTTCACCGGCTTATCCGACAACTTTTTCTTTATTTCATGATAAAAATACCTGGCCAAATTTTCTGAGGTAGGATTATCAACCTCAAAGGGAACCTGTTCATTTAACAATTGGTGATCAAAGGGCTCAATTATATTCTTAATTAACCCCTTTAACTCAGAAAAATCAATCAATATTCCTGTAGAATCCAGATTTTCTCCCTGCAGCACAACTTCTATGTACCAGGTATGACCATGCACATTTTTACATTTGCCCGGGTACTCTCTGAGATAATGAGCCGAGTCGAAATGCTCCGTTACTTTAAGTTCAAACAGTATACTCACCTCTAATTATTTGTCTGCTTTCTTCAAACACCTCTCGCCCCCGGCTCCCATATATACTTATGAATTTGCAGCTGCACTCTGACAAAAAAGAGCTTATCCTCTAAAACCCACTGCGCCAGAAAACGCGGCTCTAAACCAAATACAGGTGAAAAGGTTACTATCACCTTTTGTGCAAGCTTATACTTCTCTATTATTCCCCGCGCAAAATCATAATCAGTACGGGAACCAATTATAAATTTAATCTCATCCTTACTGCGCAAGAACTCAATATTTGAAAAGTCATTATACAAATGCATGCCCGAGCCAGGTGTTTTGATATCCATAGCAAAGTGGCAATAGTTGAAACTTAAATCCTCCAGTGATAATGAACCGTTTGTCTCAATAGTAACCGTATACCTATTGAGCAATGACAGCAAGAGCTTCAACTCAGCTTTTTGCTGCAGAGGTTCTCCACCTGTAATACAGACATAATGTGCTCCGTATTCATGCACTCTGTCCGCAACATCCTTCACAGACATCTCCTGTCCCTCTTCATAAGCATAAACAGTATCGCAGTAAAGACACCTGAGGTTGCATCCGGTCAAACGTATAAACACAGTCGGGTATCCAGCAGTTATACCTTCCCCTTGCAGTGAATAGAATATCTCATTGACTTTCATCGCAATATCCTCTAGTAACTCTCATACGAAATAGGATCGATAAAACCAGCTTCACTAAAACCCTTTAGCCTGAGCAAGCAGGAATCACAGCGGCCACAAGCCAGTTCTTCTCCACGATAGCAGCTGGTGGTCAGCTGCAGCGGAGCAGCCAAATCCATACCCATTTTGACTATCTCAGCTTTAGTTTTATACAGCAAAGGTGTTATAATCTGAAGTTTCTGCTTATCCTCACTGGCTTGTTTGGTACCGGCATCAATAACAGTTTGGTATGCTTCTATAAATTCCGGCCTGCAGTCAGGATAACCCGAATAATCCAGTGCGTTCACACCGATAAATATAGCCTGCGCTTTCACTGCTTCAGCATAAGCAACAGCCAGAGAAAGAAAAACTCCATTACGAAAAGGAACATAAGTAATCGGAATCCCAGAACCAATTTCCTTTTCTGTCCTGTTTAACGGCAGTTCTATAGCTTCTGAAGTCAGAGCACTGCCTCCTATTTCTCGAAAAAAAGCCAGATCAACTACCAGGTGTCTGTTCGACTGGAAATATGAAGCTATCTTTTTAGCCTGTCCGACTTCATAAGCATGCCTCTGCCCGTAATTAAAGGTGATAGGGTACAGGTTATACTCACGACTCCCGGCATAAGCCATACAAACTGTGCTATCCATGCCTCCGGATAAAATAATAACGGCATTTTTCAATTTCATCTCTCCTATCCCCTTAAGACACTATTTTACCACATTTATCATCCCGGATAAACCGCTTAGTCCGGTGTTTTAATGGGATGGCACAAAAGTATATTTTTAATTAGTTATTTAAGAAATAGACTCATTATAATAATCTGAAATTCACCAGAAAATTTATTGTATTTCTCCTACTATCTTGTGGCTTCAAGCATTTATCTATAGGATCAAGTAAAACGGGAATCTATCCCGTTTTACTCTACTATGCCTGATATTAGCTCGTATATACAGAACCTGGCTGGTATTGTATGGATGAACCATGACAACATGCTCCGGTAGTGTTGCCATAATTGTAATCTGAACTTCTTATTGATTGCAAAACGCTTGATAATTCGTTAACACGGTGTTGCACTTTACTTAAAACATGGGAAGCCATCTCCATGCGTTCATTTATAGCCTGATTTAATTCTTGGGATGAGGCAGCTACCTGGCTGGCCATATTTCTGGCATGGTGAGCGGCATTAGCAGCACTTTGCATATTGCCGGAATTTAGCGAAAAGAGTATCTCATCACAAGCTGATATTAAAGCATTAGAAACTGACACCGCCTTATTAGACTCACCAAGTAATCTTTGACCGTGACGCGCTACATGTTGAAGAAATGGATTAGTTTGATGATTCATTTTTTAGCCCCCTTAGATTGTAATATAGCTAGTATTTAAAAAAATGCCAGGAAATATACCAGGGTACCCGGTTAAAATCTAACCTGCCCATGATCATTTATTCAAGCTATTTCATCTGCTCAGGGGCATGCTCTCTTTTTACTTTATTTCTGGTATATTTACCCATTATATGCCCTATACGCATAACCATGAAGATACAAACCATTACCAATACAACCAGATCATACATGCCAACTCCCAAAGCCATGCCTATAGCAGAAACGACCCATAGTTCAGCAGCAGTTGTTATCCCTCGCTTTACACCGTTTTTACTGTTCCAAATCACTCCTGCTCCGATAAAGCCGATACCACTGACAATTTGCGCAGCGACACGGAAAGGATCGACCTCCGCTTTAATACCTAGCCTCTCAGCTCCGTACACAGATAAAAGCATAATCAGTGTGGAACCCAAACTTACCAATGAAAAAGTGCGAATACCGGCAGGCTTATTATAAATCGTTCTTTCGGAACCCATTATTATCCCAGCTATCATAGAAAGAACAATTCTCAAATAAATTTCAAAAGGCAAATTTAATATATGTCTCACTCCTGTACTTCTGATTGCTTTTTACGCATACAACCTGAGCAAAATGCTACCCAAAATATCTAAATTAATTAATCAGAATCACATTGCGATATACATTATTTGTGATAATAATTATAATTATGCTAAATACTAGAAATATTTATAGGATCTTAATAACTACAAGATTAAAAATAAAACTAATAATATTGAGATTTATTCTTCAAGGGTTTTTTCAATAGTTTTTTCGTTATATTATTGTAATAGTGTAGAAAAAAGTTTTATTAACCTCTGAAAAAAATAATACTAATACAGGAGGAGAGATTATTGGTAGACCCAAGAATAATTACACTGGCAAGAAACCTTGTTAACTATTCCTGCGACCTACAGCCCGGAGAAAAAATCCTTATAGAAGCAATAGGACTTGAATTACCGTTTGTTAAAGAATTGATAAAAGAAGTTTGCCGAGTCGGAGGAGTACCCTTTGTTACCATAAAGGACAACTCTGTTAACAGATCCCTGTTAATAAATGCAAGTGAGGAACAATTAAAAATGATGGCTAAATACGAAGCAGCCAGAATGGAAGACATGGACGCTTATATAGGCATCCGGTCAGGCAACAACTCGGCAGAATTATCTGATGTACCACAAGATAAGCTTGAGTTGTACAATAAATATTTTATTAATGAAGTTCATATGAAAATCAGAGTTCCCAAGACTAAATGGGTGGTATTAAGATATCCCTCCCCTTCCATGTCACAGCTGGCCAATACCAGTATAGAAAACTTCGAGAATTTTTACTTTAATGTTTGTAACTTAGACTATGAAAAGATGTCGCAAGCAATGACTCCTCTGGTAGAATTAATGAACAAAACAGATAAAGTGAGGATTGTGGGCACAGGAACCGACTTGACCTTTTCTATAAAATCTCTCCCGGCAATTAAGTGCGCCGGGAAACGAAACATACCGGATGGGGAGGTTTTTTCCGCCCCGGTAAAAGACTCCGTAAACGGCTATATTACCTACAACACACCTGCTCAATACCAGGGTTTTACTTATGAAAACATCAGGCTTGAATTCAAGGATGGGAAAATTGTTCAAGCTACAGCTAATGATACGGAAAAAATAAATAAAGTCTTCGATACTGACAAAGGGGCAAGATATGTAGGTGAATTTGCTCTGGGTGTAAATCCTTATATCACAAAACCAATGAAAGATACCCTGTTTGATGAGAAAATTGCAGGCTCTATTCATTTTACACCAGGAAGCGCTTATGATGAATGTTTTAACGGAAATAAATCAGCTATCCACTGGGATCTGGTATATATTCAAACGCTGGAATACGGTGGTGGGGAAATATATTTTGATGATGTTTTAATAAGAAAGGATGGAAGGTTTGTAATCCCTCAATTGGAGGGGTTAAACCCAGAGAATTTAAAGTAATTTTCTCATGCCTAATAATAAAACATTTAATTTATTGAAAATCGCTCCCAAAAACCCACGGACTCATTCCGTGGGATGAAAGGAGCGGTCGCCCGTTAAGGCGACAAGTATATACACAAACACTTCCTCTCTGCTCCGCCAATAGAATACTTGCCGCTTTTCCCCGGCTTTAAAAAAAATGGCCGCCAAAATATGGGCATAAGCTGCACTGTTCATCGCACAATCCATATAAAAAATCACTGCCGGTTCGATAAAGGTGACATGAAAGCATTCGCTAAAGGTAAATACGGTATTCATTCCAAGTCTGTGCAGGCTAAAGTGGAAACTTCCTTTGGGTGTTGTGAACATACCGGGAAACTGCGTGAACAAGGGTTTGCCGATTGGCAATATCTCCACCGCGGGAAACGTTTTTTGCTGTGACATAGGAACCACTCGGTATTACTCATAAAAAACTGATTTTGACTCTCTCCAACGAAAGCGGAAGGGAACCGCTCATACTTAACATACCCCAAAGGTTCTCCGTAACCATCATTAAACCGGTTCAGCCAGTATGACACCGGAATCAATATCGTGGCTGCATGCAACGGTAGAAAAACCGGCCTTGGGAAAAATACAGGGCAGTGATGTTACAGCAGTCATTGACCCAGGCGAAGTACATGCCACAGCTATCACAGAAGGCAAGAAATCTACGGCAGTCTAATCTCCTCATCACATACCGGACATTTAATGCTATCACTGTCCTCATCTAACTCAAACAATGTACTGCAATTCGGGCAAGCAACTCCATATATAACACAATCCCTGATGTGATCAAATATTGCCCCAATATTATCCGTCAAAACCAACACCTCCTGACTTCATATTCGATCCAGGCAGGTTATTCCCTTCTTATGAAAATAACCTTTATTATCAATCAGTCTTTCTCTTACAATATCCACAGGTGATGCAAGAGTAAGTTATTCTACAACCAATAGAAATCAAAATTGATTCGGATAACACGCCTGTTGATTTCCAGTAAAATAAATAGTGGGTATTATCCGACCGGTTATGGTTTGGATTGATTGCCATTATCTTTTTTGCCTACACTCATCTGAATAGGTACTTGTTTACCATTGATATTTATTGTTTGCTCCTTTTTATTGGGATCAATCGCAATAGGCTTAGCCGTGGTTTCTGAGGGGGTTTTAGCCGCTGGCGATGATACATTATCCGCAGCCTGATTATTTTTATATGTGCCATAACCAACAGCGGAAGCCAAAATAACAGCAAAACCGGCTGCCCCAACAATAAATATTTTTGCTTTTGGGGTTAGAGCTGTTTCTTGATTTTTTTTCATCTTGTTTGCATTACTTGTTTTATTTCTCTTACTCATATAAATCACCTCAAAGATATATTTTGACATATATTTTAAAAAACCTTTTGTGAAATGATAGAAAATTAAAATGTTCAAAGGATTGCAAATATTAGATATTGATACAAAAGAAAACCCCCGCAAAGCGGAGGTCAAATGAAGGATAGTGGTGATAGCAGTCAGCTTAATATTTATGATACTATTCAGGTTTAGGTTTTCGATAGGGATTTTGTTTGCCGCTTTTCCAAAGTAGGCAACCAGGAAAAAATAACTCAATAAAATAAGCTACGTTTAGCGCATTTCCTTTAAGAATAGGCCGACAGTTTTCAAAGCCGCAATGCGATAAAACAAACGCGCCTTGATTTACTACAACCTCACAATTTTTAAAACTGCAGAACCTATAAGTGTTTCCATCTAAATGAATACGTTGGTTCTCAAAAATATGCTCAATATATTCCTTGGATTGCATTATTACCACCTCTTTTTTGATAATTATTCTACATATGGTATAGTTTGCCCTTAATATCTATTATTAAAAACTGTTGTATGTAAACTGGTATACGTAAATAAATAATTGACCGCCAGATTATTCCTAGCGGTCAATTTTTAATAAAAATGTCATTTGCCCTACAAATTGATTAAACCAGAAATTTAGAATTATTAAAAATGTAGAGAGATGAAAAAAATCGTTGTATCGGTAGATTTATCAAAAGAAAACCTATCAGATCCTAATCCTGCCAAGGCAATTGTAGATAGAGGTTGTGAACTTATATATTGTGTAAAATTCGGAAATAACAGCTTTGCGGAATATGTTAATGTATTAGCGGAAAACTATGTAACAGATCGAAAAATCGTTATATACCCTTCTGCCACTTGTTCTAAATGCGAGACTTATCAAACCTATACCAAGACTAATCCGGAAGTGTGATAAGATAGTGATAATTATGTAAGGAGGCGGCACTGCTGCCGGTCACCTTAATTTAGGCTGAAACATTTTTCTTCAAATTATTGTAGACTAAGAAAATCTACCCATAACAGAAGGACTTCTGATAATCGCTGTTGAATATGAAGGTCTTAAGAATAAAATAAGGTATAAGGAGTTGATGTAAAATTTTAAAGATTAAAGACAATATCTACTGGGTCGGTGTAAAGGATTGGGAGTTAAAAATGTTTCACGGTCAAGAATACACAACACACAGAGGCTCCACCTACAATTCATATTTAATAAAAGATAAAAAGATTGCCTTGGTGGATACGGTTTGGACTCCTTTTCACGAAAATTTTGTAAACGACCTGGAAGAAGAGATCGGGTTGAAAAATATTGATTTGATAGTTATTAATCACTGTGAACAAGATCATGCAGGCAGTTTGGCTTACTTAATGGAAAAGATTCCTGAAACGCCTATCTACTGTACCAAAAATGGGGCCATGATGATCAAGAAGCATTTTCATAAAGACTGGAACTTCAATGTTGTAAAAACCGGGGACAGTATTGATCTAGGAGAATATAATCTGGTTTTTGTGGAGACACCAATGCTCCATTGGCCTGATTCGATGGCTACTTATGTGTCGGGTGCTAATGTGCTGTTATCTAATGATGCTTTTGGACAGCATTATTCATCATCGTACATGTTCAATGATCAGGTAGACCAGGGCGAGCTTTACCAAGAAGCCATAAAATATTACGCCAATATTTTAACTCCCTTCAGCAAACTGGTTAAAGCAAAAATCAAGGAATTGCTTAGCCTAAATCTGTCTATTGACATGATCGCACCCAGCCATGGGATGATCTGGAGGGATAACCCCCTGCAAATTGTTGAGAAATATGACCAGTGGGCCAGTGGTTATAATGAAGGCATGGTAGTCATCCTTTTTGATACAATGTGGGGAGCAACCAAAAAAATGGCTCTTGCCATATCCAAGGGACTAGGAAATAAAGGTATAGGCACCAAGGTGCTTAATATTGGAACGTCGGACAAGAATGATTTAATCACCGAGGTTTTTAAAGCCAGGGGAGTAATTGTGGGAAGTTCTACTATTAACAAGGGGATTCTTAGCGACACCGCGGCTATCCTGGAAGTTATTAAAGGTTTGCAATTTAAAAATAAAATTGGTGCAGCTTTCGGTTCTTACGGCTGGAGCGGTGAGTCCGTTAGTATTGTTGAAAACAGGTTGAAGGAAGCCGGTATAGACATAGTAGCAGAAGGGATTAAACTGCAGTACGATCCCACACCGGAGGATCTTAGAAAATGTCAATCTTTTGGAGAATCATTTGCTGATAAGGTTTAGGGTGAAAATCTATATCTTAACGTAATAAAATTCTTTCTTTATTAATATTTAATACCAGTTATTATCATGTAAAAATATTACATAATATAAAGTATCCTTGTCTATTTTGTTTTGCAAAACGTACTGAGGATTTTTGCATTGGAACCTTTGAGGGGCTGGACGATTAGATGGTGGAACTGGACAGTAGAATCTACCAGATAAACACAATATAAACACGAGGACAGCAGGCTGTGAGCCGACAACTCACAGCCTGCTGTCATTAAGAACGACACCACCATAGCAGTTAAAATATTTTATTGATTTGGGCTTTATTATTAACGATATACATGAGCATTTTACGATTGATTCTGGCTAGCTGCTTGTATTCCTCGCGGCTTTCAAAATAAGCGACACAAATCATCTGAATCGAGCAAATAACATAGAACGCCGCCTGTTTCTCTTAAGACGTCAATTTGCCTTCATTGTCATAGCCGCGTAGTATGAACCTTCTGCCTACTATGGTATGGACAGGCCCGTACAGAAAAGACAGTCTACAAGACCTACTAATGCTGAAAAGGCTTAGATTATCTCACTTGGGATGTTTCATAGAAATAAAAAAGCCCGGTTAATTGGCCGGTTTTTATAGTATAAACATTTTTTCTAAAGTAGTAATCCTATCATCAAAATCACTAATGTCCTTCCATGATTCCTTTAATTCTTTTCTGATAAGGGTAACATCCTTATCTAGCTTCCGCTGCCCCTTCTCCAGGCTAATTTGACCTTGTTTTAGATCAAGTTGGCCTTGATCCAGGTTATCCAGTCGATCATTTACTGTTTGTAATTCTTCTTTAACTACCTGCAATTCTCCTTTTACCGACTGTAAGTCCTCTTGTATGGGCTTTAATTCCTCATGGATAATAGAGCTAAGCATATTAGCTAATTCACTATTTGGCATTAGCGATGGCCTCCTCTTTTAAATGCTTAACCACATCATAAATCCCACAATTTAATACTACAGCGGTAATTCTTCATGCAGTACCCTTATCAATTAAATTTTGCTGTTTTTTAGCATAAGGTTTATGAGCAACGCTGTTATGTTTCATATAATAATTTACTCTACTGATAATGTGCCGGATTTCATCTTTATTCTTAGTCAAAGCTGAAATTAACAAAAGCCTTGCCTGAGGGAGAGTCAGTATAGGAAATTTTTTTAAACTTCATCCTGACCTCCAACAAAAATAACTGAACAAGAAATACAAAAAACACACGCCCCCGTGTAGGGAGCGACCTATTTTAGCTATTATAGAGTCTTTGTTTGCAAAATTTCAATCCACGCCCCCGTGTAGGGAGCGACTTGCCGTGAGTGGTCCAGGCGATGCACTGTTTTGGATTTCAATCCACGCCCCCGTGTAGGGAGCGACTACATACATGCATGTATGTGGTATATTATATATAATTTCAATCCACGCCCCCGTGTAGGGAGCGACAGAAAAATTATTTACAAATGGCACTCGAAAGGGTATTTCAATCCACGCCCCCGTGTAGGGAGCGACTTAATGTCTCCTAAGTGCTTCATGTTCGGAAAGTATTTCAATCCACGCCCCCGTGTAGGGAGCGACCTGTGATTGATAGTGGCTTAATTGTTCTTTTGCCATTTCAATCCACGCCCCCGTGTAGGGAGCGACGCGCAATACTGGGGAGTCGCCCAGCGTCGTAAAAATTTCAATCCACGCCCCCGTGTAGGGAGCGACCCAATTCGGTTCTGTTGCTGACATAGCCGCAATCATTTCAATCCACGCCCCCGTGTAGGGAGCGACCTACCGCATTCGTTCCAACGTTTATTGTAGAGCCTATTTCAATCCACGCCCCCGTGTAGGGAGCGACTTGTGCGGCTAGAAACAATAAGTCTCTAACCTTTATTTCAATCCACGCCCCCGTGTAGGGAGCGACTGTAGACATTATAAACTTCTCTATTCATACAGATATTTCAATCCACGCCCCCGTGTAGGGAGCGACGGAGGGGTTAAAGTGATTGTCTGCCAGCGTTTCTATTTCAATCCACGCCCCCGTGTAGGGAGCGACCTGAATATCGCTCACATTATCCTCCTCCCTACTAATTTCAATCCACGCCCCCGTGTAGGGAGCGACCAGCCTAATCTCCCTGGCAGTGGTTTGTTCAAAGATTTCAATCCACGCCCCCGTGTAGGGAGCGACCTTGACTAAGTCTTCGCTGTCCTCACCCAGATCTATTTCAATCCACGCCCCCGTGTAGGGAGCGACTCATTTTTGACTTCTATAAAATATCCACTGTCCAATTTCAATCCACGCCCCCGTGTAGGGAGCGACTTGGTTACTTTTCCTTCCCGGATGGCAGTCAAGGATTTCAATCCACGCCCCCGTGTAGGGAGCGACGGCATACAAATGCACCAGGCGGTTCTCCGTATCATTTCAATCCACGCCCCCGTGTAGGGAGCGACCAAAGGAGATACAATGGCTAATTGACCAAAAGAATTTCAATCCACGCCCCCGTGTAGGGAGCGACTGATGCAAGCAAGTTAAGCGAAAAGGCAAGAAAAGATTTCAATCCACGCCCCCGTGTAGGGAGCGACAGAAATAAAAATAGCTTGGAAGGCTGACTCGAATATTTCAATCCACGCCCCCGTGTAGGGAGCGACAGTTTCAATCTTTGCAAGCGTACGCTCCCTAAACATTTCAATCCACGCCCCCGTGTAGGGAGCGACACTCGAAAAGCTGATTTCTGGATGGCTCAAAAGCAATTTCAATCCACGCCCCCGTGTAGGGAGCGACTTCTTTTGATGAATTTCTTTTAGCCGGTGGTTTTATTTCAATCCACGCCCCCGTGTAGGGAGCGACTTCCTCCACCAATAATTCCTTCCAGTGCTTTTTATTTCAATCCACGCCCCCGTGTAGGGAGCGACTGCCCAGGCTGTTGTAAGTATCTACATATACGCAATTTCAATCCACGCCCCCGTGTAGGGAGCGACTTCCGGCAATGGCTTTAATTCCTCAGTTAATTTTATTTCAATCCACGCCCCCGTGTAGGGAGCGACGTTCCAAAGGCGTTCGCAATGGATTGAGCTTCGGATTTCAATCCACGCCCCCGTGTAGGGAGCGACAGCAAATACTAATTATAACTATCTTTAAATAGATATATTTCATTCATCTTCTTCCATTTTTCATTAAATATACTATTGCCCTCCCTGTATTTATACATGCTTCGACAAATTTCCTACCATTTCGCGGTGCGAATCCACCAGGGATTTTATGTTCGCTTCACATTCGCACTAAATAATCAAGGTATCCTCAACATCAAAAGAAGCTTTCGCGCCTACATGCTCAATCTTATTCTTGTAATTGTTTCCTAAAAAATAAAACCTCAGACTATCCTTCTCCGTATCAATAATCTTCTCCAGCTTATGCTGAACCTCACGAAACTTAGCCATATCCAGCACGCATTCAAAGACTGAATTCTGAACACGCTGTCCGTAATTCACACATTGCTTGGCAACTTGACGCAGCCGCTTTCTCCCTGCCGCCGTTTGAGTATTTACGTCATACGTGATAAGCACTAAAATACATCTCACCTACTTCCACATAAACGCCGGGTATCCGTCCAAATCCCCCCGGATAAACCTAGCCAGCAGCATAGCCTGGGCATAGGGTACAAGTCCCCATTCCATTTTTTCCTGCAGAAACGGATGCCTTATCTCCTCCTGCTTCCTGCTTTGCCAAGCCTTAAGAACAGCTTTTCTCGTATCTTCATCCATAATGACCGCTCCGTTTTCCATCCGGGTAAAGCCGCCGCCATTAATTTCCCTCTTATTAATTAAAGAAATAACAAACCTGTCCGCATACACGGCCCGCAACTCTTCCATTAGATCCAGAGCCAGGGATATTCTTCCTGGTCTATCCCGGTGCAGAAATCCCACATAGGGGTCCAACCCAACAGTTTCCAAAGCCGCCGCAGCATCATGGGCCAAAAGTGTATAGATAAAGGAGAGCAGGGCATTGACATTATCCAGAGGAGGACGTTTATTCCGGGCATGAAAATAAAAATCATCTTTTTGCTGAAGAATCAAATCATCCAATACTCGAAAGTACTGGGCCGCTGATTCCCCTTCAAATCCCCGCAGTTGTTCTAAATTCTGACTATTTTCAACCAGCTTCAAAGCCTTGGCCAGGGTTTGGCAGACTCCTTTCAATTTATCCACATCCAGCCTGGCCCTATGATCCCTGGTAGCCCGCTCCACCACCCAGCGGGTGTTATATATTTTTCCTAAGATAAAGGATTGGGCAATTTTATGGCTCTTCGCTGCATCATCTGATAACCTGTACTGAGTCTTTCGCAAGGTAACATTGCCTTTAACTTCGCCAACCACTCTGCCCAGGAATTTTCCGCTGGGCTTCATAAAACTCAAAGCTATATTACGTTTGGCACAAGAACCCATCAAAGCCGGACTGGCACCGGTATAACCAAACGCAATAATACCCTCCAGATTATGCAGCGGAACTCTCAACACCTCAGCATCGTTCTTTAAAATCACAATATTTTCTCCATCAAGGGATAAATAAGTATTGGGCGAAGTCACATAGAGAGTATTCAGTAATTTTCTCATTCATCAACCTCAATTTCCGAAATAGTCTTCTTCATATAGGCCAAAGCCGATGGATTTTTACACAGCTTAGGCAGACAAAGTTCACTGAGGGAACAGGCTTTACAGCCCTTCGTCGGCTTTACTTTGGGCGTATACCTTCTGTCGTACAGTTCATGCATTTCTTGGCAAATAGCCTTTACCTGTTCCCGGATCTCCTCGTCAAGCAGCACTTTAAGCCTGCGTTTAGGTTCCCCATAAAACAGAAACCCTTCGGGAATCGTACACAAGAGCATTTCTTCCAGACACATGGCCTGAGCGCATAACTGCAGCACATCCATATTGTCCTGCTTGGGCTTTCCCCGTTTATACTCCACAGGAACGGGTTTGTAGGTCCCATCTCGGCCATAGAGTGTGACCCCATCTCGAGACTTGTGAAATTCCACCACATCACAAGCTCCGGTAATCCCTAATTTCCGAGAAAAGATTGCCATGCTCCGTGATATGATTAAATCTCCCCGCTTTTCCTTAATGGTATTGTCGTGGGTTTTCTCATGCAGGATTCCACCCTCAACGGTACGCAAATTTTCCTGCCACTGCTGTTCGATATGGATTAAGGCCCACTGGCGTTTGCAAAAGGAAAAGTGTTGTATTCCGGACAACAGCAGGAAATCTTCTTCATTATATTCCATCATCATATCCCGTCGTAAATTTCCGGAGACAAGTCGTCTAAGATCTCAAGGGAGATTTCAAAATCTGCAATATTTTTAGGGTTTTCCGCTTTTGGCTCAACCCTCAAGCTTCTGTGCACCTTGGCGGAAGAATACTGACCAGACTGAGAGTTATGTTTCCACCAATACAACTTACAAACCTCCATACTACCATCTGGCCGGGCGGAGGAACAATCATTCTCGAAGAGAGTGATTAATGCCTTTCTAATCAGTTCACTGTCCTCCCCACTGAAGCCTGTTTTGGCCGCCAGCTGAGTATTGATGCTGCCACAGAACACATAGACACCGAACTCCACCCGGTGCTTCATCCCCATGGTATCCGGACTTTTTTTATCCGGGTCTTTCCCTGTCTCTCCATTAACACTTTTGGTAATTTGCATACTGGATATTTCAATGGGTAACACACTGACCGCCGAATGAATAGAAACAGGACCTCTTATACCTACGGACACAGAACTGTCCTCGTCACCTTTCTTAAAGGCAAACACCTGCCCGAAACTCCGTACATCAATCCATTTTTCACAGGCTATGGCTGCATAGCGTTCTTTGTCCTTACCGGCTTTTTTAAGCTCGGCACAACCATCGGCCCGATCTTTTAGGCTTCTGAATCCATCCGTCCTCCTTTCGTCGGACTGGACGAAGATATCTTGTCCCAAATCCTGCAAGCGGTTACGGATTTTTCGTTTGATACAAACATCCGAAATTTCTCCATAGCCCTCATAGTTTTCCCTGGGGCGGTTGCCATTAAGAGGATCTCCGTTAGGGTTAGCGTTTTTAACTGAAAGAATCACTGCAAAGTCCACTTTATTTATCAATCGGCTCATGTTCATTCTCCCTTTCCGTAACGTTTGCTAACTTCTTCTTTTGCTTTTCCTCTCTGCGCTGCTTTCTCTCTTCCATAAAGACTTCCCTTTGGCAGTAATATCCTAAAATATAACTGTCCTGCAACTTGTCTCGGCTGGTAAATTCCTCGAAGGGCAACATGGCATTGACTTGCGTCAGCAACTCCGTTAAAAAAGCAGCTTTGGAGCCCAACCTGTCCAGATAGGGTCTGAGCTTATCGATAATAATACCCCAGGTCTTATAAGGGTGAATTTTAAATTGATGCATTAAGCGTTCAGCATTGGTCACTCTTTTTTCTCCTGTGGTATAGAGGGCATACTCTTCAATTTGCTGGGCAATGGCTAACAGCCTGCCAAACAGATAACTCCTGTCCTTCTGGTTTTCATCAAGTGACATCTCCCATACCTCCTTCTTACCGGATTTATCATACCGATATTTTCTAATCAAGGCACACGTTATGGTTAAGGCTTTCTCCCACTCCCAGTTTTCCAGACCCAAGGGATTGGAAACAAGATTGACCGCTGAACTGACCAGGTCGTAAGGCAAGCGGGCACCGTCAATAATGCAGGGCAGCAATCTCTCTACCGTTGCTTTTTTTAATTTATCGCTGGCTTTATCTCCATAGGCCGCCCAAGTTATTTCTCTGGGGGAAGGAGCACCGATAAATGTGAGATACTTAAAATTTGGCTTTCCTTTTTCATTGAACCCATCCGGAACCTTTTTGTAAGAGTGTTTCCAAATGCAGCTGCTGTGCCAGGCTTTAATCCGGTTTAAAAAATCCCAACCGTCCAGTTCCCGGTAATAAGTTATGGCTAAACGTCCCACAGTAGCGGCATCCAACCCCATAATCACAATTTCAGCCTTAGTATCCAATTCACAGCCATAACCGACAATTGCTTTATTCAGCCTTTGAGCAAATTCCTTTTCCGTGGCAACCGACGGGGGTTCTTCCGGGAAGAAATCCTCAGTATCATTCAGAAATGGCGGCAGGAACTGGTTTTTCGTGCCCCAGGCTACTATCGCTTGATCACCGTTTTTATAGCCCTGCCTGTCAATCAACCAGCGCAAGGCATTATGGCCTTTTTGAGTGGTTTCATATCCCACCCGCACCGCCTGACTTTTATCATTAAAGCGTCCCCGAAAGGTAAAGCCCACGGTATCGTTGGCCGAAATCAGCTTGGACTTATCCCCTGTGTTCCGAACTTTAGCAGGATGTTTATCCGAGCAGGGAATGGTTTGTCCCCGGACATAACAGAGATCAATCTCCTTCTGCCTGCTCAGATAGTAATTGATATAGCTCTCATAAACCTGAGGATCAAGCCAAACCGCTGATTCTTCCTCACCCTCCGTTTCCACCCGGAAGCGGATAAAGGCATCACTTTGTTCACCGGCTCCCATTTTCACACCCTTTGCCAGTAACCCCTTATCATCACAAACCAGGATTTTTTGACTGATCAGATCCCCAATCAGGCTTTCCTTCTTTAAGTAGTTGAAAACGGCCCGAACCTTTGGGTGGCTGTAAACCGAGCCGCACCAGTCCTCAAGCTGTTCCATATATTTTGTAAAAAACTCCCGCCCATTTTTTTTCGTCACATAGTCGATATAATCCCCGGCAACATACTGAAGCTTATCGCAAAGGGGGTGAGGTGCTATCCCGCTGCTTCTTGTGGCAGAATCTTCCGTGACCGGAATAATTGTAACCGTCTCTTCTTTGTCCAATACCTTAGCACTGCGGAAATTGCCCTCCCCATTGAGAATAACTTCAATCTGAGCATTCTGGGTCGAATGACCAATCGGAAGAAGAGGCATCACTTGCCCGTCGGGTCCCGCCATACCTACTTCCGCTTGGCAATTTTCATAGGTATCATAAAGCTTATGTATCCAGCCCAATACCCTTCCCTCCTCACAACTCCGCCAACTCACTGAAATTCGTTTCATCAAACTTCTTAGGCCGCATGGCTGAAAGCTCTCGTTTCACGGTACATTCTTCCGGTCTGATAAATTTTAGATAACCATCCTTCATCTCCGCTTTCCAAAGCCTGACCACCAGTTTGCCCTTCCCTGTTTCATCAGGGTAATCAAAGCCATGAAACATCAACCCGAAGGAAAGGGTACCGTAATGGTCATAAGCCCCCTCCCCTTCCCCAAAACGGCAAGGCTCCACATAGCCTTGGCACTCTCGGGTGCCTAAGAAAATGTCCCGCCTGCCCCCGCATTTAATCATTCGGTTGGCGATAATATAATGCTTGTTCTCGTTTCTATCCTGCTCCAAGTTGGGGCGGTGAAGATTCCACTCGAAATGAGCTCTCACCTGATATTCCACATTGGTCAGGTAGGTATAAATGGATAAGGTGTTCCCACCGCTGTAATTAACGGGGCGTATGCCCTGGGATTGAGTTTTTATCAGGTTCATGACCCGCACTTCATCAATAATCCAGATTAAAGTAGGCTTCCAGTAGACGCTTTCCAATATCCCTTTCAAGGCTTGGTAGGTGGGCACTTGATAAGAAATTTTCTCTCCGCCCACCCGGTTGATAGGATCACTGAAAAGAGCGTAACGTCCGTTAACTTTGAATTCAACCCGGTTCTCCCGCTCCATTGCCATCAAGCTTCTCCTCCTTAGACACCGCAAAAATCCAGGGGTTTCCTATCAAGATTCACCCCCATTTGCTCATCATAAAATCCCTCACGCAGAGCAAGAATGGTTTTATCCTTTAACCAAACCAGTCCTTTCATTTGTTCCAGTTTTCTGCGGTCTGTTTCATATAAATTCACGCTGTAATGCTGGGCTTTTTTCAGATATCGTTTCAATTCGCCCAAACTGCATTCACCATTGATCAGGGTTATGAGGTCCCGGCCCTCTTCATACGGGGCCAGAATACCTGTTGTATTTTCGTCGATAGCTTGAAATTCCTGGCCCGCCGTCTTAAAGGCCTGTTTCAGCATCAGGTCCGCCGGACGGCCATTGCGGCTATGAAAGGCCTCCGCTGCCTCCTTATTCCCGGCCAAAACTTCGTATAATGATTTGCCTCTATTGTCCCCTTTCAGGTTATAATTCATCTGCGTTCTACGCTCGTAGAAATAATACTTGTAATACCTGGCCATGGCCTGGGGAGAGAGCAAATCCCGATCAAAGCTCTCCGGGTTGTCCTCGAAATCCCGCAGGACTCTCTCCGTACACTCCTGTCCTTTCTTAATATCTACAAGTTTGCTGACATCTTCCCTCTCAAGATTGACGATATAGACGTCACCCCGTTCCTTTTCCCCATGCCGGTTGCAGCGTCCCGCCGCCTGAGCAATACTGTCCAAACCGGCTAAAGACCGGACCAAGCACTCAAAGGAAATATTGACACCGGCTTCAATGAGCTGAGTGCTGACGCAGATCACCTTCCCGCACCCCAACTGTTCTTTCATGGCCTGTAAAGCCTTCAGCCTGTGGGCCGGGCACATATTAGTACTCAAATGAAACACTTGACACTGTTTCTCTTCGGGCAGCCCCTGATTTGCCGCTTTTAATTCGTTGAAAACTTCCCTGGCCGAATTCTTGGTATTTAAAACCACCAATAAGCTGTTGAATTGATCCATTCTGTCCAGAATGAAATCCTTGAGAGCCGCAGCACTATACCCTCCGGTTACCAGCTTCGGAATCACATCCACCCGTTTAAACTGTCTGAACTTCTCATAGACATCGGAAATGATGTTCGGATTTTCACTTAACTTTAGAGGGATTTCAGTCGTTTCCAGAAGAGGCTGGGTAGCGGTGCATAGAATTATCGTTGCTTGGCAGACACCGGCCAGAAAACTAAGAGCACTGTTAAACATACTTATGCATTTAATAGGGATGGCCTGGATTTCGTCAAAGATAATCACAGAATTGGCGAGGTGATGCAATCGGCGAACGTCTTGAGTTCCGCCATTAAATAAGGTATTAAGAAACTGTACCATGGTGGTTAGAATAATCGGGCTGTCCCAGCGTTCCGTCAGCAGCTTGTAGTTGACCACTTCTTCCTCATCATCAGCGACAATCAGATTGGAATGATGCTCTAAAATCATTTCTTCATGGCCTAATATATTTTTAATTTCTCTGGCATTCTGGTCAATAATGGTAGTATATGGAATGATATAGAAAATTCTGTCCTTATCACACTCTTGGGCATGATTCAAGGCATAGCGCAGGCTGGAAAGGGTCTTCCCGCTGCCGGTGGGTACCGCCAGTTGATAGACGCCAGAACCGTTTCGCGCAAAATTTCTGCAGGCTAAAGAGATTTCCGCTCTAAGCCCATTGATTTTGCTCTCTTGAGGATAACTGCTTAGTTTCGCTTCCAGAATACCGGCAAGCTCAGCCCATAAAGCGTATTTATTGACCTTCTCCTTTCTGGCTTTGTTTTCCATGAAGAGATAGGTATCGTAGCGGTCCGCATCAATAAGACAACTGAACAAATACTTTTCGAGAACTCCGTAAGCAAACCAGCATTGGCCTGCTGAGCTGTTTAATTGATTAATGTGAGTAATCACAGCTTTAATCTCTTCTGCCGCTTTCGCAAAAAGGTCCTTAAGTTGGTTTGTTTCCAAACATTCTGACCTAAAGTAATTCAGGGCCTCGTCATAAAGAATGTCTTCATCTGGTTTCATTCTCTCCGTGTATTTATCCCTGCCTCTAAGGTCCAAGCAATCAATCAGGCCCCCGTGATGAGAGCAGACCGCAAGGGAAATAAGTTGAGCCGTAAATTTTTGCAGTCTATCCGCTGTGTTATAGAAGCTGTCGTAGATCAACTTGGCTCCCGCTGTGGAATGGTTGACCTGTCCCTTAAGAGACTTGTCCTGGGGATTTTGAGCGCAATAGCGTATGTAAGCGTCAAATTTCCGGGTCCCTTTCCCCATATCGTGAAGCATCCCCATCAGTTCACCAGTCGCTGCCAGGGAAATTTTTGAACTGAATTCCTTGGCTAATTCAGCCACGCTGTACAGGTGTTCTTTGACACTTTGTTCTTTGGCGATTGACGGGTTGATGTGGGCACAACGCATTGGCTTTTACTCCTTTGCAATAAGACTCGCTGGACTAGGATAAAAGAAAAATCTTGTAATCTTTAATTGATTTATATTATAACTTAAATTTATTCAACGATTTATATATTTTTAAAAAATTTTAACATAAAATGCTTACAACCCCTTTTGCTGCTTTATCCACGTTGAACTCATTAAGCTGTTATGCAAAGAACTATGGCTACTCTTATACCCCTGCTATGCTTCAACTATAAATGACATTGTTAGTGTAGGAATTTGGAATTAATGTTCACGACTTTTTTTACTGCAATCGGTTATCAATAAATGGAGTAGGTGTCATAAATCGTACATACATACAATTCCGCAAAAACCTTGTTATTTCCGCGCAAATGTATTTTTCTGCGTAAAAGTGCACCCCCCTAACTAACAAAAAGTTCCCTTAAAACAAAAGTCTAAGGGAACATAAAAAATACCATAAAAATAACCCCAAAACGTTAAAAGCCTTTGATATCAACCTATTTACGCTCTATCAACACGACTGTCTCAACGTGTGTTTTGATAGAATGGTGATACCGCAGCGCAGAATTATTATATTCATACCCAGGGGGGCTTTTAGGGGGTCGGAGGGTCGATGATTATACCAAATACGCAAATTGATTTCGTGGGCTTTATGTGTTTTGCAAATAACGGCGTTTCGGTGAGGTGCTTGCTCGGTTGTGGTGTCGGTCTGGAGTATTCGTTATACGATAGAGGGGTGTGCCGGACGTTTGGGTAACTTTGGTGATACCAATCTCACTCATCGACTGGTTTCACTGGTTGCAAGCCTTACTGAGCATCCAGAAAAATCTTTGCCTGAAGCACTTGGTCAGTGGAGCGATGTCAAGGCTGCCTATCGTTAAGTAACTGTTGAAGCCATATATGATGCACACAGAAAGGCCACTATAGAAAAAATCAAGAATCAACCGGTGGTTTTGGCCATCCAAGATACCACCATTTTCAACTATACCTTACATCGAGAAACAAAAGGGTTGGGACCTATCGGTCAAGCGGGTCTTTCCGGCTTCTTTCTACATTCTTGTCTTGCTGCATCCGCTGAAGGAGTTCCATTAGGAATCTTGGCCCATCGCTTATGGGTACGTTCACTAGAACCCAAACCTGCTAGTGTCAGCACATTTTCCTTGGAATAAGTAATAACTGTTATGAAAAATATAGTATTATATAATCAAAATGTTGGGGGAGACAGCTTTGAATATAAGACTTGCTACTGAAAACGATCTACCCATTATCGTAGATATTTATAATTCCACCGTCCCTTCTAGAATGGTTACGGCTGACACTACCCCGGTAACAATTGAAAGTAGGTTAGCTTGGTTTCATGAACATAACCCAGATAATCGTCCTATCTGGGTTGTAGAGGAAGGAGGTAATGCCTTGGGTTGGTTAAGTTTCTCTTTTTTTTATAACAGACCAGCCTATAATTCTACCGCTGAGGTTAGCATTTATATTGCTGAAGAGTACCAAGGAAAGGGTATAGGTAAGAAATTACTGGCAAAGGCAATACATGAGTCACCCAAATTAGGAATTACAACAATCTTAGGGTTCATCTTTGGACACAATGAACCAAGCTTACAATTATTCCTGAAATTTAATTTTGAAAAATGGGGTTATTTACCCAAAATAGCTGTTCTTGATGGCAGAGAAAAGGATTTAGTTATCCTTGGACTTCGAGTTGTATAATTCACAGTATTAAACAGAATGCCCCTTTAGATTCCGCTGTCAACCAAACCAACCAGTTTTTGTATGCCAAAACTAACCCGGTTGACGCAAAAAAAATAAACCCTTTCGGGTTAACCTGAAAATTCTGCCACTGTGGTTATTGCCTTAAACACCGTACCTGCCACAAAGCTTATATATGAAAACACAGTAGTTATTTTACTCATATCTACTATCTGTCCTTTCCCTACCGCCTAGGCTATGTAACCAGACAGCCAGCCGACACAAGCAATGAGCATCATTTGCACTATAACAATGCCAGGCCCGCCAGTTCCAAAGGTAGATAAAGCAGCCTTTCCAATGGCACCGGTACTTGCATGGGCCGGAAATGTACTTATAGCCATAAAAGCACTGGCACAAAATAACTGCAGCTTACAGCCCTTCTCCGGGGTCATAATGACCTTGGAGTTACATTTTCTTTGCGGTCTAACATAAAATACCGTAATCGTCAAAGTAATCCCTCCTTAATTTCGTTCAACAGCATAACCTTAAATTCCAGTCCTGCCGTGTTTTCATTTTTTACCCGCTGCTGTATGTGTGCCGCCCTTTTGGTTGAAGTGGTGACCACCAGCACCGGCGGGAACTGGTTGGCCAGTTCACCCACCACTGCCCGGCATAATCTGTAAAACATAAAAAACTTCCCAAGACCATGATGGTCCTAGAAAGGCTAAAAGATAAATATGCATTCAGGTTCTTATTATACCTGTCTACTGTTTTTGCCCCTGTACAACCCTCCAGTGAAGGATTTGAGTGCCAGTGCCTTTTGCCGGTTGCCAAAGGTTACGCCTCTTACCTTTGTGTAGAATTTGCCCTGTTTAACCATTTGCCAGGCTGCTTTTAATGCTTGGCTTTGGCTCAGGCCCTGGGTGTAGTGTAAGCGGTTTGCTATGGTCATTACTGTTGTTTTCATTGTGTAAGTCCCTCCTATACGGTTCAGTGTTCTGAGCTTTTATATCTAATATCTGATATAATGATACTATACCCTGATATATAAGTCAATACTTTTATATCAATTTACTTGTATTCTGTCGCAGACTATTGAACCTTTTTCTTAATAGTGTTAGAATAATATTGGGAGGGGTTATTATGCCTATAAAATCGAATCTTAGCCGGATACTTGGAGAACGCAGGATAAAAATGTCAGAGTTAGCCAAGGATGCTGGCATTGCTAAAAATACAGCACTAGCCTTATATCATGAAAGAGCAAAAGGAATAACCTTTGATGTGCTGGAGAAAATTTGTTTGGCTTTAAACTGCCAGCCTGGGGATCTATTTGAGTGTATGGCGGAAGGGGATGACGGTAGCAGTGGGTCTGAAAGTTCGTGAGGTAATCAAGTTGCTGGAAAAAGAGGGATGGTATTTAGTTGCCCAGCGGGGTAGTCACCGACAATATAAACACTCTGTCAGGCCCGGACGTGTAACCATAGCGGGACACCCAAGTGATGATTTAGCACCTGGTACCCTTAACAGTATATTTAAACAAGCTGGAATGAAAGAGAGGCGGTATTAATGCAGTACCTGGTTATAATTGAAAAGGCTAATGGCAATTATTCTGCTTACCTTCCGGACGTTCCGGGCTGTGTGGCTACAGGTAAAACTCCAGAAGAAGCGACGAAAGCTATCACCGAAGCATTGACCATGCATTTAGATGGATTAACTCAGGATGGTATTCCTTTACCTCAACCGGCTGCCCGTGCCGATTACATAGCGGTTCCGATAGCTACATAAAATTATTCCACGTGATATATTTTTAAAATGCGAAGTTATTCCTTCTGCATGTTCGTGTAGACAATCGCGCACTAGCACACACCTGCGCAAGTGCGTTTTTTGTGCGCAAAGCTTCATTATCTCATCAAGCAGCACTTAACGGGTAATTTTATAAAGGAGAGGGATTAGCCTCTCCTTTCTGCCAGTAAAGCTTGCCTTTTAAGCTTAAGCTTTTGTATCATTTTTGTCTTTTCATCACGCGGAATGCTCTTATCATTCATGATCTTGGATATTTCCCGTTCTAATATAGATATTTTGCCGCCCAAAACAAGCTTATTAAACGCATCTTCTTTATTTCGGCCATTGCGGATTAGCTTTTCATAATTTTGCAAGTGCTTTGCTGTAGGCTGAATTCCAAATAAAACTTGAACCTATCCGGTCAGATGTTTCCATAGCCCATACTGCAAAATCCCTGGCCTTTGTAGGAGACAAAACATTACCTAACTTACCCAACCTATTACCGGTTAAATTATCCAGCCACGACGCGTTAAACTGCCGGTACATACGGCCACCTATACTGCCATACCTTTCTTTCAAAAAACCTGATTGTTCAATGGGACTGCCTTTCTTAAAAATTGATAGTAAGGTCCTTCCGGCTCCTGCTAATTAAATTCTGGTTACCGGCCATAATCCGATTTAAAAAAGATTCCCAAGTAGGTGCCCTGGAATTAGGGTCAAACTCAACTGATAGTATTTTAGTTATGAGGTCCTCTTGGGCATGTTTCCTCAGTTCTGCAGTTCTTAAATTAATGCTTCCATTTTGCACATTTAATACCCAAGGATCACGGTCCATATCATCAGGTAACCATTACACTGTTAATCAGCCAAAACCTTGATGCAAATATAGGTACCACATATGATATTTACGGCCACATGTTAAAATCAAAAGATAAAGAAACGGCCGAAAAGATAGACCAGTTTCTCAATTCAGCCAAAACAGAACCAGAACGCAAAAAAGGGCAGGCCTAAAAACCTGTCCTTTTTATTGTTTGGCGGCAAATGTGGGGCTATTTGTTTTAGGTTTTTATTGGGTTTTAGGTTTTTATTGGGTTTTATTTTGTCTATTTGGGTATTGTTTATTAAAAATAAAACCCAAATAAAACCCATTACGCTGCTCTTTCGCTATTCTATACAAAAAGAGAAACCCCGGAAGCCTTGCTATTTCGGGGTTTCTTTGGAGCTGATGGAGGGAATTGAACCCTCGACCTACGCATTACGAGAGAGAAGTAAGCAGTTTGCATGGTTTGAAGAAGGTTGCGAAGGCTTGAATTTGCTAGGTTTTTGTTTTTGGTAAGTTGCTTGAAAGGGTGGTTTTGGGAGCAGTTTTAAAATGTTTGCTCCCAAATTGCTCCCACTGGGAGCAGGGATTTTACCGAGAAATTAATTACGCTAAAACTATAAATGGGAGCGTAAAAGGACAGGTTTTAAGCCTGTCCTTTTTTTCGTGTGGTTAAAATATCATTCATTTTATTGGCTGCTTCTGCATCAACAGACTTAAAACTGTGGGCATAAATATTTAGGGTTGTGTTGGGTGAACTATGACCCAGGCGGCTGGCTATATTTTTAAGCGGGATACCGGCCTTAATCATGTAGCTGGCTGCAGTATGGCGCAAACCATGAAAAGGCAATGGAGACAGGTTGTTGTTTTTTAGAAAACCACTAAACCATTTTGTTATACTGTCCGGGTGCATCGGTTTTCCGTCCCAGGTAGTAAATAGTCTATCTGAGGCTTGCCACAGGCCGCCTACTTGTAAACGCTGCTCATTTTGCTGTACTCTGTGCTGTTTTAATAGCGACATTGTTTCTGTAGGAACGGCAATAATGCGTTCTGAGCTTTCATTCTTAGGTGACTTTGCAAACGTACCATGACCGGGTAGGTACTGGCTGGACTGTCTTACCTCCAGTGTACCTTTTGTGAGATCAATGTCCTTCCATTCCAGGCCCATGATCTCACCGCGACGAAGACCACAACCAAGGGCAATATAAACAATTGCCTGGAACTTTAGCGGCTGTTCCTCCAATGCACTGAGTAAAGCTGCAGTGTCTTCTTCCTCATAGGAAGTAGCCTTATGCTTTTTGGCCTTGGGTGCCTCCACACGTAGGGCGGGATTGGTAAGGATTATTTGCCATTTAACGGCTGCATTGAATATATTGGTCAGCAGTCGGTGGTGATAAAGGACAGTAGCTGGCGATAATGTACCTTCTTTGCCATCCTCCCTTATACCGGGTTCTTGTAAATTGCCATAAAACTGCATTATATGAAATGGCTTAATGTCTTCAATCTTAAGGTGCCCCATTGCCGGTAATATTCGGGAGTTTAATATCTCCTTATACCGATATAAGGTTTTTGGTGCTAAGTCCTTTTTGCTTTCAAGCCATTTTTGACTGAACTCTTTGAAAGTTAATTTTGATGGTGCGATATACTGGCCCTTTTGGACTTCAGCAGAGAAAACGTCCAGCAGTTTTTTAGCTTCGCGCTCACTGGTAGCTTCAACTACTTTTCTGTGAGTGATACGTTTTCCATCCGGGCCAGTCCCATCAGGGACATTTAATCGCCATTTGTTTTTACCACGAGATTCAACCCAGCCGGCCATTATTTAGCCTCCTTTTTTATTTTAGGTTTTTGTATTCCATTCCGCCGCATCCATTGACCGTGACGGTTTTCACACCTTGATCGTTTTACGCCTAGTGGTGGCGGGCAGTATTCTTGGTCTGCTTTTGTCGGGAAAAATAGTTGCCTACATTTAGGATCTGCGCATCGTTTTGGAGATGGTCCCCCTTCAACAAGAAGGAGATATTCGATAAATCGAAAAAGACCGTCAAACTGGATGATTGGTTGTCCCGTGGGTGTACCGTTATTAATCGGACTTGTTCTTAACTGTATCCAAACACCTCTTTCGGAGCGATGGGAAAACGAGCGCTGGGATCCATGCAAAATTATATCTAAGATATATTTATAAAAACCTGGTTCGGTGTGACTAGGACCGTACTGTTCTTGCAGGATTTTTATATTTACCTTTACAAGAACTTTATACCATTCAGGGGAGAGATTATTTATCCATTCTTTTGCTTCATAAGCTGCTGCCGTGAAATCTTCCTGGTATAAATTTAACAATCTTTTTACTTCGGATAAACACCTAACCCATTGGGCGAAACGGACTATATCAGAAATAGGTTCACCAATGGGTGTAAGATTAAATCCACCATTTGGATTGAAAAATTGAAGCACTTCCTGGTGAACGCTCTTGAAGTCAATGTCCTGGTTATCTTTTTTGCGAGTAGCATAAGTGAATTCGACTGCCCCAATGATTTGGTTAGAACGTTCTTCAACTTCCGGGGCACTTTGCGCAAAACCCAACATACCCCATTGTTTAACGAATTCTATAGCGGTTTTATCATCATATATTCCCTGAACAGCATTAAGAAGTTCTTTCTGGTGTTCTCCTGGGTGATATGGTTCTATTTCATCACCTTTAATTATTAAGCCGTTTTCAGTTTTTACGTCTGGTCTTTTCATCCATGACCAGTAATATATTGATGGTCCAGCCATTAATACACCTCCAACCATAATGTAAGCATATTTTTATTTTTAATAAGCATACGCATAATGTAAGCATCTGAAAAATATACATGTGCTTACATATAGTCTATAATTAAGTTAGTCAAAAGTCAATAAGGAGTGAAATGTAAAATGTTGCGATTACGTCAAGAACGTCAACAGAGAGGTTTGACTCAGGTCAAGTTATCGGGAATGACTGGGATTGCTTCAACTGATATTTCTGCAATTGAAAATGGATGGAAAAGACCGTACCCCGGTTGGAAGAAACGTATTGCCAAAGCGCTTGGAGTATATGGTCCAAAAGCGGATCAACTGTTTGAGGAGATACGATAAGTGGAACGAAAATCAGAGCAGCTTAAAGAAGATGCTAAGAAGTCCCTTCGCGAAACAATCGAAGCAGCAGAAGTGGCTGTAATATTGGGATTAAGCACCTGGAGCGTATATGATTTGGTGCGAAAAAAAGCCATCCCTCATATACGGATCGGAAAAAGGCGGGTACTATTTAGGCGGTCAAGCATTCTTCGATTCTTAACGGAACAGGAAGTAGCTAGTACACGGGTAGAGGAACCGGAGAAGTGTAAAATTAGGCAGCTAAAATAAATACAAAAGCCCGGTAGCGGGCCGGGCAAGCATGGGAATAAGGTGACATGATATGTTAAAACCAATCTTAGAATATATGCCTGATGGCAGATTAGACGAAAGGCTTATCCGTGGTGCTGCATCTGGTATGAGTGAATCAGTTCCCAGTGACGGTGGCTTTCTCATTCAGCAAGATTTCACTTCTGAGCTATTAAAAAGGACATATGAAACCGGTATCATTGCAAGCCGGTGCCGTAAACTTCCAATTAGCACAAACGCTAACGGCATGAAAATAAATGCAATTGATGAAAACAGTCGGGCCACTGGTTCCCGCTTGGGTGGTATTAGGGCTTACTGGGCCGCTGAAGCTGAAACTGTGGCAGCATCTAAGCCTAAATTCAGGCAGATGGAGCTTAACTTACAAAAGCTTATTGGTTTGTGTTATGCAACGGATGAGCTTTTAGCAGATCAAGCCACTCTTGAATCAGTATTAATGGATGGTTTTGCTGAAGAATTTGGATTCCTTGTTGACGATGCTGTAATCCGGGGTACTGGTGTAGGAATGCCTCTGGGGATCTTAAATTCAAATGCAGTTGTCACTGTTCCAAAGGAAAATGCTCAGGCGGCCAGGAGTCTTACAGCAGAGAACATTATAAATATGTGGGCAAGGTTATGGGCTCGTTCTCAACCTAATGCAGTTTGGTTAATTAACCAAGATATAATCCCGGAATTATATCAACTTAAGATCCCTATTGGTACTGCTGGACAACTTCTTTATATGCCGGCAAATGGTTTAAGTGAAATGCCTT
The DNA here is from genome assembly GCF_000024205.1 of Desulfofarcimen acetoxidans DSM 771. NCBI lineage: Bacteria > Bacillati > Bacillota > Clostridia > Eubacteriales > Peptococcaceae > Desulfofarcimen > Desulfofarcimen acetoxidans. Next base: position 3,853,004 of record NC_013216.1, read on the forward strand.
ATGGCACCTTATTTGGTCGGCCGGTTATCCCTGTTGAGTATTGCGAAACATTAGGTACAAAAGGGGATATTATACTGGCGGATTTTGGGCAGTACGTTATTGCTGATAAAGGTGGGGTTACCTCCGCTGTTAGTATTCATGTGCGCTTCATTTACGATGAGCAGTGCTTTAGATTCACATACCGTGTTTCAGGTCAAAGTTTCTGGAATGCACCTCTAAGCCCATACCGTGGGACTAATACCATAAGTCCGTTTGTAGTATTAGAAACCCGCGTTTAATTCACTTAAACCGGGGGAATGACGGTCCCCGTTTAAGATAGTTTTCCTCCTCTTAAACCCCGAATAACTTAGCTTTGGTTATCCGGGGACTTTTTAATAATAAAAACAGGAGTTGGTATTAAAATGGCAGTTGGTAGTCTAAATGTCGAGCTTATGCTTGACACAAGCGATATGATCGCAGCTTTACGTGAATCCCAGGAAAGGCTTGCTCTTGTTGGTTTTGCTGCTTACGAAGTTATTAAACACTGGGAACCCATAAAGAAATTTTTCGCAGATTTATGGCAGGGCATAACAGATGCATTTAAAGGTGCTGTAAATATCATGATCGATGGTATGAATTGGCTTATAGATGGTCTAAATAAATTAAGTATTGATGTACCCGGTTGGGTTCCTGAATCACTTGGCGGAGGTCAGACGTGGGGTGTAAATATACCTGAAATACCTAAGCTGGCCACTGGGGGAAGCATAACCAAGTCTGGGTATGCTATTGTGGGCGAGGAAGGCCCAGAATTAGCATATTTTAATGCCGGCGTTGGGGTAGTGTCGAATGATAACTTTGTGGATATGATGGGTAGATCCTCAAAGCAGGTAGTAGAACATACCGGCACAATAACCGTAAAAGGAGTAAACGACAAAAATCAGCTTGCCGGAGTGGTTGACATAGTTATAAGCAAGCTCCGCAGGGAGACTCGTATATGAAAAAGAGAATAAAAGAGGAATTGCCAGAGGTTACAATTGTTAAGCTCTTTCTAAAATCAATTCAGGACAATAACACTGAAACCTTTTGGAATCTGTTAAGCAATAGCGGTCAAAGTTTTTTAAAAGGAACTTTTCTATCAAGAGGATGTATTACCCTGTCTGAGATTAACGGGAATGTACCGGAAATATGCAAAGAGCAGTTAGAAGAATTAATTTCAATATATAAAGAAAAAATCGGCAGTGGTTATATTGATAACCCTGGCATATGCGATACACCCAGGGAGGATACCATTCTACGCAGTAGGATATTAGTAATTCCAGATGTAAAATGCCCTATAAACATACTAAAAGAAACACAAATGATAGGCAGACACATTCCTGTTATACGTGAACTATTGGAGCCAGAGCCAGGTGACGGGTATGGTCAATGTCGTATTGCCTGGAAAATTGACTATCTTAAGCTGATAGAGGGGTGGGGAGTAATCGTTTAATTTTATAAAAACCCTGTTTTATTTCCTCTCCCAGCGGAAGTTAAATAATGTGTTCTTGCTCGCCGACTATGGAGAGTCAATAATAACTGTGTGTCAGATAAAAGGTTGGTTGTCACAACCGACCTTTATACTTGGATGACACATCCATAAACTCACTCCGCAGATTTGCGGAACTACTTTCCCGATTTGAAATCGGAAAACCTGTATACCAGCGATTCAGTTTAATTACTAACATAGGAGAGTAAGCTAGCTTCATAATAAAAAATCCCGGTTATGCCGGGTTATTTTTTATCGTATAACCATTTTTTCTAAATTAGTAATTCTATCATCAAAGTTACCAATATCCTTCCATGATTCCTTTAATTCTTTTCTGATTAGGGTAACATCTCTTTGGAGTTTTTTCTGGCCCTTATCTAATGTATCAAGGCGAGTTTTAACTTCTTGTCGGAACTCCTGGAACTCTTGACGCACCGGTTGTAATTCCTCCTGGATAATAGAGCGAAGCATATTAGCTAATTCACTGTTTGGCATTAGGTTATTCCTCCTTGTCGGGGTACCGGGTTATTTTTTCTCTCTCCTTTTTAAAGCTTCTTCGATTAGCTCATTTATCATAAACGTCACAGATCGACGTTCTTTTTCAGCTATAGCAGCTATTTTCTCATAAGTTTCTTTATTCATAGTCAAAGTAAAACTACGTTTATCGGGTGGTAAATTAGCCACACAATCACCTCCAAAAACATGGTACCATAAAATCTTTTTTCTTTCAAGGATTTTCGTTGAAATATGTTGACAATGAATTTTAAATGCTTTATACTTAGGTCAACGAATAACAACGGACAACAATGATACACAACGAGCAATAAATAACGCTACTTAGGAGGTACCACAATGATTACCGATAATCAAACAGAAAGACTAATGCAAAGCCTTCACGGCAATATTATGATGCACGCCACTGACTGGGCCTTAGCAAAACGTAACATTGACTGGTACCATGGATGTGTAATGGGTTCTATATCTGCCTGGTTTGCAGTTGCACTTAGTTTAGGCATTGAAAATAACCTGGAAATACGGAAGGAATACCTGGCATTAATTGTGTTGGATTACAAACAAAATCAGGAAAGGCTTTAGCTTGGCGGCTTCCTTTCCTGATACACACTACCCCAAAGGGCGGTTATTAATATTATAACCAGCCTCGCGGGGAAAGTAAACATATACCCTGGAGGTGTAAATAATGACCTGGCCGAAAGTTTTAGGGGTTGCAGCCCCGCCTGAAGATGATTTCTGGAGTTATGGCGATTACAGGAAGGATGCCATGTGGCAGGCTCTTGAAAGCATGGCTAAAAAGCGTGGAGTAAAGGTATTGGTTAAGCATTTTGGTTCGAAAAAAGACCGGGTTCTTGGACTGTACTATAATAACGGAAAAGGTCTTGACTATATTTTTATTAATAAATTGCTACCTAACTGGTATAAACCTACGGTATTAGCACATGAACTAGCCCACTATAAGCTACATAAAAACATATTGGATATAACTGCTTACGAAAGTAATCAAAAATACCGTACAGAGATTGAAGAACAGGCAGATAAATTTGGTGAGCGGTTAAGAAGGTTTCTCGGACATATACTATTTCCACCAATTAAGCCATCGGAGAAAAGTATCAACACTTCGGAAGGTTGGAATGCCCAGGCTAATAAGAGGCGGGAAAAAATGAACGAAATACACAAGCGTATACTTCACTTGATGCAGCACCTGGAGGATGCAACACCGGAAGAACTGGAGATTATACGGACTTACTTAGAGGCTGCAGTAGGGAGGGTTGGCTGATTATGGATAGCTTAATATATACTGCCCTCAAAAAACTGGCAAAGAAACGTGGTATACGTGCTAAGGAAGTATTGTTTCCGGATAATTTGAAGGATGATTTTAGAGGTCTATATTACGATGATAGCGGTGTTAAATTAATCCTAATCAACCAGGAAGATAACTTGGAAGAAAGGATATTTACCCTTGCCCATGAGTTAGGCCATTATGCACTGCATAGAGAGTTTTTAACTTGCGCACGATGGACCTGCAGTTATCAGGAAGATGAAGGGCATTGGAAAACCGTAGAGGATGAAGCAGATTCTTTTGCCCGGAGATTAATTTTCTTTATTAAGAAAGGTTTGCCGATGAATAATAACCCTGCAGCAGCTTAAAAACCTTTATTATTTCCAATTTACTGGAATCAGGATAGATTGAATAACCCGGTTATTTATTAACTTTGGAGGGATGTTTCATGTTAGATACAGAAACTGCTACAGCAGAAAATATTTATCAGGAAATAAATAAACTGCTTGCTACAATTATGTGTTCTGATTTGGACGACATGGCCCATATGGCCTTCTCCATAGAATCAACGACAAAAGGAGTTTTTATAGCTTCGTCTATATTCTCACTAAGAAATTTCTCTAGTTGCTCGACCGTATCCATGTTATTCCTCCTCAAAACGGTGTATCATCTTCATCCGGCATACTATCAGTATCCACTCTCACTTTGCTCGGACACTGCTTATTAATACAAACCGGCATACATTCAACAACTTCCCGGTATCCAATATCGTTATAATCATAGGTAGGTTCGCTGGTTAGGTACTCCACTAAATCCATTTCAGCCCCGCAGTATTCGCATATCTCCCAATCACTCACACTGCCAACCTCCTACGCAGCAGCTTTGTCCTTTTTCACTAACACTTCCATGTCTTCAATGACGAAACCTAGCCTGAGTGCCTTAAATTCTTCTGCAGCCTTTCTGGTCACTTCCAGCGGGGTTCTTGATTTGTGCTGCTCGTAGTTTTCTAGTACCCTGGTACCACAGTTAAGCACAACCTCTGCAACTCGCCTGGGAATGTTGTAAGCCTCACGTGCTTCCTGTATGCAATTTCGTAACGCTATTTCCACCGTTATTCACCTCCTTTCTACGTAAATTTATCTCACCGCTAATTAAGTGAGTTATAGTAAAATTTGTTATATAAAACTAACCTTTGCTTGCTGACCACAAGTACCTCTTAGCGGGCTTCCCGGCCCGCTCCTTCCCCGGCCGGTTTTACTTCACACAATCTTTAATAACGCATTTTAAGAGTCCTTTTTCCACCCAGTACGTTACTGCAGTTTCCGGCAAGCCAATTGATTCCGCAATCTCCTTGTCCAGCTCATTAAGAGCCTTCACGGCTTTCTCAATATCTATTTTTCCGTAGTTGTTTTTTAGTTCGTCCATAATCTTTTCCCACAATCCTTGTTTGACGAAATAGCTAAAGTCTGGCCTAAATAATTGGAATGCGGCCTTGGCAGCCGGTAAAACCTCTAGAGTTAAATTGACGTGTTTCATAGTTTTTCACCCCCTCCTAACTTGCAGTAGTCTGCTTACTGGCAACCCACTCTAAAAGCTCCTTAGTTAAAAATTTCTTGCGGTTGCCTATTACGACAAACGGTATTTCTCCCTTTTCTATTAGGGAATACAATGTATTACGGCAAATCCTAAGTAGCTTCGTAGCTTCATTAAATGTCAGTAGTGGCTGAAGTTGCATTATTACTGTTTCTGCCGACTGAGGTATCGGTTTAGGCTTTTCCACCTTCTTACCGCACTCAGGACAGAATTTTATGCTTTCGGCAAGCTCTGTACCGCATTTGCATTTCATGAAATTCCACCTGCCTTATAAACTTTTCAGCTCAGATTGCATACTTCTTATCTGTGAGGTAAGACTCTCAACCCTCCGAGCTCTTGCCAGCATATCCTCAAAGATTCTGGTCCCGAAATTAATGTACATATCAACATAAAAATCCTTCTTTAAGTTACCCTGGGTTGGGTAGTCCAGATAGACCGGCTCTATCGTGTTGCTGTAGGTCACTAAATCAGGCAATTCTACACTGGTATCTACATGGCTCACTAACTTGCAAAATTCTTCATGCATCATGGTTTATTGCCTCCCTTCTTCTGGAATTAACTGGCCTGCTCTTCTAAAAGTTCGGTTATTTTAACACCTAAGGCGGCGGCGAATTTACCTAGCTCACGTGATTTTACTTCTCTTGAGCCACTTTCTATTTTGCTAATTTGAGACTGCTTATAGCCAGTCAAGTTTCCTAGTTCATCCTGTGTCATATGTTTACTTTCCCTAATGATTCTGATTTTGTTGCCAATCAACCCGCACACCCCCTTAATTGATTCTATTATAGAATATTAACATATCGATGTCAATTGATTTGATTCTATTTTAGAATAAAATATTCTTATATATTGGCTTACTATTAGTAAGCCTGTAGAATAAATATTAATTATTCTTTTTTGGAATATGGTGTTATTATGGATATAGGAAAACGTATTAAGGAACTAAGAAAAACTAGAAAACTTACAACCAGACAGCTGGCTGATTTGTCGGATATATCTCAACCGGTTATTAGTCGTTTAGAAAACAATGAGCGTTCTGCTGATGTTGAGTTAATAAAGCGTATCTGCAAAGCCCTAGAAATAACTCTTCAAGACTTTTTTACAACTCAAGAACCAGAACAGGAGCCGCTCCCCCCAGAAGCTCACCGGGTAATAGATAAGGTTAAGGGCCTATCACTGGATAAGCTTAAAGTGCTGGAGGCAGTTCTTGATACATGGGTTGATTAAGTTGCCAAAAGTGCTAGGGTAATATGTCAAGAGGGAATTTAAAAACATATTTTTCCTTGTTTTTGGGTATAAAAAATTAACCACCACAGAAACACCCAAAAATTCCTGTTGCGGCTATAAAATTATTCCCTGATATTAAGGCATAATCTTAAAATATGGTTATTGTTTGCACCAATAAAGCTCAGGGAAAAACATATATTGGTGCACAAATAATATTTCAGTGCATCACCACTCTTTTACCTGTGGATAACTATGATAATTAATATTCCTAGCCAGTTGGCAGCAGACAACCGCAGGAATATTAATCAGCACCGTTACCGCAGTTATTTAAACAGCTATCCCCTGTCCGACCTGTAAAGCTGGTTCTTTGAAAGTAAGGAAAAAACCAGCCTTACAAACTTCCTAGCTGTAAGAACCTGAGCTCGTTTATGGGCATGTTTTTTTGATTCTTGAAATTTTTTTTGATAGTAAGCTCGGTACTCGTCATTATGTCTCCTCAAACTGTCCGCAGCTTCTATCAGATAATACCTGAGATACCGGTTTCCAGCCCTATTCAGGGGTTTATCTTCACCGTCAAATTCGCCGGATTGATTGCTATTCCAGGTGATACCTGAAAATTTAGCTAACTGGGACTGATCTTCGAACTTGTTAATATCCCCAATTTCAGAGATAATGCCGGCGGAAAACACTGGCCCAATTCCCTTGATTGACATCAATGGATTCGAGAGCTTGGCCATATCCCTGGCAATCACACTGTCCAATTTGCGGATGGTTTGCTCAAAAAAGCGGATATTATTCATACTGGTTTCAAGAATCAGATTAACCGAATCCGTGAGCTTCGGACTCATCCGGTAGGATTCACGGCAAATTCGTTTTAGCTCAGTAGCCAATGTTTCAGGGTTAGAAAATTGCTTATTTCCTTTATCCACAAGCAATTGAACCAAGTCTTCAAGTGGTGTATTAATAATTTCTTCCGGGCCAAAAAAATCGGTAATAATAGACATGCTGGTGGCTCCAAAGATATCACTGAATACATCACCATAATTACTAAATTTCATAAACAACATAGTTAAAAAATAACTTTTTTCTCGCACAAGTGAACCCACCAGGTGAAACCTGTAACGGGTCAGTCGCTGTAGCGGAAGATACATCTCATCAACCTCGTAAGGTTTAGGTAATCTGCCGTGTCTTAGTTTTTCAGCTATGATATAAGCGTCATATGCATCGTTCTTGCCCTTTGGAGGATAAGACTTCTTGAAGTTCTTGATACTTCTGGCATTGAGTTGGTAAACTGTAGGCCTGTATGGCTTTAATTCTTCGGTGATTAGTAAATAATTCATCAAGTGAAAGTGGTATAAAGAAGTAGCTTCCATTCCAAAAACAACATGATCAAAGCTATCTTTAATCGATAACTCTTTAGTTTTAGATGCCAAACTCTCGGCACCTGAAATGGAGTTATCGAAAACTAACTTTTTCAACAAAATCGTTCCGTCTAATTTCATAAAGCAAGCCACATTCTTATTCTTACCAATATCAATGCCAACATGCAAGGATATTGTCATAAAAACACCTCTGGTAAGTGGATTAACTTTTCCGTTTTCTACGCGAGAACATCCTCGTAATCAGAACTGACATGGAGCGGGAGACTACCTGGATCTGCTGCCATCCAGGTCAACTATCATGCTGAACAGGCTAGGTGTTAGAACTAAAACGTAGAAGGAAAAGAAACATACTTTATTAAGCAGTCTATGCTGCTCGGGGTATTGAGAATTTACCATCTTACCGGGATCATTCTAACTAAATGATTATTTAAATTGCTTATTTCATCAAACATTGACAGACAGGCACCTAAAAAGTACTATCTAAACCATTGTAAATTATAGCACTCTTTAAAGAAAGTTGACAACACCACTCCCCCGGGTTTAAACAGCCTCACGTAAATCAGAATTGCTAAGCAAACATTCTAAGTGTCAGAATCAAACCCTGACGGGGAAAGAGAAACAGACTTAAAAAGCATTGTGGATATCACCACATGCGAGGAGGACTGATGAATTCATCTTACTAATTTTTCAGTGTGGGCTGTCTCTTTGAAAATGATTTGCCTGTGGATATTTTTCTGTCAATAAAATTTTCGGTTCGTATAGACATCACCATCCTATCATTGATTGGGTACCTTGGCGCAACTACTTCCAATAAGTAACCCACATGCAGTAATTCACGTGATTAATAGGTACCTTTACTGCATTGTTGTGGTATTGTTATTGACTTCATCAAACCCAGGTACCCTTGATATGGGAACCGGTTCCCTGAACATCCGGACCACAACATTCTACTATTTTAGAACATGTCGTATTCGGTTGTTCTGACTCTATTATACGAGGAGGATAACTATGACCAATGAACAGTTTCAAGAACTCGTAATAAATCACCTTAAAGCACTAACAAACGAAGTAAAAGAAATTAAATCAAATCAACACAAACTTGAACTACACATTGAAACAGAAGTTACCGATAAAATTAGAAGTCTTTATGAGTTCCGCGAAGTTCAGGCAAATGTCAATGAGCGTATCCTTGCAGCATTAGATCGTATTGAATCTAAGGTAGAAACTCACGATATTCAGATTTCAATACTGGACAAAACTAAATCTAACAAGCGCAAGGTTAAGTGATATTTAATAATTTTCCCTTCTTTTGGGATAGAATCTAAGGTGCCAGATCACTCATTGCCTGCGCACAGTCTTCGCATATAAACGTTCCATCCTCAAGAGCTAATGTGCCGGTAAGTTCTTTACAGCAGACACATTCATGCTTTTGCTTTTTCTGTTGCTTCCGGCGTTGTTTTCTCTTTTTAGGTTTAGTCACCTCCCTCACCTCCCTTCTGTGCCGGTTAGGTTAAGTATTGGCATCGACACAGATTTATTAATGGCATCTATAACGGATTTCGTTAGTTCATCATCAAAAAAAACAGCCGGTTCAACACTTAGCGCACTTGCTATTACTTTTAGTCTCTCAACGTCTAAACGTGTATTACCTAACATAATATGACGATAACCTTGTAAGGATAACTTTAACCTATTAGCAAGATAAGTTCTTGTAACCCCTTTAGCTTCTCTAATTTTTTCTACGTTTTCATGTACCACTATTAAAACACCTCCAGTTGTATTACTAATTAACGAATTCTGTTAGTAATATTATACTAACGAATATCGTTATAGTCAACACTAAACATTATACTTCTCTCAAATTTCGTTATAAGTATATCAAATTACGTTAGTCGCTGTTACTATTATATTTAGTAACATTTTGTGAGGGATAAATTTATGAATATAGGTAATAGAATTAGAACACAAAGAATATTAAAGGATTTTACACAAAAACAATTAGCTGAACTTGTTAATGTTTCACCGCAAGTTATTTCTAATTGGGAGCGTGGATATACTCCAGTAATACCTCATGATGATGTTGTGAGATTAGCAGATGCACTTGGTATCTCTCCTGCCTATCTTTTGTGTGAAACTGACATCAGTGAAACACCAGAACAGCAAATAGAATCTGCCATCAATGATGATGCCGATCTATTGGAATTTTGGCATGAATTAAAAAAGAGAGATGATTTGCAACTTCTTTTTAAGCAAGTTAAACCGTTATCACCTAAATCAATAAAGAAGATAATTAAAGTAATCAAGGTTATTGAAGATGAGGAAGCTATGGAAGATTTATAATAAAAGAAAGGAGGATAAGAAGATGATAAAGCAGCAGACATATAAGCTTACCAAAAGAAAACCAAGAACCATCATTTTTTCGATAATAGATAAGCATAAAGTTAAAAAAGAACTGACTGCTTTCCGCTCTCTAATTGGTATGTGGGAAAATAAAGATACCAGCTTCTTTGACAAGAAATGAGCGGAATTCTTTTAGATACGGTGATAATAATTGATTTTTTGCGGGCATTCCGTAGCTCAAGACCAAAAAGTAAAGAACATAAATATCATTCAGAAAAAGCAATAGAGTTAATTGAGGATTTAATAGAAAAAAGGATACCACGATACATATCATGCCACACAATAAAAGAGCTTCTACAATATCCATATATATCTGAGCAAGAAGAAGCCAGAATTGATACTATGCTACCACAGTTTATTAAAATTTTACCGACTACCATGAAGGTTGCTAAGGTAGCTGGATACTTTTCCCGACAGTCAGCAGAATACAGAGAACATCATATAGAAGACTGCTATATAGCAGCTGCTGCTGTTACATATAACCTATCACTATACACCAGAAATCCCGATGACTATAAGTATGTTGAACATGCAAATCTAAAAGTAACAGTACCCTACCAATACCAACCGTCAGTCAGTAGAGATTAAAGTAATCCTGCATACCTAACAGGAAGTGAAGATTTGAATAAATATAAAAATAAATATGCAGTTATACGTGCTATGTTAAGCGGTACCATGGACCAGGATGAAGTTATGCTGGCTTATGGTATAATACCGAAGTTAGCTGAACTGGCGCATGATGTAGCAGCTTTTGTTTACCGCTCCAGAAAAGACAGATTTTACATAATAGTTAATCAATATCTTAGCCAAGAAACAAGAAAAGCTGTATTTTTTCATGAGCTCTGTCACATTATTAGGGACATGCCCGCCGCTGGCTATATTCTTGGCTTAAATAGGCAGAGAAGTCCAATTGAAAAGAGGGCTGATTTATTTATAAAAGAAGTAGCAGCAGCATTTAACACCCATAACGGGTGATTTTGTGTTTTAGGGGTGATTCGACAAAATATTATTAAGTTATGAACTTAGTTTTATAGTGAAAGCAAAAGGAGGGTTGGAGTTAGAATTCATAAAAGGAGGGTTTGTATTTTGAAACTAAAAAGAGGCATAGTCTTCTTTCTCATGTTGGGGTTACTGTTAATGCTGCCAGTTCCAGCCATGGCTACCCCAAAAGTTATATTGGATGGCAATCAGCTATCATTTGATGTATCACCTACAATTGAAAACGACAGAACTTTGGTACCACTTAGAACAATATTTGAAGCCCTTGGCGCAGATGTTAATTGGAATGGGACAACCCAAACCGTGACCGCAACTAAGGATAATGTTGAGGTAAAACTGCAAATTGGGGTAAAAACTGCTTATAAGAATGGCTCTCCTGTTACCCTTGACGTACCGGCTAAGATTATGAATGATAGGACAGTAGTACCGCTACGCTTTGTAAGTGAGGCTTTTGGATCTAACGTAGCTTGGGACGCATCAACGCAAACTATAACTATTACTTCTATAACAGCAGTACCTGCAGTTACTGGACAAATTAAAGTTACTCCTCAGTCACAATCACAACAAGAACTATCTGTCACTCAAGGCCAATTTGTAGGCAGTACCGAATCAAACAAATACCATTCTCCTGATTGCAGATATGTCGAAAAAATTGCTCCCGAAAATAAGATTTGGTTTAAAGATGCCGTCGATGCCGAGGCACATGAATATGTACCTTGTGGAGTATGTAAACCATAATATAACAATTAGCCCGGCCTTGTGGCCGAGTTTGATTTAATATTCCACGTGGAATAATCCCGAATCACTGCCGGCAAGGTCGGGTGGACACAAACAGTATGCATAAAAGAGGTGATAGTTACGGGAGGCGTAAACGGCGGCTACCTAAGAAAGAAGGGTAAAGACAAGTGGGAAATAGTTGTGGAAGCAGGGAAAGATTCGGCTACCGGCATAAGAAAACGGATCAGTAAAACATTCAACGGATCGGAAAAAGCGGCAAAAAACGAGCTCGATCGTATAAAAAACGAAGTTAAACAGGCAACATATATTCCACCAACCAAAATGAACCTGCAGCAGTACCTTGAAAAGTGGATGGGGTTCCAGAAGGACAAGCTGGCCCCCCGGACATATCAGCGGTATCAACAAATAATTGACCTTAGGATTATACCGGCACTAGGCAAGATTATCCTGGAAGAATTAAAACCTATGCAGCTCCAAGAGTTTTATGCCAAGCTTAAAAAGTCTCCTCGTCTTGACGGTAAAGAAGGCACTCTATCGTTGGACACAATTATGTACCACCATAGAATCCTAAGAGTTGCGCTTAATCAGGCAGTAAAATGGCAGATGATCGGCAGAAACCCGGCAGACGCTGTTGACACTCCAAAACAAAAAAGAAATCAGTTTACCGCCCTAGATGGGAATCAAACAAAGAGACTATTGGAATTGGCAGAAGGATCGCAACACTATCTGGCTTTGCTCTTAGCTCTAAGTACCGGTCTTAGAAGAGGTGAGATATACGGCCTACGATGGAAGGATATTGACTTCCACCACAAAACATTAACAGTTAATCAGGCAGTAAAGTATTTACCTGGTCAACCTCTTATTTTTGGCCCACCAAAGAACGATTTCAGTCGGAGAACTATTCCGCTGCCTCAGAAGGTATTTGATGCTTTTCAAGAGCGCAAAATAGCGCAGGATAAAATGAAAAAGAGGCTAGAATATGCCTATAGCGACAATGACCTTATTTTATGCCAAGAGGACGGATCTCCTACCCACCCTGACACTATTTCATCATGGTTTCAGAAGTTTATTAATAAACATTCTGGCTCAAATAAAAAAGAGTCTACTGACTGCATTACTCAGCAAGCAAACTCCAATAAAACAGTAAATTTACCAAAAATAAGATTTCATGATCTAAGTTATCCGTACATAAATAAAATCCGAACCTTCTATAAAATAGCTTAATAATAAGCCCTTTCCTTAATAGAAAGGTTTGGATTTTATTTTTATGCTGTATACTCCGAGCAGGAGGTGTACAGATGAATACACAAAACTTAAGGGATAATTATCCCAAACTAATCGACTACATGGAAAGAGCTGGTTATTGCGCCACATATATAATAAAAGTGCGCCGTGAGATAGACTACGTTCTTTCTGGAGCGGATTCAAAGGACTGGGCGTCGTACACAGATATTTATCTGGAGCACGTGAATAAATCAAGTTCCCGGCATTATCTGCGTGGCAAACTGAATTGTCTTGGAATTATTGAGCGATTTGACAATCGCGGCCAGTACCCCGACGGAAGGCGGCGACAGCAGATTGTGAAACGTGGTCTGTATCACTTGTTGTTGCCGGAGTTCAAAGCTGTGGTTGACTGTTACCGAGCATCTGAAAGCAAGAGAAACAAGAAGGCAACCACAATCATAGGCGAAGCGAGCCACGGTGCGAGCTTTTTGTACGCTTTGCAGCAGAAAGGCATAAATACTCTTGGCGAGATTACAGAGGCGGCTGTGTTATCCGTTTTCATAGGTGATGACGACACTTTACGCCGGAGTTGCTCATACAAAAAGGACATCGTCGCAATTCTCAAAGCCTGCATAAGGGAGAATCCTGATTGCCCAGAGTTCACAAAAATATTGGCTTACCTGCCTGAATTACGGGAGCGCCGCAAGAACATCCAGTATTTGAAGCCGGATGAAACACATCAGATCAAACAAGCTCTCGTAAATGGGGATTCGGGGCTTTCGCTCAGAGACAGAGCGGTTGGTTCACTGGTGCTTTATACCGGACTGCGCTGCTGTGACATTGCCGGACTGACGGTCAATGATATTGATTGGGAGAAAGAGCTAATCTGTATCAGACAGCAGAAGACTGGCGCTCTCCTCGAGTTGCCGCTTTCCGTAATCGTAGGCAATGCCGTCTATGACTATCTTGTGTCCGAACGCCCGGAGACCGAGTGCGAATTCCTATTTATCTCAGAAAATCGACCCTACGGACGTTTGTTGAGCGGAAGTATCGGAAACATTTCCAACAAGATAATGAAAGCCGCAAACATCAGACAAAGTGCCGGCGACCGTAGGGGATTTCATATCTTTCGCCACCGAGTGGCAACAGAGCTTCTAAGCAGCGGTGTCCCTCAGCCTGTTATCAGCAGGGCACTTGGTCATACGTCACCCGATTCTCTGGAAACATATTTGAGCGCCGACTTTAAGCATCTCAAAGAGTGCGCACTCAGTATAGAACGGTTCCCAATGCCGGAGGTGTTTGCGTATGAGTGAGTTTATATCCTCCCTTGCACCGCTCATGCGGTCATTTGTTTTCTATCGGAAGGTTTCTGGACGTTGGAATGAAGCCTCTTACGAAGTTAATCTGAGCCTGTTCGACAAGTATTGTGATAAGAATTTTTCTAATGCTTCCGAATTGTCGCAGGACATGGTGGATTTATGGTGCGCCCAACGCAAAACGGAAACAAACAATTCATGCCGTTCCAGAATATATCCTGTGGTCAGCTTCATACGTTATCTGCGCAAACGCGGAATGACAACCGTTGCGGAACCCGATATCCCCCGAAAAGAGCCGAGAGTCTATATCCCACATGCGTTTACTGAAGCGGAACTTCAGAACTTCTTTGCGGCTTGTGACTCTATATCCGCCGCTCCGCCCACAGAAGAACAGTTGTCGCGCCGGATAACCGTCCCCGTATTCTTCCGGTTGCTGTACTCAAGTGGAATCCGAACGAATGAGGCACGGGCTCTGATGCGTGAAGACATTGACCTTGACAGCGGCGTTGTGAATATCCGCTACTCCAAGGGGCATACGCAGCATTATGTTGTGCTGCATGATTCTATGCTTTTACTGATGCGACAGTACGATGGTGTCATTGATAAAATGTACCCTGAACGGGTCTACTTCTTTCCTGCCAGAAAAAGAAACGGCGGCTTCCACAGAGCATCCTGGGTACAGCGTAATTTCAATAAAATGTGGCGTCAGCATAACTGTGGTAATGTCGTCCCATACGAATTCCGGCATAATTATGCCGTTGAGAACATCAATGGCTGGACGGATGTAGGGTTTGAATTTAACGCGAAACTGCTTTATCTCAGCAAGAGCATGGGACATAGCGTTTTGGAAAGCACGAAATACTACTATTCGCTTGTTCCGGGACTGACCGACATTATTGAGGCTCAAACCGACGAAGGCGCAGTCATCCCAGAGGTAGACTATGAGAGCTACTAACGAGTCCGTTGTACTGGCGAGGCACATTAATGCTTTTCTTAACGAATATGTTCCATCACAAAAAACCAAGAGCGCCCACACATTGAAAGCGTATAGTGATGCGCTCAGTTTGTATATCGGTTTTCTTGAAACGGAAAAAAGCATAAACTCAAGCAATCTCAATGGAAATTGCTTTTGCGCTGCGAACATTGAGGATTGGCTCGTTTGGCTGATGGAAAGTCGTTCGTGCAGTCCTGAAACCTGCAACAACCGGTTGGCTTCACTTAGGGCTTTTCTCAAGTACCTTAGCAGCAGGGACGTTTCGTACCTTCACTTATCTCAATCGGCGTCACAGATAGAGCGAAGAAAGGTATACACTAAAAAAGTGACTGGCATGAGTAAAAAAGCAGTAAGTGCTTTGCTCGAAGCCCCTGATTCGTCCACGAAGGCTGGTCGCAGGGATATTGCTTTGATGGTCGTCATGTACAGCACCGCCGCTAGGATAGACGAAATATTGTCTATGAGAATTGAACAATTGCACCTGGATACGGATAAACCAAACATCACGGTCATTGGTAAGAGGGGCAAAATCCGAACGCTGTATTTGTTGCCAAAGGCCACGGCTCACCTCAGGGCGTATATTAAAGATTCTCACGGGGCCACACCCAATCCGTCATCTTTCGTGTTCTACTCAAGGAACACAGGTCCCGCCGGAAAGATGAGCCAGAAAGCCGTTAACAAGCAACTTCGCAAGCACGCACAAGCAGCGAGGTCAGTATGCGGTGAAGTCCCTGCCGAGATTCACGCTCATCAGCTCCGCCACGCCAAATCCTCTCACTGGCTGGAGGACGGCATGAACATTGTCCAAATATCCTTCCTTCTGGGGCATGCCCAGCTTCAAACGACGATGGTTTATTTAGACATAACCACCGAGCAGGAAGCAAAAGCTTTGGCAACGCTCGAAGATGAAAACGATAAATCATTAACCAAGAAGTGGCGCAATGCAAATGGGAGTTTGTCCATGTTATGCGGTGTCCGGGCGATGAAACGGTAAAATATTATCCGAACCTTTCTCTTGGAGATTTCTTTAAAAATTGGATTCCATGGAAAAAGGTTCGGATTTTATTTATGTACGGGTAACTGAAGAAATCCGAACGTTCGGATTTTTTAAGACATACCCACGCCACTTTATTGCTTTTACAGGACGTTCACCCTAAGGTAGTGTCTGAAAGATTAGGTCATGCCAGTATAACAATAACCCTGGATTTATACAGCCACATTCTGCCTTCTCTGCAGAAAGGAGCTACTGTGAAGATAGAAGAGTTATTATTTGATTAATATTAATCATAGCAGTTCATTTAATGGTTTGGGCAGAGAATGGCAGAAATAATGGCAGAAATACAAAAGGCCTGCATGTATCGAAACCATGCAGGCCTTGATTTACCTGGAGCTGATGGAGGGAATTGAACCCTCGACCTACGCATTACGAGGACTTAGAATTAATATTTTGTGTGTTATCACGTATTTTACCAACCATAAAAGCCTTGAAGACACTGATTTTTCATAATTAAATATCTTAGTATGTCTTTTATATTTTAATACATTTTAATTTGTCCGTTAGCAAAATGTTTGCAAGTTAACAACCCCCTATACCAGATAAGATTATTTATTGCATTGATTTATATAAAACGAAATTCCCCCTACCCCCTACTTGATATGAATTCCTATAAATACTGGCTTTAAATCTATGTGCATTGGTAGAAGGTATAGACTAATGAATAGACATAGGCGTATGGTTAAATCGCTTCTATTAGTTTATAATTTAATAAGAAAAATATTTTGGGTTTATGAAGGGATTTTATTTTGTACTATATAGAACCGAAATAATAAATATCGTTATAAATTAAACGCAAAGTCTCTTTTTCACATCTTCCGAACAGCATTTGATTTCCTCTAAAAACGAGTCAACAGATTTTTGAATTTCTGAAGCATTTTTATGAAAGCGATTATAAATAGCTGTATTTTTTAACCATTTCCATAACTCTTCTATGCAATTCAGATTGGGTGAGTAGGGTGGAAGAAATTTCAGAAACAGATGATCCTTATGCTCGTCTAAAAAGTCTTTAAGTAATTTTGCATGATGAACTCTTGCATTATCAAGAACAATGTAAATTTTAGAAATGTCATCTTTTAAAAAATGTGATACCAATTTTTTAAGAAAATCTTTGAATTTTTCTGCATTGATTTTGTCATAATTTACACAAAAAACTTTACCCGTATAGTAGTTTAAAGCACCGTATAATGTAACTTTTGCATGGTGTCCATAGGTCTTAATCTTTTTTTGCTCACCTTTTGGGAACCATGCTCGTTGTAAACCTTGATAGTCCCTAATGTGAGATGCATCCACATATAGGAGTATTTCACATTCAGTGAGATTTTTTTAACTCTTCCAGCTCATCTTGAAAAGCTTTTTGTTTTTCCGGATCAGCTTTGGCTAATACATAAGTGGGACGATTATAACGAAAATCCATCTTAAGAAGCATGCGCCAAACACCATCTGATGTATATTTAACGCCGTATGTATCATGAATGTAAGCAGCGAGGGTTTTACAATTCCAAGTAGTATGGGTACTAAAACCAACCTCTGATGGTGATTGTTTCAGTACCTCTTTGACCTCTTCTTTTTGTTCATTGGTTAGCCTTGGCGGTCTTCCCGGTTTTTTTGATACATGAAGCAGTTTTTCAACTCCACCTTCATTAAAGTAAGCAACGTATTTTCTTATGGTTTGTTCACTTATATCAAGATATTCGGCAATCTGCTTTGCTTGTCTCCCTTTCATGACAAGAATAACAGCTTGAACTCTGCATCTTAGTTTATATGGTGTTTCTCTTTTTATCTTATTCAAATCCTCAATGGTTAAATTTTGTGGATTGTTTAAATGCAATTTCCTCATGGTAATAATACCCCTCCCCACACTTGATTCTATTTTACAGGATAGGAGTAAAAATTACCATTACTTTATTAATCGTTTCTATATAGTAACTGATGAAATGCCGTGAATAGGCAGTTATCTGATTCGACAAGAACAGTAATATGAGTATGGGAGAAATAAATCATGATTAATAAATATCTTCTTTATATAGATATATTAGGTTTTTCTAATTTAGTTAAAAATGACTATACTAAAATTGATAAAATTTATAAGTTAATTAACTCTTTAAATGTTCATAAGCATTATGCGTTTAATACAATTGTTTTTTCAGATACAATTTTAGTCTACAATTCAAAAGAGCCACGGTCAGAAGAGGAACATAAATACTTAGTAATGTATGCTGTAGAGTTTGCTCAGGATTTATGGTTTCGAACCGTTGGGAAAGAAATCTTTTTTAGAGGCATATTGCGTTACGGCCCATTTAATCACAATAAACTGAGCCATATTGATGCTTTTTACGGGGATGCTCTAATAGAGTCATACTTAAAAGAAAAAGATTTAAATTGTTGTGGGCTATTTATTGATAATAGCTGTATTAAGTATAATGATATATTTCCAACACTAAAATACGATAAAAATTTAAACTATGTATTTTATCTTCAAAGTTTAGAACGTTTAATGTTAAATACAGATGGAAATTTATCTACGGATCCTTTTTTTCTGAATTCTACTTACGATTATTGGAGTATACTCTGGGATCTTAGGTATCTGAGAGATATCAATAATTTAATGACGAATCATCCCGAACCCAAAGTTAGGAGTAAGTATCTTATTACTTGGCATATTTACAGAGCAAGATATCGAAAAATATTAGACTTATTAGAACAAGCCGATTTTAACCCTCTTGTAATATGTAATGAATATGATTGGTCTGAAATGGAAGAATCTTTTTCGGAGCAAATAGAATCTTGGTATGAGTAACAAATAAGCCAAAGGAAACGGTTTACCTTCGGCTTATTATTTTCTAATCCAAACCTCTCCAACACACACCACCTCATCATAATGCAAATTACAACAACCCCTTCTCCGTAAGACACTGGTACTGGGGCAAATAAATATGCCGCTTAAACTTACAATCTGCCGGGACATATCTTATGACAGCACAATGTGTTACCCGGCATCTCTGGTCGATCCACTCAAGCAAAGGGAATCTCTTTTTTTGTTAAAGGTGGTTTACACGACATTGCAAATAGAGTCAGACACACGCCAATAAGGTCAAATAAGAGACCTATTGTTGTTCTAATTTTTGATATTATAAAATAACCTTTTTCATGAATTTTCATCAAGAATTACTAAGAGAAACAGCGCAAATAACCAATAATGAAAGTAAACAGAACATAAAACATTATTTTATACCTAATAACAGTTGCCAACACACTATAGATATGTTATTATAAAATTGTAAGGTGCGCCCATCATAAATGGGCACTTTTTTATACTTTTTTATGCTATATTGAGACGACGTTAAAAGAATCTTTACCCTGTTTTTATCCAGTCCGCCGCCGGAATTCCGGCGTTTTTTTTATGTCAATTTTGAAGGAGGAATATTATGCAAGGTGAAAGACGAAAAGCAACTTTTACCATACCAGAAACAGCAAAGCTACTTGGTATTAGTCGAGCGCATGCTTATGAATTGGTTAAAATAGGAAAGATTCCTGCTATTCGATTAGGTGCCAAACGTCTAATCATTCCAGTTGAAGCAATTGAGCGATTGCTTTCAGCTTATTAATTTCAAGGAGGGGTTTAAGAGTATGAAAAAGGAAGCTTATTCGATTCCCGAAACTGCCAAAATTTTAGGAATTGGCCGCAGTTTAGCTTATCAACTAGCCAGGGAGGGAAAGTTAAAAACCGTAAAACTCGGTAAGAGATTAATTGTGCCGGCAAAAGTAATCGAACAGATGCTATCCGCTTGTGGTTAAAGTCGGCAGCATCTTTCTTTTATTTAAAGATAACACAAAAGGAGATTTCAAAAGACAAAACCCGGCAGCTACCGGGCGTAAGGAAGTCAAATATTGCAAATTGGAGGCGTGATTTATATATGACTAACAATGACAAATACAAAATTATACTTTCAAAATTAGGAATTACCCCAAAAACGGTTAATGGACATACTGCCCAGTGCCCCGTTAAATCACATAACGACGCTAAAAATAGTCTATCAGTATGTTTGGACAATGACAACAGAATTCTTTTAAAATGTCACGCCGGTTATCCTATAGAAAGGCCATTGGCTTAAACTATCAATTCTTGAAGCAATTTAATTTTAACACATACAAAACAACACACAAGGACTATTTAGGGCGTGATTTAAAATGAATAATGGAAAATATGAGCTTATTCTTTCGCGTTTAGAAAATGTTCAAGTAAGTGGCAATGGATATACTGCCCGGTGCCCCGTTGAATCACATAATGATACTAAGAACAGCCTATCAATAAGAACTGGTAATGACAACAGAATTCTTTTAAAATGTCACGCCGGTTGCTCTATAGAGGATATTGTTCGAGCCCTTGGCTTAACGATGCGCGATTTGTTTCCTTTTCCTAATCATCAAAACAATGACCGTAATAACGCTTCGGGTATTACTTTGAAAGAACTGGCGACAGATAAATATATGCCAATAAATTTTCTAACTTCACTAGGAGTTTACCAATCTGGCCGGGTAGTTAAAATCCCTTATCGTCTTGAGGACGGCTCCCCTGCCCCCCGACAGCGGTTAAGAACAGCTTTAAAGGCTAAAGACGGCAGTCGGTGGGCAAAGGGCGAAGGAAGTCCAGTGCCGTATGGACTTTGGAAATTACGAGAAGCGAGAGATGCCGGACAGATTGTTCTATGTGAGGGTGAGTCAGATGCCTGGACACTCTGGTATCATGGCTTTCCTGCAATGGGTCTGCCTGGTGCAGATATGACAAAAAAACTAAAGATAGCTCATTTCCAGGATATAAGTCGGGTTTACGTGATTCGCGAACCTGATCAAGGTGGAGATACATTTGTCAATGGAATGACTAAGCAGTTCTCCGGATGGCGCAGCTGGCGGGGTGAGCTATTCGAGGTAAGGCTTAGTGAGTCAACCGGGGCGAAAGATCCCAATGATTTACACAAACAAGACCCGGATAATTTTAAGAATGTTTTTATGGAGGTTTTAAGTGCGGCGAAGCCACTTGAAATAGTTAACCAAAATCTAAAATCAGAAGCAAAACATATGTTTGCCAATGGAAATAATTTAACCGATTTAGGTAATACCCGCCGCCTTGTTACACAGCATGGGCAAACTATTCGATACTGCCACATTTGGAAAAAGTGGCTTATATGGAACGGCAAGTTTTGGGAGATTGACAATACCGGTGCAGTAGTGCGTTTAGCCAAAAATACCGTGATGAGTATCTATGCAGAGGCATCAAAAGAATCAGATGAAGGTCTGCGAAAAGCGTTAGTGGATCACGCCAGAAAGTCTGAGGCTGCTTCTCGTATCAAAGCCATGATAACCCTGGCGGAATCCGAAGAAGGTATACCTATAAGCCCGGATCAATTAGATAACAACCGATGGTTATTAAATTGTTTAAATGGCACTGTTGATCTTAAAACCGGCAAATTGTTACCTCACAGGCGTGATGACTACATAACAAAGATTGCCCCAGTAGAATATAGGCCCGATGTGGAATGTCCTATATGGCATACTTTTCTAAATGAAATAATGGAAGATAATCAAAATCTAGTTAGTTTTCTTCAAAGAGCTGCCGGTATGTGTTTAACGGGTGATGTTTCCGAACATGTATTATTTGTTCTTCATGGAAATGGCCGAAATGGGAAAAGTACACTTTTAAACATTATGTTAGATATAATGAATGATTACTCAATTCAGGCACCACCCGATCTTTTAATGGCAAAGCATAACGAACGTCACCCAACCGAACTGGCAGACCTGTTTGGAAAACGATTAGTGGTATCAATCGAAAGTGACGAGGGCCGCAGAATGGCAGAATCGCTAATTAAACAGCTGACAGGCGGTGACAAAATTAAGGCCCGCCGCATGCGAGAGGATTTTTGGGAATTTTGGCCTAGCCATAAATTATGGCTGGCAACAAACCATAAGCCACAGGTACGAGGAACAGATACGGCAATTTGGAGTCGATTAAAACTAATCCCATTTAACGTATCTTTTGCGGGTAGAGAGAACAAACAACTACCCGCAAAACTACTTACAGAAAAGCCGGGTATTTTTAAATGGTTGGTTGAAGGTTGTCTGGCCTGGCAACGGGAAGGACTGGGAGTACCTGACGAGGTACAGGCGGCAACTGAAATTTACCGCACTGAACAAGATACTTTAGGAAATTTTCTTACAGAACATTGCATTACTAACCCACTAGTCAGAGTACCAGCCAGTGATATATATCGTGCCTATAAAGCCTGGTGTGAGAATAATAACGAATATGTTTTATCACAAAAGATTTTTGGCACAAGGCTATCAGAACGAGGATTCAATAAATCCCGCGGTACCAAGACCGGTGGTTATGTATGGTATGGTATTGGATTACTGAACGATCTGAACGATACTGAACGATTTTCCTATATAACAGCTTCACGAGAAAATAAAAGTGAGTTTATACGGAAAATCGAATTTAATCGTTCAGTTCCTTCAGTGGATAAGGAAAATAATGTTAATAGTAAGAATTTTGCTTGGGAAGGTGATTTACATAAATTACCTATTTAACGATATACTGAATCAATTAACTGACTATGGTGTTAATATAACTGTTAATGGAGGCCAAGTGCGATTACAAATGCCATGGCCTCCTGATCAGGCACCACCTGACGTAAGATTTTTGTTGCGGCAATTAAAAACACATGCATCACATATACAATCGCAACCGATATCCTTATATGCTAAGAATTTTTACGGCGGGCCTAACAGCCTCCCGGCACAAGAATGGCAAAAACTTTATCAAAAAACCGTTACTAAAATCAAGCATACCAAACAGCAGGACGAATATAGCCGGTTATTGATTGAAGCACTTTATTATAATAACTGCTACCGATTCTTAACCCACAAAAAAGGAATCAATCCATATAAGCATGTTGTAGAAAATTTAATAATGAGTTGAAGCAATTAACGCTAGTAATTGAGGAGCATTGAATATGAAATATATTTACCGCGAAAACCTAAAAAAAGAAGCATGGGAAGCATTACAACTCTACAATTTAAAAGATCCACGGGATTTAAATCACGCTGTTCATTATGCTGAAACCATCCTTCGCACATGGTATTATAGAAGCCGTCAAATTGCACGGAGAGAGAAAAGAACTCATCCTGGGTTTAAGGTCTATGTAGCAGCTATTATGGCGGATTCTAAACAAAGTTTTGAACCATCTATAAGAAAAAAGTTAATTAAATCTTACGGAAAAAAACCTGGAAAAATACAACCCGGTTGTTCTGTTTGGGTAGGAGATCCCTTGAAACGCTAATTTAAGAGGGCAAGATAATTTTTGCATTAAGATAAGAACGAGTTAACGATAATATACAGGAGGCATATCCATTGCAGAAAGTAAACTGTCCTATTTGCAGTGAACTAACAGTAAAAACCGAATTTGATTTTTGGAGATGCCCAAGCTGCCGGTGTGAGATTTGGCCGGCTGATGATATGCCCGAAAAGAAAAAGCCGGTAATAACAGACGAAGAAATTAAAGAGGTTTACAAGGAAAGTTTAAGGCAAGGTATTCGTAATGGTAGCGGAAGCGGCAATCGGCGTAATCGAAACAAGAAACATCCTACCTCTCGATACATTAACCCTTTTGCATGATCTCAAAAAACAAGAAAAGAAGGCAGGTGATAACCAATGAAGGGGCATGGTGAAAAATTGACCCGAAAAATGGAATTAGCTGTAGCAGCTCTACTGACAGCCCCGACGATAGGATTGGCAGCGCAAAAGGTCGGAATATCGGAGATCACTCTTTGGCGATGGCTACAGACAGAAGAATTTAAAGGTCGTTATGCGGAAGCCAAACGGCAAGCTGTTGGACAAGCTATTGCCAGGTTACAACAGTCCACTGTTAAGGCAGTGGATGCCTTGGAGGAAATAGTAAGCGATGTAGATGCCAAAGATACTGCCAGAGTTGCAGCTGCCAAAATAATCCTTGAAACGGCCCTAAGAGGGATTGAGATTGAAGACCTGGCTGCAAGGGTTGAGCTACTAGAAAAGTTAGCTAAAGATAAAGATATGGTGATGTAAATGGGCTTAAAAGAGAAAGTGAAAAGAATTGAAAACCGGATGGGTATATCATCATATGAAATACAGCTTATCTTTGAGGGTATGCCACCTAGCACACCAATAATCGTATCAAAGGATACTTGGTATAAAATCAGGCACAATTTATTAATATCTTCATTTGGACAGGAAGCTGAAAAAGAACACGACAGACAAGATATAGCACACAGTAAACTGCTGATAATTAAATTCACAGGAGAGAATGACCTCGAAGATTAGGCGTATTCAATAATTAGAGGTTCCGAATGCGTAAATTGAGTGGAAAAGCTATTCAAGAAAGGAGGTGAGCATCATATATGAATATATGGGCCCGATTAATGCGCTTAGAAGAAAAAAGCCAAGCGGCACATAAAAAAGCCACGATCTGCCCGGTGTTTATCCATGCAGGTGTTGCAAAAATTCCAAGTTTAGGATATGTATTTAGCGAGCAAGAGGGGCTGGCCTTTATGGAGTCCAACGAGGATAAATTTATGTTTGTTACGCTGCCTATACCAAGGTCAGACAGCGGAAAATGAAAGAAAAGCAATGATCTATTGGTATATAAGTAAATACGAAAATCAAAGATGCATTTTGCAAAATAATTAAGGAGTGATTTTGATGAATTACATTGACCAACAAAATGTAAATTATTTAAAAGCGGCATTAAATAATACTAACTATAAACCCAGACAATACAACGACTGGTATCAAGTCGCCAACCAGCAAATTGCCAGCCCTGATTATTCCTCTCTTTTCAGGCAAGCATATCAGGGCAGGGATACAGGAATTAATAGGCTTAAATCAGCCTTTAGTAATGCAATGACAGGCATTAAAAACTCTTATAATGATTCAAAACAGAACCTAACTACTCAGCAGACTAATAATGTAAACTCTGCTCTGACTAATGCTGCTGCCGGTGGATTGGGAGGCAGCGACCTGGCTAACTATCGCAGGGATAAAATAAAAGATACCTACCAACCTTCATTTGATAGACTTGACCGGGAAAAGACAATTAGTATTAATGCGGCAAAAAATAATTATGGTAATAATTTAGAAGATTTATATCAAAAATACCGGGAATCGGTTGCAGGTATTAACGCCCAAAAAGAAGATCGAGGCTTAAAGGTAGCTTCCGAAGCAACCAGGCTATTGCAGCAGGATCAAAAAGGATACCGTGATTGGAGCAGAGATGTAGCTAAGATGCTCCAGGACTATAGCCAGAATCAACAAAAAATGGAGTACCAACAACAGCAAGACGCTTTTCAAAATTCACTTGCTCAGGCAAGGTTTGATTGGGATCAGAAACAAACACTGCTTCCCTACACAATGGGTCCGACACCTGCACAAATGTTACCGTATAAATATCCTTCTGCCAATTCTCTCTTGCCATATAATATGGGGCCAACACCTTTGCAGCAAGCTTCATTATTAAATAATGGCAGCGGAAATAATAAATCTGCTGCCATTTCTGCTGCTTATCAGGCATTATTAAATAATCCGCAGGCATATATGGATCCTAGCTTTATGTCAGATTTCTTTGCGTCAGGACTAACTCCTAGTGATTTCAATACTATCTATAATATTATGTATGGCGGTAGTAGCGGTAATGGCGGAATATCTAACGAAGCACAAAACGAAATTAATAAAAAATTACAACTTAACAATGGGTAGGTGAAAAACAATATGGCTTACCGCTTTCCTGATAACCTTTATTTAGGCCCGTACAATAACAACTTTAACCCAAACGATTATATTAAGTCTTCTAATACTGATGCAATTCAAAGGATGCTTAATTATTCACCCAATAATAATCCTGATTACAGCAGCTTTAAAAATTTCAATCCTGAATCACTGCAAAAAATAGCGGAAGAATCAGGGCGTGATAGTGTACCGGAAGAATGGAATAGCATGGAATTTGCAAAAAATATTCCTGCTCCTACTCCTAATTCTGATAATAATATCAAAATCCCAAAAATAGAGTTTAAATTTGATATACCGCAACAATTTAAAGCAAATAATTTACTTCCTTCTCCTTACGCAGCACCTAAAGCAATACAGACACCTATTCAACAACAACAGTCGCAGCAACAATTAAAATCACAACAGTCGCAGCCACAATTGCAATTACCACAACAACAGCAGCCACAATTAAAATCACAACAACAGTCGCAGCAACAAACACCTCAAAACAATTTTAACACTATAGAAAATTCAGCTATTTGGAGAACATTAATTGGCGCTCCAGAAGAAGGATATACTACTAAATCAATGATAGACGATACCATTAACGCATTGCCAATGATAAGGGGAGCAGGAACAGCAGCCAAAGGAGCCTTAAATGCTGCTAAAAACATACCTATTGCCGGTAAGGCAATTAGCGGTATTTTAGGTTCTCCCGGTAAAGTGGCCGAAATAGTCAAGGAATTACCCACACCGGTTAAAATAGCTGCTGCCCCACCTACAGCTATAGCTGGTATGGAAACTTACCGCGGTGCAACTAACCCTGATATGAAAGAGAATAATTTCTTTACCCGTACTGGAGCAAGTCTCAGGGCAGGTGTCGGTGACGTTATTGAGAACATGGGCCAGGTTTCTAAATGGCAGGGTGCTGATAATATCGGCAATACACTTGTTAATGCCGGACAAAATCTAAGAACCGGATATGAAGTTAAGCCGCAGGAATTTACTTGGAAATCATTCTTTGACCCGGATTTCTATTCTTCTAACGTAGCCAGAACAGTACCGTTTACAATGTCCCTTATACCGGCAATGGCAGCAGGTTATAAAGGCGCAGGAGCAGCAGTAGGTAAAATTCTCAATCCATTTCAAAAAGCCATTATTTCTTCTCTGGGTGGTGCCGCGCTGTCCAGGCCGCTTGAATCAGCAATGGAAGCAGGTAATACCTATCAGGATGCAATTGCCAGGGGTATGACAGAAGAACAGGCTGATCAGGCCGCCAATTCTACTTTTAAGAAGAACCTGGCTTTGGCTGGGTTAGATGCGGCGCAATTAGCAGCAGCTTTTGCTCCGTCACCGATAAAAGCTACTACCAGACTTGGTAAGGCAGCCGTTGCCACCGGTAGAGTGGGTTTTGATGCTGTCACAGAGGGATTAGAGGAAGGTGTTCAAGAAGTATTCCAGAGACAAGCATTGGGTGATAAAATTGCCTTTGACGCAAGGATGCAAGAATCTATGGGTATCGGTGCTGTATTTGGTACCCACATGGGCGGCATTGGTGTGGTGCATGAAGCTATACAAAACAAAGTTATCGAAAAACTTCCTCCTGCCGGGCAGCAGGCATTTACTGATACTGTTAATGAATATGTTAATTCCGGTATGCCTCAGGAACAGGCAGTACAGGCTACATTTGATGATTTAGCTAATACTCAGATTGGTAAGGATATTGTTGTGGAAGCTACTCAGGAAGTTATATCTGAAAGACAAGGCTTAATTCGGAATTCTGGTATTCCTGGGCAGTTAAGAGTTAAACCTGGTACTGATAATACTCAAGCTACTCAGGGTGCAAATATTAATCAGGTTATGCAGGATACAAGTGTAGGTGCAAACGCAGGTCAATATAATCAGGATGATATTACTGATATTATCGAGAGAGATTTGCCTACTGAAATTTCCGATTTTGTGCCGGAAGAAGATTTGCCTGAAATCAGCGACAAGCCGGTTATTCGTGGGATTAAAGATATTAATAACGGTGATGCGGTTTACGATGGTAAAGGCAATAAGTTTACCGTTATAGATAATACTGATCCTTCTATACTCAAAATCCAGAATGAGCGTGGAACTATCGGCAGTATTGGCAGGAAGAAGGTTTTATTAGAACCTCCGGCGGGACAGATTAAACAAGAAGTTAAGCCCGATCAGAATACAGTAATAACTTCGGAAGAAACTCCGAAAACCAATTCAGAAATCGGAGCAAAACAAAATAATACTGCAAAAGTAGAGCAATATGGACAATCTGGACAATCAACTAATCAAACAGCCAATGACATAACTAATTCCTTCGGTGAATTAGCCAGTGGATTACAGGAAGCTGGCTACAAGAGGACAATGGATTTAGTTGCAAAACAGGGTTATGTTGGATTTAAGAAAAAGGCTGCTGCCGACTTATTTAGAAAAAATCCTAAGTATGCCGGGTGGAAAGAGGAGCAGATTAACGGCGAATATAGATTTAGTCCTCCGGGAGAAGTGGAGCAGGAGATACGGCAGGAACCACAAAATAATCTTAAAGCACAGCAACAACCAGTGCAGGAAAAACCAGTACAGGAAGTTATTTCTCAAAGCATGACTTACCAGCAACCCGAAATTGATAAATTCATTGATGAAGCTTTAAAGGAAAAACAAGTGCAGAAATATCTTACTTTACGTAGGGTAACTCCTGGAGAAGCAGATGTAATCAAACAACTCATTAATGTTGATGTTACTGGCTTTAAGCATGAAATTAATAGCAATGACCTACGGCATGCAATGAAACATGGTGACTCTTTAAAAGAAGCTAAATCAAATCAATTACCTATTACGGATAAGGATTTAAAGGCAATTCCTGATGTTATTAATAGTCCGGATGAGATTTTACCTGGTTCAAAAACACGCAATGGGACTGGAAAAGATTTGATTTACAAGAAGCAAGTCAATGGATTTATTTATTATGTGGAGGTTGTAAATTCAAAGAAGGGTATTTTGAGTGGAAAAACAATGTGGAAGAAGTCTTCCAAGGCAGATCATGGTAGTGATATCCCTACCCCTCCCTATACGTCCGAAACCGAACCTGGCCTGACTTCTCCCAACAATAACAATATAAATCCTAGGCAATCAGATGTCAATAATAATATAAATACAAATAATTACCATAATGAGCAGGTAGGGTCACCGGCAACCGGTAGTAAAAGTGGTACAAGTAATCAACCGGAAGAAGTAAACAGCTTCGACGATCTTGAACGCCAATTGGCCAGCACTGTAGATGAAAAAATAGGTGAAGTTAAGCCTACTATCGGCATGACAGTTAAAGACATAACCCAGAATCCTTTTAAAGCAAACAATCCTAAAACCGGTCAACAAAAACAGCAACCTCCAAGAAAAGAATTTAGGTTAAAAAATGAAGAAGCGAATAAACGTTTCCAACAAGCGCAAGGGCAGCCACAAGAAACAACGAAGTTAAAAGTCTATAATTACATGAGTAAAACATTGAATCAGACTACAAGAGCTTTTGAACATCTTCCTGCCGGGGCTAAATTTGAGCCAATCAGGTTCGCACTTCTTGAATTAAAGAAACAAATAGGTGTCTCAAATGATAAGACATTAAGAATACTTCAGGGATTAACCGCCAAAATGGACAAGCCTGCATATACTCTATTTAGATATAAAGTTGTTTTTGATGATCTAATCAATGAAGCAGAAGTACAGGAAGTTGGCCCCGAACAGGAATTATGGTTTGGTTTAACATTGGATGAAATGAAAGCTGAAATGGTAAGAATTAATGAGGAATTAGAGTATTATCCTGAAGTTAAACGTGCTGTTAAATTTAGGCATGATTTGTGGTCAGCTTTTAAAAATGAATACATTAAGGCAATGAAAGATATTGGCTTTAATGTTGAGAAGAAATTGCAAAAACAGGATTACTATCGACATTTGGTTATTAAATACGCTGAGGAAAAATACAAAGATAATCCTGACAAGAAAAAAATAACTATGCCTACCAAAGCAGGCTACTTAAAACAGCGTGGCAATGTTAATTTAGATATTAACACAGAATTTATTGAAGCAGAGTATGAAGTTATGTCCAGGATGATGTATGACATTAAGAGAGCTAAGTTATTTAAATTAATTGATGATAAATATAATATTGTCAAGGATTTAAAGAGACAGGCTATTGAAATTAATGACAAAAACATTATGCTGCTTTTTAAGGAAATGGCCCAGCAATGGAATGAGGATGTATCACGAAAAAGAATTGACTATACCGGAGAGGACATTTATCGTCAAACACTCAACAAAAAACAGGCTATGGCTATAGGTAAGCTTGGTAAATTCTCTGTAAATGGTCTTCTGCCGGATAATAACGGTATGTATAGTGATTTGATTTATGAATTAGCTAATAGTGCTTATGATGAAGATGGGAGAGAAAGAAAAGACATTATTCCTCTCTCCGAAAAGTCAAGTAATCAATTATATAGTTATGCAAATTGGTTATTAGAAACCAGTGATAAAGCTGATATTGAGGGCCGTACAATTAATGATTTAAGCGAGGTTCCAAAGGATATTATTGGTTATCAGGTAAGGCCTTCGGACAGGAATAACTTCGGTAAAATTATAGCCTATAATCCCAAAAGAGGAATGGCAAAAGTTAATTTTAAAAACAAAGAAAAAGGTACTACCGAAACTAAGGAATTCAAGATAACAGAACTGAAACTAATCGGCAAAGGTAAAGATGCTGGAACTCCTGCTATGGCAGCGGCTATGTTATTTAAAGGACGTGCCGAGAAAAAGCAATTTCTAAAGGATAAATTAGGCAGTAAATACGTGACCTGGGAAAATATTATACCAGAGGGATATTCCCGGTTAAGACAAAAAGAAGGTACGATATTCTATTTTGTTGATTCCATAGAATCAAAACAAGCCGAGATGCTTTATACCGGTTTAGTAGAAGAAATAGGAGTCAAACAAGAAGATTTACAGCGCGTTATGGCTATGGGCGGACAGATTAAAGATTTTGTTATTCCTGATGAAATAATTATGACCATAAATAACCCGGAGCCGTATAAATCTAATCAAACAAATTTTGGTAAACTTGCAAGTGGTATACAAAGGTACTGGAAGGAGTATCAATTAACTTCTCCAAGAAGGTTCTCTAAGTATAACACTAGAAACGCTTCCGGCGACTTTGAAGTTATGGTTAGGGAAATACCCGGTGCTGTAAGCAAAATTCATCAAGCAGTAAAAGAATTATACCCGGTTATGTTTGGTGATAGATCAATGACCCCAACTATGAAGGATTGGTTTGAACGTGGGGGATTTGAGACATTACTACAATCTCAGGAAATTGGTAGTATTAATGAGTTAAAATTATTTGTTGACATTATCAAGAGAGAAGAAAAGAAAGGTACTTTCAACAAAACCGGCACCCAACTAATTAAAGCATGGAGATTTTATTGGAATGGTGTTAGAAAACTGACTAATTTCCGTGAGGCAATACTTCGGTATTCTGTATACCTGGAAACATTAGAGCAAATGCAGAAAAACGAAGGAAAACCAAAATCATTTCTGGCAAGTTATCCTGAAGAAGTTATGGCCCTTGACAATATTAAAGATCGCGCCTTTAAATTATCTAATGAGCTAATGGGAGCATATGATCAGGTGTCTGTAATAGGACAAAAATTAAGAGAGCAGTTAATCCCATTTTGGTCATGGGTAGAGGTTAACTTTAAACGTGAAATTAAAATCTTTAAAAATGCTGTTCGAGATGAAAGGTTAGCCGGATATATGGGGCGCAAATTAATCGGTACAGCTGTCAGGTCACCGGTTATTGCATTAAAAGTAGGTAAATATGCTTTAATCGCAACCTGGATGTGGGTATTGTTAACTCTTTGGAATGATACTTTCTACCCGGAAGAAGAAAAAGAGTTATCAGAAGAAGAGCGCAGAAAACCCCATATTATTTTTGGGCGCAATGAAGACGGGACGATTAAAAATTTTACCAGACTTGGCGCGTTTCAGGATTTCGTAGATTGGTTTGGGGTGGATGCCGGTACTATTCAGGATATAAGAGATATGTTAAACCTTAGTTTGGCGTAAGATTTTTCCAAATGCAGTCGTAGCAAGGGCTAAGGTACTCTTAAAAAAATGCGTTCGCTACTACAGCCAATTTTCGGCCTTTTGTAAAATGTTTTTAACATGCTTTACGTCCACAATTGATTCACATCCAAGCGCTTTTAATATTTGTTGTTGCTTTTCGGAGACCTTTGTGATATTTAAGTGTGTCTTTGCCTCCGATTTATCAAAGACCCAGCGATTAGCCTTGCACTCAGCTAATAAGGCTAAAACCGTCTCAGTTGAATTGGAAATTCCGTGCTCCTTAAGTTGGAGCTCAATATCATTTCTCAGAAAATAGGCTAGCATGCAAACAGCAACATGGGCCCTTACTCTTTTCTCCCTGGTTAAATAAATTGGACGTAATTCAAGATGTGATTTTATCTCCCTAAAGGCTTCTTCAATTTTATTTTTCCGTCGATACCACTGTACTATTTCCTGAGCAGATATACGCTCTTGGGTAATATTGGAGATAAAACATGTGATTCCATACAAACGTTGTTCTTTCTGCAAAGCAGTGTTGTCAATAGTATCTGAAAGCTGAAATGATTCAACAGTACGAGATTTACCAGTTTTAGTTGTAACGGTACGAGAACAGGGCGTAATCTGAACGGACAAATATTTATGAACATGAAACCGTTTCGAGATTTTGCTGATTTCTCGCTCAAGAGTGTCACGATTTCTTGATTTTTTGGCTTGTTTCAAATCCCCATTTTTTTTGATTAGCCACCTATTAATTTGTTCTACCTTATTTCTTTGTATTTGGTGCTCATCAAGAAAACGTGCCACGTCAAAAGTTATAATGTATCGCCGATTATCATCTTCAAATTCTCGGTAATACAATATGTCATCATCTATTGGTTGAAATTCCTGCATCGCCAAGACTTGTTCCCAGTCCTCCGGCATAGGAGGGGTTGGCAATGCTGTTTCGAAAAATGATAATACGTTAATCTCGTCCCTGTCCATTGCCGAAACATAATCCCAATTTGTTTTCTCTAATGTTTTAAGGTTATCAGCAGATACCATACCTCGGTCAAAAACCATGGTGCAGTGTTGTATGGGAAAACAAGTCTTGACGTTTTGGATTAAGTCGCAAACTGTGGAAACATCCTGAGTATTACCCTCCAGCAACTTCCAATAAAAAGGGTAACCATCCGGGGTAATCATCAAAGCAATAACAATTTGTTCGCAATCGGGACGGTGATCCCGCGAGTAGCCAAACTTAGTAAGTACGCAGCGACTTCCTGTTACATATGTAGAGGTAATATCATAAAAAAACACATCCAGGCTATTTGGTCGCTTTTCTTGAATTTTACGAAACATATATGACTGTAGCTCGGTTTCTCGCTGGCATAGTCGGTCTAGTTCTCGAAAGATATCAAATGCATTCATTGACAATGGATCTGTATCTATATAGGCAGGCAGTACTGTTTTGGTCATCCACTCCTGCACATTGCATTTCGCAACCGGGTCAATACAACGGTTAATTACCATACCTGTAACCCAGCGGTCATCCTGAAAGAACTCGTGAAACTGCCATTGTTGCCAGATATGAACCAGAACAGCTACATCTAAATATGCTCCATGCTTTGTGACAACAATATCATCAGATTTGGCCACAACAAGATCTTGGTTAGAGTGGGCATTAAGCGTTAAGCGTAACCGATCGGCTGCTTCATCATCAAGAGGGCCAATTGCAAAAATTAAGCGGTGTTTAACTTTACCGTTGTCTCTAAATGATTCGACTATACTATAATGGGAGTATTTTTTCCCTTTGACTGTCTTAACGGATTTCTTGAGAAACATCGTAGCCTCCAATTTGTTCGCGACTACTATAATTCTATCAGAAATCCAGTATATATCAAGGTTTTATTGGTGTATTCATAAAAATATTCGCTACTACATTTTTATTATTAGTGCCGTGTAAGCCTTGATATAGCTGGGGTTGGAAAATATTTGCGCCAAAGTCCGGGTTAAATGGGAAAATGACTATTAAGGAATATGCTCTTGATACCGCAAAGAATTTCAGCAATAAATTCGTGCAAGGTATAACTCCATTTGCCAAAATACCCATTGAATCTATGATGGGTAAAAAAATATTTCCTAATATTTATAAACCTCAAACAATACGGGATAGATGGTTAAATGTATTCCAAGGTCTTAGTTTAGATGATGAATATAAGCTATTTGCAGGCCTACCTTCTAGACCATATTATGAATCTTTTGGCGATTTATTATATTACAACACGGATCCCAAGCAAATTGCTTATTATGCCACTCTGGATATGAAAGATAACTTTAGGAGAAAAATGCTTGGTAAAGGCAGTGGTTCTGGTGAATCAATAAAAACCGATTATTTATATAATTTTAAGCTTGCGGTTAGATATAAAGATAATGAAGCCATGAAGTATTATTTAAATGAATATGCTCAAGAGAATGGAACAGTAAAAGGATTAATACAATCCTTTAAAATGTCACATCCTCTTTATGGTTTAAATAAAGAAGAACAGGTTCAATTTATTAAGTATCTTAATAAGGATGAAGTATTGGATTTAAAGAAAGCATTAGTTTATTATGAGGAAACATACGGAGATACGATAAGAAAACTTGAAACCATGAAGCGTTAATGATTAGATTTTAAAATTTAAGGTAAGGTTATGGTGGCCCTACCTTAAATTTTCTTATAATATCCGATTAACAACTATCCGGTGAATATTAGTATTACTGAATTATCTAATAATCAACAGTTATTTATAATAATTTACTATTATTCTTTAATGTTTTCTATGGATAATTAGGTTAATTTATTCGGTGATATTAAGATAGAAATCTTTCTTTTCATAAGAATAGACCGTCCCCAGCGGCAATCCTAATCCAATGTCCAAATCAAGTGCTTTTAGAGTAAAGAGTGGACTATGAAAAGCCACATGAGAGACAGTATGTAAATCTGCTGAAATTAACGAAATCAAATTAGGTATTTTATGTTGTAGCTTTTGAAAAAGTCTTACTGCAACATATTGCCGGTAAGTTTCAGGCATCATACCTTCATACGCATGGGTCATTTCATGCAATAAAGTTATATCATCATCTTTCTTTTTAGTATCCATTTCAATTAATTTTTCATCAGATATGCAAATACCATCAAAACCATCTAAATCCTTGATGATATACCGCCAACAATGTAAGTCAATACAAATAATTTCAGTCAACATTTTTTCTCCTGTTATTTCATTTTGAACAGAAGCAAGATCCTCTTCATATTCTTTCAGCGTCATATCTGTAAAAAAAATCACTCTCAAACTGGAAGGCTTTGCTTTGAAGTGCTTTTTCCGCTTCAGTAGCTTCTTTGGTTAACCACTGAATGTATTTTTCTTGATAAGTATTTTCCATTAATTCTCAACCCCTTCTTAAAATAAAATTGCCTGGTCCATTTAATTAGCCAGGCAATTTTTTGTTCTCATTGTTCGGGATATGCTCTAATATGTCTCCTGGTTGGCAGTTAAAAAAGCTGCAGATCCTATCTAAAACTTCCATAGAAACATATTCGTTTTTATTAATCTTTGCTCTTGTAGCTGAAGAAAGGCCGATATCCGTTAGTTTTACATCACGATCAATCATTAGCTTAAGTAACGGTTTATATGAAAACATTAATTTATCCCCCTTTACTTACAAGTATATCTATAAAATTCACATTTGTAAAATATTTTTTTGCAAACACAAAACTTATATTTGACATTGCTTTGTACTTGCATTAATATATTTTACATATACAAATTTTATATTTACAAACATGAATAGTTTGTATGTAAGGAGGTGTGAGCAACGTTAACTAATACTCAGCAGGAAAGACTCCTGCAAAGCCTACACAACTGCATTATGATGCAAGCCACTGACTGGGCAAAGGCTAAATGCAACATTGAATGGTATCAAGGACATGCTTTAGGCGCAATATCAGCTTGGTTTGCAACTGTAGCTTATCTAGACATTGAAAATGAAGCAGAAATTTATCAAGAATACCGGGCAATGATTATACCGGATTACAAACGAAATAAGGAAAGGGCTTAGCTTGGCGGCTCCCTTTCCTTATTACTCAACAACCCTAAAGGGCGGTTATTGATATTATAGCCAGTCTCACTGTTTAAGTAAATAAATAACCCTGGAGGTGCTTTATGGATATTTCAAGATCCTTTAAACTGTGGTGTACTAAAAATAAATTATTAAAGAAATATGCTCACCAACTATATATTAACACGGCAGAAAGCTGGAATAACCAATGGAGAATAATCCATAGCCGTATTCTTATTGACCGTGGGATAGAGCCCACGGAGGAAAATCTTCAAAAGTTCCATTTGGAAGTTAACACACTGGCAAATAAACCGGAAGTGCGATATCTTCTAAAACCTGTACCGGTTGTATTTAGAAGTAGCAATATAGCAAATACAGAAAAACGTTACCCCTATCTTGAGAAAGTCTTAAATAGAGGATTCCCAGCTACCAATCACTCTTTATTTGATGAAAGTTACGATGGCTATGTGGGAAAATTTAATAGTCTTGCTAAAATTCTTGATAATCAAGGTATTGATATTAAATTATTGCGCGAAACCATAGATGCAGCTAGAAAATTAGAAAGATTGCAGTTTTATGAAGTATTTTTACTAGGTCTTAGAAGTGGTATTGAAACGGTGATTGATCAACCTGAGATTATTGAAAATGCTGTAAAACGTATACCATTAGATCATAATGAGGTCATTTAAAACGGTGGTAGCCTGGTTTGCTATGCACTTGAAAATGAGGCAGATATCAAGAATACAGGACAATGATTATACCGGATTACAAACAAAATCAGAAAAGGGTTTAGCTTGACGGCTCCCTTTCCTGATACACACTACCCAAAGGGGTCTTCACAATACGAATACCCTTACACGACTACCCCAAAGGGCGGTTATTGATATTATCCAGTCTCACTGTGTAAGTAAACAATTTACTCTGGAGGTGCTTTTATGGCATGTGCATTATCGGTAAAAGAATCTGTTTATGGTGCATTATTGAAACTTGCCTGCAAGCGTTGTATTGCGGTAATTGAAGAATATTTTACTGAGGATGAAAAATTATATAATGGTTTTCTAGTCAGGTATGAGAATCAAGATTGTTATATAATAATATTAAATAAGTACCGTACAATAGAACAAAAGATATTCACATTAGCCCACGAGTTAGGGCATTATGCATTGCATATATAGAAACGATTAATAAAGTAATGGTAATTTTTACTCCTATCCTGTAAAATAGAATCAAGTGTGGGGAGGGGTATTATTACCATGAGGAAATTGCATTTAAACAATCCACAAAATTTAACCATTGAGGATTTGAATAAGATAAAAAGAGAAACACCATATAAACTAAGATGCAGAGTTCAAGCTGTCATTCTTGTCATGAAAGGGAGACAAGCAAAGCAGATTGCCGAATATCTTGATATAAGTGAACAAACCATAAGAAAATACGTTGCTTACTTTAATGAAGGTGGAGTTGAAAAACTGCTTCATGTATCAAAAAAACCGGGAAGACCGCCAAGGCTAACCAATGAACAAAAAGAAGAGGTCAAAGAGGTACTGAAAAAATCACCATCAGAGGTTGGTTTTAGTACCCATACTACTTGGAATTGTAAAACCCTCGCTGCTTACATTCATGATACATACGGCATTAAATATACATCAGATGGTGTTTGGCGCATGCTTCTTAAGATGGATTTTCGTTATAATCGTCCCACTTATGTATTAGCCAAAGCTGATCCGGAAAAGCAAAAAGCTTTTCAAGATGAGCTGGAAGAGTTAAAAAAATCTCACTGAATGTGAAATACTCCTATATGTGGATGCATCTCACATTAGGGACTATCAAGGTTTACAACGAGCATGGTTCCCAAAAGGTGAGCAAAAAAAGATTAAGACCTATGGACACCATGCAAAAGTTACATTATACGGTGCTTTAAACTACTATACGGGTAAAGTTTTTTGTGTAAATTATGACAAAATCAATGCAGAAAAATTCAAAGATTTTCTTAAAAAATTGGTATCACATTTTTTAAAAGATGACATTTCTAAAATTTACATTGTTCTTGATAATGCAAGAGTTCATCATGCAAAATTACTTAAAGACTTTTTAGACGAGCATAAGGATCATCTGTTTTTGAAATTTCTTCCACCCTACTCACCCAATCTGAATTGCATAGAAGAGTTATGGAAATGGTTAAAAAATACAGCTATTTATAATCGCTTTCATAAAAATGCTTCAGAAATTCAAAAATCTGTTGACTCGTTTTTAGAGGAAATCAAATGCTGTTCGGAAGATGTGAAAAAGAGACTTTGCGTTTAATTTATAACGATATTTATTATTTCGGTTCTATATAGAAATGAGATGGCAACTAATATTTGGGCCAGTTTATACAATACTGATTTTAAGTACCGGATTCAGAAAGAAGAAGAGGCTGATCGATTTGCCGAGAGGTTAATTTCTTTTATCAAGAAAGGGGTATGGATGAATGATAACCATACAGCAGCTTTAAAATTAACTTTACCCATTTATCGAAGTTAGGCTAGATTGAATAGGCCGGTATTTATTAATTTTGGAGAGATAGTCTAATGTTAAATAAAGAAACTGTACTGTTAATAAAATTTATGAAGAAGTAAATAATATATTATGGTTAAGGTGTGCACCAGACCAACTCCTTACAAGAATATGATAAGTCAGTATTGCCTCGATTATTTAAGCGTAATGAAAAAGTTTTAGGTAGATTTAGTTCCATGACCGTTATGGTCATGGAAGTTGGAGTAATTCAAAACAGCAGAGATTTATCTGTATTATGAAAGAATTGAGTATGACCGGAGCGCACTTCACCAGCTATTAAAAAGAAATGAGGCAGTTTTAGGTAGATTTGCTTCCATGGTTATGATAACCATGGAAGCAGGGCTTCGTGAAATGGTTTGTCTTAATCGTGATGGTGTTATCGGCCTATTAATGAAAATGGACTTTAGTCGCATCAGGGACGAGAGTAAGCGTCAAACCATCGTCGATTTTCAGGTATGGGCTATAGAAACACTTGGCCGCATTATGGACAGCGATATACCTCAGCAAGAATTTCCTTTTGTTTGGAATAATCATAGTGGATACCAGATTCGTTGAAATGAAGATGTTGTCGGTGAATTAACCCAGGCAATAAGCCAGGAGGCATAAGTATGAGTGATAATCCAGAAAAAGAAATACCTACATTTGATTCAACTCCTGAGGGACTTGCAGCAGCCAGGGAATATCTGCATAAAGAACTTAAAAATCATCCTGATATAGCTGCAAAATGGGCCAGAGTTAGCAAGATTACCGGGGGAGCATTAGCCAGAATGGTTATTGAGGAGGTTGAGAAAGCTAAAGCACAGAAACAAAATCAAGAAAACGATGATTAGAATATTATTATGACTTTTAAAAATTGCAACATTTAACCAAAAGTCCTTTTTACACGGTAAATCTTAAAGTCCTGTATCATATTTCTTGCATTCCCAAAGGGTGTATGTTTAACATACACCCTTTTATTAGAATTAGGTCTGATATTGCTAATCGTTATTAAGTATATCTTTAAACCTTTCTAAGACCATTATGGTCTTGGAAAGGTTTTTATATTTTACAGACGATATGCTATTTTTTTTGTTGGCTGTTCTTAATGGAGTTTTGGGTAATCTTTACTATATGTTCTGCTGCTTTGTCAGTATTTATGTTCTTATTGCCATAGTCTTTATTTGATGTGTTAAAGATAATACCAAGCATATTATTCACCTCAGAAATGTATTATTTACATACCGGGTGTTATATATACCTGACAGTTTTGGAGGTCTTGCTTATGAATTTTAATGACTTGGGATTGTCCAATGATGTAAGAGACTCACTCGAAATTATTTATCAGAAGGCAAATAAAATTTGTCCCGCATTGACAAGAGAGGTTTTTCTTAACGGAGTTTTGAAAGAGTGGCTTAATCCATACTTAAGGCAAGATAATAAGCCGGTTCTGCAAAAAGACAAAGTGATACTTAGAAACAATTTAAAGCAAGCTTTAACTTTATCCGGTAAAACACAATCTAAAATAGCTCAGGAAATAGGGGTAAATAGATCATACATAGGACAAATATTTCGAGGTTGTTATGATCCTTCAGTTAAACTTGCACTTATTTTGCTACAGTCACTAAATTATCCCCCTGAAAAATTTACAGATTTATTTTTTCTTGAACCTGTAGAGTAGGAACAACTTACCTGCTAACAGGTTTTATTTTTGTTGAATATTGGACAAGTTGACCCGAATAAAAGTATAAAAACATTTCATGTGGTAGGTATTCATACTAACAGGGAGGTGATCTCCTATCAGCAACAAAGAGAACATTCTTGAAGAAGCCTTCCAGGACATAGGCAAAACGTTCCGGGCCATGTTCCGGCATCGGCAAGGCATAGAGATTATGGGACGTAAAATTGAACAGCTTAAAATACCACTGATCAACAAAACAATCTACCTGGATAACAAGGTTCCTGGACTAATACTTGATACCATCGACAATCTAAACCTAACCGCTAAAGATGGCAGGAAGCCGATTTTATGTGGCAAAAAGCGAACTACAAACGGGTGGCATTTAATCTTTAACCTGCCCCCGGGAATTAGCTTTAATCGGGTTAAACGGTACCGGGAGTATTTTCAGGATGCCGCTAACGGGTTGATTGATTTAACTTGGAATGGAGCGTTGCAAATGACTATTCATACAGGCAGATTACCACAAAGACTGCCTTATTGTTGGGAGCCGGAGGAATATACAAAAATGTCCTTACCGGCACCGGTCGGTGTTAGCCATGGAGGGCCCGTATTGTTTAACCTTACCGACAGTCCCCACCTGCTCATTGCCGGTGTTCCTGGCTTTGGAAAAAGTAATTTCCTGCATGTTCTTATTCACTCCCTGTTATCTAAAGCACTGGTAGCAATTATTGACCTTAAGCGGCTGGAATTTGCCTACCTTGGGAGTCATGCGGCATTAGCCCGGACGGAAGCGGAAGCCCTAGCATTGATGGAATCACTTAACCGGGAGATGGAAAGGAGAATAGGTATCCTGGAAGCTGCCGGTGTCGTGAAGGTACAGGATTACCAGGGGGAAGATATGCCTTATATTATTGCCATAATTGACGAGTTAGCCGAACTTAAGGACGACAGAACAATGGAACTGGTTGACAGAATAACCCGTTTAGCCCGTGCTGTTGGTATATCGGTAGTTGCTGCCACTCAAAGACCGTCAACGAAGGTTCTCCCTGGTGATACCAGAGCAATGTTTCAGGCCCGGTTGTGCTTTCAGGTTGCAGATGAGTTAAACTCCCGTATGGTGCTCGGAGAATCCTGTCCCCTGGCTGCTCACTTACCCGGCATAAAAGGAAGAGCAATATTCAAATTCGGTATTGAGGAAAAAGAAGTACAGACTATGTTTTTACCTCTCAAACAAGCAAAGGCAATATTGAATAAAAACCCCGTGAGGGCGTGGAATTATGAATACCAGGCAAAAAGGTTATTACCGCGATAAAGCCATTTTGGAGGCTATAGAGAGCAGAAAAGCACTTGATACTGACCAGATAACTGCACTGCTGTTTAAAGACTTAGCTGCAGGCCGCAGAAAGGCACAGGAGAGATTATTTAAGCTATATAAAAGCGGGAGGGTGAAAAGATGCAGGGTTGCATTGACAGAGCCTTATTGTTATTTTACCGGCAAAAAGAACGGGCGATTAGAACACCTGTTAGCATTAAATTGGGTTTACGTGTGGTTTATGGCTGGCTTAAAGGCATGGGAGCAAATTCACTGCTTTAGTTATGAGGCTAATTATAAGCTGCTGCAAGCGGATGCCTTTGCCGGGATTAGGAACACTGTAACCGGCAAGTTTAAGTTTAACTTTGTAGAGTTAGACCGGAGCCAGAACGATTTTGATAAAGTGAGGAAGTATAACAGGTTATACCAGGATGAAGGTTATGCCGGTCGGTGGTGGGCAAAGTTAACGGACCGGTTCCCTACTATCCTGGTGACCACCACCTCAACCAAAAGGGCGGTACATATCCGGCAGCGAATAGAAAATGAGAACACAGCAGGACTGGAATTTAAGCTTATGCTTTTAAGTGATATTAAGGAGGGATTGCTTTGACAATCACAGGGTTTTATGTTAGCCCAAAGAATAATTTTATCTCCAGGGCCATGATGACCCCGGAAAAGGGTAGTAAACTGCAGTTATTTTGTGCAAGTGCTTTTATGGCTATGAGTGCATCCCCGGCACATGCAAGTACGGGAACCATTGGAAAGGCGGCATTATCTACCTTCGGGCAGGGCGGGCCCGGCATTGTTATCGTGCAAATGATGCTTATTGCTTGTGTCGGTTGGCTGTCTGGTTACATTGCCCAAGCGGTAGGCCAAGGGCAGATAGCAGGCATGATTAAGATAACTACTGTATTTTCATGTATAGGTCTTGTGGCAGGTACTGCATTTAAGGCTATAACAACAGTGGCCAATTTCTTAGGTTAACCCGAAAGGGTTTATTTTTTTGTCCAAAATATTATCTGGAAGCCTTATTTTTAATTGCCCCGGTACCGGTGTTTTACGGAGCAGGGGGTGATTTGTGATTTGTATTGTGATGAGGTGGGTGTTGGAGAGGGTTTGGGATTGATGGGGATACGCATTCTAAGACTCTAGAAGATTGTTTCGTTTCAGTTTCAAAAATATTTTTTCACTTCAAGACATCAACATAGAGTAATAGATATCATATTTTGCCTATATATTGTG
The DNA here is from genome assembly GCF_000024205.1 of Desulfofarcimen acetoxidans DSM 771. Lineage (NCBI taxonomy): Bacteria > Bacillati > Bacillota > Clostridia > Eubacteriales > Peptococcaceae > Desulfofarcimen > Desulfofarcimen acetoxidans. Next base: position 3,896,002 of record NC_013216.1, read on the forward strand.
GTTGTATTATAAATCGTGGCTTTTGAAACACGATCCTAGTTACTATAAGATGTTTTTACTTTTTGACAGCTTGCAGGAAATTTCTCGTAAATAGCGAATATTTTATTAAGTTAAGTTGTTGTAATATATTTCCTTTGGTTGGGGTGGTGCATCAATTGGGATGGTTAGTAGGTTTATCGGATGATCTAAAATTATTATTATATGATGTTAGAGCGCAAATACTAGATGCATTACAAGATGAACAACAA